>JANPIV010000013.1:0-99240 GCA_031425155.1 Saprospirales bacterium | reverse complement strand
TGGCTTTTAAAAGAAAATAACCTCGTAACGTTGTCAAAAACTTTCAAAAAAATCTAAAACAAAACAAAATTTGCCTCATCATCATTGACCTTCCAAAATTCAGGAGAACTTAACAGCCCTGCCCTTTGGAGGGGGTGGCCGTAGGCCGGGGGAGGTAGGCCACGCTCGCTTCACCCAAGAAACTTAATTTACAGTGTACTAAACCCGCTGGTACTAACCACCAATGGTCGCTTCGGGCAATCGGCGGCTGAACCCGCCGGTACCATCCGCCTCGGCAACTTTCTTGTCCACCACGGCTTCGGCCAACCACAGAAAATGGCGTAAAAAAGTCTGGATATTTTTCTCAAAAGTGGGGTCCAGTAATTGGCCTTCTTCGTCAAACTTCTGCCCCACCAGGCCGATGGTCAGCATCTGCGGAATAGGAATGCCGGCAATGCCCAACACCAGTTGTTGCATGGACAGCGCGGCCCGAATACCGCCCAGTGGGCCACTGGTCACGGAGACTATGCCGATTACTTTACGGGCAAATTCGCCTTCTTTTAAATAGTCCACGGCATTTTTCAGTGCCGCCGTATAACTGCCATTATACTCCGGCGACACAAACAGGTAAGCATCAGCCTGACGAACCTGGTCGGCAAATTCTGCCAATCCCGTGGGCGCATTGGGGTGGCGATGCAGTACTTCTTCCAATAAAGGGAAGTTAGAAACCGCTAAATCAAGGATTTCCGCCGTATGTACTCCGTGTTTTTCGATAAAATGCGCCAGTCCCAGTGCCGCACGATGCGATTGGCGATTCACGCGGGTACTGGAGGATAGAATGGCGATGCGCATATAGTTATTGGTTACTGGTGTATTGGTTATTGGTATTTTGCCGCATGAAACGAAAATATCTGGCGAAAGTTCGCTTTGGACTCGAAACACTTCTACCCTATCGCGCATGACACCGATGACCCTCTTTCTCGACCGCGATGGTGTGGTGAATGTCCGCACCCCGAACGACTACGTACGCACGCCGGATGCCTGGATACCCACGGAAGGGCTGGACGAGGCATTACGCATCTTATCGGCTCATTTTCAGCATATTGTGGTGGTTACGAATCAGGCGGGCATTGGCAAGGGCTTGATGACCGAGGCTGATCTGGCGGCGATACACACCAAAATGTTTAACGTGGCCACCGCAGCAGGCGGGCGTATTGACCGGGCTTATCATTGCCCGCACCGCAGCGATGCGGGCTGCTCCTGCCGCAAACCGGCCACTGGCATGGCCTGGCTGGCGATGGTGGATTTCCCGAATATAGATTTTTCGCGGGCCTGGATGGTGGGCGATTCCGCTTCGGATATACTGTTTGGCCAAAAACTGGGGATGCGCACTGTGCTGATCGCTGGCAAAAAAGAAGAGGCGGCTGCACTGGCTGCTCTGACAGTGGACTTCCGTTTTGATTCGTTGCTGGACTTTGCGCGTTTTTTTAACGCTTGTTAAAATTTTTAACAACGAAATAGCTGGTTTCTTCCCCCGTTTGAATTGCAAAGCCCTTTCCGGCCCCCAGAGCCCCCTCCAACTCCCCCGTAAAGGGGGAGAGTGGATTGCGAAGGACTTGGCTTGGTGATTGTTTTCCTGATGGAAATCGGGATGCTGCTGTACTCCGATTGCTGATTGCCCATTCCTTTCCACTACCGATTTTTTCTTTTTCATCCCATTTTTTCATACTACTAAACACGACCAACATGACAAGTCAGTCATTGCGGGCAGCCCGTCGTATGGGTTGTCTTGGCAGCGCTTTGCTCGCCGCACATTTCCTTTTTGCTCAAACGCCCGAACCCGTAGAGGCTTTGACCGGCCCGCCGCTGGACGATATTACCCAGCGGGCCGTAATAGCCGAACAACGGATTTTACCTTACCAAACCATTCGCGAAGCGGATATTTTCTGGGAAAAACGTCTCTGGCGCGTGGTAGATACCCGCGAAAAGATGAATCTGCCGTTCGTCAGCCCCGAATCGCCTTTGTTCCAGATACTGGCCGAAGCAGCTTTGTATGGCGATTTGCCAGTGTATAGCACTGCGGACGACCGTTTTACGAAACTCCTGGATGCCGATGATATCCGGCAGGTGCTTTTCCGAACCGACACCATTCTCAATATTGATGTGGAGACGGGAGAAGATAAAGTAGAAGTAGTGGAAAGCACGATCAATTGGGAGGATGTAAAGCGGTTCCGGCTGAAAGAGTCGTGGTTTTTTGATGCCAACACCGGTGCCTTGCGCGTACGCATTCTGGGCATTGCGCCATTAGTGGATGTAAAGGACGAAAACGGCGACTTCCGGTACGAAAAGCCGCTTTTCTGGGTGCATTATCCCACCGCCAGAGCCGTGCTGGCCCATCATAAAGCGGTGACGCCAGGCGGCAATTACAGCACAACTACCACCTGGGAAGATGTGTTTGAAATGCGGCATTTCGCCTCCACGGTGGTCAAGGAAAACAATATTTACGACCGGCGTTTGCAGGACTATCTGACGGGTACAGATATGGTCATGCAAGCCGAACGTATTGAAGATGAGTTATTTAATCACGAACAGGATATGTGGAGCTGGTAAGGCAATAATTAAAAAAGCAATTAGCAATTGGAGCATAGCAGCGTCCCTTTTTCATCTGCAAGCAACTTATAAAAATTCAGCCGTTGTTGACTGTGGTCAACAACGGCTGAATTTTTATACATAATCAGAAACTATGCTCCTCAATATCAAGGTTTCGGATTCGGCAGCACCGTACCCAGTTTCTGAATTTTTACTTCGACGCGGTTGTTTTCGGCGTGTTGCTCATCACTGCATTCTACGCCCTCGGTGCATTGGTTACGTGGTTCGGATTCGCCTTTACCGTAGGCTTTGATGCGTTTTTCATCAATACCACGATAGACCAGATAAGTTTTGGCGTTCTTGGAGCGGGCCTCGGTCAGTTCCTGATTTTGTCTGGCATCCCCGCGCGTATCCGTGTGTACAACCAGTTCAATTTCCATTTCCGGGTAACGCTGCATCAGTTCATACAACGCATCCATGTGGCGCACAGCTCCGTAATTGAGGGTAGCCTTATTATATTCATAAAATACTTTATCCATGACCAGCACAGAACCAGCCTGTACGCCATTGGATAGTGGCATTACCTCTTCTACCGTGGTGGCCACTTCGCCCTCTACCGGGCGCAGCCGAATTTCCTGGAAATCGGTTTTACCTTTCGCTGCCGTCATTCGGTAATTTTCCGGCTTAAAGTGTTCCCGTTCGATATAGACGACCCAATCCCCTTCATAAGGCAGACAGGCATCGTACTGGCCGCTCCAGGTGGTGCGTACTTTTTCCTCAAATCCGGTGCCTTTATGGACGAATTTCAGGGTGGCATTGGCTACGCGGGTACCAAATTTGTCGGTCGAAATAATACCGCTGGCTTTGAGGCAAAGCGGCGCTTCCTGCAAGTTAAACTTCAATTGCCCGCTCTCTTTGGTATCTGCGGCGATAAGCCGCTCGGCAGTCCGGAAACCTTCCAGACTCACCAGGATGAAGTAGTTGCGGTAGCGGGCAAAATCGCTGGAAGCGCGACCTACCGCGTTGGTCAGCAGATCGGGATTGCCCATATCCTCGGCATCTTTCCGCACGAGCTGCATACTGAGCGCATTCTTTTTATCCTGAATGGGCAGCAGATCAATGGTGTAAAAATTGTCTTTGCCACTACGGAAACCATCCTCGGAGGGCTGCAAAATGTGGATGGCCGCGCCTTTAAGTGGCTCGCCGGTCTTGGCATTGAGTACCAGTATTTCGGCAGGAATGAGTTTGGGTTTCTCTATCCCTTCGATGCCTTTTTCGATGGAAAACGAATAAATATCGGCCTTTCCGTAGCCTGTTCCACGTTCACTGACGAAAAATCCGCGTTTGCCGTCAAAATCCACAATAATGCTGGACTCATCGGCATCGCTGTTGAAAGGGCTGTTCAGATTCACCACATCGCCAAAAGTAGTCTCATCCACCGGATTGGAGTAAAACAAGTCGCGGCCACCCATGCTGTTACGGCCGGCAGAGGCAAAAAACAAAGTGCCTGCCTGCGTAACGCAGGGCGACATATCATTTTGCGGGGTATTAATTTCGGGACCAGCATTCACCGGCTTGCCCCAGCGAGTAGGAGCAGTACGGTCAACGTAATAAATATCGTAGCCGCCATAACCACCCGGCATATCGGAGGCAAAGTACATCCGTTTGCCATCCACACTCAGACTGGGCGTCATACAGGAATAATCGTCACTGCAAAAAGGCATTTCGTCCTGTGGTTCCCAATAGCGGCGACCCGCCTTTGCCCAGTAGATTTTAAGGTGGGCTTTACCATCTTTTCCAGCCTTCATCACCCCGTTTTTATTATTGGTCTGGGTGTAATAAACCGTTTTGAAATCGCGGCTGAAAGTGACCGGACCTTCGTTTTTAGTTGTATTCAGATCGAGCGGAGAATCCTGTGCCGTGGCCGGGTTGCCATTCGGATCGAAAGGAGCGAAGTAGAGATCAGAGAAAAACTCCCCGCTCGGGGCGGCGCGTTTTTTCCGGGTGCTGACAAAAATGATCCCGTTTTCGAAGAAAGCCGGGGCATAGTCCCTTTCCGGGCTGTTGACGGTGATGACATTGAGAATAGTAACCTTGTTTTCAGGGTCGTCTTTTTCCCGAAACCGGTCTTTGGACTTGCTCTTGGAAGAGTTCTGGGCCGACAAGGTAGCAACGGCCAGGAGCATCAGCAGGGGAACAAGGATTAGTGTGCGGAGCATTTTTTTCAAAATGATTGGATAAATGTTGAAAGTATGGGAAAACCGGCCTGGATTGGGGATATTGGGTTGTAGGCTTACCACCTTCGCCTTACTGCCTTCGCCTGAAAAAGGCTATGGCAGTTAAAAAAGGCTATGGCGGTTGAAGCGGTTAAACAAGAACGTATTTTGGGAAAATGTGGTGTTTGATATGCCAATATTTTCTACTATGCGTTTACGGCTGTATCAATACGGAAATTCAATTATAGTACCTTCCAGTGCTGGCGGATTGAACCAATAGCGGGCGGTGAGTTCTATCGAACCAGCATGGTATTTGCGCAGGGGTGTCAGGCTGAAATCGTAGGAAAGACAGAAAAACAGTTTTTCGGTGGCTTGTAGTCCGAGTTGGAAATCTATGCTTTCACCAATTTTTGTCGTCGGGCCTCCGCCAGTGCGGTAAGTAAGACCAGCTAAATATTTATCCTTCAGCATAACAGTACCATTGATATCCGCCTGGAAGGGTGCATTGGCGGCGTATTTCATCAGCACCTGAGGGACAATTTTAATATCCTTACTGGTATTAAAAGTATAACCGCCCATGGCGTTGCAATGAAAGACTTCCCGCGAAATATCATCTTTCTCGCCAAAAGAAGAAAAATCAATATTGTAGGGAATTAGCCTCGGTATGGCCACCCCGGCATACCAATTGTTGCGAGTAGATTTGTAAAAAAAACCAACCCCCGGATTGACGATGATTTTGTTATTTGCCTCCGTTGGAATTGCCGTGTCATTGCCGCCGGAGGTAATCAAACGTGCATCCCCCCAATTCTGCGAAAACTGGCGTACACTTACCTGAATGCCAATACCGAAATTACCATTTTTCATCTGAATGATGTAGGTAAAAGGTAGCAAATCCAAATTAATGATTTTGGTAATACCAATGGTGTGCCCAATGATATTGACCCCGAAAGCCACGTTTTTTTCACTGTTATAGGGCATATTGAAGGAAAGGGCAAAGGTTTGCGGTGCTCCGTCCAGTCCCAGAAACTGATTGCGATAGACCGCGACCAGGGTAGGCGACTCAAAGTTGCCCGCGTACCCCGGATTCCAGGCCAGCTTGTTGTGCATGAACTGCGTATAGAGCTGTTCCTGCTGCGCGGATGCCAGTTGCGAGGCGGCGATCCAGAATATGGAAATGAAGTAAATGTGCCTCATGGTTTGTAGTTGATTGGTTAATCAGTTACTGGTTTATTGGTTAATAATGCGTGCTGATGCTCCCGCTTTTGGTGACCAGGCCTGCCAGGTTTTTGAAATCTGGCAGGCCTAAGTGCTTAGCATTCAGTTGATTACTTGATCGAACCCATGATTCGATCATTAAAATTACCGCTGAATAATCAGGAAACGGTTCACGGGTTTTGGCAGATAGGTGGCATCCAGAATGTAGTAGTAGGTGCCGGGCGGCAAGTCCTCTCCATTGTAAGTACCACTCCAGTTATTAATGTAATTCTTGGCGTGAAAAACTTCATTGCCCCATTGATTGAAAACAGTCAGTTCGCCGCTACCGGTTCCTTCACCCCCGCTATTGATACAGGGGAAAAACAGTACATCATTTACTTTGTCGCCGTTGGGCGTGATCAGGGTAGGCAGCAAACATTCATCAGCGGTCTGTACCAACAACTGCACAGTGGCTCTGCTGCACGCATTTTCGGTACACTCCGTATTGCAAATTTCGTATAAGAACTGATCGTCTTGAGAAGAAATAGAAGGAAAGTAGGTGTACTGTCCTAACCCGGTGCTATCGAAGTTGCCAAACGCTGGTGGAGTGATAATACGAACACTATAATTGTCTGGAACTACATCATTGGTCAAGACATTGATGGGAACTTCCGTACCGAAAGGAACAGTCTCCTGATCGGGATTGGCGACCGGGAATTGGCCAAAGGTGATGATGATCGTATCCCTCGAATCATTGCCGCAATAGCCATCATTGGTAGTCCAGTAAATTTCATTCGGGCCGGGCTGCAGGTTGCCGACCGAGGTGCTTTCGTTACCCGGACTGCTGCTCTGAGTACCAAAGGTGATGGGGGAGCCCGGTTTGGCCGACCAAAATCCGGTTTCTTCCGTCGGCAGGTCAGTAGTCGGGTCGAGCGTAGTGCGGCCATCCGCAGTACAGACATCCCGGTCCGGCCCAATATCAGGCTTGTTACTCAATGAATGTACTTTAGTTCTTGCCTCGCTGGGGCCACAGCCAATATCGGTCAGTTTCCAGTCGAAAATATATATCCGACCCGGCTGCATATTGCGCACGGTGGTATTTGGATTGCTGGGATCGGTAATGACAATATTGTTAATATTGGCCTGATTGGCCGATTGAGTCCAGGTACCAATAGTATTCATGGCTGGCGTAGCACTCAATTGCACTATGCTGTCGCAAGCCAGAATATCAGGAACCGCCATCGCCGTCTCGCCAGGAACAACCGTCACCTGGACGGTATCGGCATCGTAGTTTTTGCAGGCCCCGTTGGAAAGCGTCCATTTATAGAGATATACATTACCTGCTACTGCGTTTCTCACCAGTGTGCTATCATTATTAGGATTCAATATGGTGGTCAGCGTAGCCGGGCCGTTCACTGGTGTCCAGGTACCATCCCCGGGATCGGCAGCGTTGAGCAAAAAGGGCTTGGAATCGCAGGCATTATAATCCTCCCCGGCATAGGCGGTGATATTGGGGATGGTATCTATCTGTAAGGTTTTTTCGTCGGAAGGTGGAGATTGACAGGAGTCCAGAATGGCGATCACATAAAACTTGTTTAGTCCCGGGTGCAAGCCACTCAAATCGGACGTTTGATAAGTAGTACCTGAAATAGGGGCTCCCAGCGGCGTATTGGTATCCTTATTGTAGAACTGGTACTTCGCCCCGCTGGCAACGGGTTGTACCTTCAATATCAACTTGGCAGTTGGATCATCCAGGCAGATGGAACTTATCTCAAAAAGGAAAGGCTTGGTTGGTCTCGGATTCACCGTTATTTTGAGGGGCGCACTATAAGGGGAAGTGCAGCCATTAATAATTACCTGCACCGAGTACAGACCACTATCCGCCAACATTACGTTGAGCTTGTCTGCGCTGGGACCCGTGGCAACAAAACTGCCGGGTTCTTTTTTCCAGTTGTATAAATAACTGGGGGAAGAAGGATTGGCAAATAATTCCAGCTTCTCCCCCTCACATAAAACCGGGTCAGTCGAGGTAACCACCGGCGGGGGAGGCACCGGTTTTACCGGTATCAAAATATCCAAAGTCTGGGATTGGCAGCTGTCCACCTTGACCCATACTTTGTAAACGCTCGTAGTGTTTATATTAGTAATAGTCAGGCTTGGTTGCGTAGTTACTATGGGGGGGCCAGCCGGAGGTATCCAGTTATAGTGTACAGTACCAGTGTATTCATTGGCGTTGGTCACCGTAAGGATGACCGATTGACCCTGACATACCGCTGCAACCGCAGCAACAACGGGCGTATTGGGTATTTTTTGCACCCTCACCATCGTAGATTTGGGCAGGGACGGACATCCAAGTGAGTCTTTTACGATCAGGCTGTAATTGCCATTGTTCGTGACGCAGACATTGGCTATCACCGGACTGGGATCCGTGGAGTAGAAATTGCCCTCCCATTTCCATTGATAGGTAAGTGGCCCGTATTGGCCCGAAATAGTGGCTTGCAGTACGGCATTGGTATTACAGTAGGTGCAGACCGGCGCATTATTAGTCACGGTATCTATCACTGGCGCGGGCGACAAGGTGACAGTAACAAAAGCCGAATCGGCACAGCCAAAAGTTGTTTTACCGACGACTTTATATTGCCCTGGAACACCTGGATTTCGAAGGAGTTTTTTCTGAAAACTTTGGAAGCCACCCGGCCCGGTCCATGTCCAAAGCAGGGTATCAATGGTATTGGCAGTGGGCAAAATATCCAGAGGTTGTCCTTCACAGAGTTTGGCAGTAGGCGCGACCGCTATATCGGGATAAGCCTGCACTTTCACTGAAACCGGCAGCGAAGGATCGGACATGCAGCCCTGGGCCTCGACGGTAAGCGACCACAAGCCGGAATCGGCCACCGTGAGATTGGATAAAGTCAGGGTATTGATAGTGGTCGTGATTTTTTCCAAAGTCGGAGAGGTCCACACATAAGTAGTCGTACCCGTATAATTGCCGCTGACCAAAGTCACGCTCGCCCCTTCACAGACTTTGGAATTGGGCACAATCTGTGGCCGGACGGGTTTGGCTTTTACGGTTACCGCCACGAAAGCCGGATCGGAAGCGCAGCCATTATTAGTAACAACCAAGGTGTATATACCGGCATTTGCCAGAACAGCACTCGCCGTCACCATTGGATATTGCACAGTATCCATGTAGCCCGGCCCGGTCCATTTGTATTTCAAGTTATTTCCTATCAACGTAGTCCCCAGGTTGATCGGTCGCCCTTCACAGACCACAATGCTGGGTTGTTCGACCGAGGCTATGGGTTTGCCAATTACATTGATACTAGTAATGTCCGAATTGGAAGACGTGCAGCCATTACCGGCTACTTTTACAAAATATTGATGCGATCCCAACGCGGGCTGGATGATGCCATAACTGGAAGAGACCGTAGTAGCCAATAGCGTGAAGCTGGCCTGATTACCTTCGTACCAAAGATAGTTGACATTCTGACCGCTGTAACTGGGCGTACTCAGCACGATATTATTACCCTCACAATAGGGACCGGGACTGATATTCAGAATCGGTTGGGTCGGCAGATTGAGCAGGTCCACCGTGACGCTGCCAACTGCTGTGCAGCCGGTAATGCCGGTTATTTTTACGACATACGTGCCTTCGTTCTGACTGGAGGCAGTGGAAATTTTAGGTGGGTTCCGGCTGGTGGAAACATAGCCGTTGGGGCCTGTCCACATGAAGGTGTAAATATTATTGGTTGTAGTCAGGGTGGAATCGGTAAATAAAAACAGGTCGCCGCCCTCGCAAACAGGGGTATAGTAGGGACGCAACACTGTGGTTTCTACCTTCACCAGAGCCGTACAGGTCGCTGAATTACCCGATGTATCGGTTACCGTCAGCGTGATCGGAAAATTATTCGGCGCTTGATTACAGGTAAAAGTCGTCTGCGAGAGCGCAAAAGTGAGGTTGGTCCCCGAGCAGTTGTCTATGCTGTTATTATTAATTTCCGAAGGCAATAAGGTATAAGGCTGCAACCCGGAAGGGTCGGAAAAAATGGTTTTAGACAGACAAAAAGCTTTCGGTTTTACGGTATCCCGCACGGTAAGCAAGTAGGAAGCAGTGCCGGTCACGCCACTATTGTCGGTGACCCGGTATTTTACCGTATAAACGCCGGGCGGCAGGGTTACCGTGGTCAGATTACCGCGCAGCGTATCACTCTGAATAGTGGAACCGCCTTTAATGATCTCATAATCTACCCGGGCATAATTATATTCCAGTACCGCCTGTAGTTGGCTTATGCCATCCATCATATTGGTCAATGGCCCACATGGGTTGATAAAATCAATGTAATTCAAAACATCATTATTCGCCCGGGCTGTAAAGAAAGTATTGCCATCCGTTCCTGCCCAACTATTGATGTTTGCTGCCGTAACGTTCAACGCAGTAGATTCATGGAACTGTACACATTCGCCAGCCACTGGCCCTAAAGTAGTAGCAAATATCTGACCACCCGCCTCATTTCTAATATTGAAAAATTCGCCATTTTGGGAATTATCGCCTTTATGCCGGATCGTTAATTTCCCATTTCCTACTGCGTTTGGAATCAAGCCCGGTACATTCAACGTGATGTTTTTCGGTATCCACCCTGCATTCGCATCGTTCATAAAACCTACATCCACGATGGCCGAGGCGCGGCTCAACCGACCGGCCACGCTGCAATTGTCCGTTATGGTCGGGAAAGGCAGCGTTACCGTGGCCTGGCAATTAGTTTGCCCCACATAAGCAGTGATGGGAGCGGGAGCATTCACCACGGGTGGCTCCGTATCCGCAATATTCAGGGTGAGCAGACCAGTACTCGTGTTACCCGCACAGTCCGTGGCTGTATAGAGAATAGTGTGGTTGCCCGTCCCTACAAATTGAGGCCCGCTGGGCGGATAATTCTGCGTAGCATTGGTATCCAGCTGATAGGTGATGGCCACCGGCACCTCCGGCGTGGCTATCTGATAAGTCAGCAAGGCACGGGCACGACCGCCCGCACAAATAGCGTTGGCAGCACTACCGCCCGTGCTTCTGGGCGCCAGCCGCAAGGTGAGCAGTCCATCGGCTAACCAGACATTGAGTTTATCCTCGGGAATGGTCACGACGGTGGTGCTGGAGCCACATTGGGTAGGCGTAAGTGCCGTAAGTCCCAGCGACTGGTTGTCGTCGCCTAGGATGGTAAATCGCTCTGAAGCAGCTTCAGAATCCGCATTATCCAGATACACCGTCAAAGTAGCATTGCCCACTACCGGGCTGGCCGGCGGCAGGTTGGGTGCTACCCATTGAAAGACAACCGTATCCACCGGCGTAGTGGTGAGCGGTCCGCCGCTGGTGCTTACCAATGCGCTGGTATCGCGCAGCGTAATATTATTTCTGGAAGAACTGCATACATCATAGACCGAGACCGGCGCGGGAATGATCAGTGCCACGCCGCAGTCGCCCGGATCATTCGACAATTGCAAGGCATCCGGCAAGATCAATACCGGGGCAGTATTATCCTCAATCTGAATGTTTTGCGTGTAAGCACGGGAGTTGCCGCAGTTGTCCGTCGCCGTCCAGGTGCGGTGCAGTATGTAGTTGGTCCAATGCGCACAACTGCTCAGGCTGGTATCGCGGGTTTCCGATTCGGTCAGGCTGATAGTCACCGTTTGGTCGCAATTGTCGTTAGCCACAAAAGTGCTGTTCAGCGGCGGCTCCGGAATAGCATCACACTCCACGCTGATGTCCGCCGGAATCCCCGTCAGGGTCGGTGGCATCGTATCATGCACATGGATGAGCTGGTCAAAAAAGGTAGTGTTGCCGCATACGTCCTGTGCGCGCCAGTGCAGTGTGAGCAGATAATTGTTCTCGCAAGAGTCGGGCGTAGTCGTTTGATTAATAAAAACCGGCGGCATAGTTACCCCGGAACAAATATCCATAGCAGTCGGCGGGGAAACCGCCGGGATCACTTCACAGAGCACCGTGGTATCCAGCACACCCATCGGTACCGGCCCGACATTGTCTATAATATTCAAGATTTGAGTAGCCGTACCCGTATTGCCACAATCGTCGGTGGCCGTAAAAGTGCGGGTGATCTGGTAGTTATAATGACCACAAACGGCAGGATCGGGGTTTTGATTGGAAGTAACCTGCGTGGTAATATTTGGCTGGACTACGCTGCATTCATCATCGGCGGCGACATCTACGCCATTAACAGCGGCGGCTGGCAGTACGAATGTATCGCAGCGAAAAGTCCTGGCCGCAGGGACGAGCGTAAATACCGGCCCCAGTGTATCGCGTACCTGAAAAGTTTGTACCGCAGTGGAAGTATTGCCGCAGTCGTCGGTAGCCGTCCAGATGAACCGCACATTGTAGTTGCCGCTACACGCCAGCAGCGTAGTGGTCGGCGCACTACGGACCAAAACAGGCAACAGATCACAATTGTCGGTTACGGTGGCGGTGGGAGCGGTAGGGGCGGTGAGCGGACAATATATGGTCGTCACGGGCGTAAATCCGCCAATTACCGGCGCAATAGTATCATTGGTACGAAAACGCAGCGTATCGGAACCGATGTTACCACACTGGTCGGTGGCCCGGAAAATAACGTCCACATACCAACTGCAATCATTGGGCACCAGCGTTGGGTAAGGGCCGGTATTGAATGCACCGGTATCTACCTGCCCGGTAGAAGTCTTAAAGGAAAAATCGGTCCAGGTAACGCTGGAGCAGTCATCGGTAGCGGTGGCATTGCCGTGCGCATTGATCCAGGTATTCAGCATGGTCTGATTGCTGCTGCTGCCGCAGGCCACGGTTTTGTCCACGCCGATAATCACCGGCGGCAGCGTATCAATGGCGGCAAAGGTGGCCGCTCCGGCATAACTCTCATTGCCACACACATCGCGCACCAGGAAATCCACCGTCACTTTTGCCCGCACCTGATCGAAGGTATCACTGCCGACGACCACGGTTTTGCAAATGCCGGAAAGTGAGCTCGTAAAAGCGGCTACCACTTGTGCGGAATCGCGGGGCACGCCCGCAATGCGCATATAATAAGTGAGTTGGGAAGGCAAACTACAGGCATCGCTCGACTGCTGGTAGCCGTGGTGACTGATCCACTGGTTGAGGGCCGCTAAATGCCCATTGGTCAGAGAACAATAAGCGAAGGTGTCCCGGGCTTCCACGGCCACCACGGGCGGATTGGTATCCGTCGTAGTAAAAGTAGCGGTGCGGGTGAGCGCCAGGCCGCAATTGTCGGTGGCCTGGAAAGTAACCGTCAGCGGCATGGCACAGCCCGACGGAAAAGTAGCCGGGCCGCCATTGGTGATGGACTGAATGCCGGAAGGGTCGGCTACCACAAAATTGGCCATTTGAGTAGCCAGCCAGTTGGGATAAGCAGTGGCCAGCTGGGCACAGGAGGCCGAACCGCTCTGGGGCGGAGAACTGAAAGTAGGCGGAGCAGTATCGGCATTGATCGTGATCGTCTGGGTGAATACTGTCGTATTGCCAGCCAGGTCGGTGGCCGTCCAAGTGCGGGTGAAAGTACCGGCCGCACAAGTATCGGGCGGCGTACTTTGTACCAAATCAACATCAATCTGGCCGGAAGGGGTGCAATTATCGGCTACCGGCGGATTGGTGGCTGCGGGGACGACCACCACAGATGGGTACGTAACATTAGCCGGGTAACTCGCCAGGGTAAAAACCGGCGGGGTTAGGTCCACTATATTGATCGTAAAATAAAAATGCGCCTGATGACCCTGATCGTCCTTCACTAACCAGCCCACCGAAATAGCATTGGGTGCGGTAATTGGTACGTTAAAACCATAGTTATCGGTGGTTTCAGTGGGGTCTTGCATAGACATGGTAATATTGGCACCCACCGTAGAGGTCACCGTCGGCAAGGGTACGATGGCACTGGCCAGCGTCCGGCTACAACTGGCACCAGCGCTTACCGTAGTCGGGCCGGAATAGTTGAAATTGAACTTATCAACTTGGGCATACAGGCCGATCGGCAGAAAGAACAGCAGGCCACTCCCAACTAAAACGGGTAGTGACCGGAGCAACTTGTTGAACCGGTTGGTCATACGAACGTGTTTCGATCGGTCGGCGGGGTGCCTCCCGGAATGTTTTTGAGAATATTTTTTGCCGTGGGATTAAATCAGGGATTAAAAGCAACAGAGCGGTGGATTCCAGCACGAAGAACAGATTACTGCTGGTGGTTCATTTCTCCTTCTTCTAATTTTTTGTCTGGTACGTGCTCATTCAGGAATTCGTTGACTTCGTTCACGTCGTAGTTTTTCACAATGTGGCCCTGTTCATTGATATAAATATCAAAGTCGGGTAGTCCGGTTTTCTTTTTAGGTACAGGTGCTTTCGGTACAGACTCGTTCTTTTTGGCCATCAGAAATAGGGTAGGGTTTTATGAAAAATAAAACTTGCCTGGCAAGGGCGGAAAAGGTTTTAAACAAATACCAGCCTCTTACGGTATAGATGCTTCGGCAAGGAACATTGTGATCTGCCAGTCAAAACTTTAATAATGCGGACGCAGTGCCCTTTCTTTTTGCTCAATTATTTCCATTAAACACTGCCAATGCTGCCCGCAGGCGGCGCACGGTTTCGGTTTGGCCCAGGGCCACCGCCATATCAAAAATGGCCGGCCCCTTCATGGTACCCGCCAACGCGACGCGCAACAGGGGCAGTAAATTCCCTGGTTTCAAGCCCTGATCGGTGATGAATTGCTTCACTGCTGTTTCCAGCTCCGCACTTTCAAATGGGGTATAGCCTTCCACAAAAGCCGTCATCTGTTCAAAGACCGGCGTCCACTCTGGCTGCCACTTTTTACTGATCGTCTCCATATCGTAGTCGCGCACCGGCTCGAACAAATAGTAACCTACTTCGACGAAATCCGGCAAAAAAGTCACTCGTTCCTTCATCAGGCCCGCCACTTGCGCCAAATATTCATCGCTCACCGCATAGCCTTTTTGCGCTGCCAGAGGGCGAATATAGGCCATTAATGTGGAATTATCCAGCATTTGCAGGTATTTTTGGTTGAACCACTTCGCCTTCTCGTAATCGAAACGCGCGCCGCCCTTACTGATATGCTCCAAAGAAAAAGCCTGTACTAATTCATCCAGCGTAAATATCTCCTGATCGCCGCCGGGGTGCCAGCCCAGCAAAGCCAGGAAATTGATCACCGCCGCCGGTAAAAAACCCGCTTCCCGAAAGCCCAGAAAATGATCTTCGGGGGGAGCCGTTTCGCCCGGCAGGGGCCACGATAGCGGAAACACGGGAATGCCGAATTTGGCTCCGTCGCGCTTGCTCAGTTTGCCATTGCCCACCGGCTTCATAATGAGCGGCAGGTGCGAAAATTGCGGCATCGTGTCCGACCAGCCAAAACCTTCGTACAGCAGTATGTGGTGCGCCGTGCTCGGCAGCCACTCTTCGCCCCGGATGACGTGGGTGATGCCCATCAGGTGGTCATCCACGATATTGGCCAGGTGATAAGTGGGCATGCCGTCGGCTTTCAGCAGCACCTTATCGTCCAGTTCGTCGCTCTGGAATACCACTTCCCCCCGGATCAGATCGTGGATGTGAATGGCGCGGCCCGGCTCCACCCGCAAGCGGATGACGTGCGCCGCGCCCGCCGCCAAACGGCTTTGCACTTCCTCCGACGGCAGGCTCAGGCTATTGTGCAAACTACTGCGAGTCAGGTAATTATATGTAAAATTGTCAATGGCTTTACGCCGCTCGTCCAGTTGTTCCGGCGTATCGAAAGCATAGTAGGCCTGACCAAGGGACACCAATTGTTCCGCATATTCGCGGTAGATCGGCTGGCGGTCGCTCTGGCGATAAGGGCCAAGATCGCCGCCAAAACCCACGCCCTCGTCGGGCAGCAGCCCCAGCCAGCGCAGCGACTCGATGATGTAATTTTCAGCCCCCGGCACATAGCGGGTCTGGTCGGTATCTTCCACGCGAAGCAGGAAAGTGCCACCGTGTTTGTGGGCCAGCAAGTAATTGTATAAAGCCGTACGGACACCACCAATATGGAGGGCGCCGGTCGGGGAGGGAGCAAATCGAACGCGCATTATGCAGAAAACCCGTAGGCGAAGTTTAATGAAATGGTCGGATGAAATTCAAAGGGGTCGCCCAAGCTTGCGCAAAAGTAAATGATTCCCGTTGGAGAATAGCGGTATTGGCTAAAGTCAAAATGTAAAATCCTGGCAATGTCTTCCTGATGCCGGTCTGGTCGGCCTGTTTGCAGCCAATTTTTTAGACTTATCTTGCCGCCTGATTCACCAATATTTGCCGGAAAAATGTATCTGGTCAAAACGCCCAAATTCATGCAGGCTATGTTTCCAGCCTACACCTGGTCGGTACCCACTGCCGAGCGGGTGCTCTATCTGACTTTCGACGATGGACCGATCCCCGAAGTGACGCCCTGGGTGCTGGATACGTTGCGGTCTTTCGGTGCGAAAGCCACTTTCTTTTGCGTCGGCGACAATGTGCAGCGCCACCCCGAAGTATATGCCCGGGTGCTGGCCGAAGGTCATGCCGTCGGCAACCACACTTTCCATCATCTCAACGGCTGGAACACCAAACCCCTACCCTACCTCGACAATGTGCGCCGCTGCGCCGAGGCCGTGAACAGTCGCCTGTTCCGCCCGCCCTACGGACGCCTCCGGCCCAGCCAAAGCCGTTCGCTCCGGCCCCATTTCCAGATCATTATGTGGGATGTGCTCAGCGGTGATTTTGACCAGACGATTACGCCGCAACAATGTCTGGACAATGTGCTGCGGTACGCCGGGCCGGGCTCTATTATAGTATTACATGATAGTTTGAAAGCAGAAAAAAATCTGCGTTTTGTGCTGCCGGAGGTGTTGAAATATTATAAGGAAAAGGGCTATTGCTTTAAGCGAATTTCAAAGCATTAATTATCCGGGCTACCCGCATCAATCCACTTCTCGATTTTCGCAATAGTACAATCGCCCAATTGGGCCGAACTGCCTTTCGGCATACGAATGGCATTGCCGTTCCAGGTAATGGAACTGAGGAATTTGCCGTCATTCACCGCGCTTTTTACGTTACTATAACGATCAAAGACGTAGCCGCCGCCGACATTATATGCCGTGTGGCAGGAGTTGTCGTTGGCCCCGCAGGAAACCTCCAGAATGGGCGCAATATCGGTCCGGTAACTAATGACGCGCGAAGTATCGCAGTCTTCATTCAGGAGCAGTTCGGGATAGAGTTTTTCCAGGTTATCATAGTAACAACCGGCCGCTGGAAAGAGCAATGCCGTCAGGACCAGCAAGCCACCCAATACGGGCAAACAGGGAAACAGGGTTTTCATCAATGGAAACCATTTTTTTATTAAAATGTGATAGAAAAGGATCAGTTATTGGCAACCTGTCTCCACCCGCGAAGGATAGTCATTATTTGGAAAACAGTTACCGGACATGGTCTGGGCCGGGGCATAACGTGCCAGATTCGGATCGAACAAGCCATTTTCCAGAAAATCCACCAGGTCGGTAACCTCCTCTTTGGTCAGGTTCAGCGGATGAAAAAGCGCGGTGATCTGGCTGGCAGGCACTAGCGGATTCTCAGGAATACCGGCATTAAAATAATCAACCACTGCCCGGAGCGAAGTCTTGCTGGCCCCGTGGAAATAAAAATCCACATCTTTCAGGTTATAAAGTTGGGGCACTTTGAACTTGTGCATATCCTCCTCCCGATAGGTAAAACCACCCCGGCCAAGGTTGCGCCGATCCGTGGCACCGGTCCGAAACACCAGGTGTCCGCTTTGGTACAAATTATTGACCCCCAAAGCAAAAAACTGGTGCGGTGAGCTGTTCAGCGACGGGCTGTTGTGGCAATTGGAGCAACCTGCCTTGCCAAAGAAAAGCAGGGCACCCTTTTTCTGGGTTTCCGTCATGGCCGATTTTTCTCCTTTCAGCCAGCGTTGAAATGGGGCCTGATTGGTCAGAATAGTGCGGAAATAAGCGGCAATTGCGAAAGCACCAGTCATCTGAGTATAGCGTTCACTTTCAGGAATATCCGGGAAAGCCGCATCGAACAGGGGCGTGTAACCCAGCGAATCCGTCACCGCTTTATTGATTACCTGACGATGCACGATCAGGGCGCGCGTGTTATTGGCCTCCAGGCCCATCAGCCCTTTGAAGTTGATATTTACCAGGGTATCCGCTTGGTTCCAGATAGATTCCGTACCAGCATTGATACCAAATGAGCCGAAAGTACCGGCCCAGAGTGCGTTGGTTACATAAGTTGTATTGATCGTCGGCAGTGGCCGGGCACCCTGCGCATCCACTTCATCGCCCGAATACAGCGGGTTTTTATACCGCCCGTCTCCACTATGCCCAAATCCCAGCCCGCCATCGGCAATGCCCTGAAAAATCCCGGCCGTGAATCCCCGCGAAGGCACATGACAGCTGCTACAGGAGTAAGCCACTTTGGAGACGGCATATTTTGGCTCCAGCCCCAGCCCGGTTTCAAAGAACAACATTTTGCCCAAATTCACCTTGGCTTCCGTGACCGGATTTTTGGCGTCCTGGTTGGGGAGAGCCGCATAATTATCGCTTTCCGGCATGATATAGCCCTGATACGAGTCAGTCGGCGATTTTTTGTCTAAAGTCAATTCCAGCAGCGTGTCGGTACTCGTCTCTGTATCATGGACGCAGGAGATGAAATAGGTACCCAGAGAAAGTACCAAAAGAATGATGACCGTGTTTTTCATTAATTGATAACTGAATTAGGAGAATAAAAAAACCTCATCCCGGCTGTGCGGCGAGATATGTGATTGAAAAACAATACGATAGGAGGAGGAGGAGGTCCTTGTTGCTAGCAAGAATTGGCCCAATCTTTTAGCAGGGCCGCGCAATCTTGGTAAATTTCTCGTTTTTAAGACGTTTTTAATTTCCGGCTTCGTCCGCCGGGGCTTTCCAGTCCCCTTTTTTTGCCAAATCCAATACTGCTGCATGTACCGCCGTCTGGTTGTTCCATAAAATAAAATGATCGCCGGTCGGTAAAATCTGCACTTGCAAATCGGAACTGTTGACCAGTTGGCGACGGGCGAATTCGGCATTGGCCACCGGCACCAGCTGATCGTCTTGTGCATGGAGCACCCGGACTGGACAGGTAATGCGGGACCACAGCGGCAGCATCGCCCGCATCTCACTTTCCAACGGTTTTATCTCGTGGTTGCTGGTCCACAAAGCGATAGGAATCAACCATTTGAGGGGTGGCGGATCAATCGCCGCCTGCCACCACGGATGCTCTTCCTGATCGGGATCAATGGAACCCGCCACGATGACCAGCCCGGCCACCACATCGGGATGATCCATCGCCAAACGACAGATAACCGGCCCACCCAACGAGTGACCAACCAGGATGACTTTGCGCTGCGGGGACAATTCCCGCACCACCGCCCACACCGCACCCGCCTGCGCAGCCAGCGATGGCTCCGGCTTGCCAAATCCGGTCGTGTAACCAAACCCGGGCCGGTCAATCGCTGCCAAACGCAGCCCTTTGGCCAATGCGGTATCCGCCAAATAAGTCAGATAGGCATCCGCAGAGCCGGGAGAACCATGCACCAAGACTGCCAGCGGCAGCGAATCGGCGGCACTTACCTGAATCGTGTGGATAGCACGTCCGTTCGCGTCCGGTATTTCATAAAAATGCGGGGAAAGTGACTGGCCTGATTCCCGGAGTTTACGTAGCCATTCCGCATCGGGAGTACGCATGGCCATCCAGCCGCTTTGCACAGCCATGAACCAAATGACCAGCAATGTCAGTAATATGTACAGCAAAATGCGCGGCAGACGACGTTTCTTAGTCATCAAGAGAGGTGGACATGAGTAAAGAAAGGGCAATATTTAAAATTTACATCCGCACCAACCGCCCGCTATACATGTGCCCGCCCGCCCGTAAGCGAAACGCATACACCCCCGCACCGCGCAATGCAGCAGCCGGCAAAGAAATGCTGTTCAGGCCCGCCGCCGCAGACACTGTTTGGGCATAGACCAATCGTCCGGCGGCATCAAAGATTTCCAGCACTGCTTCGCCAGGCTGTTCGAGCCGGTATTGGAAAGTTGTCTCTGCAGCGAACGGATTAGGTTGCGGTGGGAAAAACGTGATTGCCTCCGCTGATTTAGTACCAAATTCCAGCACCAAAGGATGACGGGCCACATTGCCCGTATATGCTTCGGCAGGTAATTCCGAAGGATTCAACCGCAGGGCCTGACTCAGCCAAACGGGACGCAAAGCCTTGATTTTCAAAGTAAAAACAATAGTGCCTGCGGCAAAATGCTGCTCTTGGCCGTCGAACCACAGCGCACGCAAACTGCCGTCTGCTGAACGGAGGTAATCTTCCTCCGCCAATCCCTGCACATCGGTGATCTGTATTGCCATTGGATCGGTGCCTAATGCCAGTTGCCAGCCCGACAAAGTCGCTGCTTCGGCCAGCCGGATCGGAACCACTGTTTCTTCTCCGGCCGCCAGGTGCAGATCGGCGATTTGCAGGGATAGCGGCCCGCCACGACTTTCGGCTTCGCCGCCAAACGGGAGGGCGGAAAAATTGACATCGCCCGTCTTGACCGCTATAAAAGGGGTGGCAGGAAGCGTCACATCGCCCGCCAGGGCAGGTATTATAATTTGGTAGGTATCTTTTACTGCGCTGAAGGCACTGAAATCAGTGGGATTCAGCACAGGCCGCACCAGCCGCCACGATGGTACCCCCGGAAATGAATCATAGATGCCGAGGATGAGTTTGCGCGCCTGCACAATGTCAGCGCCGGTGATCGTCTGGCTGTTATTCACATCAGCAGCAATACCCTGATAGAGGTCGGTCAATGATGTTATGCCCAGAATGTGCTTGCTCATCTGTACCAGATCGAAAGTAGTGACCCCATTGAGGGCATTCTCAAAACGTTCTGCACTGATCGTTGCCCGATAAGTCCTGGTGAGCGGCAATTTAAGGCCAGTCAACGAAAAGCAGGAATCCACCGTATTTTTCACTGTATTCTTAGTGATCTGGCCCCCGGTGCCGCCCACCGATTCTACTTTCAGCCGCACCTGGTAATCAGGCAGCCGGGTCATGGCAGCAGTACGAACGCAGCCCGATGCCATAACATTGGCATCCGTAATACAGGCGCAAGCTGGTGAGCCATCCTGTATCAATACATAAGTATTGCATTGACTGGTCAACCCATTGACGTCTTTTCCCCATACCTCGAGTGTATGCAGACCCTGACTGCATATTCCAAAAGTAACGCTGGTATCCGTGGGAAAACCCGTGCCTGTGTTCTGTTCCCGTATGGCAAACTGGATGCCGTTGCTCGGCGTACAATTGTCCGAAGAATTTAAGATAAATTGCCTGGCCGTGAAAGTCGTCTGGCAATCCGGTACATTCAGGGTCTTCGAGACGCTACTGAGGCACAGCATATTGGGCGGAGTACAGTCTTTGACCGTAAACGAATAGGAACACGTGAGTGCATTTCCACACATGTCCGTAGCGCGCCAGGTAATGCGGTGAATGCCTTTGGCAAAAGTGCCGCTGACCGTATCTCCATCCGCCTGAATATCAATAGATCCATTTCCCTGTAAATCAATTTTATACGTATAACTCATTTCCTGACTGGTGTTGCAACTGGTGACCGCCGCCGCCGTCATCAGCACATTGCCCTGGGTACAATTACTTGGGCTCAAACAAAAGGATTGGCCGGTACAGGCCGTTAACCACTGAACACTTTGGGCAGAAATATGGGTAGCAAAGAGTAAAAAAAATAGCGTAACCAACCGAGTCATGGGTGACGGTTTGATTGTAAAATAATCGGGTGCAATTGGTGGAAATAAAGGGGATTAAACGGAAACAATGCCTTCCTGCAAAAATGATTCCACATGGCGCAGGGAGGAACTTATTCGCCTGCATTTGGGCGGTTCCCCAGCCTTTTTTGCAAAAAATAAATAGGTATGCCCAGCAAAACAATGAACACGCCCGCCCAGGTGTCACGCGGTTTTTCGATCAATAAAATCACGCAGATCGCCCCGGCCAGCAGCATGTACAAAAGCGGTACGAATGGATAACCCACCGCCCGGTAGGGACGTTCGGCGTTCGGTTCTTTGCGCCGCAGAATAAAAATGCCGCCGATAGTGACGATGTAAAACATCAGCGAAGCAAAGGTGCAGTAGGTCAGCAAAGCATTGTAGGTGCCTGACAGACAGAGCATACTGGCCCATACCGCCTGAATGGCGAGCGCGAATCCGGGTACCCCCCGCGCATTCAGCGTAGCCGCTTTTTTGAAGAACAAACCTTCTATCGCCATCGCGTAATACACCCGCGCGCCGGAGAGGATGAGGCCATTATTGCAGCCAAAAGTGGACACCATAATCAGTGCCGACATCAGTCCTGCCGCCAGGCCGCCAAAAATCATGGAGGCCGCTGCCGTACCCACCCGATCCGTGCCGCCACCGGCAAACTGAATGCCCTGGCCCACCACATCAGTGGCGTTCGGGTCGCCATGCAGAGGCAGTAGGGCGATGTAAGCGAGGTTGGCCAGCAAATACAGCCCCGTCACGATACAGGTGCCAAAGAGCAGGCTGAGCGGGATATTGCGGCGCGGATTTTTCATTTCCCCGGCCACGAAAGTCACATTATTCCAGGCATCGCTCGAAAACAGCGGTCCGATGATCGCGGAGCCAAACGCCATCAGCAGAGCCAGACCTGCGATGGGCACCGTAGTCCACACGCCATTCACCTGCGAAGTCTGCGAGGCCTGCCAGAAATTTTGCAGATTTTGGGAAAAAACCACACTGTTGAGGCCAATAGCCAAACCGATGACGATCAGGGCCAGCAGAGCCAGTAATTTGGCAGAAGTAAAGATCAACTGGATGATTTTGCCGCTTTGAATGCCCCGACTATTCACCACTGTCAATAAAATAATCATGGCAATTGCGAATAATTGGCCCGCCGAGATGGGCAGTCCAGCGATTTCCACCAGGACATGTTGTGGCCCCAGCGCCGGAAAAAAGTACGCCGTAAACTTGGCGAACGCCACTGCCACTGCGGCAATCGTGCCGGTCTGAATCACCGCAAACACCGTCCAGCCATACATAAAAGCGGGCAATTGGCCGTACGCCCGCTCGATATACACGAACTGTCCGCCCGCTGTGGGCATCATGCCTGCCAGTTCGCCGTAACTCAGTGCCGCCACCACCGTAATAATGCCCGTGACCAGCCAGAGCAGCAGCAGCCAGCCGCCGGAGCCTACCGAACGGGCGCAGTCGGCACTGACGATAAAAATGCCGGAGCCGATCATTCCGCCCGCCACCAGCATGGTGCCATCAAGCAGACCTAAAGAACGTTGAAACTGTGGTGTAGAATCCGCCATGAAAAAGGGAACTATGAACTATGAAGGGCTGGGTGGCAATCGGTAAGAGGCTGGGTGCGGAAACTTTATTGCTGCTCCTCCGCTTTTTTAAAAATATCGCTCGCAGGAAAGGCGAAGGCGGACAGCACCGGATCGGCAGAGCAGATTTTTTCGCCCATGCAGACGCTCATACTTTCCAGGTTATGACCGTTATACACATGTACTTGCTGTTGAATAGGATAAATGAGCCAGACCACTTGCACCCCTGCCGCCCGGTAATCGGTCATCTTGTCCACGATCTTTTGGGCTGCATCGTAAGTAGAAATCACTTCAATAAGAAAGGCCGGAATCTCGATGGCCCCTGCACTCGCCAAATTGTTGGCTTGCAAATGGGTTAACCAGGCAAAGTCGGGACGGCGGTGTACTTCCGGGAAAAAGAAAAGGTCGGTTTCTGCCAATAATTGGCCCGATACTGTCCCGGCAGTTTTCAGACGCATAAATATTTCCTGCAGATTAAACTGAATGTAAAGTTGGGTTGGATTCATGGTATATTCCGTTTTTTCGACGCGCCCATGCACCCATTCGTATTTGAATCCATCTTCCCGGTGGAGGTATCTTTTTTCAAATTCCGGCCATTTGATCAGGCGTGGTTGTTTCCTGGCGACCGCTGGCACAGCCCCTGATGACACGATATTGGATAATTTTTGGACTGCGCTGGCTTCCATTACAGGTAAAATTTTCACAAATTTACGTTATATAGTTGATACGTAAAAAGCCGCCTCAAAAAACGGAACCGCGATGGTAACGCCGCACAATCCCCGAAATACCGCTTAATTTTGCCCCATGCATACTTTTCAAGAAAAAATAGAAGCCTTTGGTCGCCTGCTCACCATCATGGACGAACTGCGCGAGCAATGCCCCTGGGATCGCAAGCAGACCATCCAGACGCTGCGCAACCTGACCATCGAGGAAACCTACGAACTGGCCGATGCCATCCTGTCCGACGACCTGCCCGGCGTGAAAGAAGAGATCGGCGACGTGATGCTGCACCTGGTTTTTTACGCCAAAATCGCTTCCGAACAGGGCGTTTTCGACATTGCCGATGCGCTGCACGCGGTGTGCGACAAGCTCATCAGCCGTCACCCGCACATCTATGGCGACGTTGTGGTGAAAGACGAGGAAGAGGTGAAACAAAACTGGGAAAAACTCAAACTCAGGGAAGGCAAAAAGTCGCTGCTCGCCGGGGTGCCGATCAGTCTGCCCGCGATGGTGAAAGCCTACCGGATGCAGGAAAAAACCAAACAGGTTGGTTTTGAATGGGAAAATACGGAACAGGTGTGGGCCAAAGTAGAAGAGGAAATCGGCGAATTACAAGAGAATATCCAGAATAATGCCCCGCAGGCCGACATCGAGGAGGAGTTCGGCGATGTGCTTTTTTCACTGGTCAATTATGCCCGCTTCATCGGTGTGGACCCGGAGACGGCCCTGGAACGGGTGAACCGCAAGTTCAAAAAACGCTTTGAATACATCGAGGCACAAGCCCCTAAACCGTTGCAGGACATGACTTTGGCGGAGATGGATGTGCTTTGGAATGAGGCGAAGGGGAAATAATAATGATGAATTATGTTACGTTCTACATTAGTATTTCTATTAATTACGCTCTTATTTCTGCCTGTAACTGCTCAAATTCCCAGTATGCTCCCCCTTTCCGGCGGCACTTTCCAAATGGGCAGCCGCGCCGGAGATGCCGATGAAAAACCGCTGCATTCCGTGACATTAAGTCCTTTTTATTTAGCCAATACCGAAACCACTTTTCTGCAATTTCAGGCCTTTGTGGAGGCGACTCATTATGTCACCGATGCCGAACTGGGCGACGGCAGTTTCATCTGGGACAGCCTCGGCTGGCATAAGGCAGAAGGGGTAAACTGGCGGCACGATGAGCGCGGCCAATGGCGCAGCGCAACCCCCGGAGCATTCGGCAACTACCCGGTGCTGCACGTCAGTTGGTACGATGCCGCGCACTATTGCAACTGGCTCAGCCAGCAGTCCGGCTTAACACAAGTCTATGATTTTCAAATAAATACGCTGATAATTTTGCCCGTTGCCAATGGCTACCGGCTGCCCACGGAAGCCGAATGGGAATACGCCGCTGCCGCCGGAGCGACGGCGGGCGACCAGCCTTACGCCGGTCGCGGCAGCCTGAACGCACTGGCCTGGTACTCAGGCAATGCCAGTGGCCGCGTCCACATCGCAGCAACGCGAAGACCCAACGCATTTGGCTTATCCGACCTCACTGGCAACGTATGGGAATGGTGCCATGACTGGTACGATGCGCGTTCTTATGAAAAAAACCGTGATGCCGCCGACCGTTCCGGCCCATCTGCCGGACAGGAACGGACCCTCCGTGGCGGCTCCTGGAACAACAACCGCGCACATTGCCGCCTGGCGAATCGCAGCAGCCGCTACCCCGATTTTCGGGACGGAAGCATCGGCTTTCGGGTGGCGCGGCGGTGAAAGCCTGTTTTAAAATACAAACTTTCCAGGAAGGACTTTTTAACCTATCCCTTTCCAAATTCTCCTTGCTGTTATTTTTAAGTTTAATTGCAATATCCAAACTTGTTTTAAACTTTCGGCAGTCATATAACAACATAATTTGCACTAAAATTATATTGTTAAATACCTAGATGGGGGTATAATATTTACCCCCTTGGGATTACCTTTACCCATCCATCAAATTTTTTGACAACTAAATTCATTTAAACGATGAAAACATTCTTCCTTCCGCTCTTTCTGCTCTTTACATCCTCCTTATTTGCCCAAATTCTGTCCGAGCGCATACCGGACGGCGGAGGTGAATTTACTTTTGAAAAAACATCCTGCCTCCAACCGGAAGAACGCCTCGCTATCGAGGCCCGTCTGACGGCCAGCACGGAACAACTCCGTCAGGAAGGTCGGCTCCCGCAAGTAGCCGACCGAAATGTAGTGTCATTTGCGTGGCCATTACGATCTACTGCCCCCGGTTTTTTAAATTACTACGGCATCAGTAATTATGTAGATCAAAATAATGCGGCAGGTGTATTAGATTATAACTGTGGTGCTATAACTTATGACGGCCACTACGGTACAGACTTTTTTACCTGGCCTTTTTCCTGGTATTTAATGAATAACAACTATGTAGAAATTATCGCTGCTGCCGATGGTACTATTATTGACAAACAAGATGGCAATGCAGATGACCATTGCGCTTGCTCCGGCAACTGGAATGCTGTATATGTGCAACATGCTGATGGCTCGATTGCCTGGTACGGACACATGAAAACGGGTTCCCTGACCAGTAAATCTATTGGCCAGAGCGTTACTCAGGGCGAATACTTAGGCGTTGTCGGCAGTTCCGGCTGTTCTACCGGGCCACACCTGCATTTTGAAATATACAAGGCACTACCCTATCAGCGCAGCAATCTGATTGATCCATACCAGGGCGCCTGCAATTCGCTCAATCCACAATCCTGGTGGGCCACCCAGGCCAGCTACCGCCAACCTACACTGAATGCTCTTCTTACACACAGTAGTCCGCCTTTGTTGAATTGTCCAACTATCAACGAAGCGACTAATTTTTCCAATACTTTCGCTGCCGGAGCGACTGCTTATTTCGGCACTTACTACCGGGACCAAACAATCAATCAGGTAGTTGCGCTTCGCATACGTAAGCCCGACAATAGCATCTGGCAAAGCTGGTCGCAGACTTTTGTCAACAATTATAATGCTTCCTGGTGGTGGTGGTCCTGGATTTTACCGACTAACGGCCCCAACGGCACCTGGAAATTTGAGGTTGTTTATTTAGGACAAACCTATACTCATGATTTTACAGTCACCGGGGCTTTGCCGGTTGAATTGACGCAATTTGAGGCTAAAATCACCGCGAAAAATACGATTGCCCTTACTTGGGAGACTGCCAACGAGCAAGACAATGACTTTTTTGTCATTCAACGGAGCCGCGATGGAAGCACTTTTGAAAAAATAGGAACCGTAAAAGGTAATGGAAAATCTAATACATCCCAACACTATTCTTTCCCGGATACCCGTCCATTTCCAGGCACTAATTATTACCGCTTACAGCAAGTAGATTTTAATGGCGCAATAGAATACTCCTCTATTGTAAATGTGCAAATACCAATGCCCCGATTCAGTGTTTTGCCTAATCCGACGACTGGCAGTATCCTGCTGGCGGGTCCCGGAGAAACGATTGATCAAGTTCGCATCATTGATCCGCTTGGCAAAACGATTCGGTTATTAAAGAATAGAGCCCCCCAAGACCCTATTGATCTGTCTGATTATCCTTCAGGCATCTACCTCTTGGAAATTACACAGGATACACGAATAGAACGCTTGAAAGTTCTGAAACAATAAAATCCACCCATTGCTCTTTTACAATAATGCCCGGCTATCGTTAGGATAGCCGGGCATTATGATTATAGTAAAAGTGGAGAGGTGGAGCGAGGCGGAGATTTGATAGTAAATAATTTGCGTTCAGTCTTTGTTCAAAACAACTCTGCGTTGACTATAAAACCTGCAGGGTCCGAATTTTCTGCCCTGCCGCACTTACCTTTACTGTAATTCCCGCCATTAAGAGACGGAAGGAGACGCCATGCGCATCAAAGAATGGTTTTCGCCGCCCAATCCCTGCCAACAGTTTGATACCCACGAACGACTGTTTGAGGGGTTGCGGCGTTTGGAAAATGCTGCCATACTCTGTGTGCAGACGAAGGCATTGAATTCGGTGAAAAAATTCGTTCGTCAGTATGGACTACCCGCCGAACAGGCCGACGATATTCTGAACCAAAGTACACTGATTTTTCTGCGCAAAATAGAGGATGGCAGTTATCAGTTTCAAAACTATGCCCCTTCTACCTACCTCATCGAAATAGCGCGGCGGGTGGCCCTCATGGCGACCCGTTCGCAAAAAAATGCCCCACAAACCCTGGAAAACCACCATCATTTGCTGCCCGACCCGGATGTAGAGACGGCGAGCCAACGCAGCGAAACCACCGAACTGGTGCGCCAATTGCTTGGACAACTCGGCTCGCCCTGCGACCAGGTCATCAAGTTGCACCATATTGACGGATACAGCGACGAAGAGGTGGTGAATCAAAAACTGACGAAGTATTCGACTACCGATTCCCTGAAAATGAAACGCAGCGACTGCATGAAAAAACTCATACAACTGGCCCAGCAATGGAAGACCTCAAACAATATCTGAGTAACGATGCCGACGAGCAGGAACGCGCTGCTGCCGAAAAAATCCGCGCAGGATTGAGCGGACTGCGGCTCGAGGCCAAAGTGGCTGCGGTGGCCGCCGAACGCCAGGCTTGGCTGCGACGGCGGTCTTGGCAGCGGCTGACTGTAGTGCTGGCTACGCTCGTCGTACTGGCGGGCGCAGTGTTTTTGTTTTTCCGGGAAAAAGAAACGCCCGTGCTACCACCGCCGACCCAAATACAACCATCACAAGAGCCTGGTAATCAGCAAAATATTGTTCCCGAAACGCCGGACGAAATAACCCCGGGAAGCAGAAAAAGTGTGCCCATGGCCAGCAACCAATCGCCGCAAGGCTTGCCTGATTCGCGCTACCCTGCTCCCAACATTCGGGGCGAGAACAGCGAGGAGGATAAGGCCTGGCAGACCCGGCTCAACCAAATCTGGTACACCGATTATCCACCCAATGGTCTTGTTGTGACCGATACTTTTAAAAAAGCCGACCAATTGCTGCGGGCGCGGGACTTTACCAGTGCTTATGTACAATTACAACGGCTGGAAAGAAACCTGCCTGCCAACGACACCCTGCGCTTCCTGAAAGGCTATTGCTTACTGGAAATGGGAGAAGGGACTGAAGCATTGACCTATTTTGAAAAACTGGAACAACGACACCCCGATTGGGAAATGCAACTGCAATGGTACCGTGGATTGGGCCTGCTGTTAACAGGCGATCAACAAAAAGCATTAATTATATTTAAAGATATTTCCTCTGTTGCCCGGCATACGTACCAGCAGCAAAGCAAACGTGCCATCCAATTATTGGAATAAAATTTCTATTAAACCTCCACCAGTATGGGTAAATTTTTTTCTGTTATACCATTATTCTTTCCATTCATCCTTTTTGGGCAGGGATTTGATTACAGTGCCTTAAAAACGGTGGATAGCCTGATGGAAGTCGCCCGCACCCTGACCAACGCAGGTAATTTTAATAAAGCCCTCGAACTGAACACGGTAGCGGAAAATCTTGCCCTTGAAAAATGGACCTGCGAGTCGGCGGCCTATGCAAAAACCTGTGCGAATCATGCGATAATATATTTTTATCAATGGAACTACGAAGAAGCAAGAAACTGGTATTTGAAAGCAAAAGATATTCAGGAGAAAATACTGGAAAAAACCGACCCTGAATATGCCGCAACCCTGAATAGTCTGGGAAATTTATATTTAAGCATGGGTAATTATGAGCTGGCCGAACCGCTTTTTATACAGGCCAGAACTATATGGAAAGAAAATCCGGGTAAAGAAAGCGGCTATTATGCCTGGAATGCTGAAAGTTTAGGCTCTCTGCATCAGGCGATGAATAATTACGAAAAGGCTGAATTATACTATAAAGAAGCCAGGGATATTCGGAAAAAAATAACCGCAGACAGTGCTGGTTATGCCGTCACTTTATGTAGCCTGGCGAGTCTGTATATGTTACAGATGCACAAGCCCCTAGAAGCCAAAACGCTCTACCTAGAAGCAAAAGCCATTCAGGAAAAACTGGGCGAAGAAAATGCCGATTATGCCCATACACTGGATGGTTTGGCAGTTTTATATGATGATTATCTGAAAGATGCCGAACAAGCAGAACTGCTTTATTTGCAAGTAAAGTCCATTCGGGCGAAACTATTGGGCGAAAATCATCCCGACTACGGCTGGAGCCTGGGAAATCTGGGCAATTTTTACTGGTATTCCGGCAAATATAAGCAAGCCGAACCGCTTTTAGTCGGCGCAAATGACCTTTGGAATAACACCCTGGGCAAAACTCATCCCAACTACATCTGGAGCCTGCATAAATTATGGGCACTCTACTGGAGCATGGGTAAATATGCCGAAGCCACCCAGTATTGGCTGGAAATGAGCAACACTGAAAAGAAACTACTATTAGTGGCCGCTCATTATTTTTCAGCGGATGAATTATCGTCTTATACCCGCAAATTCCAGGACGGTCTGAATGAAGGTTTTTCTTTCGCGGGCGTACAAGCCGATATTACGGGTACATGTTATGATAACCTGCTTTTTTATAAAGGTTTTCTATTAAATACGATTGCGCAGGTCCATACGCTGGCCCTGACTGATACGACGAGTACTGCACAATTCCACGTACTCCAGGCCTGCGAACGCCGCCTTGCCGCCGAATACGCCAAGCCGCTGGCGGAACAGGAAAGTGTCGCCAAACTGGAAGTAGAAGCCAATACTTTGGAAAAAGACCTGACCCGTCGGGTAGCCGGGTTGGGAGAGGCCCTGCGTCAGGTCAATTGGCGGGAAGTACAGCAAAAACTACAGCCCGGCGAAGCCGCCATCGAGTTTGTCCATTACAGTTTCGTCAATCCCCGGCCCACGGATAGCATTATGTACGCCGCGCTACTGCTGCGTGGCGATACCCAACCACCCATATTCATTCGCCTTTTTGCAGAAAAACAACTACAAAATCTATTACAAATACAGGATAAATCCAAAGCCAACTATATAAACACCCTCTATTCCGTCAGTCAAAATACGGCTCTGTACGAGTTGATCTGGCAGCCATTGGAACCACAACTGAGCGGCATCCACACCGTGTATTTTTCCCCCTCCGGGTTGTTGCACTATGTGAATCTGGCGGCCATGCCTGTTCCGCGCCAATCCAGGGGAGCATCAGCAGACGAAACCCTGGCCGACCGCTACCATTTGGTGACATTGGGCAGTACGCGGCAGTTGGCGAATGTGGAGTACGGCATACAACATACGAAATTTGCGTCCGCTACATCTGCCCTGCTCTATGGCGGCATTCGCTACGAAATGGATACGGTGGCTATGGCGCAGGCCATCCATCAGTCGGACGCAGCCGCACCGACTCCCCCTGCGGAATTGGGCTTTGGCAACACTGATCCCAACCTGCGGGGCGGCAAATGGAACTACCTGCAATGGACAGATGTGGAAGTAAAAATCACCGAATCATTGCTCACCGATGCAGGCCTGCAGCCCATCGTGCGCCGTACGTATGCCGCCACCGAAGAGAGTTTCAAGACCATCGGCAATGGCCAGCCTTCGCCCCGCATCCTGCACCTGGCTACCCACGGCTTCTTTTTTCCCGATCCGGGCAGTCAGGCGCAAGGCGTAAAAAATCAGGCGCAAGATCCTATTTTCAAAATATCCGATCATCCGATGATCCGCTCAGGCCTCGTGCTGGCGGGCGGTAATTATGCCTGGAAAACCGGCAGACCGTTTCGCGCCGACCGGGAAGATGGCATCCTCACCGCCTACGAGATCAGTCAGATGAATCTGCGCAACACAGAATTGGTGGTGCTTTCCGCCTGCGAAACCGGGTTGGGCGATATTCAGGGCAATGAAGGCGTGTATGGCCTGCAACGCGCATTCAAGATCGCCGGGGCCAAATACCTGATTATGTCGCTCTGGCAAATACCTGATTATCAGACGCAGGAGTTGATGACTACTTTTTATACTAAATGGTTAATAGATAAAATGACTATCCCCGCTGCTTTCCATGCCGCCCAGAAAGCAATGCGGGAAAAATATAAAGACCCGTTTTTGTGGGCGGGCTTTGTGTTGGTAGAATAACGTATAGCGGAAGCCCGTTCCACTGGCTTTTTGTGGAGATTTTTATTGAAGACTATAATAATTGCCGCTTTACATCACCAATAATCATTCACTAATACTCAAACCATGTGGATAGAATGCTATGATTATCTGACCGCCAACCGCTGGTTTTTCTGGCCCATCCTGTGGGGACTGCCATTTTGTATCCTCGGTATTTACTTGCTCATCGAAGCCAGAAAAACGACCGAAAACCGGGGTTGTGCCCTGGTCTTTATGTCTGCCTGGGCTGGCTTTGCCTTCTTATGGACTATTGGCGTAGGGTATGATGTAGTGTCTGAGCGTCAACGCTATAAAAACATTATTGCCAATCAACAATATAGAGAAGTAGAAGGCCCGGTGGAGCATTTTGGCAGGTATTACGATAATAAATGGCATATTTACCGCGATACTTTTTGGGTGCATCAAGTCCGCTTCAAAGTGGAGGATAGAGACCTGCATACCGTACCGGCCAGTATAGATTCCAGTGGTCAGGCACTGGCCGACGGGCGTTGGGTGAAAGTACGCTATGTCCATCCTACTGTATCCGACACCGATAGCAGCGAAGAGGCTGTGGAACAACGGCGTTGGTTAAAGAGCACTGATTACCACCCTGTTATGCTGAAACTTTGGGTAAAAGGAAATGGGGGATAAGATTCATTTCTAAATACTTCCAGTAAAATTATCAAGTCTCAAATTTTGCACTCCAGTCCGCCCGGCCACCTGCGCCGGGCGGACTGGTTTTCTATAGCCCAAAAAGAAGCATCAATATTTTTAAAAAAATATCCCTTTCGCACTTACCTCCCGGTAGCCGCCTGCCATAAATAGTCAAACCGGCCATCCAAAGCCGACCGACACTTCACCTTTCTTTCATAAAAAATTACTTCCTACTATGAAACACGCATCTTTCTTTTCCACGCTTTTCCTGCTCTGCTCCGCCCTTTTCATTTGCCAAACGGCACAGGCGCAGTGGTCGCAAACCACAACGGCATTATGGACGAACCAAAACGTGGGCATCGGCACTGCTAGCCCGGCTACCAAACTTCACATCAACGGCGCACTGACGATCAATAAAAACTGGGACGGCGTTGGAGCCATCAACATAACGGGCGACAGGCCCAGTGTTTGGTTCAATAGCGGCCAAAACAACAACAAATGGCTCATGCACGTCGGGTCGGATTTTGGTGGTTCTTTTGAACTGTTCAGCAATGCCGGCCCTGTTCCGGCCCTCATTCTTACTCCGGGCACCAACGGTACGGGCCGGATGGGTATTGGCACCCTCAAATTGCCAGTCGGATATAAACTCGCCGTTGGCGGCAAAATCATCTGCGAGGAACTCAAAGTCCAGTTACAGAATGCCTGGCCCGACTACGTTTTCGCCTCCAACTACAATCTCCAACCTCTCGAAGCGGTAGCGCAGCACATTGCCGAAAAAGGCCACCTGCCCAATATCCCCTCCGCTTGCGAAATGGAAGACAATGGCCTTAGCGTGGGCGAGATGCAGATTAAAATGATGGAGAAGATCGAAGAACTGACGCTGTACCTCATCGAACTCAAAAGGGATAACACCTCGCTCCGGCAGGAAGTAGAGGAACTGAAACGCAAGCCATAAACCATCTCCTCTCCTGAACTGTCCGGCAGTGGCAGTAGCCCTGCCGGACAGTCTTTTTTCCACACGAAAAAACTATCTGCCATGAAAAATTCCAATATCTTCTTTCTCCCCCTGCTGTTGGTGGCCAATATACTTTGCGCACAAGAGACCGTCTCTCCCTTGTTTCCGGCCAACCATGTGCCCGATTCCATCGTCCAGATCACGACCGTGCTGCCGGGAACAACCCATGCCCAAACCCTGACTGTGGAAGTGCATGATGGCTGGGCCTGCATCGAAGGAGACATCGTACTCGGACGCATAGAAGAGCTGCAACAAATGGTTCAGGACCGGGGTATCGCTGTTGACGGCAATCAATTCCGGTGGCCGGGGGGCATTATTCCTTACAAGATCAGTGCCGGGTTCACCCCGCAATATGTCAACCTGCTGCGCCAGGCTATTGATTATATCAATGGCGCGACCCACCTGAACATCCGCCCGTTTAGCCTGGGCGATACCCGCTGGATCGTGCTCAACCCCTCCGCCGTGTGCGAATCAGCGGTGGGTATGCAAAACAGCAGCGGACAGCTCGTCAAACTTAAAGATCCCTTCCTGGCGGGCAATCTGGGCATAGGATGCTATTTCCCGGAAATCATCCACGAAATTGCTCATGCCGCTGGACTTTGGCACGAACAGTCCCGCGAAGACCGCAACAACTGGGTAACCATTCAATGGGCTAATATCGAATCCGGCAAGGAGCATAATTTCAACCAGCGCATTTCGGATGGAATAGACGTTGGGCCTTATGATTTTGCTTCGAATATGCACTACGACCGCCTCGCATTCAGCAAAAATACCCAACCTACTATTATCGCAAATGGAGGCCAAACCTTCGGAACAGCTATCGAGTACAGCCCCGGCGATGTGGCGGCCATTAACTGGATGTATCCGACCAACGCCTGTCAAGCTTTTTACAACACAGTGGCCGATCTCGCGGTGGTCGCCCGGCCCCTGCATTTCGAGACCGGCTCAACAGTCTATGCCCAACACAATATTCCGGCGAATAGTCAGGTGACCTTCGACGCCGGTCAGTCCATTACCCTTGCTCCGGGCTTCCAGGCCAGTTTGGGCTGTACGTTCCGGGCGGTCATCGATGGCTGTGGGGGCGCCGTGCAAAGCCTCGCCAGCCCCGACGAACAGGAATGGGTGCTGGAGGCCAACTATCAAAAGCCGTATTCAGGTGCCACCGAATCTCCCTCGGCGGTCGGGCCAGCGGGCCAGCTTGCCCAGGAACGCGGTACGTTTCGCATCGCCCCCAACCCCTTCTCCACTAGTACCACCGTTACCTACACTTTGCCCGCAGCGCAATCGGTAACCATGCAACTATTCAGCACAACCGGCCAACTGGTCGCCACCCCATTAGCCGCCCTAATGCAGCCCGCCGGGCAGCACGAAAGAGTACTTGATCTGGCGAATTTCCCGGCGGGTGTTTACTTTTTAATAGTAAAAACGGGTAGTCAGACCAATACGCAGCAGATAGTACGCATGTAACAGATCGAATGAAAAGGCTTTTGGTCGGTACCACAGTGGTGCCGGCCATTTTTGTCTTCTACTTCATTCATTGCAGAAACTCCGCCATCTTCTGCCCGAATTGTTCCAGTTTTTGAATGGAAATAGGAATTTCCGGGCCATTGTATAAGTAAATCGTCCGTGCGCTTTTAGTAATTTCGTATCTTTCAATAAAAGCGAGGTGGACGATAAAACTATGGTGCACCCGACAGAAAAGTGCTTCGGGCAATTGTGCTTCCATCTCTTTCATCGTACGATATAGCAGGAATTTTTCTACTTTACTATTCCGCTGAGCATAAATTTCCAGCGCAGGCCCGTCGGATTTGCAGTATAAGATGTCCCGTATTTTGATGACAATATTACCCTTACGACTATCCTGAATAATGATTCCCTGCCGATCAGATATAGGCGGCTCTGCCTGCTTTTTAACGTTATCGGCTATTTTTTTGGCCGCGACTTCTACGGCTTCTACCAATTTACCAATGCTGAAGGGTTTCACTAAATAGGCCCAGGGCTGGATCAAATTGATGGCTTCCAAGGCAAATTGCGGATGCGCGGTCGTAAAAATCACGCCAAAGGAGTGTTGCCGCGTCAGTTCCAGCAGATCAAACCCGGTGAAGGGAGGCATTTCAATATCCAAAAAGATCAATTCGGGTGTATATTGAGTGACCGCCTGTAATGCTTCCTTTACCGTAGAGGCTTCGCCCACGATCTTGATCTGTGGACAAAATTCGGTGAGCATTCCGCGCAGGCTCCGCAAGGCCCCTTCTTCATCATCTATCAGTAATACTTCAATTTCTTTCATTTGTATTTATTTTAGGATAAAAACTAATACGCACCTGGGTGCCCTGGGCGGGCGGTGTGATCTGCCCTAAGTCCTGTATTTCCAGACGCAAATGCAGATCATTATATAGTTCATTAAAAGCCGCCACCTTTTTATGCAACATTTCCAATCCTTTGGATTTATGTTCCTTGTGTCTGGCGGGCGGGCGGGCCCTTGCTGCATTATAACCCATGCCATTATCCGTGAGGCTACACACAAATTCTTTATCTGAAAATGAAAATTGCAACAGCAGATTGGAAACCCCTTCCGGGGCCAGGCCATGAATAGTGGCATTTTCCAGCAGCGGCTGCAATAGCATGGAAGGAAACAGTAAATCGGGGGGAATCTCCTCCGTTCCAGTAATTTCATAGTGAAACCGCTCCCCAAAACGCAACCTGATCATTTCCAGATAGTCCCGGTCGTAGGCCAGTTCTTCGGCAAACGAATTAAAATGTTTTTCAGAAAGAAATATAGTGCGGCGCAGCAGCCGGGTAAACAATTCGATGTAGTGGCTGGCGGCCAGGGGATTGGACGGATAAAAAAACTGTTGGATCGCATTAATACTATTACCAACGAAATGTGGATTGATTTGCGACTGTAAGGCCATTAATTGTAATTCGGCCACTTCTGTATTCAGTTTCCGATAGCCGGTGCGGATGCGGGATAACTGCCAGATAACATAAATAAACACGGCCCAAAGCAACAGGTCAAACCAGACCGTATTATACCAATAGGGCCGTTTGATAATGGTCCATTGCACCGGATGTCTGCTGGATAAGCCTTTGGCATTCAGAGCGGTTACCTGAATTTTATAACCGCCCGAAGGCAGGGAAATACCAAAATTAATATTGTTGTTATCTATAAAATTACTATCCTGTGCAGGCCAAAACCCATTACTGATCCAGTTGAACAGATTTTGCCGGGTCCACCACTGCAGAGGAGGCAAAATAATTGTTTTTATACACATATATTCTATTTTACCCTGGCTTCGATAGTCCAGCCCAGCCAGATACAGCGTGACCATCGCCGCATCGGGCGGCAGCAAAAGACGGTTTTCAGCAAAAAGGGAGTCCAGCAGCGGGACGACTATTTGTTGCGTACCTGATTGGTAGTGCAGTTCTCTAATAAACGTCGGAAAATCCTCACTGCCGCCTTGTTCGCGCAGCGGCAGGTAACTCAACCCTGCTACCGTACCCGCCCAGAGAGTATCCCTGGCCACCAGCACACAGTTCACATCATCGTCGGCCAGGCCATCATGGTGCGTATAATTTACCACGCTCCAGTTTTTCGGGTCCAGTCCATATACGCCGCTGTTGGTCGCCAGCCAGACTGATTTACTGGCGGTAGAATCAATATAGAGCGACTGAATATTGTTGATCGGTCGTTTCAAATGCCGGTTGATAACATCTGTACTGATTACTGCGCCGTTTTTCACGGTCAGGAGGATCAAACCGTTTTCAGACGTTACGACCCAAAGTTGCCCGGCACCAGCCTTATGTACAGCCACAATATGGCTTTTCAGGACGGCAAACGCATCCCCCCAATTGTAGTGAAAACTGTCGCGGCTACTATACAGCCCCTCCATTTTTCCGCCCCAGATGTTTCCCTCGCTATCATCACCGAGGGCTGTGGTGCGCAGCATACTCACCCTGACTTCCTTTTGCTGGCCGTCCGGCAGATAACCCAGCATGACGTGATTGCCGAACCAGAGTCCTCCGGGCTTCGCCAACATGCATTTCAAAGCAGTAATACTTCCTACCCGCCGGACCACCCCTCCTGTTTGATGAAAAAGACCTGCATCTGTGCCAATCCAGCGGCTATTGTCCGGTATAGAAATGATCTGACGCATACGATTGAAGGTCTCCGCTGGCGTCAGCGAAGTTCTCTGGATTTTGGTTCCCCTAAATTCATACAGACTACCCTCGTCATCGCCGGCCAGCAAATGCCCTTGCCGATCCCAGGACAGTGCCGTTATTTTATTGGTAGCCAGACCATTGGCTCTCGCAAAAGTGGCCGCCTTCCCTGGCGAACGCATGTAAATGCCGTCTCCATTGGTACAAAACCAAAAGTTACCGCTCCGATCCTCAAACAAGGTGTTCACTTTTTTTTCTGCCAGATGGATGACGGGATTAGACAAATCATGCAGGCTGTTATCAAAACAAATGGCCCCTTTGGAGGCAGGACATACCCAAAACCGTCCTTTCCGGTCCATCGCTATGCCCCCGCCGGTCTGGATGCTGGAATCTCTTCTGAAAAATCGTCCGTTTTCCCATTTGAACAGCAGTAACTTGCTGGTAAGGGATACCAGAAACTGATTGTTGGAAGCCCCCATCGCAACAAAGGGTGTACGGTTATCTTTTAAAGATACATCGTGGGTATAAGACACCCCGGAGTTCATTTCGACCAGGACCGGATAACCGAGTACAAAGAATAAACTATCCGACTTTTCTATGCGCACCGCCGTAACCGGCACCTTCTTTTCTTCTACTGACTGGCCATTAAAAACATAGACATTCGGCCATCTGCCAGCTATCCATATATTGCCATCCGCATCCTCCGATATTTCGCTCAGGGAAGTCTTTAAATGGATTTTCGCTAACAGCAGGTCATTATTGGCCGTCACAAACCGGCCATCTGCCATGTAACACGGCTTCTGGCTGAAACAGGAAATCCATAAACGGTGCTGACTATCTTCAAACAGTCCGATGACTTCCATATCAGGCAGTCCCTCGTTCATCCCAAACACCTGAAAATGGCTTCCGTCAAAACGCGCCAGACCTTTGTCGGTACCAAACCACATAAACCCGCGATAATCCTGTACGGCGCAATACACTACGTTGCCCGGCAGCCCCTCCTGTACCCCGTAGTGTGCATACGACGGGGACTGTGCAGACAGGGGTACTTTGGTCAGCACAGACAGCAAGGTGATCAACAGCAATCTTTTCATTATGAGTCGTCCGGTTTGATGCTGCCAAGGTACATCAGGCAGTAGAAAGCAGGAAGATGAATACGATAACTGCCGGGCCATGCACCATAACTGCCGTATGTGCTTTGATAACCGTGAAAACAGTTATGGGCAAAAAGCGGACAGTTATAAGGTGAAAAGCGCAGAGTATGCTATTGACTGCGCTTACTGAGCAAAAATCATCTTGTTTTGTAAACAAAATTGACCACAATCATCTGAACAGTGCACATGCCAGGCGGCGATGAATATTACAAATTGATTTAATGTTTTGATCAGTGTAAATACCCGTATGCTTCTGTGGCTTTATTGCTTTTGACGACTATCTACTCCAACGAAACGAACCCAGCTATCTGGCTAAATGATATTGATTTTAATGACCCAACAAAATCTTGGCTACCCTTACATAATTACCTACTTTAGAAGTTACATTTAGACGTAATTTAATGAGCCTTCCACAGATTGCTGTGGAGGGCTCATGTTTTTTTATGCTTCATGCTGTCATTGCTTCGATCGTCCCGCAGGCTGCACCATTACCTATGCATTTGATCTATCAGGAAATTATTCCGGCGGTCTGCAAAATATTATGCGGAACAGCGCATAAATTTCCCGATATTTTGGAATTTTTCACTGCCAAGCCTTGCCGTACTAAAAAGTTAGCCGTACTTTCGCCCCCGCTAAAATCGGATGGATAGGCCGGATGTGCCGTTTGGCCCGTGGAAATTCGAATTTGGCGACCATTTTTTCACTTTTTCACTTTTCTCACAAATGGCAGTTTATTATAACAAGGAGAAAGTCGCCGAAATCATCACCCAGTACGGTGGCGATGCCTCCAACTCCGGCAACACCGAAGCGCAGGTCGCTCTGCTCACCTATCGCATCGAAAGTCTGTCGGCCCACTTGCGGATCAACAAAAAAGACCACTCCACCCGCCGCGCCCTCCTGACGATGGTCGGCCAACGGAAGAGCCTGCTGAGTTACTACGCGAAGAAGGACATTTACAAGTATCGCGCCCTCATCGAGAAACTCGGTCTGCGTAAATAAAATTCGAGTCCGGTGGTTGGGTTTCCGGCCACCGGATTTTTTTTACATTTTTTTCACCCGCTCTGACCACCCCCTTTCACCGACAAAGTTCCTTTTGAACCAACGCGCAAGGCCCATCAAAAACGGGGACTGTCTCCCCCACACAAAGCAAAAATAGTTATGAGTTATAACTGGCTTTAGCCATTTTTCCTTTGTGTGATTTTTATCGGTTTTTGATTCCCTTTCTGTCCGTTTTCAGCAGGTCTTTGGCGGCGAACCGGCTTGGTCGCAGCGCAAATTCAATCTATCTATGGGAAAGCAAATCCCGTTACGCACCGCGTTCAACCTGCCGGATGGACGTGAAATCGTGCTCGAAACCGGCAAACTCGCCACCCAGGCCGATGGCTCGGTGATGGTACGTATGGGCGACACCATGCTGCTTTGTACCGTTGTCAGTATGAAAAAGGCCAAGGAAAATCAGCCTTTCTTCCCCCTGTCGGTGGATTATCAGGAAAAATTCGCTTCGGTGGGCCGTATTCCCGGCAACTTCTTCCGTCGCGAATCCCGCCTGTCCGACTACGAAATCCTCATCAGCCGCCTGGTGGACCGTGCCCTGCGCCCGCTCTTCCCCGATGGCTACATGAACGAGACGCAGGTCATTATCAACCTCATTTCAGCGGATAAGGACATCATGCCCGATGCATTGGCCGGTCTGGCCTGTTCGGCGGCGTTTGCCGTGAGCGACATTCCTTTGGAAGGCCTGTTCTCCGAAGTGCGCGTGGCCCGTATCAATGGCGAGTTTGTGGTTAATCCAGGCCGCAAGGCTTTGGAAAAAGCCGACATGGACTTCATCGTGGCGGCGACCAAACACGACATTACGATGGTGGAAGGTGAGGCCAACGAATGCCAGGAAGAAGAACTGATCGAGGCCATGAAAATCGGCCACGAAGCCATCAAAGACCAGATCGCGGCGCAGGAACGCCTCGCGGAAATGGTCGGCGCAAGTGCCCTGGTCAAACGTACACTGCCAGAAGCCCCGGAGAACCTGGCCCTGAAGCAGCGCATCGAGTCACTTATCATTGCTGACGTGTCAACCATGGCCCGTTCTGCGGCCAACAAGGAATCCCGAAAAGAGCGTACCGAGGAGATCAAGACTGCGGCAATGGCTCAATTGCTGGAAGAATTCGGCGAAGAGACCATGGCGGCAAATTCCGTACTGGCCGAAAAGTATTTCGACAAAATCCGGAAACATACCATCCGCGACGCAGTGTTGAGCGGTGTGCGCCTCGACGGTCGCAAAACCGACGAAGTACGCCCGATCTGGTGCGAAGTGGACTATCTGCCCACGACCCACGGCTCGGCTATCTTCAACCGGGGCGAGACCCAATCGCTGACTTCGCTCACCCTGGGTACCAAACAGGACCAGGCCCTGATTGACATCGCGTTGGATCCGCACGACGACAATTTTATCCTGCACTACAACTTCCCCCCTTATAGCACGGGCGAGGTGAAACCAATGCGCGGCCCCGGTCGTCGTGAGGTCGGCCACGCTAACCTGGCGGGTCGTTCCATTCGCAAAGTGATGCCCAAGGATTTCCCCTACACGGTACGTATTGTGTCGGACATCCTCGAATCCAATGGTTCCTCTTCGATGGCGACGGTTTGCGCCGCTACTTTAGCCCTCATGGACGGTGGTGTTAACATCACTTCCCCCGTGGCAGGTATTGCGATGGGTGCGGTGGCCGACGATAAAGGCCGCATTGCCATCCTCTCCGACATCCTCGGCGACGAAGATGCTCTGGGCGATATGGACTTCAAAGTGACCGGCACGGCCAAAGGCATTTGCGGCACCCAGATGGACATCAAGATCAACGGGATGCCCTACGAAATGCTGACCAAAGCCCTGCTGCAAGCCAAGGCGGGCCGTCTGCACATCCTGTCGAAAATGGCCGAGGCGATTGATACGCCCCGTGAAGATCTCAAGCCGCACGCTCCGCGCGTGGTGGAATTCCGCATTGCCCGCGACTTTATTGGCGCAGTGATCGGACCAGGTGGTAAGGTCATCCAGGAAATGCAACGCAACACCGGCACCACCATCTCCATCACAGAAGATGAACAAGGCGGTATTGTGGCCATTTTCAGCCCCGACAAAAAAGCCATTGATATGGCTTACACCCAGATTATGGGCATTGTCTTTATGCCGACCGTCGGTGATGTATATGACGGTGTGGTGGAAGAACTGGCCGAATACGGCGCGTTCGTGAAGTTTCGTGGCAAAACGGGTCTGCTCCACGTATCGGAGTACGATCACCGCCGGATCGAGAACATCAGCGACGTACTGAAAGTCGGTGATACGGTCACGTTCAAAATACTGGACGTAGATCCAAAAACCGGCAAAACCAAACTATCCCGCCGGGCCATTACGGCCAAACCGGATGGCACGATGCCTACCGACGAGGAAAACATGGCTCGTGCTAATCGCGGTAGCGGCGGTAGTGGCGGCGGAGATCGCGGTGGTGACCGTCGTGGGGGTGGTGGTGGCCGGGACGACCGGCGTGGTGGTGGTGATGATCGTCGCGGTGGCGGCGGTGGTGACCGGCGCGGCGGCGGACGGTAAAACTGACTTGTAAATAACTACCTGATAATAAAAGCCCGGCAGAATTCTGTCGGGCCTTTATTGTTGGAGTGGGGAAGAATTAGGTTTTATGTAGTAAGAATACTTATGGAGCTTTGCCTTCTTATTTGACACTGTTGTACAATGTTGAGTCCAGCAGAAGATATTGGTAATATTTGCTTTTAGCAACTTCCTTCTCTAATTTTTAGGCTTCTGACTACTTTAAAAATATTAACTACATCTTCCTCTAATTTTAGAGAAATGTCTTTGTGTAAAAGATTCTCTGATGCAAGAACTATTTCTCTGTTTTGTCGGTCAACTTCCTTAATATATTTCAGCAGGTAGCCATGTCCTCGTGTGCGTATAGCGAACACTTGTTTAGGTTCAATTTTTTCCTCTTCCAAGTTAAACCATTTTAATACAACTATATCTCCTTCCTGAAAAAGGGGCATCATGCTATCTCCTTCAACTTTGGCTGGAAATTCATTAGGTCCTATGGGAAGGCCAATCTGCAAATTTTCAACATCATCAGGTATCTCTTGGGTGGCACTCATGCTGTTTGCGTCAGCCCTAAGAATTAAAACTGGTAGCGATAAATGTTTCCTAATGGGCTTTTGAAGTATTACATCTTTAACCCCTAAGACAACTTCGTCAAAATCTCCTTCCCCAAATAAGGATTGTCGGCAGTTGAAGTACTTGGGAAGGGTCATCAAGGGCTTTAAGAAAGACATTTCTTCCCACAAGCATTTCTTGATGGGTACAGGTATAACCTTTTTGCCGATTTTAAAACAATTTGAGTTTTTTATTTCCTCAATTTCTTCTCTACAATCGGCTAGGTAGTTGGGAGACAACAATATCAAAATCAAGTCGGCACTGTGGATGTTATCACTTATAAAATTTCGTACGTTTCCTACTGTAATTGATCCTAAAAATTGAATTTCTATGCCCCAATCTTCCGTAAATGGCGAAAATCGGCTTGCTATTTGGCGAGCCGTTCCCATATCAGAAGGGTGATGAGAGATATATAACTTGTGCAAATAGGGCATCCTTGCAAGATTGGAGCAAAGATGGCAAGAAATTATTTCAAAACAAAATGTTTTTAAAATTTTTGTTTTTTTGTTTGACCTATTGGTACGATGCTATCAAATGCTACTTCCACCTTCTAAAAATACATGGCCACTAATGCCCTAAGTATTTGGAATATCGCTCTAAGCAGTAAGTCATTTGAAACAAGAAGTCTATGTTGCGTTTTTAAAGAACCAAGCCAGTCAAGGAACCCCTCCATGACCGACTTGCTGAATCATTTATTATAATGTCTCATTCACTCCGCAAACTCTTCACCGGATTAGCCAACGCCGCCTTTAAACTTTGAAAAATCACCGTCAACACCGCGATCAATATCACCACCAGGCCACTGCCCACCAGCATCCACCATTGTACGGAAATGCGTAATGGATAGTCGCTCAGCCATTTATTCATCCCGTACCAGACCAACGGAGCCGCCAGCACGAAAGCAAGGACGAGTAGTTTGAGGTAGTTGACCATCAACACCCGCAACACAGACAGTATAGACGCGCCCAGCACTTTGCGAATACCAATTTCCCGCGTTTTCTGATGCGCAGTGAAAGTGGTCAAACCAAACAGCCCAAAGCACGAAATCAGGATAGCGATGAACGCAAAATAGCCGATCATCTCCGATAGCCGCTCCTCGTCGGCATAATTCTGATCGAGATCATCACTCAGCACCTCCGGCTCAAACACCTTTTCCGGGAAAAACTGCATCCACGCTTTTTGAATATAGTCCCGGCCTTCCTTGAAACTTCCGCCCCGCAGACGGATGGAAAAAGTGTTGAATTGACTCGGACTGGCCACCAAAACCAGCGGCAACATATTATCGCGGAGAGAGGTGAAATGAAAATCGCGGAACACACCCACGACTTGACCATCGCGGCCTTCCATATTGATATTTTTGCCCACCGCGTTTTCCGGCGTTTGCCAGCCAAAGGTTTTCACCGCCTCTTCATTGATCAAAAAACCTTTTATGTGATCGGTGCCAAAAGATTTATCAAAAGCCCGGCCAGCCAGGATTTTCACATCATACACCTGCGTAAAATCATAGTCCACCGCCATCGCCGAGACGAAAAGGTTATCTTCTGCCGGAATGTTATCGGTCGTGAAATTATGCCGGACAGCGCCGAGACCGGGCGCACCCTGCGACTGCGTCACGCCAGTAATAATGGGATTTTTCAATAATTCTTCTTCAAAAGCGAGGGTTTTGCTGCGTTGGTCTTGATTGGTTGTGCCAAAAACACTGTTCAGGCTCTGGCTGAAAAGCGGCACCCGCAGCATATTATCTTTATTGAAACCCAGCGGGAAATTTTTCAAATAATCCAGTTGCGAATAGATGACCACCGTCCCGGCGATCAGCGCAATGGCCACAAAAAACTGTCCGGTTGTGAGCAGACTGCGCAACCAATTGCTTCCCGGCGTGCCAGCACGACCTTTCAAACCCGACACCGGCTGAAAACGACTGATAAACCAGGCCGGATAACTTCCGGCAAGCAACCCGGCAACGATGAAAATGCCCGTAAACAAACCCAATGCTGGCCAGTCGCGACTCAATTGCAAACTGATTTCCTTGCCAGTAATACTGTTGAGCACTGGCAGCCCGGCTTTGACCAGTAAAAGCGAGAGTAAAAAAGCGAAAAAACTGAGCAGTAACGATTCCCCCAGGTACTGCCGGATCAGGGCCATCCGACCTGCACCCAGCACTTTACGCAGACTTACTTCCCGCACACGCTGCATCGCGGAAGCAGTGGTCAGGTTCACAAAATTGATACAGGCAATCAACAGCGTCAGGAGCCCGATGAACAGAAAAATACTCAGGTAGGAGCGGTTCGCGGTGGGCACGGGTTCGTTATCGGCGCGGGATTCGAGGTGAACGTCGCGTACTTTCATTAGGGCAAATTCCTGCTTATCGCGCGTCTGTGGATTACCATTTTGCCGGATGACATCGCGCATTTTCAGGGCCACCTGGTCAGAATTTGTATTAGGATTCAATAACAAATACAGATAGGAATGGGAAGCTACCCAGTTTTGCGTGATGTTATCGCGGATTTGGTCGCGCGTGTAGGCTGGTTCCACGTCGAACATGGATTTATAGGGCGTCAGAAAATCGAAACGCAGGTGCGCGTTGGACGGCCAATCCTGCACTACGCCGGTCACTTTGAACGGGCCTTGATTCGCCAGATAAAGCGATTGGCCCAATGCCTGTGTCCGACCGAAGAGTTTTTGGGCATTTTCTGCGGACAGAACGATCGAAAAAGGTTCGTTCAGCGCAGTGGCTGCATTGCCTTCCAGAAAATGGAAAGTAAGAATTTTCAAAATGTTACTGTCGGCGAAACAGCCATTTTCCATTTCAAACTGCCGGTCATTCCCGGTCGTCCGCACGCTGATACTGCGTGGATAAATGCGCGCCGCTTCCTGAATTTCCGGAATTTGTGCGGGCAGCAACGGAGCCATTGGAGCCGGATTCAGGGTCAGTTCCATATCTGGATCGGCGAAGCGTGGCAGGTAGGAAACACGGTAAGCCTGTTCCTGATGTTCCTGAAAATCATCGTAACTCTCCTCGTGCCGGATAAAAAGAATAATCAGAAAGCAACAGGCCAAACCCACGGCCAGACCCGTGATGTTCAGGAACGCATAAAGCCGGTTTTTGAGCAGGTTGCGCCAGGCAAGCAGGAGGTAATTACGAAACATAGGGAAGTAGTTTCTTTTGCTACCTCATAGTTCGTGCCTAAAATATTAATATTTGATAATCAATACTTTATAGAAAGCATGAAACTCTTTTCCGTTCATTTTCGGACAAGAATGTACGGCGATGAACGAGGGATTATCGAAGGACTTAGTGTCATGGATATTTAATAACAATTTTCTACCGTAATAATATTTCTTTGTATTAATCAAATCTATTAAATATCCAATTGGCGGGAGGCACTTGCCTGACGCATAACACTTCTTTCGGGTTGGGGTAGGCACCCGCCATTTTTGTCATTCTGCCGGAAACCGTCCACATCGCAGAGTACATCATAGTAACACTATGATGTGCCAGAAATCCCGGCCACGGCAAAGCAATGGTCGTCTCGAAATTACTCAACGTATTGAGTAAAATCATAATCAACTCACTTTCAGTATTTTACAGTCCGCCAATCAGGGATTGGCAGTACGCACCACCCCCGGCAAAAACGGCACAAACCGAAAAGTATCCAGCATTTCTTCTTTGTATTCCGTAGCGGACAGGCGGGTGATCTTATACATATATTGCACCTCCTCGCCGACCGGAATCACCAGGATGCCCCCGATGGTGAGTTGTTGTTTCAAGGCGGCGGGCACTACGGGCGCGCTGGCCGTCACCAGGATTTTTTCGTAGGGCGCAAAGTCCCGCAAACCCTGGGTGCCATCGCCAAAAAAACATTTTACGGTATGAAAACCCATATCGGCCAACAGTTTTTTGGCCGCCCAGTATAAGGCTTCCTGCCGCTCTATCGTATAGACTTTCGCTCCCAATGCCGCCAGCACCGCCGCCTGATAACCCGATCCGGTGCCAATCTCCAGCACACGGTCCCGATTCTTGATTTCCAGCAGACTGGTCTGGTAGGCCACCGTGAATGGCTGTGAAATGGTTTGCTCATGCCCGATGGGAAACGGCTTATCGGCGTAAGCGTGCTCTTCAAAGGTTTTATCCAGAAAAAAATGGCGTGGAATGCCGCCCATCGCGCTCAGCACCGCTTCATCGCTGATGCCGCGTCGGCGCAAAATCTCGATCATGCGTTTGCGCAAACCCTGATGGCGATACGTATCTTGCAAGAAAAACAGAATTTTAAAGGAGGAAATAAAGCCCGAAAAAAATAAGGTTTGCCAAACCGTGATTCTTTTCGGAAAAGCCCACAAAACTACTTCCGATTTAAAATATATTTGCCGCAAAACTCTTACGCTCTCTCACTTTTTTCTCACGTCTCTCACCTCTCTCACCTCTCTCACTATACAATGGCAACTTCCATTAAATTCGGCACCGACGGTTGGCGCGCGATCATCGCCGACGATTACACCGTGGACAACGTACAGCGCGTAGCCGAGGCAACGGCGCTTTATATGCAGCAACACCAGATGAAACAGGCGGTCGTCGGCCATGATTGCCGTTTTGGAGGCAAATTGTTCGCCGAGACCACCGCACGCGTGTTGGGTGCCCACGGCATCAAAGTACACCTCGCCAAAGGTTTCGTTAGTACGCCCATGATCAGCCTCGGCACGGTGCAGCTCAAAGCCGACCTCGGTGTGGTCATTACTGCCAGCCACAATCCGCCGACGTACAATGGCTACAAACTCAAAGCCGCTTATGGAGGGCCTATGGTTCCTTCGGCCATCGCGGATGTAGAAGCATTGATCCCGGAAAAAAGCAGCCTGACCAAATTGCCGTCCATCCAGGAATTGGAAGAAAAAGGTCTGGTAGTGAATGCCGATCTGGAACAAATTTATTTGGACCATGCCCGTAGCAGTTTTGATCTGAAAGCCATCGAGGCGGCCGGCATCCAACTGGCTTACGATGCCATGTACGGTGCTGGCCAACGAGTGGTGCAGGAACTGCTGCCAAACTCCGTTTTCCTGCATTGTGATGATAACCCTGGTATGCACGGCCAGGCGCCGGAGCCAATCCACCGCAACCTGTTGGAACTGAGTGAAACGATCAAAAACAACCCGCAAATAGCGGCCGGTTTGGCCACCGATGGCGACGCCGACCGCATCGGTATGTACGACGAGGATGGTAATTTTGTGGATAGCCACCACTTACTACTGCTGTTGTTGCTTTATCTGTACAAATACAAAGGTCTGCGCGGCAAGGTCGTTTTCACTTTTTCAGTGACCGACAAAATGAAGAAAATGGCCGAAAACTTCGGTCTGCCCTACGAAATCACCAAAGTGGGTTTCAAATATATTGCTGAAATAATGACGCAAGAGGACGTCATTGTCGGCGGTGAAGAATCCGGTGGCTTGGCCGTAAAAGGCCACGTCCCGGAGCGCGATGGCGTTTGGATAGGCCTGTTAGTGCTCGAATTTATGGCCAAAACCGGCAAAACGGTGAAGGAACTGGTCCAGGAAGTCTATGCCGAAGTGGGTGCTTTTGCTTTCGAGCGCGACGACCTGCACATCACCGAAGAACAAAAACAAGCGGTCATTGCCGCCTGTAAAGCCAACAGTTACAAGGCTTTCGGCGATTACCAAATTCAAGGTATGGAAGACCTGGATGGCTGGAAATTCCTGCTCGGCGGCGACAACTGGGTGATGGTGCGCGCCAGTGGCACTGAGCCGGTGCTGCGCGTCTATGCCCAAGCCCCGGATATGGCCGAAGCACGGAAAATGCTGGACGCAGCGAAGGCGACGATGCTGTAAATGATGAATGTGGCCAATTTAACTAATGTGGTCAATGTGATAAATGTACCGCCACCTGATTGCGTTCAGGTGGCGGTTTTTTGTTTATAATCCCTTATTTTTGTTGAAATTTTACCTTTAAGCACTTCGCTTCAACTAGTTTAACCTAAAATTACCAAACCAATAACCAATCAATTAATAACCAATAACTAACTATGTCCACCCAGAGTCAGGCTGCTGAATTGCCAAAAAAGGATACGCTCGAAGCGTATTTTGATTTTGAATACCGCGCCGAACGTCGCCATGAATTCATAGACGGCAAAATTGTCGCTATGGCTTACACCTCGGAGGAACACGGCACGATAGTCAGCAATCTGAACCGATTGCTAGGCAACTGTCTGTTGGAAGAAGATTGCAGTGTGTATGCTTCTGATCGTATGGTGCTGGTACCCGGCTGCAATGGGTCTTTTTATCCCGACGTTCTGGTCGTTTGTGGTGAGCACCAGTTTTATCAGGTTCACAAAAACATGCGGGCTACACTCAATCCTTCAGTAATTATTGAAGTACTCTCCACCTCCACCGCGCACATAGATAAGACCCACAAAACCCGGTGCTACAAGCAGATTCCCAGCCTGCGGCAAATGTTGTTTGTGGCCCAGGACGAAATGCACGTACGGATATTGGAAAGAGAAGGAGAAAAATGGATAGATACTGAATTTTATGAAAAAAAAGATGTGCTGCTCATTGGCGAATGCAATATTCCATTGCCAGAAATATATCGCCGGGTAAAGTTTAGCGGCCCTTCTCCTGCTGAATAATCGCCCATAAAAAACGCCCACGATTAGTACATCGCGGGCGTTTTACTTTTTTACAACACAAACTCATTTCATTTTTTTCTGCCAACTAAAAGTTGATGCTACTCTTTCACCAACTAAAAGTTGGTGTTACTTATTCCGAGCCATCATTGCGGCCACGGGTCACGGCATATTGGCCGACTTTTTTACCAACTTCCAATCCAACTTCGCAGTCGAAACGGTAGTGAATACAGCCATAAACGCGCGATTCCGAGGCCTCTTTGGCCAAGGCTTGCACATCGGCACTACTGGCCGGGAACAAATACGCCAACACATCCGCTGCCGCTCCGGAGAAACTGCTGTGGCCGGAAGTGTAGGCCGGGAAATTAGGAATACCCGTACAAGTGGTCACCGCCGCATCCATTTCGGTCGGACGAGGCACCAGATAATAATACTTAATATCCCAGCAACTAATGCCTGCATCTTCCATAGAGGTGTTGAGCAGTGCCATCGCCCGGGCCGACCGGATTTCATTGTACTGTGCATCGTAGATCAGTTCGGCGGCTTTGCGATTCCAGTGGCCGGGCGGCGTGTAAGTACCCACACCATCCGCCCAATAAGCGGCAATACGGAACTGTTCGCGGGTACGGTTTTTGACCATATCCCGAAGTTCATTCATGTCTTTCTCAAACTCTGCGCTACCAAAAGCGGGCGGCGGCGGTGGGCGCAACGCAATTTTGGCGGCCTCATCGAAATTCCAGGTTTTCACGCGGCCAAAGAACGGCAACATGGGCGGACGGGCCGGTATATCGCGGCTGGTCCAAAGTTGCTTAATGCCCCGGGCCGTAGCATCGGCTTTCAAATCGGGATAAGCCGCCTGATTGTTGGCAGCCCCCATTTTGTCGGTTTTCGCGTAGGCAATGATCTTTCTGGCTACCGCTGCACCGAGCGAATCTCCCGCGTCAATATCGCTTTGCACATTCGCTCCCGCCCAGAGACGGCTGTTTTTATGCTCCGTAGACTTACTATCCAGCAGCGGCTTTTCGCCGGGGAAAAGGAACTTCAGCACCTCCCGCGAAGCAGCGGCCACCACGGCATCCTCCGAAGGATAAGTGGGCAGGTCGTTGGCTGGCAGCAGTGACTGGATCGAACCGTCGGTTTTGGCAGGTGCCTGGCGATTGTACTGGAATTTGTAGTGCCAGGCCGCCACCAAAGCATCGTACTGCGCCACCGCTAGCAGCGCAAAAGCCCGCGAAGCGTAAGGTGGATTGGCAAACGGAAAGCGCGGATAGTTCAATGGGTTGGCAGCGTCGGGCACTGGATAAGTACCATCGGCATTGTAATTCGGCGGTACATTGTACTGCGCGGCCAGTTCGCGGGCGATGGCCTGCCATTGGAGCACGCCATTCGCGCCCCACTGACGGGCCAGTTCTTTCTGATCTTCCGTGGCCGCGCCCATTTTAGCCTTCAAGTCGGCCAGTTCTGCCTGATAAGCGGGCGAAGTTGTTTCGGTGGGCGCAGGCACCGCGATATCACTGCTGGTAGTCAATACGTAAGTTTTCCAGTTGCCGGCAGTAGCATCGAGGCTGGTCTCGGCGTAAGGCTCAAACACCGGGTTTTCCGGCGTTTTGTCGCAGTAACTAAAAAGGGCCACGGCACTGAGTACCAGCGCGGATTGGCAAATTAATTTTATGTTTTTCATTGAAAATGAAAGATTTACGTGAAAATGTACTTCCGAACCCTGTTCGGAAGTTTCGGGCCGAACAGGGTTCGGCACTACTTCGGTGCTTCTTCCGTGCCGTGCTTGACGACGCTGAAAAAGTAGGTGACACCGCCCGTAATAGTCGTGCTTTGGCCAACATTGCGACCGCTCAACACCTGGCTGTAACTGACTTGCAAACCTAATTGCTTGGTTACGAAATACTTGCCAAACCAACCGGCTGCCGTCCACTGCATTTTATTGCTGGGAAAAGGCGCGTCATTGTAGCGAATATCGTCGCCGCTCAGGCCAGTGGTGTGCTCGATCCAAAACTCGGTTTGCACCCGCGTACGGATAAAGCCCAGCCGTGCCGAACCGTCGAAAACATTGGGCACCGGCACTTCGCTACCGTAGTAAAGTTTGTTTTCAAACAAAAAGGCATCGCGGTCAATGTCGGTATTCGCCCGCCAGGTATGACCGCCCTGGGCCGTCACGTACAGGCCCATGTCGGCGGTGTAGTTCAGGATAGCCCGCAACGAAGCCGTTTTGGAATGCAGACCAATGCTAAAGGGCAGAAAATCAACCACATAGTCCGTGAGCGGGGTGGACAGTCCGCCTGCGACCAACACGTTGAATTTGCCGCCCAAAGCCGATTTTTCCAGTGCCCGGTATTTCACCACCAGCGATAAGTCCTGAATGCCATTTTCGCCTTGCAGGTAGCTGTCGCTGCTGGTCCAGACGTACGGTGCGCCCAGCAGGACATTCAGGCGGTCGGTCACCCCATACGCGCCCATGAGCAGGGCATTTTGGTTGACGACGGTGCCGAGATTGGAGTTGGAGCGTTTGGTTTCGCCTTGCCAGTATTCATCCCAGCTGCTGTGGGTGTATTGGCCCAGAATACACAATTGGTGTTTGGACATCATCAGGGCATCATTGGGGGTTTGCGCCCCAGCCATTTGCCACATCCCGACACACAGGCCCAGTAGTAAGTAAGTTTTGCGCATACGCACGTTGCAGATTTTTAAAAAAGATTAGTAAGAATGGTCTGCAAACATCGCTATATCGGCAAAGGAAGAGATTAGAATGACCTTAGAATTGGCTTAGAATTAAGATATTCCGAACATGCCTTCCTCTACCAACTGACACAGAATATGCCCGATCAGAATATGCGCCTCCTGTATGCGCGGCGTATCATTGGAAGGCACGTTGAAAAGCACATCGCAGCGCGTGGCCATGTCGCCGCCTTTCGCGCCAGTGAAACCAATGACCGTCATGCCCTGATCGCGGGCTTTGGCAATGGCTTTCAATATGTTAGGCGAATTGCCGGAGGTACTGATGGCCACCAGCACATCGCCGGGCCGTCCGGCGGCTTCGGTCATGCGGGCATATATCTCCTCGAAACCATAGTCGTTGCCGACTGCCGTCACGAAGGAAGTATTGACGTGTAATGCCTCGGCATAGAGCGGTGGCCGGTCGGTATAAAAACGTCCCGACAATTCTGCCGCCAGGTGCTGGGCATCGGCTGCGCTGCCACCATTGCCACAAAAAAGAACTTTGCCGCCATTGCGAAAAGCGGCGATCCAGATGTCTGCTGCTTCTTCTATTTTTTGTAAAAAAACGGCATCGTCGAGAATGGCCTGTTTGGTGGCAATACTGTCGGCCAGGCTTTGCTGAATGATGTTCATGGTTGATTAGTTGAATGGTTGATTGGTTAATCAGTTGACTGGTTAGATTGTGACGCTACGTTTGGTCATAGTGATTTGGCAGAGAAACTGTTCCCTTGCCGTTGTTGTGCGTCCTCGCCAACAACAGCGGCGGAGTGAGGGGCAACTAAAAAAAATGAACACTTAAATCATTGAAAAACGAATAGTTAGGAACGTGTAAAAGATAACTTATGAAGTTCTCTCATCACAGTGTTGATTATCAATGCTTTGGAAAAGCAAGTTAACATCTTATTTTTTACACGTTCCTTATCAATATAAACTCCGCGCTGCCTACATATTTCTGCTATTTCTCTGTGAGCCTCAAAATACTCTGTGAGCCTCTGTGACACTTGTTTTATTTCACAGAGGCTCACAGAGTAAAATGGAGGCTCACTGAGTTGCTTTATGATGTCATTTAATACCCTCTAAAGCGCATTCCGTGAGGACGCGAGTATTGGAGTATTCGATCAAAGTACTTGATAATCATGTAATTGATCAAATCCTCAAATCTTCAAATCCTCAACCTTATTCAATCGCTCCCCCGAAAAAACTGCCGCACAGCCCCCCAGCGAAAATACCATCGGCCCATATCCACCACCATTTTGGAGCGGTCGTCGAGCGGCAAAGTGCCGTGCAATTTTTGCAAATCCCCATAGTGCCGCAGGCAAAGTCGGGTAATCGTGACCAGATAATAAACCGCCGCCCACGACATTCGGCCATGCAATTGAGGCGACAATTGCCGGAGGGCCGCCTGCACCGTGTGGGCTTGATTTTCAAAAAACAACCGCAGCGGCTCTACCTGATTTTGTTCCAAAAAAGTCGTCGCCAACGTGCGTACTCCCGCCTGACGATCATGCCAAATATCAAAAATATCGTCACACAGTTGGATTAAATAACCAAATTGGTACAAGGCGGCCTGCTCGGTGGTGGAAAGCGGATTGGCCAGTACGCGCCGGAAAAGCAGCACCGAATAGCCGCCTTTTTCAGCCGTAATATGCGACAATTCATTGATGGTCAAGGGCTTGTCGTCCATTTGCCGACCGGCGGTCTCGGTATTGAACACGCGGTGCATGAACTCTTTGAACTGTTCCAGATCGCCCGGCGGCAATTCCTGATACAAATGGTGGAGAAAATGCAGGGCCAGTCCGCGTTCGTCGGCGACCTGACCGTAGGCTTCGGGATTGTCCTGCCAAAGCACGCCCGTATCGTCGCGCCCGCGAAAAGCATCCACCAAATCATCGAAGAAATAAGCCAGGGCCGCCAGATTGGTAAACAGGCGTTTTTCCCGACGGCGACGCGGATAACCACGCAGGGTACACAGGATGACGCTCAAATAAGTCGTGCCATATAAATAGTGCCGCAGTCGCCGCCGCTCCGCCCGCGTCAGCGCATCGGGATGCGGCAGGGCCAGCACCCGCAGGGCACGAAATCTGAAAAACCAGGCCGCCTGCGCAAAGGCCAACAGGAGCCAGACGGTCGCGCAGGCAAGTGGAACGAAAGGAGGCATAGGCGAATGCGGAATATTGAATGCGGAATGCGGAATGTTTACCTGCCGAAGATTTATCGCAGGCAGGTGGAATCAGGTGATTTTTTGGCCGCCGGGCAATTTGCGCAGCAGCCAAACGAAGGCAAAGGTACACGTAGCGGTCAACAACAGGAACACCGGAATGGAAACGATGGTCGGCCAGGCCACGGATTTTAAAACATAACCTTTCCACCAGTCGAGCAGCATGACGTGGGCGAAATAAATGCCAAAGCTCCCTGCCGCGAAATTTTGCTCCCAACGCCGCAGCGGACGCGTACCAAAAGTCAGTCGCGCCAGCAAAAACCAGCCGATGCTGGCCAGCCCGACATTGGGTGTGAGGTAGTCCTGAAAATACCCAAAATAATGCCCGCCCCGGCTGACGCTGCCCCACCAGGTGCCCATTGCCGTGACCACCGTGCCGCCAATAATCAGTCCCCAGGCAATGCGCCGCATTTGTTCGCGTGTCCAGGGCCAGGGCGACAGGCGGTCGGTACTGGACGATTCCCCGGCGAAGGGTTTCCAGCCGAGGTAGTAGCCCAGCACAAAATGGCCGCAGTGGTTGCAAAATAACTCGAAACTGATGCCGATGGGCAATTGAAAAAAGACATACAGAAATTTCCAGAGCCAGGTGCCGATGGCGCAACAGGCCAGGAAATACCAGAACTCGCGGTCGCTGGCCGAACGCACCCAAGGCCGCAGGATGGGATAGACCAAATACAGCCCGATAATCATGTAAATGAACCACAGGTGGAAATACACTGGCCCGGTAATGATATTACGCAAAAATTCTCCCGCCACGCGAGGTGTACTACTGACCAAGTGCATAAACCATTGGCCGGAATACCTTGGATACGCCGCCAGGTTTTGAAAAAGTTCGCCGACACTATGTGGAATACCATTGGCGAAGTAATTATAGACGCTAAAAACCAGCATCCAGAAAAAGGCCGGGATCAGCACCCGCGAAAATCGGCGGCGCAAAAAATTGCCGAGTGGATAGTCTTTGGCAAAAAGCAGGTAACCGCTGAGCATCACGAACAGCGGCACCGCCGGACGGGTCAGCGAGTTCCACCAGTTGGCTGCCCACCAGTCGCCCGGTGCGACGGCCCCGAATTGCTCCACCGATGGCGAAGTGACGTGGATCGTGATGACCATTAGCGTGGCCAGGATGCGCAGGCGGTCGGGCCAGGCGGAAAGGATTTTGGTGGATTTAGGGGAAGAAGTGGCTTCGTTTGTTGTTGTTTGGCTGGCCATTTTTTAAAAGAATGTGGACAATTTGATAAATGTGGCCAATGTGGTCAGCAGCACGCCTTTCGGAAAGTTTTTTTACTTTCCGAAAGTTAGTACACTTTGAACTGAGTTTTTGGGCAAAATTAAGAGCGGCCTACCTCCCCCGGCCTAAAGGCCACCCCCTCCGAAGGGGGATAGTCTCCGGGCTTGACCAAGGAAGAACATGGCGACAGTACGCTCGGTATCCCCCTTTTGGAGGGGGTGGCCGTAGGCCGGGGGAGGTAGCACTGCTTAATTTTCACAAACAATTTAATTTACAATGTAGTTAGCACCCATCCGCGTTTCAAAATCCGTGTCTATCCGCGCCAACCCGCTCCATCCGCGTTTCAAAACTCAATCTGCAAACCATCATACCCCAACTCCACGCCCGGCGGCAATTTCGGGCCTTCTACCCGCGCTAGGCCCAGCCGATGGCTAATATGAGTCAGCCAGGCGCGTTCGGGTGCGACTCGCCTGATGAAATGCAGGGCTTCCTCGATATTTAGGTGCGTGGGATGGGATTCGTGGTGTAAGGCATTGACTACCAAATACTTCGTACCGCGTATTTTTTCAAATTCTTCATCCGAAACCGTTTTTACGTCGGTCAGATAAGTCAGGTCATTGATCCGAAAACCCAGAATGGGCAGCCGTCCGTGTCGCACCCCAATGGGCTGAATGTGGACATGGCCGAACTGCAAGGACGTATTTTCATCCACCATCAACAACTCGATACGGGGCAGGCCGGGAATTTGTTCGCCGAAAACATAGTCGAAACGGCGGCGCACTTCCTCGGCTACGCGCGGCAGGGCATAGATAATCATTGGTTGGCCCGACCTGAAGTTGAAAGGCCGAATATCGTCCAGGCCAATCACGTGGTCGTTATGCTCGTGGGTAAGCAAAATGGCGTCGAGGTGCATCACCTGAGCGCGGAGCATTTGCTGCCGAAAATCGGGGCCTGCATCCATCAGGATATTCAGCGGGCCGACCGTTAGGAGGGCCGCCGAACGCAGCCGATTGTCGTGTGGATCCGTGGATTGGCAGACCTCACAGTCACAGCCGATGACGGGCACGCCCTGCGAAGTGCCGGTGCCGAGGAGGGTGAGCGTCATTCCGCTGGCGTTTTTTTCCACTTTTCGATCAGATCGCGGGATTTTTCAGAAAGCGTGTCGGATTCGTACTGGAGGTTGGACAAAATATCCAGCAGGCAATTAATACGGGCTTCGGTATCAAAAAAACGGTTGACCACGGCAATACGGCGGTTTTCCACCAGACAATAGCCGCTCTGAAAACTGCCTTTTTCATACCGGACCACATAGTCCAGTTCGTCGAACAATGCCTCGATTTTTTTAAGCGCAGCCTGGGTATAACGCATAGTAGTGACAATTGGAACATTGAGCTCTTGATACTCGCTGGCAATCCCGTTATCTTCGCCGCCAGCCCCGCAAAAGTACCAAAATCCGGGCAGTGGCAGAAAACGGATAAACGGAAGTGCGTTTTTAGTCCGCTTTTTTTGACTTTTGGGCGGGCAACCATATTTCCAAACCAATAACCAATTAACAAATAACCAATAACTACCTACAAACATGAAACCTTCATTTACCCATCGCCTTGTACTGCTTGGCTGTTGCTTCTTGTCTTTTACGTACCTCTTGCCGGCTCAGAATCGCAGCGAGCAACAGCGTTTTGGCGCGGGCCTGATAGCCGGGGTCACTGCTTCGCAAATTGACGGCGACGAATCCGCCGGTTATAACAAATTAGGTTTGCAAGCCGGAGCACGCGGTATTGTGCGATTGGGCAAGCGCACCGACGCCAGCGTGGAAATACTCTACACCCAGCGCGGGGCAAAAAGCCGCTTTGTGAAAGATCGGTATGACCCGTTCGTTTTTTCTATTCGCCTGGATTATATCGAAGTACCCGTGCAGTGGCACTATAAAGACTGGTTGGTAAAAGGCGAAAACGGCGACCCTGATTGGTATAAAGCGTCTTTCAACATCGGGCTGATGTATGCCCGCTATATGGGTTCAGGTAAAGCAAAAGGCGAACTCAATGGCCTGGATATAGTGGCTCTGGATTTTTTGAAAAGTAATGATTTGAGTTTCGTGATCGGGGCCAACATCCTGACCAGCCCGCATTTCGGCTTCACTTTCCGGTATATGCGCTCGCTGTTTTCGATGTACGATCCCCGCGATTATAACCCGGCCCCGTACCAGAATTCGCTGATCAGCCACGCGCTGAATTTTCAGATGTTTTATCTTTTTTAGAAATTTTTGGGTAATATAACCTCTTATCAACCTTTCTCAACTTATCGCTTATGCGTTTTGCAGTGCTTGACTTGGGCACGAATACTTTTCATTTACTCATTGCCGAACGCACCTCTACGGGTCATTGGCAGATATTGGTGAAAGATAAACGGTACGTGAAACTGGCCGAGCAGGGCATCGAACGGATTGGAGATGAGCCATTTGCGCGTGGATTGGCGGCTTTGCAGGCTTTCAAAATCCAACTGGATGCCTACGCCGTGCCACCCGCAGCGATGTATGCCTTTGGGACGGCGGCCCTGCGCACGGCCACCAATGCGCCGGATTTTCTGGAACAAGCCTTCGCGCTGACCAGCATCCGCCCACAGAGCATTCCCGGCGACCGGGAGGCAGCACTCATCTATCAGGGCGTACGGCAGGCGGTGCCTTTTCCCGACAACCGGGTACTCATCATGGATATTGGTGGCGGCAGCGTGGAGTTCATTATTGCCGACCGGACGCAGGTACTTTGGCAACAAAGTTTTCCGCTGGGTGTAGCCGTGCTTTACCGGAATTTTCACCACGACGACCCCATTTCTGCCCTGGAAATTGTACAACTCGAGGCCTTTCTGGAACTGGCACTGACTGACTTGTGGGCAGCGTTGGAGCAGTATCCCTCGCCGACGCTGGTGGGCGCTTCGGGCACGTTCGATGTGATTGACCTGTTTGTGCTGGACCCGGCCACGAAGGCCGAATTATATGGTTATATCGAACTTTCGACTTTTTGGCCTCTGTATAATCAGTTGGTAGAAAGCACTTTGGAAGAACGCCGCGCTATGCCCAAACTCCCCGACGAGCGCATAGAAATGGTGGTGGTGGCGATGGTGCTGATCCGCCATGTGCTGCATCGCGCGGGCATTCGGGAGATTTACACTTCTGCGTATGCAATGAAAGAGGGGATGCTGGCGGAACTGGCGGGAGCGGCGGAATAGGTAAGTAAGTGAATTTACTGCATTACAATTTATTGATTTTCAATTACATAAAAGGTAAAACATTTTTTGATTGATGAATGCAGATTGATGAATGTTGATATTTGATGGCCGATGACGTGTTCTTACATCAAAAATCAACATTCCTCCATCTTATATCCTCCATCGAAATTTTTTCTATAAGTGATCGTTCAAAAAATAATGGTTTGCATTACTACAACGGGTCAGCAGGCGATGACGCCTGCTGACCCGCTTTTATAAGCCGATCAGGGGATCGGCTATACGGCCCTTTCCGAAGCGAACACGGCCCCGATGTACTCGCGGTTCAGGCGGGCAATATTTTCTATCGAAATCTCTTTCGGGCATTCTGCTTCGCAGGCCGTCACGTTGGAGCAGCGACCAAAACCCTCTGCGTCCATTTGATTGACCATCGCCAGCACACGTTTTTGATGCTCGACCTGGCCTTGCGGCAATAGCGCGAGGTGCGACACTTTGGCCGAAGTAAAGAGCATCGCCGACGAGTTGGGGCAAGCCGCCACGCAGGCACCGCAGCCAATACACGCCGCCGCATCGAACGACCGCAGCGCGGTATCCTTCTCAATCGGAATGGCGTTGGCATCCTGGGCCTGGCCGGTGTTGACACTCACGTAGCCGCCCGCCTGGATGATGCGGTCGAAAGCGGCGCGATTGACTACCAGATCTTTGATGACCGGGAAGGCCTGCGCCCGAAACGGTTCGATCACGATGGTATCGCCGTCTTTGTAGTGCCGCATGTGGACCTGGCAGGTCGTCGTGCCTTTCATCGGGCCGTGTGCGCGACCGTCAATAGTCAGCGAACAGCTCCCGCAAATGCCTTCGCGGCAGTCGTGTTCAAAAGACACCGGCTCCTCCCGCTGGTGAATGAGCTGTTCGTTCAGCACGTCGAGCATTTCGAGGAAAGACATATCAGGATTGACATCCGGCAACTGGTAGGTGACGAATTCTCCTTTGTACCGGCCGCCCTGGCGCCATATTTTGAGTGTGAGTCTCATAATTTGTTACTGGTTATTAGTTATTGGTTATTGGGGTCGTAATCACTCATTTCTTTACTCTCACTATTGCTGAACAATTGTCTATCAGCAAGTTACCATTTTTATTTTCAAATCCCGGTGCGTAATAAGCCATTAAATCCAGTTCGTCAAAATCAGCCACAGTGGGCGTTAAAGTAAAACTATATTTTGTCCATTCAGAATGACTAACTGCCGAACTTTCGGCCAGCAGTTCATCTTGTTGTGTACTCGTATTATAACCCCAAATCTTCAAAATAGTGGGTGCATTAAAGTTAATAAATGCCGTACTGGTCCTGGTGGCCGACATGTATTTCTGCGAACGGGTCAAATACACACTGAAGGTATAAACGGAATCCTTTTTCAAAGAACCTTTTAGTTTCTGCCCAAGTCCCTCCCAACTGTTGTTTTCGCGCACCACCAAACCCACGTACAACTCACCCTCCTGCGCCGGCAAAATCACCTCAAATCGTCCCGGCTGCCGGTCCGGGGGTGTTTCGGTCTTCACTCCTAAATCTATCCAGCCACTGGGCGGCATACCTGCCTCGGCGGCGTTTATCTCGAAAGATGGATTGATCAATTCAAATCTGTCCTGCGCCCGCGCCATCGTTGCGATAAAGAAAAGAACAAATACGAGGTTTTTTTTCATAAAAAACTGGTTCACAATCAATTGCTTTGGTTTTGCCTTAGCCAATTCACCACTTTGGGGAGCGTGCCCTCAGGTACATTCTCCACCACGCCCATCCATTTCAGCAAAGGCAATCCAATGTAGTACCCCTGATTAAAATTATCCATCAACCACTGCGACTGCCCCCTGTACCCTTCCGCATGAAACACTATTTCGGCGGGCATATCCAAGTGTTTCGCCGCCAAATAGGTCCACAACAACACGCCTATTTCTTCACTTTCCTGCGCGTTCCCCTTATCCATTTCTGCCTGATCCAACGTTGCCCGGCGGGCCGGTTCAGTCAATGCCAAGTGCCCGGCTTCGTGCAGAATATCACCGGGATGCTGCAACTTCTGCCGGTCTATTTCCAGTTTCCCGGCTTCTATGCGGATGCCTGGTAAAAAGGTCGTTATTTCAATGTCGGTTTCCTGGAAAGGAATACCGATCTGGTGTAGGAAAGAATAAATTTTGTTGACAATATGCTGTGTTTCCACGAGAGACAACACTTAAACAGGTTGATAGATGCAATTACTGTTTATTGGGACTTATTATCGGGTTCCAGTTTCCGCTTTTTCCTGTAACGCCCATCTACATAGGTATATAGATACGTTGGCTCGCCTTTTTCATGCCATATCCACTCGCCGGTGCCATTTTGAAAAGATCCTATGGCTATATCTTGCCCTCGCTCGTCTTTATATTCCAGTATTTCGCGCAGCCGCCCGTTTTCCCAACGCGCTTTTGATTTCAATTGCCCATTCTCATGATAGATTGTTCGAATGCCATTTATTTTCCCTTTTTCTCCATGATAACAGTGCATTTTTATTGCACCAGAAGGATAGTAATTTAAGCAGTCTCCCACCTGTTTGCCATTGCTAAAACGTGCCGTCATTTTGACCATCCCATTTGCATAATAAACCATTGCCGGGCCTTCCGATTCAGCAAATGCGCCCCTCTTTTTTTTCTGTCGCCATTGATAATCCCCATTTTTCCGATAATGCCACCAGCGGGTATAAATTCGCTCGTCTTGTACATAAAAACGCTCTCTAAATAAACGATGCTTTTTACCTGCAAATTCCTGGCAAATCGTCGTATCCCCATACTGCAACGACTGGTCGCAATATTGGGGCTGCGCCGCTACGGAGGTAGTGCATAGTAGTAGTATTAAAGACAGATAGAACAGATAGCGCATAGTCGGCTTCAAAATTTCCAAAACCCCGTCGAGGTAGATACGGTAGGGTACGAAGGATAAGAAAAGGAGTAACCCGTAGAAATGGTTCGGGCATTCAGGTTAATCGTTATACCGAAAGTAGAGGACATCGTATGTCCCACTCCATAGAACATTGTATCAGTGCTTCCAACGGGCATCCTGAAAGAAGCAAGGTCTTGCCAGCCATGCCCGGCTGCACGTACCCCCAGGTCATTTACCCGGGTTATTTCAATAGTACCGGTTTCAAAGGTAGTGTCCACTTCCACTATATTTAGAACACGATTCTGTCTCCAGTAAGTGCAGTGGCCATTCGTATGCACACCCATCACTTCGTCCATGACGGTGGGGGTGGCAGTGGTGTCGGTGACGATGGTAATAGGTACCGGCAATAATTCCGGCTCCTTGTCCTTGCAGCCACTGGCAAATGCTCCAAGAACCAATAACATACTGCTCAAAAGCATAGCAGATACGTTTCCGTGGCCCATCTTGAAGTAAAGCATATTCCAGATATTTAGAGATTAGAAGAATTTACTTATAACTCCGCTGCGTCACCTTCACTTCTTCATAGTCCAACTGTTCCTTGTGCAATTCCTGCGGCGTGCCCTCCCCTTTCCATTCCCAGGCGGCCACGTACATGAAGTTTTCGTCGTCGCGCAGGGCTTCGCCTTCCGGGGTCTGGTATTCTTCGCGGAAGTGACCGCCACAACTTTCGTTGCGGTGCAGGGCATCCTGGCACATCAGTTCACCGAGTTCCATAAAGTCGGCGACCCGCCAGGCCTTTTCCAGTTCGGGGTTATATTCGTTGGTCGTGCCGGGCACAAAGACGTCTTTCCAGAATTCGGCGCGCAGGGCGCGTATTTCGGTGATGGCCTGTTGCAGTCCGGCGGCATTACGCGCCATCCCGCATTTGTCCCACATAATAAGTCCCAGGCGGCGGTGAAAACTCTCCACACTCTGCTTGCCACCAACGCCCATGAGTTGGCTGATGCGCGTTTGCACGTCCTGTTCCGCTGCCGCAAATTCCGGCGTTTGGGTAGAAATAGCCCCCGTACGGATTTCCTCGGAGAGGTAAGAACCGATGGTGTAAGGCAGCACAAAATAACCGTCGGCCAGACCCTGCATAAGGGCCGAAGCACCGAGGCGGTTGGCTCCGTGGTCGCTAAAATTGGCTTCGCCGCAGGCATAAAGTCCTGGCAATGTGGTCATTAGTTCATAGTCCACCCACAGGCCACCCATCGTGTAGTGTACAGCGGGATAGATTCGCATCGGCAGTTCGTAGGGATTGTCGCCGGTGATTTTTTCGTACATCTCGAAGAGGTTGCCATAAGCGGCTTCCACCGCCGGTTTGCCTTTGCGTTTGATAGCATCGGCAAAATCGAGATAGACCGCCAGGCCGGATTTACCGACACCACGACCTTCGTCGCAGACTATTTTGGCGGCCCGGCTGGCGATGTCGCGCGGCACCAGATTGCCATAAGCGGGATAGCGGCGTTCGAGGTAGTAATCCCGATCCGCTTCGGGGATTTGACGCGGGTCTTTCAGCCGGTCGTCGGCACTTTTGGGCACCCACACACGTCCGTCGTTGCGCAGCGACTCCGACATCAGCGTGAGTTTGGATTGGTACTCGCCCGATACGGGAATGCAGGTCGGGTGAATCTGGGTGTAGCAGGGATTGCTGAAAAAAGCCCCCCGCCGATGCGCCCGCCAGGTAGCGGTGGTGTTGCAAAGCATCGCGTTGGTGCTCAGGTAGAACACGTTACCGTAACCGCCGGTACATAACACTACGGCGTGACCCGCGTGCCGTTCCAGTTCGCCGGTGATGAGGTTGCGCACGATAATGCCCCGGCATTTGCCATCCACGGTGACTACATCAAGCATTTCGTGGCGGGTGTACATCTGCACGGTGCCGAGTTGCACTTGCCGACTCAAAGCCTGATAAGCACCGATGAGCAATTGCTGTCCGGTTTGGCCACGGGCATAAAAAGTGCGGCTGACCTGGGTGCCGCCAAAAGAGCGGTTGTCGAGCAGACCGCCGTATTCGCGGGCGAAGGGCACTCCTTGCGCCACGCATTGGTCAATAATATGGTTGGAGACTTCCGCCAGACGATGGACATTGCCTTCGCGGGCGCGGTAATCGCCACCCTTGATCGTATCATAAAAAAGGCGATACACCGAGTCGCCATCATTACGGTAGTTTTTGGCGGCATTGATGCCTCCTTGCGCGGCGATAGAGTGCGCCCGGCGTGGACTATCATGGAAAGTAAAGGCTTTCACGTTGTAGCCCAGTTCACCCAGCGAGGCCGCTGCGGAGGCTCCCGCTAGACCCGTGCCGACCACGATCACGTCAATCCGACGCTTGTTATTAGGAGCAACCAACGGCACGTGGCCTTTGTAGTCTTCCCATTTTTGCCCCATTGGGCCGACCGGCGTTTTAGAATCGAGCTGCGTATTGGGGGCGGTTAAGGTTGCCATCGGACAATTAGTTACTGGTTATTAGTGATTGGTTGTTGGTGGTCATTGCACAAGCCATTGATAATCAGCAGTTTTTACATAGGCCTGCCAGATTGCAGGCTGGCTACATATACTACAATTGGAATCAATGCAAAACCGGCCGGAATGAGAATCGAATACCCATAACCGACGGCACGGATGAGCGGCGTGTATTTGCGGTGGTTGAGGCCGAGCGTCTGGAACGACGACCAGAAGCCATGCCAGAGGTGAAAGCCGATGACGACCATCGAGATCACGTAAAACACCACGAAATAGATATTGGAAAAAGCCGCCACAACCGGAATATACAGGTTTTTAACCGGATGATCGTAGGCAGCTACGTCCACCACCGACATCTGACCAAAGTGCATCTGGAACCAGAATTGCCACATGTGGATGAGGATGAACACTAAAATCACGATGCCATACCAGGCCATGTTGCGCGACGAAATCTCGCTGGCGCGGGTGTAATGCACCGCGTATTTGGTGGCGCCACGCGCTGCGCGGTTGCCGAGCCAGAGCGTAATGCCCCGGAAAGCATGATACAGAATGAAGAAATAATTGGCGTAGGAAATGACCTTAATCAGCGGATTGTGGGTCATAAAATACGAGTAGGCATTGAAGGCTTCCCCGCCGTCGTCGTTAAGTAGTTGCAAATTGCCAGCCAGGTGGACCACCAGAAAGAGCATCAGGAATAAGCCCGTCAGCGACATTGTGATCTTCTGACCGATGGAAGAATTAAGAAATCTCAGGAGCCAGCCCATTCGTCGAAATGCTTAGTTGCGAGTGATCAGTTTTGTGTGTTTTCACCGTCTGAAGCCGTTAAAACAGCCTCTTAAGACAGGATGCGCAAAGAAAGAAACTTACCGGCAGTAATTTGCTAACGTAAGCCATTTTTCGCGGAACAAAACTACCATACCTAACCCGGCTGCCAAATTTCTGTTTGAAAAAGGCGTCTGAAAACAGGCTATTTAGAATAAATAAAAATTCTTTTGCTACGCCGCACTGGATGGCTTTTCCAGTAAAGTAAATAAAATACCGTAGCCCACGAGTAAAATGCCCGACAGCAGGGCCGATACACCGACTGCATGGAGCAGCTCATGGCGTTGGGAGAGCGTATTGACAATATCGCTCAGCAGGTGGTGTGGACGGGTGACCAAATCCCACGAATTCCAGCGTTGGAAGCGTCCCAGCCAGACGCCAAAACCCGCCAAACCAATGGAAATAAAGACCAGGGAGCCCGCCAAAGCATTTGGCAACCAAAGTTTTAAGGTAAAATGCACTTCCCGCAGGGAAAGCAGACCGAGTAACAATCCCGTGCTGGCACTGGCAAACAACAGCACCAGATCGTACCACAGTGGTACGGAAGGCACCGCCCTGAAGTGGATGAAATCAGTAACAATATAAGGTGCATTGGGCAGGAAAACCAACCACACCAGTAATCCGGTGCAGAGCGAAAACCAGCCTGCCCCCTGCCGCTGTTGGCGACTGATCCATAAGGAGGCCACATAGGGTATCCAGGCCAAAAATAAATTCCAAATCAAAAAGGTAAACGTGAATTCCCGGATAGTCACCAGTCCCCGCAAGGTGTGGGCCTCTGGCAATTCATGCCACTTCCAGATAATCCGCACCGCGACGAGCAGGGCGCAGCAGGCCGAAGCCAGCAACAGCATGAAAAACAACCGGACTTGTTGCCAGTCGCGAAAGAAAAAAGGCGTAGTGCGCATAATTAAACAGATAGTAAATCTCTCAGGTACTGAAAATTAACAGGAAAGTTCTCCTCTTTGCGGGTCATTCATCCCGCCCCATTTTCAACAAAGCCTCCAGGGCATCCAGATGCGTTCTAAACGCTGCCCGGCCCTTTTCAGTTGCCCCATAAGTGGTTTGCGGTTTGCGCCCGACGAATTTTTTACGCACCGTGATGTATTCCTGACTTTCCAGCGGCTTGAGATGGCTGGCCAGATTGCCGTCGGTGAGATTGAGCAGTTCTTTGAGGGTACTGTATTCCACCCAATCGTTCACCGCCAGCACAGACATGATGCCCAGCCGGTTGCGGTGGTCGAAAGCAGGATTGAGTTGGGTGATAATATCTTTCATGGTAAATTAAGGGGGCTTTACTGGTCGTACCGGACGTACATCCACAGCCCATAGAGAATATGCAGCATCCCAAAACCGACCGCCCAGATTTCGAGGCCATAGCCGGGGTAGAAAATGCCGAGCAAACCGAGCGCAATTTCCGAAAACCCCAGATATTCCACATCGCGGAGGGTATATTTGCTACCGTTGACCAGAGCAAGGCCATAAAAAATGAGGGTAATGGGGGCCAGCAGGCTCAAATAACCGCGCCACAACAAGGCCAGCCCGAAAATACCGCCCGTCACCAGCGGAATCGCCAAGGCCACCAAAAGTCGCCGCGAGCTGGCATCCCAGGCCCGTTCGCCGCGTCGCCGCGCCTTACGCATGGTAAAAAAAAGCCCCCCGGCCAATGCGGCTCCCAGCACCCCCACGGCGATCAGCAGGAACACCCATTCGTAAGACAGGCCCCATTTGACCATGCTGATGGCCCGGTCATAATAGTAGTACTTGCCCGCCGGTGCAAAGGGCAGCATATCCAGATAGGTATAGACCACCGCCACGCCCACCAAAGCGCAGACGCCCGCCCATACGCCGGACAGGCCGCTGAGGCTCAAAAAACGGGTACTGCGTTCCATCAAGGCCCGCATTTCGGCGAGGTGTTCGAGTTGTTGCTGAGGGTTGCTCATATATTCATGAAATTTGATCGAGTTGGTCAGAGTTAGGTTTTGTAAAGGTGGGATTTAGTTTGTAAAACCATATACCGAAGGAGATAAATATCCAGTAAGTAGCACATAAAATGAAAACTCCATTTTCCCCGAAAAGGCCTTGTGCATCTTCCCCAAAAAAATTAATGCACCAAAAAGGCAGCCATACCAATAAAATACTTGCAACCATAAGAAGCACTTTTTTAATCACCATTCCTATTGCAAAATCATTTAGTGCCCAAACAATACAACTTAATATCAACCAACTGGGTATAGAGTACACCTCTCCAAATATAATCATTGGTATGGCCAAGCAGAATGCTTCTAACATGCCTGCCTTATGTCCGAGCATAATTAAGTTATAGATAATAGGAGTAATAACAACTGCGGTTAGCCACACATACATAGCATACCTAAAAGCATTTCTCATTCAGATGAAAGTTCTTTGAGTTGCAAAGTTACAAACTTTAACCTTCTCTGAAAAATTTATTTTCCCAATAAAACCACTGCTACCTTTGTCGCGTGTTTCTCTCACCTCTCTTACTTTCTCACCCTCTTACTTTTCTCACGCCTCCATGTCCGAAACCAACCTCATTTATGGCCATCATCCCGTCGTCGAAGCCATTCGCGCCGGCAAACCCGTGGAAAAAGTGCTTTTTCAGCAGGGCATCCGCGGTGAACTGGAAAAGGAAATCCGCCACTTGACCAGGGATTATAATGTGCCCCTGGTGGTAGTGCCCCGTGAGAAAATGAACAAAATGGTGAAAGGCAACCACCAGGGCGTAGTGGCTTATTTGTCGCTGGTGGAGTTCCAGTCTTTGGAAAATATCCTGCCCTTCGTGTTTGAGCGGGGCGAAAATCCACTGCTCATCCTGCTGGACAGCATCACGGATGTGCGCAATTTCGGCGCGATCTGCCGCTCCGCTGAATGTGCGGGGGCGCAGGCGGTGATCATTCCACAAGGCGGCTCGGCCCCCACCAACGAGGAGGCTATGAAAGCCTCGGCGGGTGCGTTGGCGCGTATCCAGATTTGCCGGGTCAAAAGCCTGTTTTCCACCGTCGAATATTTGCAGGAATCGGGCATTCAGGTGGTGGCGACGGCCCTGACCGACAAATCTATTCCCGTTTTTAAAGCCGATCTGACCGTGCCTACGGCTATCCTCATGGGTTCCGAGGGCGAAGGGGTACATCCCAAGTTGCTGAAAATGGCCGATGTGGTGGTGCGTATCCCGCAAGCCACTGATTTTGACTCTTTTAATGTGAGCGTGGCAACGGGCATTGTGCTGTATGAAGCGATGCGGCAGCGGGGGTAGGTTTCCAAACATATTAGTTACAAATAAAATAAAACCCCCACCATGCAAATTTTACTCGGCGAAATACGCGACATTATTGCCCAGGCACGTGAGCGGGTGGCCCGCTCGGTGAACTATGAATTGACGCTTGCTTATTGGAATATCGGGCGACTTTTGGTAGAAGAAGAACAAATGGGCAGAGAACGAGCGGACTATGGCAAACGATTGGTAGCAGAACTTGCCCTACACCTGACCGAAGAATTTGGTGTCGGTTTTTCTGCCTCAAATCTTTGGTTCATGCGGCAGTTTTATGTGGCTTTTCCAATTCTCTCCGCAGTGAGTAGAGAATTGACCTGGACGCACTACAAGACATTGATAAGGATTGATGACCCAGAAAAACGGCAGTTCTTCATTGCCGAAGCCATCAAAAACACCTGGTCGGTGCGGCAAATGGAGCGACAGATCAACAGCCTGTTGTACGAGCGTTTGCTCATGACCCAGGACAAAGAAAGCGTTATGGCCATCGCTAAAGGAGAACGCAGTCCAATGAAACCGCACGAGATCATCAAAGACCCCACAGTGCTGGAATTTTTGGGACTAAAACCGGAGGCAACGTATTATGAAAGTGACATTGAAACGGCCATTATTACCCATTTACAGTCATTTTTATTGGAATTAGGCAATGGCTTTTCCTTTGTGGCCCGTCAGAAACGAATCATTCTGGGCGGCGACGAATTCAAGATTGATCTGGTTTTCTACAACCGATTGCTACAATGTTTCGTGCTGTTCGATCTCAAAATTGATAAAATCACCCACCAGGATTTGGGCCAATTGCAGATGTATGTCAATTATTATGATCGCGATGTAAAGGCCGATTTTGAAAGCCCCACCATCGGTATTCTGCTTTGTGCCGATAAAAACGACGTGGTGGTACGCTACTCACTCCCGGAGGTCAATCACCAGATTTTTGCTTCCAAATACCAGTTGCACCTCCCGACCGAAGCACAGTTGCGGGCGGAGGTGCAAAAGGAATTGGATAGGTTTTCGGACGGTGAAATCGAGTAAAAGGCCCCTACATCTTCACCAGCCGCTTCGTTAGTCTCGCGCCGTTCTCGTCCCGCACACTCAAAAAATAACAGCCCGGCTGCCAGCCATCGGTCGTCAGTTCAATATGCTGATCGCCAGCAGGCAGATGATTGCTGGTGGCAAAAGCCACATTTTTGCCGGTCATATCCTGCACTTCGATGCGTACCTCGGCGGCTTTATCCAGCGCAAAATCCACGAAAAACAGGCTGCTCGACGGATTGGGATATACTTCCAAACCGCTCAGCAAACCTGCAATCTCGATCACTGGCGTAGTGTTCAGGCCCGATGGCAGCGGCACGAACTGGTCGGTATAGAGCCGGTAATCGCCGGGAGCCAGCACGATGCCTTCGGTGAGCGTGGTGACTTCCTTCGTGGTGCCAGTGTAGTACTCGTACCAGGTGCCCGAATGCTGGAAATTGGCCGTAACCACCTGCTGTGTGGTCGTCACATTGGCCACTACGTGCACGTTCATACTGGCGGAGTTCAGGCGAATGGTACGCCCATTGCCACTGCCTATATTTAATTGAAAATCAGTGGTTTCAAACACATCGTAGTCCTGGCGCAGGTGCAACAGCGCGGCAGTAATATCGTACAAACGGCGGCGGTACGGATCGGTGAAATAGTCCCAGCGAATAGGTTTCGGGTCGGTGCGGCAGTTATCGCTGAACGCCCCGTTCTGGCACTGGCGAATCGAAAAATCGTAGGCCAGTTCCCCAAATTGCCACAGCATTTTTGGGCCCGGCACCGGATAGAACAGGTTGTTCAGCAGTTCAATCCGGCGGGTATAAACGGGCAGATATTTTATATTATACGTCGGCGAATTGGTATTCCCAAAGACCTGGCATTCATAGCCAATGCGCTCTTCGTCGTGGCTCTCGAAATAACCGATCAGATTGGGCACCGTCCAGCCGCGTTGTTTGTAGGAAATACCCCCCAGATCCGGCACACTGGAAAAGCCCAGCGCGAGTTCCCGGTACGCACCACGCATATTGCCCCAGGGCATCATGCCGTATTCGGCGAGTTCTTTTTCCTCGACATTCTCCGCAAAATGTTCCAAAATGACGTAGGCCGTGGCATCGGTGGCCCAAACGGCATTGGCATAGTCTTTCAAAATGGCAATACGCGAGGCATCATACTGGCCCCAGGCATTCACGTTGCCGAGAGTATTTTTTTGGGTAAAACCTTTGGACAAATCAAAACGGAAACCGTCCACTTTAAACTCCGTCTGCAAATAATGCAGGCAGTTTTTGACATAGGCTTTGGTCGGCTGGCTCTCGTGGTTGAAGTCGTTGAACACATTAAAATCATGTCTCGCGGTGGGATTCAGCCAGGGATTGTCAGCGGCGGGGCGATTATTCACGGCGTCCCAGTACAGCTGCGCCAACGGGCTGGAGCCACTGGCCTGATTGAACACTATGTCCATGATGACTGCGATATTGCGCTCGTGGCAGGCATCAATCAGCATTTTCAAAGCCTCTGCGGTGCCATAGTATTTATCAATGGCCTTGTGAAAAGCCGGATTGTAACCCCAACTAATATTGCCGTCAAATTCATTGACCGGCATCAATTCAATGGCGGTGACGCCGAGTTTTTCCAGATAATCGAGCGAATCGAGCACCGTCTGGAAATCGTGGGCACTGACAAAATCGCGTAGCAGCAATTCATAGATGACCAGATCGGTCTTTTTGGGCCGCGCATAGTCGGTGGCCTGCCAATTGAAAGGCGGCTGCGCAGTCTGTAGCACCGTCACGGCACCGCTGGTTTTGCCAGTCGGGTAAGCGGGCCGATTCGGGAAAGTAGTAGCCGAAATGAAGGGGTCGTTGCCCGCATCCAGCACGAGGGTACTGAGCGGATCGGCGATGCGCAGACTGCCATTCACAAGATATTGATAGGTGTACACCTGGCCAGGCACCAGTCCGCTCAATTCAATCCACCAGGTGTTGCCATCGGTGGTGCGCTTCATTTGATAGGCCTCGGTCGGTAGCCAGTTATTAAAACTGCCCGCTACGTGGACGACCTGTTTGCTCGGGGCGTAGAGGGCCAGCCGCACGGTTTGATCGTCTATGTAATTGATTCCCAACTCCGTACCGGCGGGCAAATCCTGGGCGACGATAGGCCCTGGCACCAGATAACTAAACGACGAGGTATCTTTTTCCGACCCGGCTGTGGCGATAAAATCCACGCGATGCAGGCCCGCCGCCCCCGTGACGAGGTTGTGATTCAGCGTTTTGCCGGTCGCTGCCGCCACCTGGGCACCATTATCGAGCAGCACCAGATCGGCATCTTTGGAAGCGGCTCCCTGCACATTGATCTGGCTGCCGCTGGTGGCTAAGGACAGGGCAGCGGTGGGTTGCACCAGTTTGGTCACCAAAGGACTGTTGGCTGGATATACGTCGTAGAAAATGTCGGAACCATCAGCAGCACGACCGACTTTGGAACCGTCCTGATTGCGAAACACGAAAGCCATTTTAAGCACCGTTTCACCCGCCAGTACGCTATAGAAAGTGTTGATCGTGAAGGTTTTCTTGTACAAATTGGGGCTGACCAGCGTCATGGCCCCCACCGGGTCGGCTATGCCCCAGGTGGTGGGTACGTGTTTCCAATCGCTGGGGGAGTTGCTTTGCGTGGTGATGACGCCGGTGTGCATATACACCGTGCCGCCGAGATTGGCCAGGGCCGCATTTCCCTGTGTGGCATCAAAATAGATAGTAACCTCATCCGTGGGCGAGGGAAAAACGGGGTCGCAGGTGACCTGGGCCGTCAGACGAAGGCTGCCGACCAGGAACAGCAGCATAAAAAGGCGAATTTTTCTCATGATTGGGTAGGTAGGTAATGATTAATGGTTAATGATTAATTATGCGAATCATGGTTTAAGAATGAGTGCTGATTCTCCGCTTTTGGTGACCAGACCTTCCAGGTTTTTGAAACCTGGAAGGTCTAAGTGCCTAGCATTCAGTTGCTTACTTAATCGAATCCATGATTCACATTAATCAGTTATTGGGTGGATGATCGGCACTTGATAATCAGGTACATAATCAAATACTCGAATCCTCAAATCTTCAAATCCTCAAAAAAAAATGTCGGACAGCCGCCAATAGTGAATTTGGCTACGCAAACATAAGGGTTGATAAGCCCGCCAAAGTGTGACGATTCGTTTTGTTTTTGTCAAAAACGGGATATTGCTCTCTTTGGCTTAACATATCGAAAACGATAAGTACTGTACGAATTTCCAAAGTCTGGCGTTTTTTTACGCACCCAATCTCCAAACTCACTCTGTTGTATTCCCTTGCATGAAACAAATGCGTGTTTTTTCGACCCTGCTGGTCACCTTGCTATTTGCTGTTCCCAACTTTGCGCAACAGTCCAAAGTCAAAATAACGCCCCCTCCCGCTAAAATCGCCCCGGGGGCCACGCCCGCCAAAACCAAAACGGCGAAGCCCAAACCACCCACCACGGAGCAGGAAAAATCCGGCGTGGGGCCAACGGTAAAAGCCAAAACATCGGCCCTGAAAGAAGTGCCCGAAACCGTTGGCGAAGCCGAAGTACTCGACGTGGATGCTTACCAGCCGCACGCGATTGACACACTGACCGCCCCGATGATTATTGGCTTTGGTTCGTGTAATAAAGTGGACAAACCGCAGACCATGTGGAACGATGTGGCGGCCAATAACCCCAATCTCTGGATCTGGCTGGGCGATATTATCTATGCCGACACCACCGACATGAAGGCGTTGGCAGCGATGTATAAAAGATTGAAAACCAATCCTTCTTACAAGAAACTGCGCGCCAAGGCGCAAATCGTGGGTGTGTACGACGACCACGATTTCGGGGTAAATAACTGTGGAAAAGAGTATCCCATGAAAAAGCCCGCCAAGAAATGCCTGATGGATTTCCTGGATGTGCCGATGAATAGTCCGCTGCGCAAACGGGAAGGGGCTTACCAGTCTTACACCTTCGGCAAGGGCGTACAACGCATCAAAGTTATCGTGCTGGATACCCGCTATTTCCGGGACAATCTTGCACCCGATCCGGCCAATCCACACCGTTGCATCCCGAACACGACTGGCGACTTGCTGGGCGAAGTGCAATGGAAATGGCTGGAAAAAGAACTCCGCAACAACACTGCCAACCTGACCCTGCTGTGTACCAGTATTCAGGTGCTGTCCGATCAGCATCACCTCGAAAAATGGGGTAATTTTCCCAATTGCCGCAAACGCCTGCTCGGCCTCATCGCCAATACCAAACCCAAAAATCTGATGATCCTTTCCGGGGATCGCCACATGGCCGAAATTTCAAAGATGGATTTGCAGGGGCTGAATTACCCCTTGTACGACTTCACGTCCAGCGGCATGACCCACATTCGCAGCGGCAATTCCGAGGATAATAAACTCCGCGTGGGCGACCTCATCATTAAGAAAAATTTTGGTCTCCTGAAAATCCGCTGGGAAGGCGAACACCCCACCGTCACCATGCAGGTGCGGGGCCAGATGAATGAATTGTATCAAGAGATTGTGGTGAAATATTAAAAGCTCCCTCCAACTCCCCCACAATTTGCTCTCCCCATTATGGAGGAGTTGGAGGGGGCTTTTTACCTTTGCCCCATGCACCTCCTCCAGCAACACATCGAAGCCCTGCTTTTCGCCTCTCCGCAGCCGCTGGCCCTGACGGACATCAAGTCTGTGCTGGACGAAGCCTTACAGTCGGAAATACCTGAAACCACCCTCCAGGCCACGGTGGACCAAATTCGCAGCCAATTGCAGCAGGAAACTTCGGCATTTGAACTGGTGGAAATAGCGGGCGGCTACCAGTTCATGACCAAAGGTGCCTACCACCATACCGTGGCCGTCCATCTCAAACAGACGACCAAAAAACGCCTCTCGCAGGCGGCTCTGGAAACGCTGGCCCTGGTGGCTTACAAACAGCCAGTCACCAAATCCGAACTGGAAGAAGTACGCGGCGTCAATTGCGACTACGCGCTCCAAAAACTTTTGGAAAAGGAACTTGTTTCTATTGCCGGGCGCAGCGAAGGGCCGGGGCGACCACTTTTGTACGCCACCAGCGAGAAATTTATGGACTATCTGGGCATTCGCAGCCTCCACGATCTGCCCAAACCCAAAGATTTCAAGGAAGTAGAGCATAGCGTCGGGGAAGCACCGGCTTTGGAAGAATTTGTGCCGGAATCTGTTTAAGATTTAAAATTCCACAGAGGCTCACGGAGTAAGAATAGAGGCTCACGGAGTTTTTAATTATTTCTCTGTGAACCTCTATTTCTCTGTGAGCCTCTGTGACACTATTACACTTAATTACACATCATGGAATCTTCCCTCACCGCACCACCACTCGTCAATCGCGTCGCCACCAGCGGCCTGGTCACCATTGATCTGGAAGAATTATACCCGGTGGGCGAGGTGGTCGCCTTTGATTTGAAAAACTACCTGTTCATGGAATTGATCCTCAAGGAAAAAGACTTCCGCGAGGCCCTCAAGACCCACGACTGGGCGCAGTACACCGGCAAAAACCTCGCGGTATTTTGCTCCGCCGATGCCATTATTCCCATGTGGGCCTACATGCTGGTGGCTACCCACGCGGCGCCTTATGCCGCCGATGTGGCCCAATGCACCCCAGATCAATTCGCCGAAATAACCTTTTTGAAGAAATTAGCTACGCTGGATCTGTCCGCTTACGAGGGCAAACGCATCGTCGTAAAAGGCTGTAGCGACCGGCCCGTTCCGCCTTCGGCTTACCTCGATCTGACCCGCCGTTTGCAGCCCATTGCGCTGAGTATTTTGTTCGGCGAGCCCTGTTCTACAGTGCCCGTGTACAAAAAAGGCAAGGCCGAAGTATAGAAAATGCCGGATGATAGTGTAAATTTGCAGACCACTTCATCCTCCGCCTGCTTTTATGCTCAACAATCGTCCCATTTTTTTCCTCAATCTTACCCTGGCCGCCGGGCTCATTGCCCTGTTTTTCTCTTCTTATAAAGGCCACGGTGCCGATGGGGTCGGCCCGGAACAAATCGTCCGTTCTATCAATCTGGACAAGAATTTTGATTTTTGCGGGGAAAAATTCCCGATGGACAACTGGGATGTACGCCAGCGCCTCGACGCGGAATTGCTGCGCAACGTCTATTTTCATTCGCAAACCATCCTGGTCATTCAGCGGGCCAATGCCATCTTTCCAATCATTGAGCCGATCCTGAAAAGTGAAGGGGCTCCCGAAGATTTGAAATACCTGGCTGTAGCCGAAAGTGCGCTTTCCAACGTGGTTTCGCCCGCTGGCGCAAAGGGCGTCTGGCAATTTATGAAAGGCACCGCTATCCAGTATGGATTGGAAGTAAATGACGAAATAGACGAGCGTTACGACCTGGAAAAATGCACCCGGGCTGCCATCAAATATTTGCAGGGCGAGAAAAACCGGCTTGGCTCCTGGGTGTTGGCCGCTGCTGCTTACAACGGTGGACCGGGCCGCATTGCCCAGGATAAAGCCACCCAGCGCGCCACTAATTTCTTCGAAATGAACCTGGCCGCCGACGAGACCATGCGCTATCCTTTCCGCATTGTGGCGATCAAAGAAGTGATGCTCCACCCCGATGAGTACGAATATGTGGTCGAAAAGGAGCACCTGTACCCACCATTGGCGGCATCTACGATCATCGAAGTGAAGGGCGCAGTGGCCAATTGGGGCGATTTCGCCCGCGAGCACGGCACCAACTACCGGATGCTGAAACTGTACAACCCCTGGCTAATGGATAGCAAACTGACCAACAAGGCTGGTAAGACCTATCGCGTACGGGTGCCCGCCTGATCAATATGCCTTTTTACGGCAAGGTTTTTTTGAAAGAAGCAGAAAAGAATCGGCTGCCTGCGCAGTTCTTTGGCAAGGTGCCGCTATCTTCAAAATAATTATTCATCTTTGCCTTTCAACTTACAACTTAACCACTTTCTCTAATCAGTTTACAACACAAATCATGCTTTTCATGAAGCGACTTACACTTTTTTTTCTCCTTACTTTCCTGCTCTCCACTGCCCACACGGCATTGGCACAGACACAGGGTGCCTTCACTGTCAGCGCACCGGATAGCGTGGCAGGTGATTACAACTTCATTGCCCTCACCAATGGCTGGGGCGTACCCGCCAATCTCTGCGGAGATGTAGTGCTGTACACGGACTCGCTGGGGCTCAACCTGGCTTGCAATCCTACTGTGACTGACCTGACCGGCAAAATTGCGCTGGTATTCCGCGGCACCTGCGGCTTTAGTGCCAAGGTACTGGCTGCACAAAATGCCGGAGCGATTGGCGTGATCGTCGGCAACTCCGCTACCGGTGTCGTACCTGGTGCAATGGGAGCTGGTCCTGAAGCACCATTTGTTGTTATTCCCGCCGCCTTGATTAGTAATGCCGATGCCTTGAAACTCAAGGCGGCACTTACTGCCGGTGCTACGGTGACTGGCTGTATGGCTGTCCCGGATGTGGAAGTGTCCTTTCTGGTGGATATGAGCCAGGAGACGGTGGACCCCGCTGGTGTCTATCTGGGCTATAACATCGAAGGCGAAGCGGCAGCATTCCTGCCCTTGACCGATCAGGGCAATGGCCTGTATGGTGGCTCCCTGACGGTGCCCGCCACGACCGAAATTGCTTACGTGTATGTGAATGGTATTACGGAGGCCGGTATCGAAGTAGTACCCGATTGCGGCCCCGCTACTACCGTCCAGGTTGATTCGGTTACTTTCGCCCGCTATATATATGCAGGTATAGCTGGAGCAGACGCGGACAAAGTTTGTTATGGCAAATGTACCCGCTGCCAGACCATCGTCACTTTCCGGGTGAATATGAGCCAAAAAACGATCCCGGCGACGGGCGTACACATTGCCGGTAACTTCCAGGGCTACGACCCGGGTTCGACTCCGCTGACCGAAATAGGGGGCAATATTTATGCCTACTCCATCGCGGCGGCTCCCGGCGATACCCTGCTCTACAAATTCATTAATGGCAACACCTTTAATGACGACGAAAGAGCGATCACTGCCGAGTGCGGTCTGCCTAATGGCTTTGGTGGTTTCAATCGCATTTACGTGGTGCCTAATGAGGATGCCGTGATTTTGCCTGCCGTATGCTTTGACTCCTGCGGTGTTTGCCCGGCTCCCGGCCCGGCATTTTGCGACACTAATGCTATCATTTGCGACGGTTTCGACAGTTATGAATTGGGTGCTGTTGGCCCTCAATCTCCCGATTGGGATACGTGGGATGGCACTGGCGGCGAAGGTGTGGTGACCGGCGAACAGTTTTTCTCTGATTCGCTGTCTATGCTGATTGACGGTGTCATCACTCCTACGCAGGATGTCGTTCTGTTGCTGGGTGATAGCATTCGCGGCAATTATCTGCTGAAATGGAAAATGTACATTCCGGCGGGCAAACTAGCCTATTACAACTTCCAGCATGATTTAGCACCAGCCCACGTTTTTGGTGCCGAGGTCTATTTTGAAGCCAATGGTGCAGGCCGGGTGGTATTGGGTACAAATGCTTCGTTTGCCACTTTTAGCTTCCCTTATGATGAGTGGTTTGATGTAGAGCAATACATTGATATTGATAATGATGCTACTTACATGATCGTGGATAGCACGACAGTGACTGGCTGGACGTTCAGCACCACTTCTACGGCCGGAGTAACCAGCAACCAACTTGCTGGTATAGACTTTTACCCGGCAGATGCTACTTACAGATACTTTGTGGATAATGTTCAGTTCATCAAACTGGACGCCGGTACAGCCAGCGATTTCTGTGTGGACGCCGCTGATATCAACAGCCTGTTCGGACAACCCGCTGGCCAGGTGGTGAGTTCCGGTCTGTATGACAATACTAATGCGAATACCATCGGTGACCCTACTACAGGCTATGAGTGCTACGGCGAGCCGGATGGTTTGGGTGCATCACCCACTGTGGACAATTCTTTGTGGTTCACCTTTACCGGCGATGGCAATCGTTATTTCATCGAAACGGGTGATTGCGGTTCCAGCAACTACATCACGGATGGTGACACGCAGATTTCTATCTATTCCGGTACCTCCTGCAGTGCTTTGACTCCTGTCCTATGCACTGAGGATGGTCCAAGTGCCGTCAGCGGTGGTCCATACCCAGCTGGTGACACGCTGCAAACCGTAAGTGGCCGCAAATACTATATGCTGGTGGATGGTTTCAATTTTCAGGGTGATTTCTCGGTGGGTGAATTCTGCCTGAAAGTGAAACGTCTGGCTCCGATTGTGGCTATCAATGAAGTGGCTTTCGATCAATCCATCCGCCTGGCTCCAAACCCAACGAATGGTGTGACCAATCTGCTGGTGTCTCTGCCAGAAGCCGCTGACCTGACGATCCGTGTGACCAACAGCCTGGGCCAGCAAGTGATCCAGCGCGTGGAAAACAACGTGCAGGAAGGTACTTTGCGCCTGGACATGAGCCGTTTTGCGAAAGGGATGTACTTCGTGGAATTGAGCGACGGTAAGAATCAATCTACGCGCCGTTTGATTGTGGAATAGTACAATTTTGATAAGCAGGAAAGGTTTGGTTATCAACTTTTTACCTGAATTATCAATATCTGAATAAATAATTGAACAGGAGCCTTCCCGATTTTTCGGTGATGGCTCCTGTTTTTTTATAAAGAAGTATTCCTATTCGCATGTTGAACGAAATCAATATTCCTTTTCAAACCCGCATACTTCACCCGTTTCACCGCTGACTTTTTAAAAATCCGCCCAAACGTTTCTTCGGTCAATTCCTGCCAGTCGCGCGGACTCAGTTTTAATAAATCCTCGTGCGGCTCAAAGGCCGGTTCGGTATGCTGCTGCGAAAACCGGTTCCAGGGGCAGACATCCTGGCACACATCGCAGCCAAACATCCAGCCGTCCATCTGTTCCTGAAACTCGCTTGGAATGGCGTCGCGCAGTTCGATGGTCAGGTAAGAAATACACTTGGAAGCATCCAGGAAGTACCCTTCCGGCGCGATAGCCTCTGTGGGGCAGGCATCAATGCAGCGTCGGCAAGTGCCGCAGTGGTCACGGATGGGATCGTCGTAGAGCAGCGGCAGGTCGCAAATTATTTCCGCTAAAAAGAAAAAAGAACCGGCTTTTGGGTTGATGGTCAGCGTGTTACGCCCGTTCCAGCCGATGCCCGCCCGCTGCGCCCATTCGCGCTCCATCACCGGCGCACTATCCACGAAACAACGTCCGTCTATCTCGCCAATCTCGTCGCGCATATATTGCAACAGCATTTTCAGACGGTCTTTCACCACAAAATGGTAGTCCTCGCCATACGCGTAACTGGCGATCTTCGGGGCTGCCGGGTCCGCTTGTTTTTCTCCGTTGAAGTAATTGAAAGTCAGGCAGATCACCGTTTTCGCGCCCGGCACCAGTTGGGTCGGATCAATACGCAGATCGAAATAATTTTCCATGTACGCCATCCGCCCATGCGCGCCCGCTTGCAGCCATTGTTCCAAATGTCGGGCCTCCGCATCCAGCCGTTCGGCGCGCGCAAAACCGACAAACCCGAAACCCAGGCGTTGGGCTTCAGCGCGGATCAGGTCGGTGTGGCGGAGGGCAGTTTGCATGGCGCAAAGGTAGTTAATGGAGGTTGGTTATTTGTTATTGGGAGGGGTAAGATGTTGGTTGTCAGTTTTTTATATGTCAAGCAAGTGTTAGTACTGGATGCTCTGTAAAGTAAAATTATCTGGGAAAAACCGCACGTAACCTCCCCCGGCCTACGGCCACCCCCTCCAAAGGGGGATACGCTCTGAGCATGGCATCAGTTTGCGGTCTTAGCCATGAAAAGCGTGGCGACAGTACACTCGGTATCCCCCTTTGGAGGGCAGGGCTGTTCAGTTCTCCTGAATTTTGGAAGGTCAATGATCATGAGGCAAATTTTGTTTTGTTTTAGATTTTTTTGAAAGTTTTTGACAACGTTACGAGGTTATTTTCTTTCAAAAGCCAAATAAAATTTGAGAGTGATTTGAAAAAGGTGTTGATCCACTTAGAACTGAACAGCCCTGCCCTTTGGAGGGGGTGGCCGTAGGCCGGGGGAGGTAGCACTACTTCGTTTTTACCAACGATTTAATTTACGGTATGCTTTTTTTCAGTCGTACTAACATTAGCAAATGATTCACAATCATGGGTTTTTACCTCTTGCAGTACGGGCGATCAAAAGTCAACCCAGCTTTTGTCAGGCCAGGGAAGTCGCACAAGATTTGGCAGTCTCCATAGCGACGTTTACGAAACTCAAAAAAGTTTCGCAAACGGTTGGGTTGCATGGCGTTTAAACGTAGCCTGGCGAATTTCAGTAATAAATAAACAGCACACAAACAGTTGATTATGCGCAAATCCGCCCTACTGTTCCCGCTCTTTTTTGCCACTTTCGGCCTGCTCTCTGCTCAGGGCGTGCGCGTATCCGGCACTTTGGCGGATACCAAAAATGATTCTTCCCTGATTGGCGTCAGCGTTTTCCTGACCGCGCCCGCCGATTCATTTCAACGGGGCGCAGCAACGGATGTGCAAGGTCAGTTTATTTTTGGCAACATCCCGCCGGGCAGTTACACGCTGCACACGGACTATCTCGGTTATACTGACCTCAATCTGCCGGTTCAGGTGGATACGGTGGAAGTGGTGCTTGGCCGCGTAAAACTCGCCGAAGACGCTACTGCGCTCAAGGAAGTGACGGTGACGGAACAGCAATTGCGGGTGCAACAACTCGGCGATACCACACAGTACAATGCTGATGCTTACAAGACCAATCTGAACGCTACGAGCGAAGATTTGATTACCAAAATGCCCGGCATTACCGTCGAAAATGGTGTCGTGAAAGCCCAGGGCGAAGAAGTGAAAAAGGTGACGATAGATGGCGAGGACTTTTTTGGCGACGATGCGACGGCCACTTTGCGCAACTTGCCCGCCGAAATCGTGGACAAAATCCAGGTATTTGACCGGCTCAGCGATCAGTCGCAATTCACCGGTTTCGATGATGGGCAGGGCCAAAAAATCATCAATATTGTCACTAAATCGGGCAAATCCAACGGTCAGTTTGGCAAAATATACGCCGGTTACGGCACCGACGACCGTTACATTGCCGGGGGCAGCGTCAATATTTTCGATGGCAAACGGCGCATTTCGCTCATTGGTTTGGCCAATAATATTAACCAGCAAAATTTCTCCACGCAGGATTTACTCGGCGTGATCGGTACGGGCAGTGGTCGGCAAGGCGGCCAAAGCAGCGGTGGCGGTGGCAGAGGTGGTAGTGCGCAGGGGGGCGGCAATCGCGGCGGTGGCGGTGGTGGCCAGACCAGCGACTATCTGACCGGCCAGCAAAACGGTATTAACGCCATTAACTCGTTGGGTATCAATTACTCCGATCGCTGGGGGGAGCGCATGAAAGTCAGCGGCAGTTATTTTTTCAATAAAACCAACAACGAGACCGAAAGCATCCTGCGTCGCCAGTATTTCCTGCCCGAAGCCAGCGGCGCCTTGTACGATGAAACCCAGACCGGCGGCAATCGCAACTTCAACCACCGCGCTAATCTCCGGCTGGAATATATGCTGGACTCGGCCAACACCCTCACGCTAACGCCCCGCGCAAGTTGGCAGGATAATAATACCTTCCGCCAGTTTTCCGGCCAGAACCGCCTCCCCGACGGCACGGCGAGCAGCCAGACCACCAGCGATTTTTCCTCGAATAATAAAGGCTATACCCTGTCGGGCAATCTGCTGTACCGCCACCGCTTCGCCAAAAAAGGCCGTACCATTTCCTTCAATGCGGGCCTCAACGCCAACGACCGCAATGGCGACAGCCGCCAGTTTTCCCGCAGCGAATTTTTCAATGGCCTTGACACCGCCAGCATCATAGATCAGCAATACACGACGGCCAGCGATGGGCGCACATGGTCGGGCGATCTGGCTTATACCGAACCGATCGGCGCAAAAGGGGCTTTGCAGATCAATTATTCGCCTTCGCTGGCGCAGAACCATTCGGATAAAATAACCAATGCGCAGGAAGACGATCTGGGCAATTTCACGCAGTTTGATACCCTGTTGTCCAATCGTTTTGATAATGACGTGACCAAGCACCGGGGCGGCGTGAGTTATCGGTTGCGCAGGGAGAAATCTAATTTCTCGATTGGTTTAAACTACCAGAATGTCCACATGGAAAGTGCGCAGCGTTTCCCATTCGAGGTTTCGATCAATAAAACCTTTGATAATTTATTACCTTTTATTAATTTTAATTATAAACCTTCCAAAAACCAGAACCTGCGCCTGGATTATCGCACGGCGACGAATGTGCCGAATATCCGGCAATTGCAGAATGTACTGGATAATGATAATCCGCTCTTACTTTCGATTGGTAATCCTGATTTAAAACAACCGTATAACCACACGTTATCGGCGCGACTTAATTTTAATAATCCAACCAAGGCCACCAGTTTTATGGTCGCTTTATTTGGCGGTTATACCCAGGATTATATTGGTAATTCTACCATTATTGCTACTTCCGATACAACTGTATTGGGCAATATACCCTTATTGCCGGGTGCGCAATTAGCCCGACCCGTTAATATTTCCGGTTATTGGAACACCCGTTCTTTGGCCACTTATAGTTGGCCGGTAAAAATATTGAAAAGTAATTTTAGTTTGAATGCCGGTTATTCCTACGCCCGTTTGCCGAGTTTAATTAATGGCAATACCAATACTACGGATCGGCACAATACCAATGGCGGACTGGTATGGGGTAGTAATATTAGTGAGAAACTGGATTTTACGCTGTCTTACAGTGCCAATTTTAATGTAGTCCGTAATAGTGTGCAACCTGCTTTAAACAATAATTATTTCTATCACCAGTTGGGACTGCGTTTTGAATGGGAATTCTGGAAAGGACTATTTGTAAACAGCACCGTGGATCAGTCTTTATATAATGGACTGCAAAGTAATATAGATCAAAGTTATACGCTCTGGAATGCCGCGCTCGGTTATCGTTTCCTGAAAAATGAAGCCCTGGAAATTAAACTTTCCGCTTTTGACTTACTGAATCAGAACAGAAGCATTTTCCGCAACGTGACGGATACGTATATTGAAGATGAACAAACCAAGGTGTTAAGTCAGTATTTCTTATTGACGCTGACGTATAATTTGCGGAATTTCGGGACGAGGAAATAAATATCAACTCTGTGAGCCTCTATTTTTCTCGGTGAGCCTCTGTGGAAATAAGTGTCACAGAGGCTCACAGAGTAATAGAGGCTCACAGAGCAATGTTATAGTTTCTTCAACAAGCCCGGCAACTGCCGTAACGCCGCCAACTCCCGATACTTCGTACCCGCTTCCTCCGCCGGAATACCAAAATACGCCTTGCCGCCTTCCAGCGATTTAGACACGCCGGCCTTGGCCGAAATCATCGCGCCGGTGCCGATGTGGATGGCCTGGGCTACTCCCACCTGACCGTACATCACCACATTATCGCCGACGATCGTTTTGCCCCCGATGCCCACCTGGGCGGCCAGGAGGCAGTTCTTGCCGATCACCACGCCGTGGCCAATATGCACCTGGCAGTCTATTTTAGTGCCTTCGCCAATGATGGTGTCGCCGCTTACGCCCTTATTGATCGTGCAGCCCGCGCCAATATCCACGTGATCGTGGATGATGACGCGGCCCCCGGAACGCCATTTTTCGTAGGAGCCATCGGGCCTTTTTTTGAAATAAAAAGCATCGGAGCCGATGATCGCGCCCGGCCCGATAATGACGTGTTCGCCAATTTCGGTATATTCGCCGAGGTAGGTATTGGCCTGAATATAACTGTGCGCGCCGATGATGACGTGCGGCCCAATGATGACCCCAGGCTCAATAATGGCGGTCGGATGAATCTTCGCCTGATGCGCCACCGGCGAAGTCAGCGGCACCACTGGCCGGTGGGCGCGCACCAGCGAATCGTAGGCTTCAAACGGATTTTCGACGACGAGGATGACTTTGCCGGGCGGACATTCGGCGGGTTCATTGAGCAAAATGACCGTGGCGGCACTGGCCAGGGTTTTGGCAAAATATTTTTTCACATCGGAGAAAGCAATGTCGCCATGCTGCACCTTGTGAATTTCGTTGATGCCCTTCGCTTCGAGCGTATCGTCGCCGATGATCTGACTGGCATTCAGACGTTCAGCCAGTTCATGGACAGGAATAGGTTGCGGAAATTTCATCTTTCAGACTGTTGGAGCGCAAAAGTCCGAAATTCGGCAGGTTTCCGGCGACCTTCTTTTCAATTTGCCAAGGCTTTCTTATAAAAATTGCCCCTATTCAGGTAGCCGCAGCGCGGCGAAATATTGGTAGCCTATCTATCCCCTCCTAACTTGGAGGTGCAGCGCACCGGAATGGGCTACGGTGCGCTGCACCTCCGCAGTGGGGTTTCTGCCCAATTTTGCTACCAATATTTAGGGGCTCTGCCCCTCCAATTTTCATCGCTTGCGTAATATCAATTATTAAAGACAGTGATTAGCACGTTGAATATCAACCTTTTCGCCCACCGCAGCCCCAAAAGGGCGCAGCAGGATGATAAACCTTTATCATCCATGCGCAACCACTACCGACATTTCCGGCAGACTTTTTACTTTTACCCCAAACCTACGTACTATGAAAAAATATTTTATCCGCTTTTGCCTTGCCCTGTGCCTTTTTTTTATGGTTGCCAAAGCCACGTTGTGGAGCCAGCAGCCGGTCGCCGAACTGCGCGGTGCCTGGATCGCTACGGTGGGCAACATTGACTGGCCTTCCAAACCCGGTCTCTCGCCCGAGCGCCAGAAAATAGAATTCGACAGTCTGCTCGACGTGATGAAAGCGATGAGCATGAACGCCGTGTTCGTGCAGGTGCGTCCTGCGGGCGATGCGTTTTATAAATCCGCCACCGTGCCGTGGAGCAAGTACCTGAGCGGTTTCCAGGGCGTGTCGTCGGGCGATTCGCTGTACGACCCGTTGGAATACATGATCAAGTCGGCCCACGCCCGACACATGGAGTTTCATGCCTGGCTCAATCCCTACCGCGCCACCTTCGATCTGGACACGGCCAGCCTCGCCGCCAACCACCCGCTACGCGCTTTGCCGCCCGCCCGCAAGGCCGAATGGTTTTTCCGGTATGGCAATAAATACTATTTCAATCCGGCCAATCCATTGGTAGTCAGGTACTTGACCAATGTGGTGCAGGATATTGTGCTGCGTTACGATGTGGACGGGATTCACTTTGATGATTATTTCTATCCGTACAAAGAGCCGAATCAGACCATTGACGACTACACGCAGTTCGCTGTGGATCCGCGCGGTTTTACCAATATTGACGATTGGCGGCGCAACAACGTGAACCAGTTGATTGACGGCGTGTCGAAGACGATCAAAAAACTGAAACCTTACTGCAAATTTGGCATCGGGCCATTTGGCGTGTGGCGCAATCTTGATAAAGACCCCATCAACGGCTCGGATACGCGCACCGCCGTGACCTGTTACGATGATCTCTACGCCGATGTGTTGCTCTGGCTTAAAAATGGCTGGATTGACTACGTGGCACCGCAGGTCTATTGGAGCATCGGTTACCAGCCCGCCGACTACGCCAAAATCGTGGACTGGTGGAGCAAACACACCTACGGTCGCCAACTGTACATTGGGCTGGCGGCTTACAAAATCAACAACAGCCCGAACGACCTGGCCTGGGCGCAACCCGATCAGATCAATCGCCAGATTGCGATCAACCGCGCCAATCCCAACGTACATGGCAATATTTTCTTTTCGCTCAAACCCTTGATGCGCAACCAATTGGGTATTCAGGATAGCCTGATTACCAAACTCTACAGCCTGCCGACGCTGATCCCGCCGATGCCGCATCTTTCCAAAATACCCCCGGCCACGCCACAGGTGTGCCGGGTGCTGGGGACGCCCCGTTCCGTCAAAATGGCCTGGCACGCCTGCGAAGTGCTCTCGGGGGAGGAGATGCCCTATTATTTTGGGATTTACCGGTTTGTTGGCGAAGCGGTCGGCGACTTCAAAGACCCGCGCAACTTACTGGCTATGACCCCTTTTGATGCGGAAAAATGGATTTTTGAAGACCTCACGGCCCTGACCGATGAGCATTATACCTACGTGCTGCTGGCCTACAATCGCCTGAATGTGGCCAGTTATAGCAGCGAGCCGTTGTATGTGAAAAAGACCCGGACGGGGGTAAGGACGAAGCGGAAACGGGTGTGAGAAGTGATAGGCGTGAGAAAATAAGAGGGTGGTATGAATTGGTTCTGCGTGGTTGGTAAGTATGCAAAACAATGGCGGATGCAGCGCGGGTGATGCCCTCCGTGCGACCACCTCCCCCGGCCTAAAGGCCACCCCCTCCCAAGGGGGATACGCTCCGTGCTTGGCCAAGGAAGAACGCGGCGACAGTACGCTCGGTATCCCCCTTTGGAGGGGGTGGCCGAAGGCCGGGGGAGGTAAGCCACGCTCAGCTCGCAATAAACATTTTACAACTAATTGATTTTCAGAAAATTAAATAAATAAACTCTTTGCCCCTCCGCAACTAACGAACCGCTATGAACACCCCTCTAAAGATATTTATTATTTACGCCAGGGAGGACGAATCCTTCAAAAACGGCCTGCTGACTGCCTTTTTCCCCTTGCGGCGGGCAGGCAAAATCGAGATATTCCACGATGCGCTCATCAAACCCGGTGAGCGGTGGGAAGACGTTATTCTGGAAAATTTGCGCACCGCGCACGTCATCTTACCTTTGGTGAGCAATGATTTTTTTGCCTCCGAATTCATCCACGAAGTGGAGTTCAAAAAAGCCGTGGACCGCTACACGAAGGGCGAAACGTCCATCATTCCCATTATTTTAAAACACTGCGGCTGGAAATATGACCCTGTTATTAAAACCTTGCAAGTGCTACCCAAAGATGGTAAGCCCGTGGTGACCTGGACGTATGCGGAGGAGGCTTGGGAACAGGTGCTGGACGCGGTGCATGCTGTGACGGAGGTAGCAGAAGAAAAGGTGCGGGCGGAACGGGCGCGAAAGGAGGCAGAAGCAAGGCGCAAAAAAGAGGAGAAAGAGGCAGCAGAAAGGAGAAAAGTGGCGGAGCCTTTTTTTAATTTGGGAGTTGCCGCAACTGATTATCACGAAAAGATAAAGCATTATTCCAAAGCCATTGAACTTGACTTTGAGTATGCGGAGGCTTACTATAGCCGAGGATTTATAAAGTACTGTTTGCAAAACTTTAAAGAAGCGGTAAAAGATTACACGAGTGCTATAAATTTCAACCCAAAATACGCCGAAGCCTACCATAATCGAGGCGTCACAAATTTTCTTTTAAACAATTATACTGATGCTCTTAAGGACTACGACCGATCGATTGAGATTAATGCAAGTATTCCTTTGGTCTATGAGAATCGAGGTTATGTAAAGTATAAATTGGGTCGGTTTGTAGAAGCTATTGAAGACCTCGAAGAAGCACTTATATTAAACCCGAATAGTCCAGATGCTTATTCTATCAGAGGTACAATTAAAGAAAAGTTGGGGTATCTGTTGGAAGCTCAAAGCGATTACAAGAAAGCATTGGATATTGAACGCGAAAATATAACTGGCAAAAATGGCATATAGAGAATCAAATAAAAACTTTGAAAACCAACCCCAACGCCCGAATCATTCCTTCGTTTCCTCTTGCACAGGCATCGATTCGCAAGATCTGCTCACCATTTTCACTTATCCATTTCAAACCAAGCAGTGCATCCAGCCGCCGTTCATCAATATTTGCTTGCGCAGATTTATTATAAAGTGTTAGCAAGTAAAAGTAGAAGCAACGACAACGTTCATAGTTCGGCGATCAGTTGCTGAGCGGTCTTCAATTGGATTTTACCCTCCTGATGCAAAGCCACGTCTTGCAGTGCTGTCCGCAGACTGGCCACAAAACGGCGTTCTTCTGCGGTCAAATTAGAAGCGTTCGGGAGAATATCCACGAAGTTAAGTTCGGCGAGCAGTTGCAGCAGAAAACGTTTGCGTTGCTTGTCTTTGACTTGTATGGTAATGAGTTCCATAGATTCTTAGCGAAGGATGGCGATATAATCACAAAAGCAAATCAAATTTCTTAAAAAAATCTACATCCAAACCAATCCGTTGATTCCATTAATTTACCGTTTTGTGACCTTCCCGCCATCTCTTCGTTCTAAGTAGGCATAGAAGTAGAAACATTAACGCCATTCATCATTCATCATTAATTAGCCCCATGCCCGAATCATTCCTCCATTTCCTCTGGCGCTGGCGCCGCTTCGAGTCGCAAGACCTGCTCACCACCGAAGGCCAGGCCATCGAAATCATCCATCCCGGCGAGCACAACACCCACGCGGGTCCCGATTTTTTTAACGCCCGTATTCGTATCGGCGACACGCTGTGGGCAGGCAATGTGGAGATGCACCTGCGCGCCTCCGAGTGGCTGACGCACCGGCACCATGAAGACCCGGCTTACGACAATGTAGTGCTGCACGTGGTGTTGGAAGAAGACCAGCCCATTGTGCGTTTTGTGGATGGGCCGCGCCTGGCTTGCCTGGTTTTGGATGGGCGTATTCCTCCGAAATTGCTGGCCAATTACCAACGCCTCGAACACGAACGCGCCTGGATTCCCTGCGAGAGTTTTTTTGCGACTACGCCGGATATTATCCGTCTCAACTGGCTCGACCGGGTGCTGGTGGAACGCATGGAACAAAAGACTGCCGCCATTGCGGAATTGCTGGTGACCACGGAAAATCACTGGGAAGTGGCCTTTTACCAACTGCTGGCCCGCAATTTTGGACTGAAAGTCAATGCCGAACCCTTCGGGATGCTGGCCCGCTCCCTGCCGCTGACGGTCTTGGCCAAATACAAAAACAATCCCCAACAAGTGGCAGCCCTGCTGTTTGGACAGGCGGGACTGCTGGATAAAACTTTTCAGGATGAATATCCGCAGACGCTGGCACGGGAGTACCGGCATTTGGCGCATAAGTATTCGCTGGTGCCGCTGGCTGCCAGCCAATGGAAATTTCTGCGACTGCGACCCGCCAATTTCCCCACTTTGAGGTTGGCCCAGTTTGCAGCACTGGTACATCAATCGGCACATTTATTTAGTAAAATTCTGGAAGCCGAAAACGTGCGGGCACTCGAAAACCTGTTCGCCGTACAGCCTGCCGACTACTGGCACACGCATTATCAGTTTGACAAAAACTCCTCCCCGCGCACTAAGGCACTCGGTCTCGATTTTGTTTATTTGCTGATTATCAACACAATAGTGCCTTTCCTGTTCCACTATGGACGCACCAAAGGAGATGCGGATTTGCAAAATCGTGCGTTCCGCCTGCTCGAAGAATTGCCCCCCGAAGCCAATGCCGTGATGGATGGCTGGGCGGAATTGGGTATTCGTGCCCGCCATGCCTACCAAAGCCAAACCCTGCTTCACCTGAAAACGAGGTATTGTGACCCCAAAAGGTGTCTGGAGTGTGCCATTGGCAATTATATTTTGAAATAAACAACGTGTCGCTGTATGTCCTTAATAGATACCATCATTCGCGGGAATGACGATGAAAAAGAGCCGTTACGATTAGACCTTTTCAGTACCGAACAGATGGAGCAACATGCCAATTATTTGGCCGGATTGCACCAGATAAGCAAGGGAAAAGGTGCCGAGCGGCTTTTAAAACTATTATCGGACAATGAGGAGGTGCTGCTGCGGGTCACCAATATGCTGCAGGAGGCGGTACTGGCCAAGAAAACCATCACGCCCGCCAGCGAATGGCTGCTGGACAATTTTTACCTCATCGAGGAGCAGATCAAGATGGGGAAACGCTATTTGCCGAAAGGATATAGCCAGGGATTGCCCAGATTGAAAAATGGCCACTACGCCGGTTTCCCACGAGTGTATGATATTGCCATTGAAATTATTTCCCACAGCGACGGGCATGTAGATATTCATAGCCTCAGCAATTTCATTGGGGCGTACCAGAAAGTTAATCACCTGACTATCGGCGAATTATGGGCCATTCCGATCATGCTGCGTCTGGCCTTGATCGAAAACCTCAGCCGCGTCGCCGCCCAAATTGCCAAAAGCCGCAAAGAGGCCGCTGCCGCGAATAAGTGGGCCAACTTGCTGATTAAAAATGCGGAAGAAAAACCGCGCGATATGGTGTTGACCATTGCTGATATGGCCCGCGAAAATCCGCCGATAGTCAGTTCATTTGTCGCGGAATTTGTCCGAAAATTACAGTGGAGAGGGCCGGGCCTGACCTTGCCTTTGAACTGGCTGGAACAGCATCTGGCCGAAAGCGGAGAAACGATCAGTTCGATGGTGCTGGCCGAAAACCAGAAAAAAGCTGGTAGTCAGGTCTCCGTGAGCAACAGCATTGGCAGCCTGCGATTTTTGTCCAAAACAGATTGGCGGGAGTTTGTGGAAACCATGAGCGTAGTCGAGCAAAGCCTGCGGGCCGACCTCCACGATACGTACGCGCACATGGATTTTTATACCCGCGACCACTACCGGCACTCGGTGGAAAAAATCGCCAAACAAAGTCTGCTTTCCGAAGCCGAAGTAGCCAATCTGACCCTGCAATTAATCCAGGAAAATAAACAGGACGACCGCCCGGACGTACGGAAAGAGCACGTAGGTTACTATTTAATCGGTGCCGGACTGCCGCTTCTCGAACAACGCGCCAAAATCCAACTCACTTTCCGCCAGGCTTTTAGCAAGAAAATGCGCAGCATGGCCGGGACGATCTACCACCTTTCGGCCTTCCTGCTGGCACTGCTTATTGTGACCGGCTTTTTTATTAAAGCCTACGAAAAAATCCATACCTGGTACTGGCTGGTTGCTACGGCCATGTTGTCCATGTTGGTGGCCCGGCATTTCGCGCTGTCGCTGGTGAACTGGTGGACCACGCTTTGGGTTCACCCGGAGCCGTTGCCGCGCCTGGATTTTTCCAAAGGTATCCCGGAAGATGCCCGCACATTGGTGATCGTCCCGACCATCATTGCCCAGCCCCGGCAGATCGAGAAATTACTGGAAAATCTGGAAGTGCATTATCTGGCCAACCGCGATGCCAATCTGGTGTTTGGCCTGGCGACGGATTTTAAAGATGCCGATCAGGAAACGTTGCCGGAAGACGACGGCTTGCTGGCGATGACCGAAGCGGGCATTGATGCTTTGAACCAAAAATACGGGCATCTCCACCGGGAAATGTTCTTTCTTTTCCATCGTCCCCGCAAGTGGAACCAGCAGGAACGCACCTGGATGGGCTATGAGCGTAAACGGGGAAAACTGGCCGAATTGAATCATCTTTTGCGCGGCAACGAGGCGGGTTTTTCACGCATTGTGGGTGACCGTCGCACGTATTGCAGCGTGAAATACGTGATTACGCTCGATTCTGATACGCACATGCCGCGCGAAGCCGCCTGGAAGTTGATTGGGCTGATGGCCCACCCGCTGAATCATCCCGTGTTTGATACCACCCGAAATGTGATTGTGGAGGGCTACGGCATCATTCAGCCGCGTCTGGCGATCAGTTTGCAGGGGGCGGCCCGTTCCTGGTATTCACGGTTGCACGAAAACGACTCCGGCATTGATCCGTACACGCGGGTGACTTCGGATGTCTATCAGGATGTGTTCAAAGAAGGTTCGTTTATTGGCAAAGGCATCTACGACGTGGATGTTTTTGAGCAGGTACTGCATGACCGTTTTCCTGAAAACCGCATCCTGAGCCACGATCTTTTGGAAGGGTCGTATGCGCGTTGTGGTTTCGCCAGCGATGTCCAGTTTTATGAGGAATATCCTTCCCGCTACAGCCTGGATATGGCCCGGCGGCACCGCTGGATTCGGGGCGACTGGCAGATCGCGGCGTGGAGTCTGCCTTTCGTGCCGGGACGTGATTTTCGTTTGCAAAAAAACCCGATCAGCGGCCTGAACCGTTGGAAGATTTTTGACAATCTACGGCGCAGCCTCACGCCGATAGCGTTTACGCTACTGCTGCTGTTGGGCTGGATCGTACTGCCGGATGCGTGGTTCTGGGTCACTTTCGTGACGGCCCTCGCCATCCTGCCCCCGCTTATTTTCTCGGCTTTGGGCATTGTGCGTAAACCAAAGGAAATATCGCTCTGGCAACACATTCGCTATTCGTTCCGCAACACTTCCAAGACCATTCTACAAGCCCTTTTTGGGCTCGTCACCCTGCCCTACGAGGCTCTGGTGAGTGCCGATGCCATTTTACGCACCCTTTTCCGGCTTATTATCAGTCGAAAAAAACTGCTGGAATGGAATCCCTCCGGTTTTTTGCCCAATCGCCAGGAAAACCTGTCCGATCCTTACCGCATTATGCGGGTAGCGCCGCTGGTGGGCGTGCTTACGCTCGGCTGGCTGGCCTACTATTCTTACGTTGATCTGCTGATTTCCCTACCCTATCTTTTGTCGTGGATTGCCTCGCCCGCTATCGTCTGGTGGATGAGCCGCCCGCTGCCTTATTTCAAACCTACGCTGGATCACGCACAGCGCAATCAACTCCGCGAACTGGCCCGCAAAACCTGGGCTTTCTTTGAAACTACCGTCGGCCCCGCCGACAACTGGCTGCCGCCCGATAATCTCCAATTGTATCCTGAACCCATTCTGGCCCACCGGACTTCCCCGACGAATATTGGTCTGGCTTTGCTGGGCAATTTAAGTGCCTGGGATTTCGGCTATCTGACCACCGGACAACTGCTCCATCGTACCGCTCGGACTTTCGATTCGATGGACAAACTGGATCGTTACGCTGGGCATTTTTACAACTGGTACGATACGCAAACCCTGCTGCCTTTGCCGCCACGGTATGTTTCTACGGTGGATAGTGGCAACTTGGCCGGGTATTTACTGACCCTTCGACAAGGTTTATTGGCTTTGCCTTTCCAAAAATATAACGAGCCAAAAACCTTAAATGGCCTGCTGGATACACTGCGCATTTTGCTGCAAAAACTGCCGGTAACGAACAAACAAGCCGAGGATTTTGCCGCCGAAGCCGTTCAATTCCTGCAAAATGCGCCCTTTTCTTTGAGTGCTTACCAAAAGGGATTACAAAGTTTATCTTCCAGATTTCACGATTCCCTGGCCGCCTTATCCATTGATGCCACGGGAGAAGCCGCGCAGTGGGTGCGGTTATTTGATACCCAACTTAATGGCGTACTCGAGGAAATTGCCGTGACCCTGCCCTGGCTGGACAAAGGCGTACCCGAAAAATTTAAAAGCCTGACTAATCTCCATGAAAATTTAAGTCTGATCAAATTGGCGGAGCTGGATCAATTCACCGCTGACGAAGTGGCTCGTCTGAGCACATCGGAGCATTCGCCGGAGGAAATAGCCTGGTTGGAAGCGCATGAAAACGCGATAAACCAGTCTAGTATCAGAGCGCGCGAACGCCTGGTGACGATTGCTGATCTGGCTGCCCGGAGTTATCAACTCGCGGATATGGAGTACGATTTCCTGTACGATAATTCCCAGCATTTACTGTCTATCGGTTACAATGTGGAGGAACATCGGCGGGACAATAATTTCTATGATTTGCTGGCTTCCGAGGCCCGATTGAGCATCTTTTTGGCCATTGCGCAGGGAAAAATAGCCCAGGAAAGTTGGTTTGCTTTGGGCCGAAGGCTGACTTCTGCGGGCAATACGCCGGTCTTGCTTTCGTGGAGCGGCTCCATGTTCGAGTACCTCATGCCCTGGCTGGTGATGCCCAATTATGAAAATACCCTGCTGGATGAAACCGGCAAAGGCAGCGTAAAAAAACAAATCGAATATGGAAATCTGAAAGGCGTGCCCTGGGGCATTTCGGAATCCTGTTACAACGTAGTGGATGCCGGTTTGATCTATCAATATCGCGCTTTCGGGGTGCCGGGTCTGGGTTTCAAAAGTGGCTTGGGCCAGGATTTGGTGATTGCGCCCTACGCGACCGTGATGGCGCTGATGATCTATCCGCAAGCCGCTTACAGCAACCTGGAAAAACTGCGTAAGGCCGGATACGAGGGCATGTACGGTTTTTATGAAGCCATAGATTTTACGCCCTCGCGCCTGCCACGCGGCAAGAGCGAAGCCGTTATTAAATCCTTCATGGTGCATCACCAGGGCATGAGTTTGCTGGCCTTGACCTATTTGTTGCTGGATCAGCCCATGCAAAAGCGTTTTGAAGCCGACCCGGAATTTCAAACTGCGCTGTTGTTGTTGCAGGAACAAATTCCTAAAACCATCGGCTACTATTCCGGCTCTTCGGAAATGGAAAGCACGCCATTAGCCACCATCAGCGCGGAGGTAAATATTTTTACGACTCCACATACCGATATTCCGGCGGTACAACTGCTCTCCAACGGCAATTATCACGCCATGGTGACCAATGCGGGCGGCGGTTACAACCACTGGCGGGGCCTTGCCGTGACCCGCTGGCGCGAGGATGGTACGCAGGATCACTGGGGTTCTTTCTGCTATTTGCGCAATCTGGATACCGGCGAATTCTGGTCGGCAGCCTACCAGCCAACCTTGAAAAAACCGACCACCTACACCGCTGATTTTTCGCAGGGGCGCGTCGAGTTTCGCCGCACGGATGGCAACATTGAAACACATACCGATGTCATCGTCTCGCCCGAAGATGATATCGAAATCCGGCGCATCCATCTGTACAACAGTTCGCGGTCGGCGATTAATTTTGACGTGACCAGTTACCGCGAGATCGTCATGGCCGATGCCGCTTCCGACAATTCGCACCCGGCCTTCAGCAACCTGTTTGTGCAGACGGAACTCATCGCGCATCAGCAGGCCATCATCAGCACGCGGCGACCACGGTCGAAAGACGAGAAACCACCGTGGATGTTTCATTTGATGAAAGTCAGTCAGGCGGAGGTCAAGCAGGTGTCTTTCGAGACCAACCGGCTGAACTTTATCGGACGTGGCAACAGCCTCGCTTCGCCGCAGGCCATGCAAAATTCGGCCCCGCTTTCCGATACCGAAGGCGCGGTGCTCGACCCCATCGTTTCGATTCAGAGCCGCCTGGTACTGGAACCCAATAAAACGATTATTATTGATGTCATCACCGGCATTTCGGAGAGTCAGATCAAGAGTCAACATTTGATTGATAAATATCAGGATCGGCACATGCGCGACCGCGCTTTTGAACTGTCGTGGACGCATAAACAGGTGGTACTGCGGCAAATAAATGCCAAAATCGAGGATGCCGAGTTGTACAGCCGATTGGCCAGTTCGGTGATTTATGCCAATCCTGCGCTCAGAGCACCGCAAAACCTGCTGATTAAAAACCAGCGCGGCCAGTCCGCTTTGTGGAGTTATTCCATCTCCGGCGACTTGCCCATCATCCTGTTACGCATTTCGGATTCTTCCAATATTACATTGGTCAAACAATTGATTCAGGCGCAGGCGTACTGGCATTTGAAAGGGCTGATGGTGGATGTGGTCATTATGAATGAAGACCCCAGCACGTATCGCCAGGCCTTGCAGGATGAAATACAGGGCCTCATCGCGGCGGGGATCAGTCTGGGCGGCAATACTGGCAAACAAGGCCGTATTTATGTGCGTCCCTATGACCAAATGCCGGAAGAAGACCGGATTTTATTGCAAACGGTCGCCCGCGTCATCGTTTCCGACACAGCGGGGTCGCTTTCCGAGCAATTAAACAAAAAAAGGCTGGCTGCAAAAAACGGTATTCCTACGCTAACGCCCACCCGGAATAGCGACAATACCGAGAAATCGCTGCCTGTACCGTCCGGTTTGCGGTTTTATAATGGTACGGGCGGGTTCTCTGCCGATGGTCAGGAATACGTGGTTATTTCCAGAAAAGGTGCCCGCTCGCCGCTGCCCTGGGTGAATGTTATTGCCAACCGAAAGTTTGGAACGGTCGTCTCCGAGAGCGGCATGGGCTATACCTGGGCCGAAAATGCCCACGGTTTCCGGCTCACGCCCTGGTACAATGATCCGGTCACCGATGCGAGTGGAGAGGCGTATTATATTCGGGATGAAGAGACCGGGCAAGTGTGGTCCACCTCCCCTTTGCCCGCCTTCGGGAATGCCAATTATATCACCAGCCACGGGTTCGGGTACAGCGTATTTGAACACGAAGAAAACGGCATTTATTCCGAAGTCTGGGTGTATGTGGATTTGGAAGCCGCCGTCAAATTCAGCGTGGTGAAACTCAAAAACCTGACGAAAAGAACCCGAAAACTAACCGTGACGGGCTTTGTGGAATGGGTATTGAGCAATCAGCGCGCCAATTCGCTGATGCACATCAGCACCGAACAAGACCCGGAAACCAGGGCCTTTATTGCTCGGAATAAATACAACACCGAATTTCTGGATCGGGTCGCTTTCTTTGATACCGACGACGCGCCATACAGTTTCACCTGCGACCGCGCTGAGTTCATTGGCCGAAATGCCAACCTGAGTCTGCCCCTGGGACTGCGGCGGGAAAAACTATCCGGCAAATATGGCGCTGGCCTCGACCCGTGTACCGCCGTGCAGATGGCCGTGCGTTTGGAAGAAAATCAGGAGCGCGAAGTGATCTTCCGCCTGGGTGCCGCCAAAAACTACAGTGAAGCCGTGCAGACGATTCAGCGATTCAAAGGTCGCCCGGCGGCACTGCATGCGTTGAAAAACGTACGGGCGTTTTGGACGAGCAAATTGAACATCGTTCGTATCCAAACCCCCGATCAGGCCCTCAATATTTTAACCAACGGCTGGCTCGTCTATCAGGTCATGTCCAGCCGGTTGTGGGGTCGCAGCGGCTTTTACCAGTCCGGCGGTGCCTTCGGGTTCCGGGATCAATTGCAGGATGTGGTGTCGCTTTTGCACGCCGAACCCGGTCTGGCGCGGGAACAAATCCTCTTGTCCGCTTCCCGGCAATTCCCGGAAGGCGATGTGCAGCATTGGTGGCATCCGCCGCAGGGCCGGGGGGTACGCACCATGTGTTCCGACGATTTTATCTGGTTGCCTTTTGTGACCAGTCAGTACCTCTCGGTGACCGGCGACGAGGCTATTCTGGACGAACAAATCTCTTTTCTGGAAGGCCGCCTGCTGAACGTGAATGAGGAATCTTACTACGATCTGCCGCTGGTTTCTGACGGAAAAACCGACTTGTTCGATCACTGCAAACGCGCTATTCAACACGCCTTCCGCTTCGGCGAACATGGGTTGCCGCTGATCGGTTCCGGCGACTGGAACGACGGCATGAACATGGTCGGCATCCACGGCCACGGCGAAAGTATCTGGCTCGGATTCTTCCTTTACGACGTGCTGATGCGCTTTATTCCCATCGCCCGCAAGCGACAGGATGCGGCTTTTGCCGACGAATGCACCCGGCAGGCGCAGCAATTGCGCGACAATATCCACACCCACGGCTGGGATGGCGAGTGGTATCGGCGCGCTTATTTCGATGATGGCACGCCGCTGGGTTCCTCCGAAAATGAAGAGTGTAAGATTGACTCCATTTCACAGAGTTGGTCGGTGCTCTCCGGCGCAGGCGATCCCGAACGGATAAAATCGGCCATGCAATCTGCCGATGTGAACCTGGTGGATCGGGAAACGGGCCTCATAAAATTGTTACAGCCCGCCTTTGACAAGTCGGATTTAGACCCCGGCTACATCAAAGGTTACGTAGCGGGCGTGCGGGAAAATGGCGGCCAATACACCCACGCCGCGATCTGGCTGGTGATGGCTTTCGCCAAAATGGGCAACCAAAAACGCACTTGGGAACTATTGAGCCTGATCAACCCGATCAACCACGGCAAAACGCCGGAAGAAACGGCGGTGTATAAAGTGGAACCTTATGTGGTGGCCGCGGATGTTTACGGTGTGCCGCCGCATACGGGTCGCGGCGGCTGGACCTGGTACACGGGTTCCGCCAGTTGGATGTACCAACTGATTATCGGGTCGTTTTTAGGCCTGAAACGGGCGGGTAATACGCTGCGTTTTGCGCCCTGTGTGCCGGAAGAATGGTCGGCGTTTTCGATGGACTACCGTTATTTGCAAACCACGTATCAGATTTCTTTTGTAAAAACCGGCAAGCCGGAAATTACTTTGGATGGCGAGAAACAGGCAGACAACGTGGTGGTTTTAGTGGACGATCAAAAGGAACATGTGGTGATGGTAAATTATTGAACAAAGGGAAAAGGCATTGAGCGGTTGATAGTGGTGGCATGGGTTCTACCAAATTTTTC
>JANPIV010000012.1:0-126505 GCA_031425155.1 Saprospirales bacterium | reverse complement strand
TTTTTTTTTTTTCCTACTACACCCCACACACCTACAATATCTGTTTCTGTTTTGGTTTTTTTTTTTGTTGTTTTTTTTTTTTTATATTTTTTAATAAAAAAAAAAAAAACCCCCCCCCCCCCCCACCACTCAAATCTGGATTTTCATTTAGGAAAATTAGGCCGATTTGAAACTTTTTTATCTAATCTAACCTATAATTCCCACAAAAAAACGAGGGGCGCTTCCCACCAGGAAACGGCCCTCATTATTTCACATTAGAAAACTGAAAATCAGCGAACAACGAATAACCAATAATCAATTTTCCAATAACCCCTAAATCGTAAACCGCAGCCTGGCAAACATATAGCGTCCGTTGAAACCCATTTGCTGCACCCGCCGCGAATAGACGAAGCGGCCCAGACTGACATTATTGGAATGCAGGTGACGATCCTGATAGACATCGAATAGGTTGTTCGCACCCACGGCCACACTGATTTGTTTGAATAACTGGTAAGTCACCGTCAGGTCGGTCACTACTTTTGGGCTAAAAGTCTGATCGAAGGTCTCATTCAGGCCGGTAAAGGCGTTTTTGAAAGCGACCGGATTGTAAGTATTGGTCGCGGCGGTGTAGTAGGGGGCGGCTTTTGGCCAGGTCGTTTGGTCGTTGAAATTAATCGGATCCAGGTACTCCACCTTGCCCCAATAGGCGTTGCGCAGCATAAAGGAAAGCGGCCCGGCTTTGTAATTGATGGTCAGGCTGGCCTTGGTGCGCGGATTGGCCACTTCAATCCGGCTTTGGTCTTCGCGGTTGAAGTAACTGCCCACTTGCCCGGTGCTTTCCAGAATATCCGACGATTTGATGATCGGTTTTCCGTTTGCTCCTTTTTTGACTTCGTTGTCAATATAGGTACCCGCCAGTACCAAACGCAGTTCCTGTTTATTCTCAAAACGCGTGGTGTAGGCCAGCACCGCTTCCACGCCGCTCGAACGGGTATTGACGGCATTGGAAAAGAAATTGGCAGTAGTAGCCCCGGCAGCGGCGAGTTGGGCGGCTATTTCGGCATTGCCTCCGGCGCTAAAGTTGTTGGTCAATACAATCCGATCATCAATATCAATCTGATACGCATCTACTGTGAGTTCCAGCCCACCTGTTGGCCGCCAACTAATACCACCCGCATAACTCACCGAAGTTTCCTCTTTCAGATCAGGAATACCAAATATTTCCGCCGGGCGGCTATCGTTGGTGAAAGTGCCGCTTTCTACGGGTTGCAGGCCATTGGGGCCATTCACGAAGAGCGTATTCGTTTTGGCGTAGTATTTCTGCTGCTGCGAAGGCGCCCGGAAGCCAGTACTGGTAGAAGCCCGCAGCGTGAAATAGTCAGAAAGCCGGTAACGCGCTACGGCCTTATAATTGACCGTCTGCCCAAAGTCGGAGTAATTTTCAAAGCGCACGGCACCGCCAACCAAAAAGCGGGAGGTTAAGTCCAACTCAATATCCAGATAACCGGCAGCACTGTTACGGCTGTTGGAGCCAGCATTTTGCGGCTGAAAACCGGAGAAAACCTGCGCACCAGCGGCTATACTGGCAGCAGTATTGTAATTTTTGTAAGAAGCCTCTTCACCGGCGACTATTTCAAATTCATCAATCCGGTATTCACCGCCGAGGGCCACATTCAGGCCACTCAATACTTTATACTCATGGGCCAAATCCAGGTTGGTCGTCAATTGTTGAAAAGACAGCCCGCCCGCTTCAAATTCGCGCTGAATATTACCCGGCTCTATGTTCGATTGGGTATAATTCACCGAGTTAGAAACACTGAAATCAAACTCGTTTCTACCAAAAGTCTGACTGAGATCGGCACTCCAGCCACCAATTTTGCCACGTACTCCGAGCGAACCCGATATATCGGTCACGTCACTATTAATATTGGGCAAAAAACCATCGGGATAAATGCTCCGGGCGTTGGAAGATGCCGGAATGCCGGTCGGATAGCGGTAAAAACCAGCCGCGTTGCCCTGCTTTTTGTTGTAACCACCGAACAGGTAAATTTCCCAGCCTTCCGATAGTTCGTAACCAGCGTTCAAAAACGCACCGCCGCTTTTCACTTCGGAGTTACCGATACGCATATCGAAATGATCGCGGGTCAGGCGTTTGGCACCCAGAATAGAGTCGTCGCTGATTTGACCAGCCCCGTTTCTGGGATAAATTTGGCCAGTGTACAAGCCCGTTCGGTTGGTCGCGCCACGTTGCGAATACTCGCCGGTCAGGTTTACAAACCCTTTTTTGCCGAGATTAAAGCCATAATTGGCTCCGCCCTGATACGTCAATCCATCCTGTACATCCACTGACGGATCAGCGGCGATGTTGTTGATTTTGTTGTAAGCGAAGTTCTTATCGTACGTGGTAAAGTACTGGCCAGCAGAGGCAGACACGTCGAGCAGGCCGGTTTTGCGCTTGGTCACGATGTTGATCACGCCGGCAATAGCATCGGAGCCGTACTGGGCTGCTGCACCGTCGCGCAGGATTTCGATGCGCTCCACCGCTGTTGCCGGGATGGCGTTCAAGTCCGTACCGACCGTACCACGATTCACGGTGCCGTTCACATTCACCAGCGCACTTTGATGGCGGCGTTTGCCATTCACCAGCACCAGCACCTGGTCGGGGCCGAGGCCACGCAGCTGCGCCGGGTCCACGTGATCCGTACCATCGGAGATGGCTTGGCGCGATGACTGGAAAGAAGGGGCTACGTAGGTCAGAATTTGGTTGAGGTCCACCTGACCCACTTCATTCACCACGTTTTGAATGGGAATTACGTCCACTGGCACGGCTGTTGTAAGTTTAGTGCGGGTGGCACTGCGCGAGCCGATCACCACCACGTCGTTCAGTTCGTAACCTTCGGCGAGGATGGCATCCACTGTTTCGCCAGTACCGAGACTGATTTCGAGGGTTTGGCTGCCCGTGTAGCTGAAGACCAGGGTGGTCGTCTCCGGCGGCACTTCCAACTGGTAGTGTCCGACGATATCGGTGAGGGTGCCGCGTGTGGTGCCTTGCGCTTTCACGGTTGCCCCGATCAGGGGTTCGCCGGAATCGCTGGTTACGGTGCCGCTGACGATGCGTTGGGCGGCAAGCATGTTACCCAGGAGCAGGCAACACGTCAAAAGGGATAGTTGAAATAGCTTCATACAGGAATGATTTTGATAAAAAAGATGGGTGAAAATATACATATCAAGGTTTGGAGTTGCCAAAACTAATTTTTTTCAATAAAATATTTTGCAAAAGCATAACATGAATGATGGGTCGGTGGGTTTTGTGTTAAAATCCATAACTACTTTTTGTGTGGCACGATTTTTTACGGGTCACCCTATTTTTGTATTTCACCAATTATTGAGAAAAAATAAAAAAAATATTAGTGACTTTTATTGGAAAACACGTCTTAAAAGTCCCTTTTTGAGAAAAATCGGGAATTTTTTTCCACAACCCCTTGCGCGATGTCTTAACAATATCTTAAATTGCACCGTGTTTACTATAATCCGCTCTTCGAATGTGTTTAGTGGACAATTGTTTTTGGCTTTGGCCAATTGACTTTTGATCCAATCCTTTAACCGATTAGTATCCTGTGTTCTAATTACTCGACGCCTCCCCCGGCAGCCAATGAAATATATTTTCGTATTCTCTGGATTTCTTAACAAAGACTTGCGAATGAGCGCTTTACACACTAACCTTACCCTACTGTCTGACCCCACCAATGTTGATAAAGTTGAACCGTTTGTTAACCACGTAGCCTCCCGTTACAATCTTTCTCCCGATACCCACGGCAATATTCTGGTTAGCCTGACCGAAGCCGTTACCAACGCCATCCTGCATGGCAATCAGGCGGACACTAAAAAATGCGTGTCTATTTCCCTTCGCCAGCAGAAAAATGCCCTCGCGATCAGCGTTTCGGATGAAGGTCCGGGTTTTGATCCGTCCTATGTACCCGACCCGACCAGCATGGACTGTCTGGAAAAATGCGGTGGCCGTGGCCTGTTTCTGATGCGCCACCTGAGCGATGAATGCCGTTTTATGCGTAATGGCAGCACGGTAGAAATGCGCTTCAAACTGGATTGATCTTTTCGCATGCAGTTTCCCGATTTGCCTTTCGACGACACCCCCGAGGTGCTCGTTTCCTATCACTTTGAAGATGTCACGTTCGACCTGCCCGACCAGCAGGCCCTGACTGATTGGTTGGTGGAGGTGGCTACCCGGGAAGGCAAAGACTTTTACGAAGTCAATTATATTTTCTGCTCCGATGAGCACCTGCGCGGCATCAACGTGGAGTATCTCGACCACGACTATTATACCGATGTCATCACTTTCCCGCTCTCCGAGGAGAGCATTCATGGCGATATTTTCATCAGCTCCGAACGCGTGGAAGAGAACGCCCGCACCGAAGGCGTCCCTTTCTTATACGAACTCTGCCGGGTGATGGTACATGGTGTGCTGCATCTGGCAGGCTACGGCGACAAAAGCCCGGAAGAGGCGGCCATGATGCGCCGCAAGGAAGATGACTATTTGCAGCACCTGCCGGTGATTAATTGAATAATATATAGGATAAAACAGTTAAACAAGTGGTTGATTATCAACTCCTTTTATCCACCCGCATAAACCCATATCCACCACTGCCTTCTACGGCTTACCTTTGGGACAAATTACTGCCACCATGTCCCTCACTCTTACCCTCCCCGCTGCTTTAGAATCCCATCGTGCGGCCATCATGGCCACCCGCCAACCTTTCGTACGGGTGCTGCCCCAACCCGCCCGCCCGCTCGCGCTGTGGGAAAGTAAAGTCGGTGGCTTACCCTATTTGCCCAAGGGTATGACTTTCCCCACGGCCCCCGATGGCCGCGAACTGTTTTTTCTGGCCCAAATCAATTTTGCGGAAATGCCCTCCCTGCCGCCTTTCCCGAAGGAGGGCATTGTGCAGTTCTATATTCAGGACGATGATTTATACGGTATGGACTTCGACGATGGCGAAAATCCCGATACGTTTCGGGTGCTGTACCACCCGACGGTGGAGAAAAACGAGGCGGTGTTACAGACCAAATTTCCCACCTTGCGCGACTACGACGACCTGTTGCCGCACCACCCGGAGGAGTCCTATCCCCTGAAATTTGCCCTGGAAGAAGAAGTCGTCGCGGTGACGGACTACCAGTTTTTTGAAATATTCGGGCAGGATTTTTTTCAACAGTTTGGCGAAAAAGAATGGGATGTGATGGAAGAATACGGCAAAATGGTGCGCCCGCAAGGCCATAAGATCGGTGGGTACGCCTATTTCACCCAGGATGATCCGCGCCGGCCCAATGATCCGATGCTGCTGCTTTTCCAATTGGATTCGGATGAACCGATGGATTTGATGTGGGGCGACATGGGTGTGGGCCACTTTTTTATCCGGGAAAAGGACTTGATCGCGCGGGATTTTTCGCGGGTGTTGTATGACTGGGATAGCCTTTAAAACGACTGCATTCGTTCCAGAATATCGCTGCCCGGTTCATGCCAAATCGCCTGAATACCCACCTGCCGGGCTCCTTCCACATTAATCGGCATATCATCAAAAAAGACGGTTTCTTCCGGTAACAGTTCCGCATCCGCCAGCACATACTCATATATTTCGCGATCAGGCTTGCGCAAACGGATTAAATGAGAAAAATAAACCCCATCGAAATAGCGGGCTTCGTAGTCTGCAATGCCGTGCTCGCGTAACATATAATCGGCGATCCAGTCTGCGTGTAACTCATTTATGTTGCTCAATAAGAACACTTTATACTGTTGGCGCAGCCGGAGCAGCATCTCGAACCGGGGCGCGGGCATCCCGATAAAAATCGAATTCCACGCCAGCGCGACCTGCTCCGCTTGTAAGGGCGGATGCACCGCCAGGCGCACCGTTTCCAGAAAATCAGCCGTGGAAATACCACCCGTTTCATACAGATCAAAAATACGGTCCCGCACGAGTTGGGCGCGGGCTGCGGCGTATTGTTCCCCCGCCAACTGTTGCAAATGACGGTCAATGCGCGGCAAATCAATGTCGAACAGGACGTTGCCAAAATCGAAAATGAGATTTTTAATACCCTTCATACGGAAAATGCAAAATTGGTGCGGGCAAATTTGAGGCATTTCTACCAAACAAAATTCTAAAACCACCCATAAAACAATGGGTAATGCCCATTGAAAGAGTACCTTTGCCATGCTCTTACCAAATTTTCTAAAAAATATTCGCTTATGGCGCGCGTAGAATTGATCATGCCCAAGATGGGTGAAAGTATTATGGAGGCCACCATCCTGAAATGGCGCAAAAAACCGGGTGATTCCGTGGAACTGGACGAAGCGGTGCTGGATATTGCCACTGATAAAGTGGACAGCGAAGTACCCTCGCCGGTAGCGGGTACGCTGGTCGAAATCCTGTTCCAGGAAAATGACGTAGTGGCCATCAATAAGGCCATTGCCGTGATCGAAACCGAAGCGGGAGCCACGCAGCCCGCCGCTTCGCCTGCTGTACAACAGCCTGCTACGACCAATGGACAATCGTCCGCCCAGCCCGAGGTGCCTTATGTGCCCGTCCGCGAAGCGGCAACTGCATCCGGGGAAGGCCGCTTTTACTCGCCTTTGGTGCGCACCATTGCCAAAGAAGAAGGTATTGCCGTCGCCGAACTGGAACGCATCTCTGGCAGCGGGGCTGATGGCAGGGTGACCAAAAAAGATATGCTGGCCTACGTGGCCACACGGCAAACTCTGCCTGCGACTGCTCCGGCTGCCGCTCCGCAAAAGTCGGTGGGCAATGGTCAGCCTGCCGCTACGCCACCCGCCCCGATTCAGGTCATTCAGCGTCCGGCGATCAGCACCGACGGCAACGTAGAGATCATCGAAATGGACCGGATGCGCAAACTCATTGCCGACCACATGGTGATGAGCAAACACGTCAGCCCGCACGTCACCTCGTTCGTGGAAGTGGACGTGACCAACATGGTCAACTGGCGTAACCGCATCAAGGACGAATTCAAGCAGAAATACGGCGAAAATATCACCTTCACGCCGCTGTTTGTGGAGGCCGTGACGCGGGCGTTGCGTGATTTTCCGATGGTCAATTCTTCGGTGGACGGCACGCGGATCATCATCCGCAAGGACTTGAACATCGGTATGGCAGCGGCCTTGCCCAGTGGCAATCTCATTGTGCCGGTCATTAAAAATGCCGATTTCCTCAATTTGGTCGGTCTCACTAAAACGGTCAATGACCTGGCCAGGCGCGCCCGTCAGAACCAGTTGAAACCCGAAGAAATCCAGGGCGGCACTTTTACGCTGACCAATGTCGGCACGTTTGGCAATGTGATGGGTACCCCGATCATCAATCAGCCGCAGGCGGCCATCATGGCCACGGGTGCGATTCGCAAGAAACCGGCGGTGCTGGAAACGGAATATGGCGACGTCATCGCGGTGCGCCAGATGATGTTCCTGTCCCTGTCGTACGATCACCGCGTGGTGGATGGTATGCTGGGCGGCTCGTTCCTGCGCCGCGTGGCAGACTACCTGGAACAGTTCGATGCAAAGCGATCTATTTGATTTTCAATAACTTGCGTATGTAAGTATGATCAAACGCTTCGTCAAACTGACCTTCCGCCCGGAAGAAGTCGAGACTTTTCTCCACACGGTGTTCGAGCCCAGCAAACAGCAAATTCGGGCTTTCCCCGGCTGCCGACACATGGAGTTGCTGCGCTCTACGGACCGAAGCGACGTGCTTTTTACGTTCAGCCTTTGGGACGATGCTGCCGCTTTGGAGGCTTACCGGCAGTCCGAACTTTTCCGCACTACCTGGGCCAAAACGAAGGCTTTATTTGCCGAAAAGGCAGAGGCCTGGTCTATGGAGGTGGTGGACGGGATGTTGTAGATTATAAAGGCGAAAAGCAACATAAGTCATCCCGAATTTTTTCAACCCGCGATTTTAATCGTGGGAATACATAAAACGTTAGATGGGTAACCGTTTTAACGGTTTATACCTACTGGGGTAAGGTCTAAAAACGGTTAAAACCGTTCCTTGCTCCCCTTGGTCTCCTCGCCCACGATTAAAATCGTGGGTTGAAACGACCTCTCTTTCGTTTTTTGCAAAAATTCGGGATGACTCCTGTTTTTGTCCTTTGCTTTTCCCAACCCAACTAATCCACCACCTCTTACGTATTGCGGAAACACCACTTTTGCTGACACCAACAAAAGTTTTACCGTGCCTTGCAGCCTTTTTCTGCTCTACTGTATCTCGCTTTTAACTTTAATCCACACGGCTAACTTTCTTCCTTCACCGTCGCCGACTCTGTCAGTGACGAAACTTTTTCCCAATATGCTCAGCCGATACTTTCCTGTCTTCCTTTTGCTGATTGCTACCAGCGTTTTACACGCTCAAAACAACAATGAAATTATCAATATACAAGGCCCGGAGGTCACTTGTGGGAACGACTGTGACACCTTAATTTTAACGGTACAAAACATACAGGGCACTTTCCCACCGCCTTACACCTATAAGTGGATAGGGCCAGGCGGTTATTCTTCGACCCAACGGTCTATTTTTCTCTGTCCGGTCATTCCTGGTATATATTCTGTCATCGTGGCTAGCGCAGCGGGTGATACTGCTAGTGCCAGCCATACGATCTACCAGTTGCCCTACCAGCCTTTAAATATTGTGTCCAGTAATACGGCTCCCTGTAATGGGGATAGCAGCGCATTTTTTTGCGAAAAAATTTGTCCCAATACGACCATTACGTACTCCGTGCAGACAGACAATCCTGTCAGCCAGCAGATTTTCCTGAACTGGCAAGTGACGGGAGCCAGCAGCTATCAGGTCAATAATCCGCCTTTTAATACCTCCGTCACAGTCAACTGGGGCAGCGCAGGCAATGGCTTTGTATCGGTATTCACCGTTGGAACGGGTGGCCCGATTGTGGGTGGTTGCGGGGGAGAAGATGCCCTTTGTGTGACGATTATTGAAGCACCCAACGCGCAATTCACCACCGATCCTGCTCCGGCCAGTAGCGGTGCATTGACCGTTTGCAAAGGCCAGACCGTTTATTTTGATAATCAAAGCACGGCGGGCGATTACTATGAATGGGCGTTCAGCGACGACTTTTCTACCACCTATGAAATTGATCCGCAGCACGTTTTTCAAACACCGGGCAATTATACCGTGCGGCTCATCGCCCAGAGCAACTGCCTGTGCAGCGATACTATGCTGATGAACGTGACCGTACTGGATGCCATATCGCCCACGCTCGATTGCGTTGGCACTATTTGCCCCAATGAGACGGTCACTTACACGGCTGGCAATGGCTGTGCGCCCTTTTCCTGGGCCGTCACTTCCAATGGCACGATACTGAACGGCGGTACGCCCGCTGCGGATAGCATCACCGTACAATGGACCAGCGGGCCAGCCGGTACGATCACCTTGGGCGCGCAACCCTGTGCCGGGGCGACTTGCCCGCAACCGGCAGTCATCCACATACCAGTCATTTCCGATGCTGCGGAGATTCAGGGCAAGGAGCGGGTGTGCGCCAACTCCGAGGAACGCTATTCCATAGAGCCTTACGCCGGTACGAGTTTCGTCTGGTCGTTGTCAAGTGGTGGTTCCATCGTGAGCGGGCAGGGTACCAACCAGGTGACGGTGAGTTGGACGGCTTATCCCAACCCCGGCCAAATACACTGGCTTTCGGTGAAATACGATAATTGTTACTTGGGTTGCGGCGGTCAGGATTCTATTGCTGTGCGCATCCTTTCTCCATTTATTATCGAAGGTCCGGTAGAAGCCTGCGCCGGGGCCAGTGCTGGTTTTAATGCCAAACTGACCACACCAATCGTTAATTTACTGGCCAACTGGACGCTCACTGGTCCCAATGGAAGTGCCGTCTGGAATTCCGCTACCGCTGCCGCCAGCGTAAATGTGCCTTTTGCGACTGCCGCCGGACTTTACCAGTTGCTTGCCGTGCCCGCTGACCCCAGTCAGACCTGTTCGGATGAAGCGACCTGGACGATCAATGTGGCTCCGTTACCCGATCCTCCGACTAGCATTTCCGGGCCAACTCCCATCTGCCCGAACAATGCCTACACCTACGAGGCCCTGAGCGTTAGCGCGAATAGTGCCCTGCAATGGACGGTGGAAAATGGTCCTGCTTTACCCGGCTCCTATGTCGGTAATCCGCTCAATATTACCTGGAATGCCAGTGGCCCTTACAGTCTGGCGGTGCGCCAAATAAGTACGGATGGCTTGGGCTGCCTGTCGGATACCATTCGCCTGGATGTGGTCGCGATTAACCTGCCAAATATTACCGGCGATGATTTGGTGTGTGAAGATGAGACGGTGCCCTATACGATTGCCGATCTGGAAGATATTGATATTCAATGGAGTACTAATCCCGTTGGTGCCGGAGCCATTGCCAGCGGACAAGGCTCCAAAAATGTGGAAATCTTCTGGACGCAGTCGGGTTCCCATACACTTTCGGCTAATGTCTGCGGGCAAATCGCCACTCTTCCGGTCACTGTGCTGGTTAATCCCAAGCCAGTCGTGCAGGCACCCGCGAGCGTCTGCATCGGGCAAATCGCGCCGGTACAAACCGCCATTCCCTACACGGCCTATTCATGGAAATCGGAGAATGGTACCGTCGTAGGCGCTTCCGCCATTGCCAACCTGAGCGATGGCAGTTATGCCGTTCAGGTAACTGATAATCAGGGTTGTGCGGGCGTGCAGGAATTCACGATTGATCCTGCTCCAAACCCCAATTTGAACATCACGACCGCCGATTTTACAGGTTTTTGTAACAATTCCAACTTCGTTACCATCAGCGCACTGTCCAGTACCGATGGCGATTTTCAATATCAATGGTTCCGCGATGGCGTACCCGTGGGAGGTAACACGCCCACTTACACCACCAACCAGTATGGCTTGTACACCGCTACTGTGACCAATCAATACGGCTGTACTACTTCGGATGGGCCAATCGCTATTATCAATGATTGCACGGGCGGCGGTGGTGTGCCCGGGCCGGTAGCCCCCGTTTGCCCGCCGGGTAGCCTGGATTTGACCATTATTCCCACCACATTGTGCGATAGTTTCAGTTTTCAGGTCAGCGGTGCGCAGTATGTGGCTGGTTCAGCGACGTGGCTTTTTGCTGAATCCGGCGCGGCCCTGCTCGGCACTTCCAATTTGGACAATCCAGGGTTTCATTTTCAAAATGCAGGACAGTACCTGGTCATTCTGTCCGGTCAACTCCTGAATGGAGCGACTTGCCGGTTGATTGATTCGGTGAAAGTGGTCGCTTCGGCGCAGTTTGGCCTGGTGCCCGACTGTCCGGGCGGGGCCACTACGTTTGAGGATGTCAGCACGTTTTTGCCGGGCGGGAGTATTAGTAGTTGGGCCTGGGATTTTGGCGATCCGGCCAGCGGTGCCGGTAACACTTCCACCATCCGCGCTCCCAACCATATTTACGCTGCGTCCGGAAATTATCCCGTCACTTTGACCATTACGGCCAATAGCGGCTGTACTTCCTCCATCACGCAGGCCGCGATGGTGCCCACGACCCCCAGCCCGACTTTTGCGCTACCGGCGCAAAACTGCGCGGGGAATGCGCTGCCCTTCCAAGCCTTAGCAGGGCCAGAAATAACCAGCATCACCTGGGATTTTGGGCAACCCGCCACCGGCCCGGCCAATGACGCTACCGGCAATCCCGCTTATCATAGTTTTACGCCTGCCGGAACTTATCCGGTGATGGCCACTGCGACCAACGTGTTTGGCTGCATCGGCAGTGCTACCCAAAATGTGACAGTGACGCCCAATATTTTGACCGGTAATATTAGTCCCGCTAATCCGGCCCCTATTTGCGAAGGCAGCACGGTCACTTTGACTGCTCCGGCGGGCGGCGTAGCCTGGTTCTGGTCGGATAGCACGACGACCACGGCCACTTTAATTACGGGAGATGAAGGCACTTATCGCGTAACGATTACCGACGCCAACGGCTGCACTTACACGCCTCCGCCGGTGACCGTGGAGGTGAAACCCGCGCCCGATGCCGTGGTTAAAGCGTTGTTGGAAAACGAGTTAGGACAGGTAGTTGGCACGGCTTATCCTGCTTTGACTACCTGCGCTGGCGAAGACGTACATCTGGAAGTTCAGGGTAATAGCAGCTATGGTTATGTGTGGTCGGATGGAAATGGCTCGGACAATGAGGTGTTTTTCACCGAAGACCGGTTCAATTTGCTATCAGTCGGAACACATGTTTTTACCGTCACCGTGACTGATTTTTCTAATGGCTGCACCTCGGTGACCGATCCTTTTATCGTGACGGTCAATCCTGTACCCAGCGGATTTTCTATCGCTACCAATAGCATCTGTGCCCAAACGGCCAGTATTACCTACACCGGGCCCACGCCCGCCAATTGGCAGTTTATCTGGAACAATGGCGAAACGGGCACCACCTTATCCGCCGCAGCACCCGGTTTGTATTTCATCCGGGCGATCAATGAATTTGGTTGCGAAGCAAGAAGCAATTCCGTGTACATCCAGCCTGGGCCGCCAGTCAATGCGATTCCCGGTGGCTGCCACACGCGCTGCCGCCCCGATACTTTATGTTTGCCGACTAATTTGCCCTACGTTGCGTCCTGGCAGTGGTACTACGATGGTAGTCCCATTGCCGGAGCGACTGGGCCGGATTTGATAGCCACACAAAGTGGGACCTATTGGGCCGTGTTGACCGATGCCTATGGCTGTATGGGCCAAAGCGACCCGCTCAGTTTGCAATTGTTTGATGCCTACGGCAATGTGACGGGTCAGGTCTGGTCGGACGTGAACGACAATGGCCTCATTGATGCAGCGGACACATTGGTGAGTGGCATTCCGGTTGATCTTTACCAGAATGGCAGCCCGGTGGCCTACGGCCAAAGTAACCCTGCGGGCACGTATGCTTTCACCAATATTTTTGCGACCAATTATGTGGTGCAAATTGACGCGGCCAGTCTGCCTGCCCAATGGCAAATAGTGATTGGTCAAAAACCGGCCAATATGGCGGGTTGCCAAACACTGGCCACCGCCGATTTGCTCGTGAAATTCGTCTGCCAGAGCATTGCTTCCAATGTGCAGTTGGGGGCTTGTCCCGGAGGCTCGGCCCTGTATCAGGGAACGGCCATTCCGACTGGCGGCAGTCAATCTTTTGTGCTTACGACTGCCCAGGGCTGCGATTCTACAGTCACGGTGACCGTGCAGGCATTGCCCGTTTCTACCTCGGCCCTGACTTTGACCGCTTGTAACGGCGGGATGGTGACTTATAATGGTGTGCAACTGAACCCCGGCACGGTGCAGAATTTTGTTCTCCAAAACCAGCTGGGCTGCGATTCCACCGTGACGGTGACTGTGCAAACCGCCCCAACTTCTGCGGCAAATATTATCTTAAAAGCCTGTGCTGGCGGCACAGTGGCCTATAATGGCGTGCAATTGAGCTCCGGCACGGTGCAGGATTTTATTTTTCAAAACTACCTGGGCTGCGATTCCACTGTGACGGTGACTGTGCAAACCGCCCCAACTTCTGCGGCAAATATTACTTTAAAAGCCTGTTCTGGCAGCACAGTGGCCTATAATGGCGCACAACTGAGCTCCGGCACGGTACAGGATTTTATTTTCCAAAACTACCTGGGCTGCGACTCTACCGTGACCGTGACGGTACAGGCGGCGCAAAATTCGGCTTCCCTGCTGACAGTAACGGCCTGTCCGGGAGAGGCGTACGACTATGCCGGTGCAGCTGTCCCGGCGGGTGAAACGCGGGAGTTTAACTTCACTAATGCAGCCGGTTGCGACTCGGTGGTGACGTTGGTCGTTACTGCTTTGCCAGTGGCCGCTTTTACGCTGCAAGCTGACCCTTCCTGCGCTGCCCAACCCACCGGCAGCCTGTTGGTTCGTCAGGCTCAAGGCGGATTAGCGCCGTACCAATTTTCCCTGAACGGTGGTTTGGCGCAGGCCGATTCCCTGTTCGAGGCATTGGCAGCCGGAAATTATCAGGTAATCCTGGAAGATGCCAACGGCTGCACGGTGGCCCAGAGTGCGACCATTGGCGAATTGCCACGTTTGGAAGTCGTGCTGGCCGATGCCTTTTTACCTTGCGACAGCAGTGGCATTTCGCTTGCGCCCATCATCAGCGGTGATACGACTGCTCTGACGTTCAGGTGGTGGAATGGCCAGACGGTGGGCTCTACTTTGGCCAATGAAGCCGGAGCCGTCTGGCTGGAAGCCACGAACCAGTGCGAAACGGTGCGACGCGATGCGACCGTAGAATGGACGGAAATAGGGGCCGATAAGTCATATATGTACGTGCCCAACGTGTTTGCTCCAAGCGGCGAGGAGGCGGAAAACACGGTGTTCCGACCCGTTTTTGCCAAGGGCCTGACTCTGCTGGACTATCACCTGGAAATCTATGACCGTTGGGGCAATCTGATGTTCCAAAGCACCCAGGCCGAGGCAGGCTGGGAGGGCAGTTTTCATCGGCGGACGATGGTTCCGGGCGTGTACGTCTGGCAAGTGGAAGCGAAACTGACTTTTTGTGGACGCAACATTACTGTGAGAAAACAGGGCGATGTGACGATTGTAAGATAAATGCAAAAGGCTGTATCACAAGTTCCTTCGCCGTTTTTCGTCAAGAATTATGTATTGTATTTAGGTAATTAAATCCTATAAGGTTTTGACAACCTATGGTATGTACACAAGTTGCCAGTCTGTGGATAGGCTGCGGCTGAATGGTATTTATCATTGATAATCAACACAATGTGACCCCAAAGGGGTCGAATATGAATAGCCCCCAGTGAAACTGGGGGAGAAAGGTGGAAGTCCAAACAACCCGGAAAGGGTTGAATCGGGTCGCTCTGAGCAGCGTAGTTCAACCCTTTCCGGGTTGTTCCCATTATTTCGTCCATTTTTCCCCGCATTTCATACGGGGCTATTCATATTCAACCCTTACGGGTTGCACGACACTTGGCTTTTCAGAAACTTGTGTACATACCATAGGTTTCAAAAAACCTTACAGGTTTAGATGGGTGCGAAAGTTTGAAATGCACTCGATTGCGCGGATATAAAAAATATGAATGAAGCCGACTTTTAATTGTGGTCAAAATCTCTGTTCCAAAAAACCCGTGTCCATCCGCCAAATCCGCATTTTAAAAATCCGTGCACATCCGCCAAATCCGCGTTACTACCTTCGCCCCATGAAAACAACCTACCACCACGCCCGCCTTTTCACCGGCGATCAAGTCCTGCCGTTGGCCAGCCTGACCATCGAAAACGGGCAAATTCTCGCTGTGGACCCGGCCAACAAAATTCCCGAAAACACCCATCCAGTGAACATGCAGGGACAGTCCATTGCGCCCGCGCTGATGGACCTACAAGTCTATGGTGGCGGGAGTAAACTGTTCAACAACGAGCCGACCGCCGAGACCATTGAGCAGACCTGGGCCAGCGTCCGGGCGGGCGGCTGTTCGCATTTCCAGATTACGCTGTCCTGCTCTCCGCTGGAAACGATGTGGGCGGCCATCGAAGCCTGTCGGACTTACTGGCAGGCGGGCGGCGCAGGCCTGCTGGGGCTGCATTTGGAAGGCCCGTATTTCAATGCCGAGAAGAGAGGGGCGCACCCACTGCAACACATACGTAAACCCAATGCCACCGAAGTAGCGGACCTCATCGAACGCGGTCAGGGGGTGGTGCGCTACATTACCGTAGCACCCGAGCAATGCGACGATGCTTCGCTGGACCTGTTGCTGCACAGTGATATGCACGTTTCTGCCGGGCATTCCAACGCTACTTTTGCGGAGGCACAGCGCGGTTTTGCCAAAGGGATCGGTCGAGTGACGCACCTGTTCAATGCCATGAGCGCGTTTCAGGGCCGTGCGCCGGGCCTCGTCGGGGCCACTTATACCCGCAAGCCCTGGACGAGCATCATCGCCGATGGTGTACACTGCGATTTTCAGAGCCTGAAAATCAGCAAGGATATACTCGGGGAGAAACTCTTCCTCATCTCGGACGCGGTGACCGAAAGTGGGACCGGCGATTATCGTTTCCGCTACGCAGGCGACCGCTACGTGGACGAGGCGGGTACGCTGGCCGGGTCGTCGCTCACGATGTGGCAGGCGGTGCAGAATGTGGTGCAGCACTGCGATATTGCTCTGGATGAAGCCTTACGTATGGCGAGTACTTATCCGGCGGTGGTCGCGGGCGAAGGGCACCGTTTGGGGCGAGTGGCACCGGGCTATGCGGCGGAGTTGATTGTGTTTGGAGGCGTGGGCGGCGAAGTGAAAATATTAGAAACAACGGCTTGATTACGAACGCATTTTGTCCTCCTCTCATCTATGACCAATCCAACTATGATCACCCGTACCATCGAACTGGCTGCCCGCCTGTACGTCTTTGTTTTTATCAATATTTATGGAATGGGTAAAATGATGGTCGGGCAGTTTCATACGCGCGGTCATTTACCCGAACAACTGGTCCAAACGCCGCTCAGCGAAGTCGGCGGTTTTGATCTGGCCTGGACGTTTTTTGGATATTCGCGGGCTTACGTGTTGTTCATCGGTATGTCGCAGGTGATCGGTGGTTTTCTATTGCTTTGGCAGCGCACTAAGTTGCTGGGTGTAGCCATTTTAATCCCTGTTTTATTGAATATTATTATAGTGGACTATTGTTTCACTATTCCCAGCGGGGCGATGTGGAGCGCGGTGGTGTATCTGGTTTTATTGTTTCTAGTACTCTATTTAAACCGGGAAAAAGTAGTGGCTGCTTTTAGTGCCCTGACGGCTCGCGAAGCGATGCCCGCTCTTGATTGGAAGCAGTGGTTGTTGATGCTGGGAGTGGCTGGCGTGATGATGATTGGGTTGTTTTTGGTAGAGGTGTTTGGGGTGCATTAATACAATTTATATATCTCCATTATATTCGCCAAAATACCCGGGAAATCAATTTTCAGGTCAATTAATCGCCCGGTTCTAATGTCAAAGACCCAACCGTGTACCTGAATGCCTCTTTGGGCGGCCTCTTGTATTGCAGCGGTTTTGATCAGATTCACACACTGCTCCTGCACATTGAGTTCTACTAAGCGATCATAACGGGCATCCATATCTTCAATAGCATTCAATTCGTCTTTATGCAGGCGATACACATCGCGGATATTACGCAGCCAGGGATTGAGAATACCCATATCGGCGGGCTGCATGGCGGCTTTCACACCACCGCAATTGTAATGACCACACACAATTACGTGGTTGACTTTCAAGTGGCGAACGGCATAATTGAGGACCGACATCACGCTCAAATCCACATTATTCACCAGATTGGCAATATTACGGTGGATGAAGACCTCGCCGGGCTGCACACCCATCAAATCCTCGGCGGTGACGCGACTATCCGAGCAGCCGATGTAGAGAAATTCAGGGGTTTGGCCCTTGCTTAAATTATGGAAGTAATCGGAATTAAGGGCCAGTTTTTTGGCTATCCACGCTTCATTATCTTTAAAGATTTGTTCGATGTTTTTCATAACGATGTTGCAAGTTTAGAAAGAAGTTTATCAAAGCATAATATCGTGTTCCGGCTGCAATTTCGGCGGTAAATTGGTCTCACCCAACAATTCTTTAAGATCAATTTCAATATTCCGGCAAATGGTGCTCATCGGAGTGTCGTTCACCGAATTATCAAAGGGGTTTTCACTGAATTCGCCGATCTGTTCCATCGTGAAAAAGACCCACGAAATTAATAGAGAAAAAGGAATCACTAACCAGGCAGACCAATCGGCCAGCGTACTCAGGTCTTTGAGCAGGCTAAATGGCAACAATACAATAAACAGATTGACAAATACGCGGCTAAAAATACTGTATTGCCGAAAAAGCGGTGTGGTTTTTATGCGTTCGCAGCCGCCTTGAAGGTTAAATAGTTCGTTGACCTGACGCACCAGATCGCTGTGTTCAAAATCGTCTATCTTCTTTTCCCGCTTGAGTTTGGCCAGCTGTTCTACCTGTATTTTTAATAGAAAATTTGCCGTATTACCTTTGTTTTTCAAGACCTCATAATACTGCATTTTATTGTTGCTGGTCAATATTTTTTGCAGGCCATCATCAAAGGCCTCTAATTCGCTGGCCTCATTCACGAAGGTCTGGTGCAGATTGTCCCGGCTGGTCGCCCAGGGGATGGTACGGCGGAGCTGCAGGCGCAGTACGTTGATATAGGCTATGTGGCGATAAAGAAAATCCCTGCAAAAATCTTTATCCGGCACTAAGGCGATAATCATCACCGCCATGTTGCGGCTGGTATTGGTAATCCCCCCCCACAAACGGCGGGCCTCCCAGAGCCGGTCATAAGCCTGATTGTTTTTGAAACCAATATAAAAAGCCACGGCTGTGCCGATAGTACCGACCGGCAAAAATGGAATGCCAATGAACTTCAAATCAAAAACTTTGTACAACACCGCCGCGATCACGCTAATAATGAGGGTGCGGAACAGGTTTTTGCGGGCAAAATGCCACATTAATCCAAAAGTGAAAACTTTGCCGATGTACATAAGTGCTGTTAGGCCGTCAAAAAAAAGGATTGAATCAAAGACAGCGCAAAAATAAATATTTTCCTGGCTTGAGATGTCTAAATTATGAACGACCTTGCGTCACCAAACAATACGGGGTCATGCAGTGTCCGTTGGGGCACCACCCTTTCTTGATCCTCCCAAGATATTAAAATCAATTTTAAACTAAATCTTCCACTTTATGGCGATCAACATTCAAACGCCCGGCATCCACCACATCGCGCTTCGTTGCACCGATCTGGAACGTTCCAAAGCATTCTATCACGGCTTATTAGGCTTTCCAATCGCCCTTGAAGTGCCCGGCCTGTTCATTTTCGTGGCTGGCGGCACTTTTATCGGCGTTCGCGGCCCCGGCGATACAGAGGGTGCCAGGTCTTTCAATCCTTTTAGCGTGGGCCTTGACCACATGGCCCTCGGCTGCACCGACGAAGCCGAGCTGCAACGAGTCGCCCAGGCCCTCGAGGATGCCAATGTGGAAAACACGGGCATCAAATTGGACGCCACGCTTGGCAAAAACTACGTAGCCTTCAAAGACCCGGACCGTATTTCCTGGGAGTTCTACATGGTTTGACAGTACATCACTCGCTGCGTAGCGGCTTCATATTACTAAATACGGCATCAAATCATTCGCTGCGCAATGATTTGACCGGATTCGCCAACGCCGCTTTTATGCTTTGAAAACTCACTGTTAAAAATGCGATGACTACGGCGGCTGAACCTGCCACGACAAACATCCACCACGAAACGTCAATGCGGTACGCAAAATCCGCCAACCATTTGGTCATAGCCCAATAAGCCAGCGGTGAGGCAATACCGATGGCCACTACGATCAGTTTCAGAAAATCACGCGCCAAGAGGCCCGTAATACTACCCACCGAAGCACCCAGCACTTTACGGACACCAATTTCCTTGGTGCGTTGCTCCGCCATGAAAGCCGCCAGCGCGAACAGACCCAAACAGCCAATAAACAGAGCCAGCAGCGTAAAAATGCTCAATACCGAGGCCGTTTTGGCCTCCGCACGATAGAGCCGGGCAAAGGTGGCATCCAGAAAATCGTACTCGAATGGCACCCCCGGCACTGCTGCTGCCCACAGCGCCGAGGCTTTTTCAATAACGGATTTTTCTGTGCCGGGCCGCAGCCGCAGGGCCAGATACAGGGCCTGGGTGGTGTAAGTTTTGGAGGATTCATGGAAAATGGCCACGGGTTCTATCGCCGTTTTTACCGACCCAATGTGGAAATCTCGGAGCACACCCACTACCTGAAAACGCTGGTTTTCATGGCCCGGATAACGCAGCCATTTGCCCAATGGCTTTTCCCAACCGATGGTTTTGACGGCCGTTTCATTGAGCAGCACGGAGGTAGAATCGGCCACGCCACGTTCCGGGCCGAAATTGCGACCTTCCAGTACTTCGAGGCCCAGCGTGGGCACAAAATCAGCATCGGTCATGTAGGACGAGAGCGACAGGTTTTGCAGCACCGCGTGGCTTTGGTCGCCCTGTTCGGGATCGTAAAAATCCCCGAAACTACCGATGGGCGGCAGGAACATGGAGTGCGTCGCGCTCACCACTTCGGGCATTTGCAAAAGTTGTTGCCGGAAAGTTTCCGTGGTGGAGGCTGCGCCCAAATACCGGGCATTCCTGACGATCAGCACGTTTTCGCGCTGCAAACCCGGCGATTGTTTTTGGGCAAATTCCAACTGCCGGAACACGACCCATGAGCCGAGCATCAAAGCAATGGATACCGCAAACTGGAACACCACCAGGCCGCTGCGTACGCCCGCGTGGCCACCTTTGGCGGAACCAAGTGTCGCTTTGAAAACTTCCGCTGCTTTGAATCTGGACAAATAAAAAGCCGGATATACACCGCCCAGCAAACCCGTCAGAAGCGGCAGCAGGGCGACCAAACCAATAATTTGCGGAGAAAAAAGATCGGCGGTCTGCCAGGCAATTTCCGTCAGGCGACTAAACCAGGGTAGGGTAGCGGTGGCCAGGCCGCCAGCCAATAAAAAAGCGATACTGCTGATCAATAAGGACTCGGCCAAAAACTGGCTGACCAACGCACCACGCTGCGAACCCAGGGCCTTGCGCACGCCCACTTCCCGCGCCCGTTTCATCGAGCGGGCGGTAGAGAGATTCATAAAATTAATACCCGCCAGCAGCAAAATTAGTCCGCCGATAATGGCAAAAATGCCCACCTGCTGTCCGTCGCCGAGCGTGTTCAATCGCGAAGCCAGATCGGCATCGGCGAGATGCAGCGTTTTCAGGGGCAATAATTTGACATCCCAGCGGTCGCCTTTGCGGATTTGTTCTTCGAAATTTTGACCGATCCGTGCATAGGCGGCGGGCGCGTAGGTACGCACCATCGCCGGAAATTTGGCTTCCAGACTGGCCAGGCTTTCGGTCGTGGGGGCCTGGCGCAGCCGTACCCAGGCATCCATTTGCAGCCAGATCCAACTCCAGGCGAAGTTATCCACCACCTTGAAATCGCTCATCGTCAGCAGAAAATCGAACTGTACACTCGAGGTGGAAGGCAGGTTTTTGGCCACGCCCGTCACCGTAAAAGTGCGGTCGTTGATGGTCAGCGACTGGCCAATGGCGGATGTTCTGCCGAAGTATTTTTCCGCTATTTTTTCAGTCACTACCAGACTGCCGGGTCGGTCGAGGGCCGACTTTGCCTGACCTTCCGCCATGGGGAAATTGAATAATTCCAGAAAGGCAGTGTCAACGGCAATTACGGATTTTTCATTAAATAAGACCGGCGCATGGCCTGCCGCTTCCTGCCGCACCACGGCACTACTCAGGTGGAAGGTTCGCGCGGCCAGTTCTATTTCCGGGAAATCAGCCGCCAGACGTGGGCCCAGCGGGGGCGGCGTATTCGTGGTACGACCCTCTTGATCGCCCGTTTTCAAATCCAGCATCACGGCAAAAATGCGGTCGGCCTCCGGCAAAAAACGGTCGAAACTCCGCTCGTGGCTCACAAACAGCGTAATCAGCCAGCAAGCCGCCAGCCCCACGGCCAGGCCCGCTACATTGATGAGTGAGAAAAAAGCCTGACGGCGAAAATTACGCAACGCGATTTTAAAGTGATTGGTCCACATAGGAAAAGGGCAAATGAGCAATGAGCAAAAAGGCAAGGGCAAAAAAAGGCAATAAGCAAAAGGGCAAAAGGAACGCAGTGATATCCCGGTTTTTATCGGGAAGGCAAAAAAGACCCTGCCACAGACTGTCGTAATGCAGTGTGGTTTAAAAAGCAAATTCGTAAAAAGTTGTCAATCAAAATTTTACCACCCATTTATCCGCCATAGTCTTTTAGGCAAAAGGATGCAAGGTGAAGGGAGCCACTCAACATTCTCAACTCTAAACACCTCAACCCTCCGTCATCACCTTCCGCTGCCAGGCCCAATCTTCGCGTTTGACAAAAGTAATGGGCACAAACTGGTCGGTCGGCGCACCGATGTAGTACAACATCCAGTCTTGATCGTAGTCGCTGAGCAGGTGGCGCAGGCATTCGGCGCGGTCAATGCTGGGCTGTCGGCAGTCGTCCCAGTGGAAAAGTTCGACGCGATAATGCAGTTGCTGCTTTTGCCCGTTGATGGTCACCTCGATTTCGATGTCCTGTTTGCCGGGAATAGAAGGAATGGGAATGGCGATGTGTGGCATAGTTCATGATTTTTAAGACTACCCTCACAGTTCATGCCGGAATATTATTTCTTTGATAATCAATTATTTATGAAAAACTATTAATGCTGCCCTTGTTCAATTTCGGACAGCACCTGTGCGGGCGCGGACAAGCGGCACAGGAAAAGGAGGGCAGTTCATTTGGGAACAGGACAGAAAAGGGCAGAAGTGTTTTTTGAAAAGGCAAAAAGCAAGAGGCAAAAACGCAAAGGGGACACGTTGCCCTTGCCTTTTTGCCTCTTGCCTTATTTGCCTTTTCATTTTTTGCTTACTCCTGAATCGTAAACTCCACCCGCCGGTTCTTCGCGTTCGGTTTATTGTCCGGTTCCTTTACCAAAGGTCGCGTGTCGCCATAACCTTTGGCAGTAATGCGCTGGGCGGCCACGCCTTTGACAGTCAGGTAATTGGCCACAGTTTGGGCGCGTTCCTGCGAGAGCTCCAGGTTTTTAGCGGAATTGCCCACATGGTCGGTATGGCCGTCCACGGTGAGGCGGTATTTGGGATTGCGTACCAAAAACCCCGCGAGCCGGTCCAGTTCCGGGGTGGATTCGGGCAGCATTTCGCTTTTGCTTTTGACGAAAAGGATATTTTTGGGAATGTATTTTTCCAGCGTATCCTTCGCAATAGCCGGTTTTACGGCGGGTTTCACCACTGGTTTTGCGGGCGGCGTGGCAGGTTTTGCGGCTGGCTTTTTCGGGGGCGTTACGGGTCGGGTCGCGGGAGTAGTCGTCGCCGGGCGCGGTTTCGGGGGCGTCACGTTGGAAACGGGCCGAGCGGGTGCGACGAAAAAACGTCCGTCAATGATGTGGTCGTTATAGCCCAAAGCCCCGCCAAAAACGGGTGCCTCGCTGGGCAACTGCCAGAACACCTGAATTTCTCCTTCGCGTAGGGCGTTGAAGTATTCCACCACCAGGTCATATTCGCGATTGGCTTCCAGGCGGATGCGCCCGTTCACCTTTTCAGAGTCATGCAGGCCCCAGGCATTGATCACCATCTGGCCGTTTACCTTCACCCGGATACCATCGTCCACGTGGGCGCGAAACACGTAGGTGCCCGCCTCCGGGCTCTTGATTTTGCCGGTCCAACGCACGGAGAACACGTTGGGATCCACGCCGGGGGCCGGCCGGGTGTCGTTGTTCCACACGAAATTGATCTGGGCATCATGGCGGGTCAGGACTTTTTGCTCAAAATTCTGGCCGTTGTAGTATTCGCCCAACAGTCCTTGCTGCGCCTGTAGAGTCAGGCCAAAGCAGCATAAAACGGCCATACAGAGTAGAATCGGTTTTGTGTTCATCGTGTGTGTTTTTTACAAACCACGGCTCAAATTCCAGTCGGGCCACAAAATCTTCGATGCAGTGGGTGGTTTATTCGATGGATGATCGGGTAGGTAGATTTATTTAAATATTGACACACGTTTTTTACTGCAGGTTGCAGTTTTTTAATAACTGATGTTACGCACTGTATAAAAATCAAGTGGAGATTTGAATGGATTTTTCAGCCACTTAATTTCTATTAGCCGTTGTTGAGCGTCCTCGCAAACAACCACGGCAATAATTTAATCTTTGTTTTTTCTTTGATTACTCCCTCCGCCGCTGTTGTTGGCGAGGACGCACAACAACGGCAGGAGGAGGTTTCTCTGCCAAATCATTGTGGTTGTGCGTAACATCAGATAAACAATGCAGTGAAACTCCTCCCAGCACCGATATGCCAAAAGAATAGAACATAAAACTTTTAAAGGGGAAGTAAAACTTAAACCCGGCGGCTAAACCCGCCGGCACTAAATCGCTTTTAAAACTTCCAAATAAAACTTCCAGAATTTCTGAAAACTGGACACCGATGCCCGTTCGTCGGGACTATGTGCGCCCTGAATAAGCGGGCCAAAAGAAGCCATATCCAAACCCGGATAAGCCTGGCCAATAATGCCGCATTCCAGTCCGGCGTGACAGGCTTCGATAGTGGGCGTGTGGCCAAATAAATCCTGATAAATACTCGCCATTTTCTGGACGAGATCAGAACTTGGGTCAGGTTTCCAACCGGGATATTCGTTTTCTGTATGTATATCCGCGTCTAATAGATCGAACGGTGCCCGGAAAGCGGCGGCTACATCGGCTTTGGTAGATTCTACGGAACTGCGTTGTAAAGAACTGATTTTCAACTGCCCATCGCGTAGCGTAATTTTGGCCAGATTCGTAGAAGTTTCTACTAATCCGGGAATATCCGGGCTCATACGGAACACGCCATTTTGTACTGCACGAATAGCATTCAGGAATTTAGTTTGATCACTCGGACGCATTACTTTGGCGGGTAAAGTAGCCTCCGTGGCGTTGACTTTCAGGTTAAGTTCTACGGTTTTAAATTCCGTAGCCATTTCCTGATTGGCGGCTTCCAATAGTTCTAGAAATTCTGCTTTATTTTCTATTACCACCAATGCTTTTGCTTCGCGGGAAATCTCGTTGCGGAGGTTGCCACCATCGAACTCGGCCAGATGCAGACCAGCCGGGGAACCAGCCATCAGCACCCGCGCGAGTACTTTATTGGCATTGGCCCGACCCCGGTGAATATCCATACCACTATGCCCGCCGGTCAAGCCGCTTATTTTTACTAAAAAAGCAGTGGCGTTTGTCGGCGCAGGCTCTTCCTGATATTTCCAGTCTATGATCGTATCAATACCGCCCGCACAACCGATGGTCAACACGTGATCTTCTTCAGTATCCAGATTGAGCAGTAATTTTCCTTGTAATAATCCATGTCCCAGGTTCTTTGCGCCGCCCAAACCTTGCTCTTCATCCAGCGTAAACAGGGCTTCGAGCGGCGGGTGCACAATATTTTTGGAAGCCAGTACCGCCAGAATAGCGGCCACGCCCAGGCCATTATCCGCGCCGAGGGTAGTGCCGCGCGCGCGTACCCAATCGCCGTCCACGTACATATCAATGCCCTGCTGGTCAAAATCAAATTCTACCTCGGCGTTTTTCGCGTGGACCATATCGAGGTGGCCTTGCAGGATGGTGACCGGACTGTTTTCACGCCCCGGCGAGGCCGGTTTTTTAATAATGATATTGCCAAAAGCATCGTGCTGCACTTCCAGTCCATGCTGGCGGCCAAAATTTTGTACCCACTCCGCAATACGTTGTTCTTTCTTGGAAGCGCGGGGAATAGCGTTCAGATCGGCAAAAATGCTCCAGGGAGCGGCGGGTTCGAGTTGGCGGACTTGGTCGGACATAGTGACGAGTTTTAAAACGTTCGGTTGATGCCGCGAATGTACGATGCACCCGGAAGTAATTGTACCGGCGGGTTCAGCCGCCGCTACTATGCCAGAAAAATAACCGAACGGGGTTCGGTTTTACTCGCTGCGCAAGGCCTTCACCGGATTGGCCAGGGCCGCCCGCAGGCTCTGCGTCCCCACGGTGATGATGGCTACCAGAAAAGTGGCCGTCAGTGAGGTCAGGAATATAGTCGCGCCCAGGGGAATCTGGTATTTATAATCTTTCAGCCAGTTCGTCATGGCCCACCAGCCCAGTGGAGCAGCCACCACAAAAGCGATGATAATCAGGCGGGTATATTCTTTTCCAAAAAGCCAGAGAATACCAGGCAGACTGGCACCCAGCGTTTTACGTATGCCAATTTCCTTTCTCCGACGGGTCACCATAAAGGCTGCCAAACCATACAGACCGAGACAGCCAATGAAAATAGCGATGCCTGCAAACATTCTAATCAGTTGCAAAATCATGCCTTCCTGCTCGTAAAACTCGGCGATGCGGGCATCCATAAAGTCGTATTCGTAGTAAAATTCCGGGAATATACTGGTCCAGGTTTTTTCGACGGCATCGAGCGTCGGCTTGGTATTTTGCAGGTTGATCCGCACTGCGCAGACATCGTAATTATCCATCGCGCTGCTCATCACCAGTGGGGCAATGGCATCATGGAACGACAGATTATGGAAGTTCTTGATCACCCCGACCACGGTATGCGCGTCACCATCCACACTCAGGCGTTGACCAAGAATTGCGTCCGGCGAAGCCAGGCCAAGTTTATGGATAACTTCTTCATTGACAATATATTCGCGTACCGTATCGCTGGGTTGCAGGTTGCGACCGGCAAGGAACTGCAACCCGAAAGTCTCCGCATACTGTTCATCGCCAAATTTGTAATTGATGATCCACGGTTCCCTTTCCGGGCGGCTTTCCAGTTTTACCTGGGTGTTCCAGTTGCTATTGGACGCGGGCGGCTGCATACACAGACTGACATTTTCCACGCCCGCCAGGGTGCTCAATTGTTGTTTTAAAGCCGAATATTTCTTCTGATCGCCGCCCGGCAACGGCAAATTGACGATGCCTTCGCGCCGAAAACCCAGATCGGCGTGGCGGGCGTAATCAATCTGGTTGGTGACCACCACGGCACCGATAATCAGCACCTGCGAAATGGCAAATTGCGTCCCGACCAGCAGCCGCCGCAACGAAATGCCGCCCACCTGCTTCAAATCCACCGAACCTTTGAGCGACTGCGTCGGACGGAAACCCGACAAAGCCAGCCCCGGATAGGCACCAGCCAAAAAGGCCACCATCAACATCAGCGCAGCCAGGAAACCATACAACCGTACATCGCGGCCAAAATCAAGCGTTAACTCCGTGCCGGTCAAGGTGTTGAGATAGGGTAGGGTGAGGTACGCCACGACCACCCCGATCAGTGTAGAGATCAGGACGATCACCCCGGTTTCGGACATAAATTGCCAAAATAACTGCCCCCGTGTGCTGCCCATTACTTTGCGGACGCCCACTTCTCTGGCCCGATTGAGGGCTTGCGCCGTGGCCATGTTCACAAAATTGACGCAGGCCGTCAGTAGCAGAAACAGCCCGATCAGCCCCAGCGTCCAGATATAGCGGGTGCTCACGCCCGTGCCGTAATCGGCATCCAGATGCACCGCGGCCAGCGGGATGGCGTGGTAAAACCAGTCGCGCACCTCGGGGTGAAAATATTTATCCTTAAAAGCCAGAAAAGCCGCTTCCAGTTCCGCGGCGGTATGGCCTTCCCGGAACACCGCAAAACATTGGGTGCCACCCTGAATCCCGCCCCAATTATGCAACATACGCATTGAATTGGAATCTGTGGCCATCGTTTGCCAGGAACAATAGATTTGGTACTGCAAATCGGTGTTGGCGGGAATATCTTTCAGTACGCCTACCACCCGGAACTCCTTTTTGTTATTGACCTTAAAAGTCTTGCCAATCGCGTTGGTGGTGCCGTAGTATTTGTTGGCCATTTTTTCGGTCAGCAAGGCCGTATTGGGTTCCCGCAAACCGGCCACATCGCCCTGCACCAGCGGGAAGTCAAAAATCTCGAACAACTCCGGCTCGGCAAAAGCGCGGGCATCGTCTTCCTTGAATTTCGCCGGAGCCTGACCGGGCTGCTCAATGGTAATCAGCGAGTTACCGCGCGACGTGACCATCGCCGTTTTTTCCAGAAAGGAATACTCCTGCCGCAGCGCCTCCGACATCGGGTAGGGTACCACGCTCATTTTCCGGTTTTCGTTGCCACGATCTTCAGTGGTGATCTCCACCGTGCGGTCGGCTTTGGCATGGAAACGGTCGAAACTGAGGTGGTGCCGCACCAGCATAAAGACCAGAATGCAGCAGGCGATGCTCAGGCCGAGCCCCAGAATATTCAGCAGGGCGAAGGCACGGTGTTTGCGCAGGTTGCGAACGGCGAGGAGAAGGTAGTTTCTGATCATAGCAGGAAAAGTTGGTCTGATGCCAACCTTTTGTACTGCTTCATAGTTCGTGCCGGAATGGTTAGGATTTGATTATCAATTGTTTATAAAGAATTGCGTACAATCTTTTTGTCCGGTTTCGGACAGTGGGTGTGCGGGGACGGACAAGCCACAGCCCTGTTGGGTTTGGGCGGAAGATAGAGTGAGGGTAGAAGAGTTAATATACAAAAATGTATATTTGCAAAATTGTATATTTAAAAAGTTTCCACCCAATTTTCTGTCTCATAACAAACCCGCCTGCAACTCTACCAGTTCCCCATCCCGCCGGTGATACCCCGTCTCCGCGATCAGCACTGCTGCCTGCTCTGTATGCACTTTCGCCTTCTCTCGCTGGCCCATTGCCAGCCGCAGCCGTGCCATTTCCAGGTGGTAATCGGTTAGGTGGAGCCTCATGCCGCTGGGTTCGGCGATATCGAGAACTTCTTCGAGATCCGCTTCAGCGACGGGGTAGTTTTGGGTAACAAGGCGATGGTAGGCGGCTCTTGCAAGAAAACCAAGAGGAAGGTAGAGTTGTCGCCCCGTTTTCTGTAATTCCTGAACTGCTTTATTTAGATGTCCTACAGTATTTTGGTAGTGATCTTCTGTGGAATGAGTTTGGGAAAGTTGAAGGTAAGCTTTGCCGAGAGTTAATTCGTATAGCGCAGCATCCAGTGAAAATTGATCTTCTTCAGCAATTTTTAGTGCAATCTTCGCTCGTTCCAAAGCCTCTTCTAACTTTTCCATTTCAAGTAGTAGATCACAATACCAAAAGCCCCGTAGTGAATAAAGGTACTGTTTTCCTAGTTGGTATTTTCGCTCAATCTGTTCGGTTTCGGCAAAGAAGTGTCTGGCTCCTTCCATAGAGCCTGCTTGATAAAGAACATACGCGTATGTGGCACGATTTACTAACTGTCGTTTCCAATCCTCACTTTTATCAGAATAAGCCAATCCTTCTTCGCTAAAATGAACTGCTAATTTTATATCTCCGGTGGTAAGGTAAAGCTCGTTGAGGTTAGAGGCATTTAGAGATGCTTCTGCCCAATTTTCACTTTGTGAATGCAATTCCATTGCAGCTTTTATCAACTGTGCACCCTCAGAGAGCCGCCCTAAAGTCTGCAAGCTAAAACCCGCCCAACCAAGGATGACTGGCTTAAGATCATCGTTAAGTTTGTCTACTAGTTTGTCCCACTGGTGGTCAAAAAAACAGGATAAAGTAGTCAGATCAGAACTGAAGGCACTAAATCGCTTGGTTAGAAGAAACGTGTTCTTTCTTTGAATTCTATCCCAATAGACATCATACAAAGCCTCCTGTTGCAAACCCGCTTTGCATCCATGTGCTACCGCATGAAAGAGGGGCTCCATTTCTTCCAAGGTATCGGGAAGTTCTTTTTCCGGCAAAGCTTTGTAATATTCGTAGAGCACAGCGTGGTTTTTTTGCCAGAGGTCGGGGTTGTCACCTTTCAACACTGCCTCGTAATGCTCACGAATAAGCGGGTGACAGTCCACCTCACTAGGGGAGTGGGCACTTTCTGTATATAGCAGTTGGTAGCGGCGGAGTTCCTGCACAGCAGCAGGCAGGTTTTGAAAATCGTCCAGCCGTCTAAATATATCCTCGGGAACGGGACGGTCGAAAAGCCCAGATAATCGTAATAGGCGAACAGCTTCGTTGCGGCCCTTTTTTTCCAATAATTTTTCAAAAGCAACGATCACCCGGCGGGAGTGCTTTCCTTTTTCTATTGGTACGTCGGGCAGGTCGGCAATGTTATCCGCTTCCGCTACCGAATGGCCGGGGGAAGCGTATAAGTAAGTGCTCAATAAATTAATGGCAAGGGCATGGTTACCAAAATTCTGCACTGCCCGCAGCAGCGCTGCGTCGTCGCCGCGGACGTTAGCAAAGCGCAGAATGTGTTTGCCCGCTCCGTCGGAAATTTGTTCGAGGTTTTCTGTATGAATACTTGCCGCATAGCGGTCGAATCCAGCAAGGGCTTGACGGGTAGTGATGAGGCAAAGCCCATGGTTGTTTTTCGCTAATTCCCGGATCAGTACAAACAACGCCGGGTCTTTTACCTTGCCCGCATCCACGATATTGCCCTCTTGCAAGGGTTCCAGTCCGTCAAGCACCAGCAGGGTTTTGTGTGCGTTTACGAGGTGGGCGAGGCGTTTTCCTTTATCCCAGGCCGAGAGTGGTTCAAAGTCTTTTTCCCCGAACCACGTCAGTGCTTCATTGATGAATTTGTCAGCAGAGGTCACTCGAACGCCGGTCCCTTGGCTGTAAAAAGAGACTGCCAGCACCCGTTCGGCCCCCCGGTAGTTTTCCTGAGCTAGATCTTCCAGCCAGCGGCATACTAGTGCTGATTTTCCCACCCCGCCATGCGCCACGAAGCAGACGACGTGGCTAGCGGGATTGTTCCAAGCTTCGTCCAACAGATTCAGTTCGTTCTGGCGACCAAACAGGTGATTGGAAGTTCCACCATGTGGGAGGCTGGAAATTTCAATATACCGCTCGTCTAACGGTGGAAAGGCTGCTTGCGTAGCGGGTAAGACTAATGTTGGTTTTAGTTGGAGCGTCAGCTTTTGCAAACCTTGCAGGAAGCTGCGACCATTCGTTAAATCAATGTATTCCTGGAATTCTTCAAAAACAGGCGTATCATCAATTTGGATTGGCAGGAGCTTATCTTGGATAATAGCTTGCTGCTGCTCCCCCATAAATCCATCCAGCAGCCATTTTTCCGCGCGACTCAGATTTTTGGAAAAAACCACGATGGTTTTCCGGCTGGCTAAAACCTTTTGGCTCCATGCCGTAAAATCGCCTGCCGAATACAGCCGGAAATCGAGGTGGACTTCAAGCCCTGCTGTTTCCAGCTCGTTGACCAATTCGTGGACTACCCATTGACGGTCATTCTGGTTGCAAAAGATAAATATTTTATCATACAGGTCAATGCGGACACTGTCTTTCTCCTTTTTGATTTCCAGCAGGATTTCCAGCAAAAGGCGATAGACTTCCGCCTCTCCCGCACTGCGATTATCGTGTACAGTTTCCCGAAAGGCAGTCAAAAAGAAGAAAACCTCGTTGGGTGCCGAAAAGCCGGTGAGCTGCTGGTCGAGTGTAAACCAGTGGGTTAAGTTGTTGAAGTCCGTTTTAAAAGTTTGTTCTTCAACAGTCCCGTACCAGTAATCGTGAATGATTTGGATGACGTGTACTTGCCCGTAAAATTGCAACAGTGCTTTTGGTTTGCCAGCCTTTTGCAGCGACACCAGCGTTTCTGCGTAGCGGTCCAGGAAATCGTTTTCCTCACCGGTAAGGTGATGCTTGCTTTTCCAAATTTTCCAATCTATGTCGTTCCCCACCTCCCCAGCGACGAACGTGCCTACTTTATCAATCAGAGAACCAATGATTTCGACGGCGATGCCTTCCAAGAATGCAGACATGAGGTTTTGCGTTTTGAGGCCTAAAACTAAAACCACAAATTGACAATTTTCCGAAATCTGCCAAATCTACCGCATTCACTAAAACTATTGAACAACAACCTGTTTCACCAGCCTACCCCTCCCATCCTCCAAAACCACAAAATAAACCCCACTCGAAAACCCAACTGTCTCCAAAACACACAACCCCATACTCCACTTTTTCCTGCCATACCAGTCCCAATCCCGAATTGTACCACGAAAGCCGGAAATCATCCGCCAACGGTGGCAGCTCTACCCGTACGCCCTCAGTAGTCAAGGTTGGATAGACCTTGTAGTCCGGAGCCAGCGTCTCGTCAGTGCCCGTAGGCACGGCCCGCAGCCTCATCGCGGCAGCAATTCATCCTTTTATTCACTCTGCCTTCAACGCCTCTCCCAAATTCGCCCTCAAGATTTGCCAGACCTTCACGCCCACCGTGGCCAGCAGTGCCAGCAGCACCGTGAGCACACCTAGTAGCAGCGACTGCCCCTGCACACCCGCATGGATTTTGTAAATGCTGTTCAGCAGGGCCAGGGCCATGAATCGCCCGCTCCAGCAACCGACGAGGATGGCACCCAACATGACCAGCAGGTAGTTGCGGTTCAGGTGGAAAGCGATGTTGGCGGATTTGGCACCCAGCACCCGCCGTACGGCCAGGCTGCGATATTGTTTGAGCGCATTGAGCGACACGATGGAAAATAGTCCGCTCACGGTCAGCAGCAGGATGACGAAGGCGAAAATGAACATCGTGGTAGCGATGTTGTCCGATACTTCGAGCGCTTCGGCCAGTACTTCACTTTGATAAAAACCCGTGAACGGCTTGTAGGGAAACAGCGATTTCCAGGTCCTTTCCATGTCGGCATGGACGGTGGCCAGGTCCTCGGGTTTGGTCTTGATGATGCAGTAAGTGAGCTTGTCTTCCGGCGCACAACGCACCACCACGGGCAATACCGGATCGAAGGGCGAATCGGTCATAAAATCCTTGACCACCCCGGCCACGCGGTACGTGACGGTATCGAATTGCAGCATTTGGCCGATCATCGGCGTACTGCCGCCCACCTCGCGGGCAAAAGTCTCATTCACCAGCACTTCCTTTTCGGAGCCAATTGCCTCGTTCACGGCGGAAAAATCCTTGCCTTCCAGCACCGTCATACCCATCAGCGGCATGTAGTCCTTGCCCACTTCAAACCACAGTGTTTCTTGTTTTTGTCCCTGCCACGAGAATTCGGCCTGCCGGAAATTGAAACCCGCATGGTGGCGCGTCCGGGCTGTTTCCAGCACTTTCGGATTCTGCTGCATGTCGGCATGGAAGGTGGTGAGCATAGCCGCGTCCTGCGTCTCTACGCCCAGAATACCGTCGCGGGCGTAACCCAAATCGGCCTGACGCTGCACCTGAGCGTTGCGGGCAAAACTGAATCCCACCACCACGGCCGCCAGCGAAATGGCCACCTGCATACCCATCATCAGGCGGGAAAACACGCTGGCTCCGCCAAACTTGAAGGCCCCCCGGAAAATCTTTGCCGGATTGAAAGCGCTGAGATAAAGGGCCGGATAAGCCCCCGCCAGCAGGGTCGTGAGCACTACTACGCCGCCCAGAAACAACAGCAGCGGCGGATTGTCCCGATAACTGACTTGCAAATCCAGGTGTTTCCAGGTGGCATTGTACCACTCGGCCATCGGCGTCACCACCAGCATACCCACCAGCAAGGCGGCGGTGCAGACCAGTCCGGCCTCCGCCAGCAACTGGAACATCAACTGCCGCTGGGTGCCGCCCATCACTTTACGTACGCCCATTTCGCGCAGGCGGCGGTTGCCGATGGCAATGGTGGTGTTGGCAAAATTCAGGCAGGCGGTCAGCAGGAGCATCAGCGCGATGGTAATATTGCCCCAAATGGCAGCGGGCGGGATGCCGTTGTTGAGGTTGTTCCAGCGGACGTTGCGGGCGTTCATGGCCATCTCCGGCAGGGCTTCGAGGCGGTAGCGTTCGGCCTGCCAGTTCTGGTTGGCGGAGTTCTGGGGTGCCACGTATTGTTGCAGCGCGGCTTCTACTGCCGGTGCGTCGGCGGGGTTTTTTAGTTTCAAAAAACCGGCGTCCACAAACCATTTCCAGGAGTCGTAGCGAACGGGTTTGTCACCTTCCAACTGGTTTTCCAGATGGGTCAAAAACTGGAACTGGAGACTCGAATTTTTGGGCAGATTTTTGAATACTCCGCTGATGGTCAGTTCTTTACGCTGCGCTTCCAGATCGGCGTAGAGCAGCAGGGTTTTCCCTACGGGGCTTTCATTGCCAAAAAATTTACGGGCCATCTCCTCGCTCAGGAGCAACGAGTTTCGGTCGGCGAGACGGGCCTGGCCAGCCACCAGTGGAAACTGGAAGAGATCGAGGAAGTTCTCATCCACAAAGTGGACCTGTTGGTTGAAGATGTTCTCGCCGGATTTGATCACCAGTCCGCGCGAATCAATGCGGGTAGCGGCTTCCACGCCTGGGATTTCCCGGGCCGCCGCTTCCGTCAGCGAAGCCGGACAGGTACCATGCAGCAAGTGGTTGGTGGTCTTAAAACTCTCGACCCGGAAAATACGCTCCGCTGCCGGATGCCATTGATCAAAACTCGTCGCAAAACGGGCCTGCGTAAAGGCCAGAATGCAAAACGCCAGTGCCACGCCCAGGCCGAGGACATTGATGAGCATATAACGGCCATTGCGGCGGAGATTGCGGACGGCAAGTTTCAGGTAGCTTTGTAGCATAGCGGCAAGTTTTGGTAATTATGGATAAAACTTTTGCATATATAAGTGAGTCCACACTTCATGCCGAAATAACTTAGCGTTGATAATCAATAAATTATTACATAATAAATAGCAACGCAGTGTTCGCTTTCGGACAGTGCTGTGCGGGATTGAACGAAAAAAATACGCTCGATTTACCCATTCCCCCACGTTTTACCGCATAGGGGCCGACCCTTGTAACTATCCATCCTTCATACAATATTCCAAATACAACCGCACCAACTCTATATCTGCCTCCCCGCGTGCCTCCGCCCCACCATGGGCCACCCTTATTTACCCGGACTAATTACTACCGATTAAACATAGTTGATACAGATGGCAGCTCCGAATATTCGACTATTATTTCGGTGAATTTAGAGACTGCAATTAATCCATTTGTTTTCCCGAATCCAGTGGCCAGCCAGTTTTATCTGAATAATAGAGCAGCATCCGGGCTGTAGCGCATTGCTAATATGCAGGGAAAAATAGTCCGGCAAGGTGTGTATATCGGCGAGCCCATTCTAGCAAATACGCTTCCGCCGGGCATTTACTATTTGTCTATGGACAATCAGGTGAGCAAGTTTGTGAAAGAATAGGTCGAAGATGAGGATTTGAGGATGCGAGTATTTGAGTATTTGATCAAAACACATGATCATCAGGTAATTGATCGCATCTTCAAATACATCACTGCGGATTTTTAAACGTCGCCGACAGCCGCGTTTTTTCCCATTCCACGGCTAAAACGCCGCCACCAGTTGCAGGCGAGACAGAAATCGTAAGTTTTTCTACGTGTTTGGGTAAGGACTCCACCTGCATGAGCGCACGCAACACGTCTGCCGCAGGGTCGTATTCGGTGCCCCAAATACCCGTTTTACGGTTGATACACAGCGTCCAGTCGGTGCCGGAAGGCATGGCAAACAGCGTGTACTGGCCCGCTTCCAGCTTTTGCCCGGCCCAGATCGTAGGCTGGGCAAAAGTGACTTGGGTGGCATGGTTCGCGCCCATTCGCCAGAAATGATTGTTGGGGATGATGCCGCCAAACACCTTCCTGCCCCGCGCCGAGGGCCGCCAATAATCAATCAGAATGCGTTGATTGCCTTTGGCAAAGCGTACTGTGTCGCGCGTGGAGACCACCAGCGTCGCGCCCGTTTGTAGTTGTTTTTGGGCAAAATGCTTTTTCAAATCCTCAAACTCTACATCCCGATAGACGGTGGCCGTAAAATTCAGCGACGAGCCCAGCGCATCCACCGATTGCAGCCGGTCTTTTCTATCCAGGGTCAACGTAATCGGTCCCATCAAACTGCTGCGGGTCTGCACGGTGTTTTTGGAAAGGCGTTTTACCACAAAATCCCGCGCACCCAGCAAGGTCACATGGCGAAAAACCAGGGAATCACCCGTCTTCCCGGGCGCGTGAAAACCGTAAAACGGGAACAGCTGGAAACTCGCCGCATCGCCGCTATTCGTGACCATACACTGGCCCGCGAAATTCCTGAAAATCGTATCGTCCTTTTGTTTGAGCCGGATAATGGTCGAGTCGGCGGTGGTACTCAGCCTGGTTTCTTGCGACCATGCCCATTTGCCGTCCGCGCCCAGGGTAGAAATGGTCGAAGCAATGCTCTTCAGATTACCATTCGGGAAAAATGCCCCGCGCCCTTCCACCAGGCGCAGCCCCTGCGGCAGGGTAAGTATTTTGGAAAAAAAACTATCGTCCCGGATTTCAAAATGCTGGATAAAAGTGGTGTCGGTACCCAGCGTGATTACGAGTATGCCTTTGTCGTTTTGAGCCGTCAGGGTTTGGCTCTGCCAGAAAAGCAGGCAGAGGATAGGGAGGAGTATTTTTAGGTGCATGGTGATGTTGAAGGGACTAGTGATAAATTAAACCACGACGACACAACGGACACGACGTAAGATATTGATATTAAAATGCTTATTCGTCGTGTCCGTTGTGTCGTCGTGGTCAATAATTGTGTCGTTAGTCCTTTGTTGTCATTTTCAGGAAATGGGTTGCCTTAAGCATGCGTACAGGCGAGTTTACTGCCGTTCTATTCAAACACAAAAGGGCATGGAAAAATTTTCAACACAAAAGGCACAAAAGGAAATCTTAGAAAAGTACACTATGCCTTTTATAACTTTTGTTCTCTTTTGTCTTCTTTTGTGCCTTTTGTGTTGAAAAAAACCACGTCTTGTGTTGAAGAACACACTACTCGCTGCGCAACGATTTGACCGGATTCGTCAGTGCCGCTTTGATGCTTTGGAAACTGATCGTCAACAGCGCGATCATCACGGCTGCTGCACCCGCCGCTACGAACATCCACCAGTGCATATCAATGCGATACACAAAATCCGCGAGCCATTTTTGCATGAAAAAATAAGCGACCGGCGAGGCAATCAGAATGGCAACGAACACCAGTTTCAGAAAATCTTTGGCCAGCAAACCCGTGATACCCGCTACACTCGCGCCCAGCACTTTACGAATCCCGATCTCTTTGGTGCGTTGCACGGCCACGAAAGTAGCCAGCCCAAACAGCCCCAGGCAGGCAATGAAAATGGCGACCCCGGCGAAGAGATTGAACAGCAGTCCAGCCCGTTGTTCGGCCTGATACATCCGGTTGAAATCTTCATCCAGAAACGAAAACTCGAAGGGCCGTTCCGGGAACCACTGCTTCCAGGCGGCTTCTGCTGCGGCGAGAGCCTGCTTGCTTTGTCCGGGCCGGGTTTTGACAAAATAATTGCCGCGCCAGTTCCCGGAATTGAAAATCACCAGCGGCATAATGGCCTCTTGCAGCGGCAAAAAATGGAAATCGCGCACCACGCCGATCACCTGACCTTCCTGCCCGTGAAAACCAAAACGTTGGCCGAGCCAGGGCTGCGGCAGACTGAGTTTTCGGGCGGCAGTCTCATTGAGCACCACATTGTTGACATCGCTCGCATTGCCCGCTTCAAACCAGCGGCCTGCGGCCATTTTTAAGTCGAAAAGCGCGGCAAAGTGCTCATCCGCAGACAGTTGCGCCACGGTTGGTTTGGCATCCTCCGCCAGTCCGTTGAACTTGACCGAACCACTATGCGTACTTTGAATATGCACCGGCGAGGCATTGGCGCGGCTCACCTCTGTCACTGCCGACGATTGCCGCAAGGCCTGTTCCAAGGCATTCAGGGTACTTTTCCCGCGTTCCGGTCCGAGCGCGTTGAACTGTCGCCAGCCAATATTGAAGTTAAAAATCTGCGCCCGGTCATAGCCCATTTCCTTGTTTTGAATGAATGCCAACTGCCGCCCAATGACGATGGTGCAGATCAGCAGTGCCACGGAAATGGCAAATTGCGCCACCACCAGACTTTGCCGAAATGCCGCATGGCCGCCCGTAGTGGTCCTGGAAGCAGAGCCGCGCAGCACCTCCATTGGCTGAAAACGCGTCATCAAAATGGCCGGATAAACGCCCGCCAGCAGCACCGTCGCGACCAAAGTACTGCCCACCAAAAGCCAGGGCAGGGGGCTATGCCAGGCCAGCGTAAAAGCCCGGTCCGCCATATCCGAAAACCACGGCAGAGCCGTCTGCACCAGTGCCAGCGCGAGCACACCCGCCGTGCCCGCCAACACCACTGATTCACCCAAAAACTGGGTAAATAATTGGCCCCGGCCTGCACCGACCATCTTGCGGATGCCCGCCTCGCGGACGCGGGTTTGCGCCCGGGCCGTCGTCAGGCTGACGTAATTGATGGCCGCCATCAGCAAAATCAGCAGTCCGACGAGCGCAAAAGCCGCCACGGAACGTCGGCTGCCTTTCTCGAAAACATCGTCTTTGATGCTCTGATCAAAGTGCAGATCGGTCAGTGCACCCAGGTGGAGCACGACATTGGAGTCTTGTTTGGCCGCCGCCAGCAGGGTAGTCAGTTGATGACCAACGGATTCGGGAGACGTGCCGGGACGCAGTTCAATAAAGGTGTTATAATTGAAATTGCCCCAACTGGCGTCATTTTCCCGGTTGTTGCCCATGCGCAGCCAGGCTTCGATGGGCAGCAATAATTTTTCCTGAAAACTGGACTCCGGGCGTGGGTCGCGCAGCACGGCATGGACGACGAAATTGGTAGAATCTATGCGCAGCGTGGCACCAAGGGCCGGGTGGCTGCCAAAGATTTTACGGGCCAAACTTTTGGTGAGCAGCAGGTCGTTGGGGCGTTCGCCAAAACCAGCCGCGCTGCCTTCGGCAAATTCGTAGTCAAACTCCTCGAACCAGCCGGGGCCGACGTACGCAAAATCTTCTTCCTCAAAAAGATCGGCTCCATGCTGGAGTACCAACTTGCTGCCGCCGGGAAACATCATTTGTGCGGAGGCCAGCACACCGGGAGCCTGCGCACACAACTCCGTGATTTTCAACGGCGTACTGCCCCATTTCCAGGTTTCCTGGTCATTTATTTTAAGATCGGTTTTGATCCGCCACATATTAGACGCGTGGCGATGATAACTATCAAAACGCAGCTCGTTTTGCACCCAAAGGGCAATCAACATCGCGGCGGCCATGCCGATAGCGAGGCCGGAGAGATTCAGAGCGGCGTACAGGCGGTTGCGCCAGAGGTTGCGAAAGGTGCGTTTCAGGTGGAGAATCAGCATGTTTGAAACACAAAAAGTACAAATATGAATTATCCCAATTTTTGCAAAAGGCGAAGAGAGGTCGTTTCAACCCACGATTTTAATCGTGGGAAAAAGGCTAATGTGAGTTAGGAACGGTTTTAACCGTTTTTATACTCCTAGCCTCCTCTTATAAACCGTTAAAACGGTTACATATCTCCTATTTTAGCGCATTCCCACGATTAAAATCGTGGGTTGATAAATTCGGGATGACTCATGTTTGTGTTGAAAAATACACTATTTGCTGTGCAATGCAGGTCGTCGAACGGGGTTCGACGTTACTCGCTGCGCAATGATTTGACCGGATTTGCCAGCGCGGCTTTTATACTTTGGAAACTGATCGTTAAAAGCGCGATTACTACGGCCGCTGAACCCGCCGCTACGAACATCCACCATTGAATATCAATGCGATAGGCAAAATCCTGCAACCATTTGTTCAGTCCCCACCAGGCCAGCGGCACGGCAATGAGGAAGGCCACCAGCACCAGTTTCAGGAAATCCTGACTCAACAGGGCCACCACCGAAGCCACCGATGCACCCAGTATCCGCCGAACGCCGATTTCTTTGCGACGCTGTTCGGCGGCGAAAGCCACCAGCCCAAACAGACCGAGACAGGAAACCAAAATAGACAACATGGAAAAAATGAAGGTCACGCGGGCCGTGCGCTGATCGCTGCTATAAAGCGACTGGAGATGGTCGTCCAGAAACCGGAATTCAAAGGCCGATTGTGGTAGGGCTTCCCGAAAAACCTGCTCCAACTGGCGCATGGTTTCCGGCAAATTGCTGGTGTTCATTTTGACCAAAAGAAAACGCGCCCTTTCGGTGTCGGCATCGTGAAAAGCATAAGCCGAAATGGACCGATGCAGCGATTCGGAGTGAAAATCCGCCATTACGCCGGTAATGAACGCATTATCCCCCAACTGGCAATCCACTTTTTTGCCGATGGCTTCCTCCGGAGGATAACCCAGGAAATCCACGGCGGTCTTGTTCAGTATGACGTGCACGATGGTGTCGTCGGGCAATTTTTCGGGCAGCGACTTTCCCGCCAGCAACCGGATGCCGAGCACATTTTCAAAACCCGCCGTCGTGCGGTTGGTCCATAATTCGAGGCCATTGTTTTGGTCGTTGGGCCGATACACACTCCGCCCACTCGGTCGTCCGCCCGGATACGTTTGTGCCCGACAGACGGCTTTTACGCTGCTCAGATTACGGGCACCCTGGGTCAAAGCGTCAATTTGCAGCAGATTTTCCGCGCCGGAAGTCGTCAGTGCCACCACTTGTTCGGGCTCAAAACCGAGTTTTTTCTGCTGAATATACTGCATTTGGCGATACAGGACGATGGTGCCAATAATCAGCACCACGGACGCGGCAAACTGGGCCGTCACCAGCGAACGGCGTAACCAACCGGCCCCGGCATCTTTACGAAAGGTAGTTTGCAGTAAATTTTTAGGGGAAAAAGAAGCCAAAAATATGGCAGGGTAAGAACCGGCGAACAAAGTGACCACCGCGCCAATGCCCAAAACTGCGAGTACTGTTTCCGGCATAAATAAAGACCGTCGGCTCAGGTGTGCTCCGGCCAGTTGGTTGAACATGGGCAGGCACAGGGCCAGCATAGCCAACGCCAGCAGCAGCGAAACGCCGACCATCACGCCGGTTTCGGCATAAAAACGGGTCGCCAACTGGCTTTTGGAAGCGCCCATCGTCTTATTGATTCCCACTTCCCGGAAGCGTAATTGCGACCGCGCGGTCGCCAGATTCATGTAGTTGAAACAAGCCAGCAGCAACACGACCAGAGCCAGCGCGCCCAGAATCCCGACTTGTTTTGGGTCACCCAAACGCGTGGAATAATTGTTCCGCATCTCCGAGGAATACAAATGCACGTCTTGCAGCGGCTGCAACCACAGGGAAAACCACTGGTCGTCGTGGGGCACGTTCGCGTTCAGCACCGTGGCCATTTGTTGTTCCACTTGCTGGCGGTTCGCATCGGGGCCGAGCAGCAGCCAGGTTTCAAAACTGGCATTGCTCCACGTCATTTGTTTATTGGCCCATTTCACCGAAAGAAAGGAGCCTAAAATGTCGGCATCCAGCGTGGAATTACCCGGAAAATCCTCGTACACCGCCCTTACTTCGAGGGGTGGCATGCGGTCAATGCGGATGGTCTGCCCGACAGGATTGGCCGTACCAAAATAGCGTACCGCCGCCGAGCGGCTCATCGCTACTGTATTGGGTTGGGTTAAAGCCGTGTGCAGATCGCCCGCCACGGCCTGCACATCAAAGATGTCGAACAGGGCAGGATCGGCCCAATACAGATTTTCTTCCACCAGTTTTTTATCACCGGCCTGGATGGAGGCGGAGTTGCCAAACTCGTGTTTCAGCAAACGCGCGGAAGCCTCCACTGCTGGAATTTGATCTTTCAAAGCCGGGCCGACCGCATTGGGCGCGTTGGCCATTTGCTCCGGTGCGCTGCCTTCAAAAAAGGTGTTCAGGATGACCCGGTGAATGCGATTGGCCTTGCTGTGATAATCATCGAAGGAGAGTTCCTGCCGCACATGCAGAAACAGGAGCAGGGAGACGGTCATGCCGAGGGCCAGCCCCAACACGTTCAGGGAGGTGAACAACAGGTTTTTCCAGAGGGAACGCAGCGAGAGTTTCAGATAGGTGCTTAGCATAAAACTATGGAGTGTGGTCGGTTGTAAAAGGTTGCAAAAAAATGTACCGGCGGGTTCATCTGCCGGTACTTTCTCGCTCCGCAATGCTTTGACCGGATTCGCCAGTGCCGCTTTTATAAAAGGTACATGACTGTACTTTTGTCTTCTTTTGTGCCTTTTGTGTTGAAAAATACACTACTCGCTGCGCAATGATTTAACCGGGTTCGCCAGTGCGGCTTTTATGCTTTGGAAACTAACCGTCAGAAATGCGATCAACACAGCGGCCAAACCCGTCAGCGCGAACATCCACCATTGAATCTCAATACGATAGGCGAAATCCTGCAACCACTTGTGCATCATCCACCAGGCCAGCGGCGAAGCGATGAGAATGGCAATAATGACCAGTTTCAGGAAGTCTTTGGTCAGCAAACCTGTGATACCCGCCACGCTGGCCCCCAGCACTTTACGCACACCAATTTCCTTAGTCCGTCTTTCCGCCGCGAAAGCGGCCAACCCAAACAATCCGAGGCAGGAAATCAAAATGGCAATGCCCGTAAAAGTACCCACCAACGCGGCCATCTGGCGGTCGGCCTTATAGTTTTTCTGGAAATCATCCTCCAGGAAAGTGTATTCAAATGGTTCGCCAGGCACCAAACGATGCCAAATAGCCTCGATGGAAGCGAGCAAGGGCTGCATATCCGTCGCATTAGCGCGGGCCAGCAGGTAGTTGTAGTTTGGGTCGTTATTACGGTGAAAGCAATAGGGCGCAATAGGCTCATGCAAGTCTTGAAAATGGAAATCCCTGACCACGCCAAGTATTTCATACTTATAAAGTTTACCCTTCCAGTTATACATGATTGGTTGCCCAATGGAAGCCTCCGACGAGGCAAAACCCAGTTTTTTTACCGCCATTTCATTCAAGATAACTTTGGACACCGAATCGGTCGGAAATTCCGACGAGAACAGTCGCCCGGCCACCGGCTGAATGCCGAGCGTGGTCAGGAAACCATCGTCCACCCAGTTGCGGCGGGTCATCACTGACTGTTCCACCGCCTGGCCTTCTCGTATAAACCCTACGTCGGAGGGATTCATAATGCCGGGGTAGTATTGCGAAGCACCGGCATCGGTAATACGGCTATCTTCCTGCAACGCTTTTTTCAACGGTTCATAAGCCGCCAGTGCCGCTTTGCTGAGCAGCGGCAACACGATCTGCTGGTCTTTATAAAAACCCAGATCCGTGGACTGTAAATACTTCATTTGGGTAGAAATCACCAGCGAGGCCAGGATCAGTCCGGCAGAAATGACAAACTGGAACACCACCAGGCCTTTGCGCAAGAACGTTGCCGACAGGCTGTTCACCAACTTCCCTTTCAGCACTTCCACGGGCCGGAACGAAGATAAATAAAAAGCCGGGTACAGTCCCGCCAGCAAGCCAGTTCCCAGGGCCAATACACCAAATCCAGCGTAGAGCAACGGATTTTGTAATAATGAAAAAGATAAATCCCGCTCGGCCAGGCGATTGAAAGCCGGTAGCCCCGCCCACACGAAAGCCAGGGCCAGGACAAACGAAACCAGTGAAATCAGCAGCGATTCTCCCAAAAACTGGCCCACCAAATTTGCTTTGGTAGCACCGATGGATTTGCGGACACCTACTTCGCTGGCCCGTTGCGCCGAACGCGCCGTGGAGAGGTTCATAAAATTGACGCAGGCAATCAGCAATGTAAACAGTGCAATGCAGCCCAGAATATACAGGTAAGTGCGGTTGCCGCCGATGACCTCGTCCCCCACTTTTACACCCGACAAATGCACGTCGGGTACCGACACCAGGAACTGTTTTTTGTGAAAACCCCGCGCTTTCAGGTCAGCGGAGGCATATTGGGCTATAAAAGCGGGCAGTTTTGCTTCCAATGCCTTGCCATCGGAGCCGGGCCGCAGCAGCAAGTATGTCGCGAACATATTATTGGTCGCCAGATCGGTGGTTTGTCCGATAAATTTGCTCAACTCCCCGGAATATGACATCAGAAAATGCCCATCCAACTGACTCGGTGCCTTCGACGGACGGAACACGCCGGTCACCTGAAAATCCAGGTCGCCCGTTTCAAACCAGTTGTTGCTGATGCGTACCGTACGCCCGTAAGCGGATTGGTTGCCAAAGAGTTTGCGGGCCACATTTTCCGACAGCACCACCGACTGCGGGGCATTCAGGGCCTGCGCCGGATTGCCTTCCAGAAATTCAGCGGGAAATAAATCGAAGTAGGTGGAATCGGCGAAGTAGCCTTTGGGTTCATTGATGGCCTTTTGTACCACTCCGCCTTCGATGGAACGCAGCAGCGTCTTTTCCCGGTCAAACACCTGCTGTAAACGCGTCGTTTTTTCTATTTCAGGAAATACCCGCTGCAACGCACCGGCCAGTGGCGCAGGCGTATTGAAGGTCGCCCGCTCGCGGTCCTCGCCGGTCTCCTGTGGTTTGATGAACGTGGTCCCTACCTGCCACAGATCAGCCGCCCGCGGATGATGCTGATCGTAGTGCATTTCCTCGAACAGGTACAGGCTGATGAGCATACAGCAAGCCAGGCCGACCGACAGCCCAAAGATGTTGATGCCGGAGAAGAACTTGTTTTTGCGGAAGTTGCGGAGGGCGAGAATGAAATAGTTTCTGATCATGGTAGTGCAGGTTGGTGGCTGGCCAACTTGATTTACCCTCCACAGTTCATGCCGGAATGATTAGGGTTTGATTTTCAGGGAATTATGAAAGTTTGGTGGTGCGGAATTTGTTCGTTTTCGGACAGTGGGTGTGCGGGGACGGACGGGGCGGGGTGCCGTGTTTTGTCATCCTGTCGGGAACCGTCCACGTCGTAGAACACGCCACGGTGTTCGCCGCGTTTTGTCATCCTGTCGGGACCCGTCCACATCGCGGTGTACGCCGTGGCGTGTCCTAAAACGTGGACGGTTCCCGACAGGATGACAAAACGAGACGTGTACCTCACTCCCCCCGCAGCACCTCCGCCGGATTCACCCGTAGCGTCTGCCAGAGTTTCAGACCAATCGTCGCTGCGGCCACGGCCAGCACCCCGAAAGTGCTGTATACCAGCGCGGCGGGTTGTACCCCAATATTGATCTTGAAAATACTATCCATCAGCTGGCTGGCCAAAAAGCGACCGGCGAAACAGCCCAATATGACGGCGAAGAGGAAAATCCAGATGTAACTCTTGTTCAGTGCCCAACCGACCTCGCGAGCCGAAGCACCCAGCACCCGACGGACGGCCACTTCGCGCATCCGGCGCAGCACATTGAGTGAGACCAGCGAAAATAACCCGGTGATACTGAGCAGAATAGCCACCCCGGCAAAGCCCACCATGCTGGTGGCTACATTATCGGAGGCTTCGATGGCTTCGCGCAACATCTCGTTTTGGTAACCGACGTTGAAGGGCGTGTAAGGGAAAAGTTGTTTCCATTTGCTTTCGAGGGCGGCCATGATCTGCGGTTGCTGCTCTACGCTGGCGGTCCTTATGACGCAACGTCGCCAGTTGCGGATGGGGACGGGTTGCAGTACCGCCGCACCGATGGGCATAAACGGGTTGTTGGTCATAAAATCGGACACTACGCCCGCGATGCGCACGGTACGTTTCTGAACGATTATTTCCTGCCCGATGACGTTGCCATTGCCGCCGATTTGGCGTACAAAGGTTTGATTAACAATCACTTCGTTAGAAGGTGTGGTATCCACCGCCGGTGCTGCCCAGGTACCTTGCGCCAGCCGCATACCCATGAGCGCGGGTAAATCGCTGCTGACCTGATACAACAGTGCTTCCTGCCCTTCGCCCTGCCATTTGAAATCAATCATATTGAAGCCAAAGCCGGGCAGATGCAGCGAACCCGCCGTGGACACCACGCCTGGCACATCCTGTATCGCATCATTGAAACGCCGATAATCGGATTCGGAGGGCAGCCAGGCCTGCAAAATCGGTTGATAATCGAAGCCAATGTCGGCGTGACGATTGAACTCGGCATTGCGGGCAAAACTCACGCCGGTCACCACCGCGACGATGGAAATGGTCACTTGCAGGCCCATCATGATGCTGCTGAAAATATTGCTGCCGCCAAATAATACGCCGCCGCGAAAAATGCTCGACGGACGGAAAGAAGAGATGTAAAACGCCGGATAACTGCCGGCCAACAAGGTGGTAAGTAACACAGCACCAGCAATATAAGCCAGCAAATACGGGTTGGTATAGTCCACCTGAAAGTCAGTAAATTTCCACGTAGAATTAAACCATTCCGTGATGGGATAGGCTAATAACATACCGAGTCCGGCGGCCAGCATGACGACGATCAGGCTTTCGCCGAGCAGTTGGCGCATGAGTTGAAAACGGGTGCCGCCCATCACTTTGCGTACGCCCATTTCGCGGAGGCGGCGATTGCAGACGGCGATGGTCATGTTAGCGAAGTTGAGCGCGGCGGTGAGCAACAGCAGCACGGCCATCGTTACATTGCCCCACACTGCTGCTGGCGGCACGCCTTGCCAGAGCCCGTTGTTGCGCAGCGGGCGGCTGTCGAGGGCCATTTCGCGGAAGCGTTCGAGGCGATAAGCACCGGCCGTCCAGTCGGGGCGGGCGGTGTTGGCGGGTGCCACGTAGCGTTGCAAACCAGCCAGCGTGGCGGGCTCATCGCTGGCATTTTTTAATTTCAAAAACACGGCATCCACCACCCATTTCCAGCCGACATAGTCCACTGGTTTGGGGCCTTCAAACTGGTTGTCTAAATGGGTGATGAATTTAAAACGCAGGCTGGAATTGAGCGGAATGCTTTTCACCACCCCGCCGACGGTCAGGGGCAGTTTTTGATCGGTATCGGCATAAAAAAGCAGGGTTTGGCCGATGGGATTTTCCGCGCCGAAATACTTTTTAGCGGTTTCTTCCTCGATCACCACTTTGCTGCGGTCGCGCAGATCGAGACTACCGGCCACTGTTTCAAAATCAAAGAATTGGAAGAAATTTTCGTCGGCAAAGTGAAATGGTTCGTTGAATACCGCGTCGCCGCGTTTTACCACCGTACCCCTTGAATCATAGCGACATTGCGCTTCCACGCCCGACAAGTCTGCTGCTGCCGCCGGACCGAGGGCCGCCGGGCAAATGCCGTAGGGTTCGCCGTTGGCTTTCACCAGCTCGACCCGCACGATGCGGTTGGCATCGCGGTGCCAATGGTCGTAGGTGTGGGCAAACTGGTAATTCAGGTAAGCCAGAATGCAGAAACCCAGCGCGAAGCCGAGCCCCAACACGTTGATGAGCAGGTAACGGCCATTGCGTTGGAGGTGGCGCAGGGTGAGTTTGATGTAGTTGGGTAGCATGCTTCACGAGATTGTACCGGCGGGGTGAGGCGCCGGTTTAAAATAATTTTAAAGGCGTTGGTTACCTTTTCTTTGTTTACCCTCCCCCACTCTTTCCCCCGGGGGCTTCCCCCCCTATTAAAAAAAAAACCCACCCGCCCCCCCCCCCCGCCGGTACTTATTCGTCGAACGGGGTTCGACGTTACTCGCTACGCAACGACTTCACCGGATTAGCCAAAGCCGCCTTTATACTCTGTACACCCACCGTCAAAATCGCCACACCAAAAGTCGTCAACAGCGACACCACGAAAATGCCCGCACCAATAGATACCTGGTAGGTGTAATCCTGCAACCAGGCATGCATCACCCACCAGGCCAGCGGAGCCGCCACGGCGAAAGCAATGATAATCAGGCGAGTATACTCTTTACCGAACAGCCAGAGCAGGCCGGGAACATTGGCACCGAGCGTTTTGCGAATGCCGACTTCCTTGCGTTTGCGGGCCACCATAAACGCTGCCAAACCGTACAAACCCAGGCAACCGATAAGTATAGCGATGCCCGCGAACGTGCGCACCAACCGCAAAATCATCGTTTCGGTTTCCATGAATTCCGCCATGCGCTCGTCCATGAACTGCTGCTCGTAGTAGTCATCCGGGTAGATGCTTTCCCACGCCTGCCGGATCTGGGCCAGCGTGGGTGCCGGATTGCCGGATTGCAATTGCACGGCACAGGTGGAGTACCCTTCGGCATAACTATTGATCGCGATTGGTGAAATTGGTTCCGATAAAGTCCAGTTATGAAAATCACGGAGCACACCGACCACCGCAGCCTTTTTATCGCCGATTTGCAGGGTTTTATTTAGAATATCCTCCGGCGAAGCGAGATTGAGTTTTTTTACAAAGGTTTCATTCACCAGATATTCACGCGTTGTATCGCTGGGTTGCAGGTTGCGTCCGGCCACCAATTGCAGCCCAAAAGTCTCGACATAATTGGCATCGGCCACTTTGCTGTTGGTAATCCAGGGTTCGCCTTTCGGACGATTATCATACCGAACGCCCGTGTGGTTGTTCGAGGTAGAGGCGGGCGGTTCGTAGCAAAGCGATACGTTTTTCACCCCGGCGATCTGGGTCAATTGCTGCTGCAATTGCTTCGCCTTTTTGTTGTCGGGCAATTTTAAAGTCACAATCGCGCCGGGACGAAAACCCCAGTCGGCATTCTGGGAGTATTCCATCTGCGCCGTCACGACCGCCGCACCGATGATAAGTACCTGGGAAATAACAAATTGCGTCGTGACCAGCACCCTGCGCATCGGGAAACTGCCCGTGCGTGGGACTTCCGTCGCGCCTTTCATGGAAATCACCGGATTGAAACGCGCCTGCATCCAGCCCGGATAAAAGCCCGCCAGGAAAGTCAGCGCGATGCCCAGCGCCGTTGCAAAACCCAGTAAAGACAGCAGCAACGAGGTATCAAAAACCAGGTCTTCCTGCAACCAGGTATTCATGTAGGGCAGGGCCAGCCAGGCCAGCGCAAAACCGACGATCAGGGAAGTGAGCACGATCAGACTCGTTTCAGCCATAAATTGCCAGAACAATTGTCCGCGTGTGCTGCCCAGCGACTTGCGCACACCCACTTCGCGGATGCGGGTCAGGGCCAGCGCGGTGGCCATATTGATGAAATTAACGCAGGCCGTGATGAGCAAAAACAGGCCAATACAGCCGAGTGCCCACAGGTAGTTTTTATTCATGCCCCGACCATAGTCTGTATCGAAGTGCATGCTCAGCAGTGGTAGGGCTTTGTATTGAAATAGCTGCGGGTCTTCCGGGTGCGGGTGATTTTTGCGAAAACTGGCCATGACCGGCTCTAATTCGCTGATACTGTGGCCTTCTTTTAATAGGGCAAAGCAAAAATTATCGCCACGCGCGCCTGCCCAGGAGTCCAGCTGGGGGGCAAGGCGGGGGTCTGTTTTCAGGGTCGCCCACGAAGCCAGTATTTCCTGCGGATAGTCGGTGTTTTTAGGCAGATCGCGTAGAATACCGACTACCCGCAAATCCGTTTTGTTATCTAAGCGCAGGGATTTGTTGAGGGCATCGGCTCCGTGAAAATACTTTTGCGCGAGTTTTTCGGAGATAAGCACCGTATTCGGTTCCTGCAATGCCTGTGCGTTGCCCCGCACCAATGGCAGATCAAGAATATCCAGCAATTCCGGGTCCACCCAGGCGAATTCGCTCTTTTCTTTATACTTATCCTTGCTCACCGCACTGTTATCCACGGTAATCAGTACCTCGTCTTCCGCCGAACGCATGGCCGTTTTTTCCAGAAAAGTGCATTCTTCGCGGAGCGTTTTGGCCATCGGCATCGGCGTACCGGAGAAGGGCATGACGCTCTCCGTTTTCACGTCCATCACGATACGCGCGATGCGGTCGACTTTCTGGTGGTAGTGATCGAAACTAAGGTGGTGCCGGAGCAGGGTAAAAATCAGTACTCCGCAAGCCACGCTCAATCCCAGTCCGAGGACATTGAGCAGAGTGTAGTCGCGGTGTTTATTAAGTTTGCGCAGGGCGATGGTGAGGTAGTTGCCAAACATGATTTCCTTTTTTAATCTTTTTCTGCAAGTGCTGCGCCAATTCTTTAAGTAATTGAAAATCAGTATTTTATATTTATGCTTACAAAAATCAGGTGTCCGAACCCGAACAGTGATGCCCAAATACGGACGTTTTCAGCGAACGTGCATACTTTTCGCAATTACCATAGCCTGTCGGCCTTTTTAAATAATCTGGAATATCTACATCAGAAGTGATATTTCGCCAACCATGCGTCGAAAAAGGTAGCATTTCTGTCGTGGAAAACGCGATTTTGGCGTTCCTTGCGTCACCTCTGGCCATGAGTTTTGTTATTTCGCAAAACTGCTTCTCAATTTCCGGTAATTTCGATGCTTATCTGCTTAAAAATGACTGGCCAATGTTTTCTGGCTATATTGTTCCTCCTTTTCCTGACTGGCTCCCTTTCGGCACAAACCGCCCCGGAAATAGAGCAACGCCTGCGTGTGACCACGAGCTATCAGGAAAAACAGGGAATGACTTACCAACTGGCCCGGTTATTATTTTTCTCCGACCCGGCGCAGGCCGCTCGCTATGCGGAACAAGCCTTAAAATTGTCCGTCCAACTGCACGACCAGGTCAAAGAAGCCGAGTCAGCCTGGCTGGCGGCCGATCTCGCCGAACGCGCTGGTCATTTGCCGGCGGCGGTCTCGTTTTATACCCAGGCCAGGGCCGCAGCCGTACAGACGAATCTGCCCAATCTGCCGCTCCAGGCCGTAGAAAAACTACAAACTATTACCGCCAAACAGGGGAATTATAAAGCCGCCTACCAATGGACCCAGGAATACAACCTGTTATTACAGGCCAAATATCAGGCGCAGATAAATGAACAAAACAGCGTGCAAACCACCACCCAAGCCACCTGGATAAATCAAAGAGAACGAGAGCGTTACATCCTGTTTATCGTCTTGTCGGGCTTAGCTATCGCGATGGTTTTCTTCTTTTATCACCGCCAACGCACCAACCGCCGGATGCGGGGCGAAATGGCCGAAAAAAACGCCATGATCGAAGAGAAACGCCGCCGCAGCGAACAACTGCTGCTCAACATCCTGCCCAGTGCCGTGGCCGCCGAACTGACCGTGCGCAACAAAGTAGCCGCGCGGCGGTATGAACACGCTACGGTTATGTTCATAGATTTTGTGAGTTTTACGCGACTAGCCGAGCAGTTGCCCCCGGAAGCATTGGTGGCCGAACTGGACTACTGTTTTTCGGCTTTTGATCAACTGATCAGCCGTAAAAGAATCGAAAAAATCAAGACCGTGGGCGATGCCTACATCTGCGCCAGCGGCCTCTCCGACCGGAATGAAAGCCCCTCCGAAATCATCAAAGTGGCCCTGCAAATCCAGCAATTTCTGCAAAAACTCCGAGAAAAGCGCGAAAAAGAAGGCAAACCGTATTTCGAGGCCCGCATCGGCATTCATTTTGGCCCGGTGGTGGCGGGCATAGTCGGCACCAAAAAATTCGCCTATGATATTTGGGGCGACACCGTGAACACCGCCGCCCGGATGGAGGAAGCCTGCCTGCCCGGTTTTGTGAATGTGAGCGGGGCCGCACGCGTCATCGTCGAAACGGAATTCGAGTGGGAATACCGGGGCAAAATTGCCGCGAAAAATAAGGGCGAACTGGAAATGTACTACGCCACGGCGCGGTAGTCAACTTGTACCGGCGGGTTCAGCCGCCGAAATATTAATTTTTGACAGGATTTACAAGATAAAACAGGATAATAGGTTACTATAAAAATCCTGATTATCCTGTCAAAAAAATATATTAAGGAACGTGTAAATTTGTGTCTTCGTGTTGAGTTGTCATATCGTAGAGAAACGGAGACATCCACACAAGCCAGGTTATTAGAAATACCCCTTGATCAAAGAATACTGGATTACCTGGCTTGTGTGGATGTCTGCACTCCGTTGCGATATGACAACCAAGACGGCAGGAAACCTCACAAATTATTTCTCACACGTTCCTAAAAAAATGTGTTTATCGGCGGCTGAACCCGCCGGTACTTACTCATTGCGTAATGACTGAACCGGATTAGTCAGGGCCGCTTTCACGCTCTGAAAACCGACGGTTAAAAAGGCGACCAATATGGCCACCGAACCCGCTGCGACAAACATCCACCACTGCAAATCAATGCGGTAAGCGAAATCTTCCAGCCAGTGCTGCATGGCCCAGTAAGCAATGGGCGAGGCAATGATGATGGCCAGTACGACCAGTTTCAGAAAGTCCCTGGCCAAAAGCCCGGTAATGCCCACCACGCTGGCTCCCAGTACTTTACGAATACCGATTTCCTTAGTGCGTTGCTCGGCAGTCAGGGCGGCGAGGCCAAATAATCCAAGACAGGAGACCAACACCGCCAGAATGGAAAAATACAATATGGTGCGGCCCGTACGTTGTTCCGCCCGGTACTGATCTTCCAGGTCCTGATCCACAAAACCATATTTTATCATATTGTCCGCATCCAGTTTTTTATAGACTTTTTCTATGCCAGCAATAGTTTCGGCGGTGTTATTGGGAGCAGTTTTAATGAGTAAATTAAAATAAAAATCCCTGGGCCGAAAGCGAAAGATGAATGGTTCGATGGTTTTATCCAGGGCTCGAAAATGAAAGTCTTGCAGTACGCCAATGACCTCGCCTTCCAGTCCCCAGAATTTCACTTTTTTGCCTAAAGCAGTAGTCTCCGTATAACCCATACGTTTGGCGGCAGTTTCATTGATGAGATAACGGCCAGATTTTTCCAGCGTATCGCCGGTGATACTGGCTGAGAAATTGCGCCCGGATGCCAGGCGGATGCCCGTTGTTTTCAAAAAATCGGCATCTACGTTCATCTGGGTGATCAGAAACTCGTCTTTGGGCGTTTGGCCTTCCCATTCTATATTAGTTGAATTAGAGACATCTACCAGATTACTAGTGGTCGCCGTTATAGATAATATACCCGGCAGTTTGGCCAGTTCGTCTTTGAAAATGCTGGATTTTCCCCGGTATTCTCCTTTCAGACGCAGGTAAAGCAGTTGCGACTGATCGAATCCAAGTTTCTTGTTCTGGATATAATTTAATTGCTGATAAATAACAATAGTACCGATTCCCAGGGCCACGGAGAGCACAAACTGACCCACTACCAGCGTCTTGCGAAAAGCAAGTCCCGACCGGACATCCAAAACACCTTTCAGGACTTTGGCGGGCCGAAATGCCGACAAGAAAAAGGCCGGATACGCGCCGGTACACAAACCAAGCAATGCCGTAGCCTCGGCTACAATCAGCCAAAAATCAGGATTTTCAAAAGGAACAGCTAAGTGTTTATCCGTGAGATCGGACAATAAAGCCAGCGTAGAATCGGTGATGAGCAGTGCTACCATCACTGCCAGCGTCGCCATTAAGAATGACTCCGCTAAAAACTGGAAGATCAGGCTTTTACGTTGCGCGCCCACTGCTTTGCGTACGCCGACTTCCCGCGCCCGTTGCGAGGCACGGGCAGTCGCCAGATTAATAAAATTGAACATGGCAATCACCAGAACAATCAGGCCCACCGTCCCGAAAATCCGCACATAAAAAATGTCGCCGCGTTTGCCCCAATCAGTCTCAAAGTCGAACTTGGAATATAAATAAATGTCCCGCAAAGGCTGCAAAGACAAAGTGGATTCATTGTTTGGATCGTATTTAGCGATTTGCGGACCTATTTTCTGCGTAAATGCCGCTAAGTCCGTTTCAGGTGCCAGTTGGACATAAGTGTGATAGCTGTTACTATTCCATTTATTACTCCATTCATCCGTTTTCTCCAGATATTTGAACGGCAATAAAGCCTCAAATTCCAGATGAGAGTTCTCCGGCGGATTGGCCACTACGCCTACCACCAGGAGCGGTCTTTCTTTATTGAATAGTATATTTCTACCCAAAATCGAACTATCGCGCCAGTGCTGACCAAAAAATTGTCCCGCCAAAGTTTCCGAAATAATGAGTTCGTCCGGGTTCAGCAAGACCGTTTGTGGATCGCCCATTAATAATTTAAAATCAAACATTTTAAAGAACGCATTATCCACAATCAAGGTGGATTTAGGTTCTATACTGGTTCCATTTACTTGTAATAAAGTCGGCCAGCGAGTTACGCGGGTGCTGTGGACAATTTCGCCAAAATCCTTTTCCAGAGAAGGTGCCAGCGGGCCCGGCGTAACCGCCACCGGATGCAGGCCATCAGCCTGTTTCTGGGTTTCCACGATGCGATAGAGGTGATCGAAATGCTGATGAAAACGATCATAACTATACTCGTTCTGAATGTATAGTCCTATGGCCAGGCAAGCCGCCAGACCCACGGCCAAACCACCAATATTAATCAAAGAATAAACCTTGTTTTTAATAAGGCTGCGAATGGCAATGCGGAGGTAGTGTTGTAACATGTGAGTATGTTTTTAAAAGTATTAGTACTGGTGGGTTCAGGGAGGTTACTCTCGGTTTGTCATTCCCGGCTTTTGGAATGACAAAACACAACGTAATGCGTTTTGTACAATACTCTGTTCATATCCTATGCCGAAACATTAAACCATTGATTTTCAAACTATTATTAAAATAAGAAGATAGGTCCGTGTCCAGTTTCGGACAGGCCCGTGCGGAACCGGACAAAGAATTTTCGTTAAAGTTACCGTACTTGCCCTATGTTTACTTTTGCTTTGCCAAAGGCACTGAATGGTTGATAGTGGTGGCATGGATTCTATAAAGTTTTTCAAAGAAAAACTTTATAGAATCCATGCCACCACTCAAATCTGGACTTTCATTTAGACAAATTGTGCAAATGTGCTGTATTTTTAACTCAATCTCTGCATGAATCGCTTCGACCGCGTAACCGCCATACTCATCCAGTTACAATCTAAAAAAGTCGTGAAAGCGCAGGACATCGCCGAGCGGTTTGGCATCAGTCTGCGCACCGTGTATCGCGATGTACATACGCTGGAAGAGGCGGGCATTCCGATCATCGGCGAGGCGGGCGTGGGCTACTCCATCATGGACGGCTACCGGTTGCCGCCGGTGATGTTTACCAAAGAAGAGGCGATTGCCTTTCTGACCGCCGAAAAATTCATGGAAAAATGGACGGACGATGCCACCGAAGCCCGTTTCAAATCAGCCATGTATAAAGTAAGATCGGTGTTGCGCACGGTGGAAAAAGACGCGTTGGAAGACCTGGAATCGCTCATCACAGTGCGGCAGCAATATGCGCCTTTTACGGTGGCTAATAGTAATGCACTGGATTTATTGCTAAAAAGTATATCGGAAAAGAAAATCGCCCGTATTCATTATAAGGCGGCATACAAGGAAGAAATCACCGAACGCAACATTGAGCCGATTGGTATTTTCCACGACTATGGCTATTGGCACACCATTGCTTTTTGTTATACCCGCCATGATTATCGCCATTTTCGCGCCGACCGCATTCAGCAGGTGCTATTGACCGACCAGCCTTTCAATGAGGGGCATCTTTCGCTGCCACAATATCTGGAACAAGTGAAAAATAACCAGATAAAAAGCCAGTTAGAAACTATTATAATTAGAGTAAATAAAGAGACCGTGAAGTATTTAAATTGCCAAAAACACCAATACGGATTTGTTTCGGAAATAGAAAACGAGGACAGTATAGAAATGACTTTTCTATCCATTTCGCTGGAAGGTTTCGCGCGGTGGTTCCTGATGTTTGCCGATATGGCTCAGATTGTTGCACCGAATACTTTAAAGGAACGGGTAAAAAACATCGTGCTAAAAATAAATACCATGCTTTGAAATTTTTTCAAAACCCTGCTGACATAGGGCTGTCACTGACCGGCGGTTATTTTGTACTATCAAATTTAACAAAAACAAAAACGCCATGTCAGCACAAATTCAATCGCTCCTGAAAGAGTTGGAGGAAGAAGCCCAGACCACCCGCAAGATGCTTTCCCGCATCCCCGAAGACAAATATGATTGGCAACCGCACCCTAAAAGTATGACCGTCCGACGTTTGGCCACGCACCTCGCTGAATTGCCCGGCTGGATCACTATGACGCTCAATACCAACGAATTGGATTTTGCCAAAAACCCTGAGCAGGCCGAAGTCATCCATAATAATGCGGAAATGATGGCCTATTTTGAGCGGGAACTGGCCAGCGGCAAAGCCCGTCTGGAGCAGGCCACCGACGACGAACTACTCCAACCCTGGACGCTGCGCGACGGCGATCAGATCTATTTTACGGTTCCCAGGGCCGAGATGTTGCGCACCACTTACTGTCAAATCGTGCATCACCGCGCACAATTGGGCGTATTTTTGCGCTTATTAGATGTGCCTATTCCGGGTAGTTATGGGCCGAGTTATGATGAGTTGAATCCGTAATTGTTTTTCGTAGTATTAATTACTGATGTTACGCGCAGAATACGTTTATGAAAACCTTTGGAGGTTTCGCAAACGCTACGTAATCAGCCGTTTGCGAAACTTTCAAGAGTTTCGTAAACGTTGTTATGAAATCTGTGCGTAACATCAGTTAATTACCCCCATGTAGCCCAAAAACCCCTTACCTTGCATCCCGAAAAAACAACCATGTATGGAATTGTTACCCGCTATTGTCGTCTCCATCGGGGTGGTTCATTTCACGCGCAAGACGTTGGAAACCGCCGTATGGCTGCCCGAATGGGATAAAATACTGTCCAAAGTATGGATGGGCTTCGCTGCATTCTTCTTTGTTTCCCTCATTCCGCCTTTGGCATTTCTGCAAGACTGGTACACCAAACTGGTTTATCTGTTATTAGTGATTACCGTATATTTATTAAAAGAACACCGCGCCGCCCGCTTATTAGCATTGGCACTATTGCCCGCCGGAGCACTCTATATTATTCATACAGTGCTGGCTTTTCTAGTCCCCGGTTTTTTTAATGCACAGAAAGATTACTTTGATTCTTTGGAATCTTTTGCCGACCTGTGGCTCATCGGGTTCGGCATTTATGCTTTTAGTCAAAACAATAAGGAACGTAAGCAAAAACTAAAGGAAGCCGAAAAAAACCGGCAGGACGAAGCCCGCAAAGCCGAACTGGAACATCTGGTAGTGGCCAGGACCGCCGAACTGACCAGTCAGAAAGAAGTGCTGGAAAATGCGCTGGCTGAATTGAAAGCCACTCAGGCCCAATTGATTCAGTCGGAAAAAATGGCCTCGCTGGGCGAACTGACCGCCGGAATTGCCCATGAAATCCAGAATCCCCTGAATTTTGTCAATAATTTCTCGGAACTCAGCGTCGAATTGGCGCAGGAACTCCGCGAGGAAATCGCTAAACCCGATGCCGACCAGGAATTAGTGCAGGATTTAATTAGAGATTTATCGCAGAATCAGGAAAAAATAAATCACCACGGCAAACGCGCGGCCAGCATTGTGACGGGGATGCTGCAACACGCCCGTACTAGTACAAACAAGAAAGAACCCACCGATTTGAATGCCCTCGCCGACGAATATTTGCGGCTGAGTTACCACGGTTTGCGGGCCAAAGACAAGAGTTTCAATGCTAAAATGGTCACTGATTTTGATAAGGCTATTGGTAAGGTGGAGGCCGTGCCGCAGGACATGGGCCGGGTGCTACTGAATCTGATCAATAATGCTTTTTATGCAGTAAATATAAAGAAAGAACAACGTCCCGAAGGTTATGAAGCCACTGTCACAGTATCTTCCCGGCTGCTAAAATCGGGCTGGGCGGAAGTACGCATCAAAGACAATGGAACCGGCATACCAGACAACATAAAAGCCAAGATATTCCAGCCGTTTTTTACCACCAAACCCACCGGGCAAGGCACGGGTTTGGGCCTTTCGTTGGCCTATGACATTGTTACGAAGGGCCACGGGGGAACTTTGGAGGTGCATAGTACGGTTCTTGATCCGGCTGGCGGCGCGGCAGAGACGGGCTCGGAGTTTATTATAAAATTGCCGCTGTATGCCCAACGTGAAGTTGTTTTGAAGGAAGAAACTTACTCAAATAAAGTGACTACCCCAATAAATTAAACCACTACGGTACAACGAACACGACGCAATACTTGATAATAAAATACTTATTCGTCGTGTCGTAGTGGTGAATAATTTTGTCTGATTAACATACCTCGTACCAATGAAAAACCTCGCCTTTCTTTTACTGCTTTTCGCAGGCAATGTCTTTGCTCAAAAAGACGACATTTTTCGGATAGATAAGCTCCCGAAACAAGGTATTACCCTGGATAAGGGGTGGAAATTCCATGCCGGTGATGCGCTGGAATGGGCCAACCCCAACTTCGACGATTCTGATTGGGATACCCTCCACCCATCTACATTATTCGCAGAATTACCACAACTCACTACTGCCGAAATTGGCTGGTTCAGACTGCCAGTGCAGGTGGATAGTGCCTTTATCAACCAACCGCTCATTCTTGATGTGACCCCGATGGGGGCTTTAGAGATTTATCTGAATGGAAATCTAGTGCATCAGGTTGGTAAAGTCAGTCAGGACCCTAATTTGGAAGTCACCTATGCAGAAGGTTATAATCCCTGCAATTTCGTTTTTTCCCGTCCGGAAAACAATGTCATCGCGGTACGTTACTCGCTCACGAAGTCTAATTTTTATTTCAAAGACAACCATCCTTTTTCTTTATTACTGCGAAAACTGGATGGCTACACGGAAGAGTGGAAAGCGATCATCGGTAATTCTATTTTCAGGCGCACACTGATCGCCGGTTTTTACCTGATGATGGCCATCTTGCATTTAAGTTTCTACTTTTTTTATCCTGCCCAACGCGCCAACCTGCTATTCAGTTTAGCCCTGCTGGTACTGGGTATTTCGTCGTTAATCAGGATTTCGCATGGGCTTTGGTTGCCGCAGGTTACTTTTTTCAACGCTAAAATAGTCCTCTCGCAAATTTTAGCCGTCACCTCCGAACTGCTTTTGCTGGCGGCGGTCTATGTATATTTCCGCCGTCCTTTTGGTTTTTTCTTTAAAGGCATACTGGTCTTATATGCGTTCTATATGGCCGCCAGATTGGGTTATCATGTAGCGAGTGCCGGTATTGGCTCTATGCTGATTATCGGCATTTTACTGAATTACATGTACGTTAGTTATTGGGCTATGCAGGAAAACAACCGCAGTGCCCGATTTATATTTTATGGCGGTATTACTTCCTTTATATTATTATCGGTCAATTATCTGCTTGATTTTTATAAACACGAATATAATTATCCAGGCGAATGGGCCGCCAGTGTACAGGAAATAATGGTCGTTATTTCCTCTTTAAGTATTCCTGTGTCTATTTCGCTGGCCCTGGCCCGCGATTTTGCCCAAACCAGTTATTCTCTGCAACGAAATCTGGAAGAAGTAAAACAACTGTCGGCTGAAAAACAGAATATTCTCTCTATTCAGAACGAAATGCTGGAACGGCAGGTGAACGAACGTACCGCCGCTTTAAAGCAGTCCATAGAAACCTTAAAAGCCACCCAAAGTCAACTGGTGCAGTCCGAAAAATTGGCCTCTTTGGGCGAACTCACCGCTGGCATTGCCCACGAAATTCAGAATCCCCTGAATTTTGTCAATAACTTCTCAGAAATCAGCATCGAATTAATTGAAGAATTAAACGAGGAACGGAAAAAAGAAAACCGCGATCTGGAATTGGAAGCAGAACTATTAAATGATCTGAGTCAGAACCAGCAAAAGATCAACCATCATGGCAAACGAGCGGCCAGTATCGTGACGGGGATGCTGCAACACGCCCGCACGAGCAGTGGCACCAAAGAACCAACCGATGTGAACGCCCTCGCCGAAGAGTATTTACGGCTGAGTTATCACGGTTTGCGGGCCAAAGACGCTACCTTCAACGCTAAAATGGTCACCGATTTTGACCCGACAGTCGGGCAAGTTGCCCTTATTCCACAGGATATAGGGCGCGTACTGCTCAATTTGATCAACAACGCCTTCTATGCGGTCGCGCAAAAGAAGAACCAGAATCCAGCGTTGGCTTATGAACCGACGGTGACGGTCTCTTCCCGGTTGAGCAAATCCGGCAAGGTCGAAATTCGGATTAAAGATAATGGCACGGGCATTCCCGACAGCGTGAAAGCCAAGATATTCCAGCCATTTTTTACCACCAAACCCACCGGACAAGGCACGGGTTTGGGACTTTCGCTGGCCTACGATATAGTGACGAAAGGGCATGGCGGGAAGTTAAAAGTAGAAACCGAAGCCGGCGAGGGAACAGAATTTATCATTCGATTGCCAAAATAAAAATACATGAAAATCCTAGTTGTAGATGATGAACACGACATCCGGTCGCTGTTCGAGCAACGATTCCGCCGGGAGATCCGGGAAGGGGCCTTTACTTTCGCCTTCTGTTATTCGGGCGAGGAAGCGCTGTCCTATTTGCAGGAGCATCCTTCGGAAGCCATCCTGATCCTCTCCGACATCAATATGCCCGGCATGAGCGGCTTGGAATTATTACGCCGGATTCGCGAAACCGCGCCCACCGCTCCGCCGTTTATAGTGATGATAACCGCCTATGGCGATCCCGAAAAGCAATCGGAATCCATGCGCCTGGGTGCCAATGATTTTTTGAATAAACCGCTGGATTTCAGCACTTTAAAACAAAAATTAATGGAAATGCCATGAACGCCAAATATAAAATAATGATCGTGGATGATGAAGACGACGTGGCTCAACTCATCCGCCAGAAGTTCCGCCGCCAGATCCGCGAGTTGGAATACGAGTTTATTTTTGCCCAAAACGGCGTAGAAGCCCTGACCAAACTGCTGGAAAATCCCGACACGGACATGGTGTTCAGCGACATCAATATGCCCGAAATGGATGGCCTGACGCTGCTGGATAAACTCGGCGAGGCCAGTCCGTTGATGAAAACGGTGATTATTTCCGCTTATAGCGACATGGCCAATATCCGCGTGGCCATGAATCGCGGGGCTTTCGATTTTATCTGCAAACCCGTTGATTTTCAGGACTTTGAACGTACCCTGCTGAAAACACTGGAATCCTGCCAACAAATAAAAGACACGATTCGGGCGGTTCAGGAAAACAATATCCTGAAAATGTACGTGGATAATAGCGTGCTGCGCTTCATGTGCTGTCAGGAATTTGCCTCTTCGCTGTTGGTCAATGAAACCGTAGAAGCCACCATTGTTTTTATTGATATTAGCGGATTTACAGCCATTTCGGAGCGCGAACCACCCAATATCGTGGTGCATTTGCTCAATAAATATTTCGATATCATCGTCAAAGCCATCATCGCGGAGGGCGGCTACATAGACAAGTTTATGGGCGATGCCGTGCTGGCGGTGTTTAAAGATGCCGACCATCTCAGCCGCGCGATTCGGGCCGCACTGGCGGTCAATACCTGCATTCAATCCATGGAAGACCCCTTGTCCAACGCGCAAACTTTCGTGCCCAAAGTTTCCACGGGCATCAATAGCGGCGAGGTTATTTCCGGCAATGTCGGTTCGGCCACGCTGCGCCGCTTCGACTTTACGGTCATCGGCGATGTGGTCAATACCGCCCAACGGTTGCAATCGGTGGCCAAACCGGGCCAAATCCTGATCAATCAAATGACTTTTGAAAAAGCAGGCCCGGCCTTCCAATACCACGAAATAGGGGAGATGCTGCTAAAAAATAAGTCCAAACCGGCGACGGTGTTTGAGGTAGTGGGGTAACAAAGGCGCGTTGGAAAGGTAGTTGGAAAGCCCCTTTTTTTAAGTTAGCTTTGTTGCAAAATTATTCAAAGGTTATGACCACGACTGCTGCACTTTCGCCTTACGAAATCGAACGAAACAAACCCATACCCTCCTTTAACCACGCATCTGTTCAACTCAACCTTGGCGGTGAAATCCGAAACCGTTACAAAGACCGTTACCGAGTATTGTCAGAACTCAGCCTCGACCTCTCTGATTGGCCTTCCGTACCCGACCTCTCCATTTACGCCCGCAAGCCACTCGACCTTAAAAATGATATAATTGCCCTGACAGAACCTCCGTTGGGCGTAAATGAGATCATTTCTCCCACCCAATCGCTCAACGACTTGACGACCAAGGCCAACGCCTATTTTCAATATGGGGTGAAATCCTGCTGGATTGTGCTGCTTCCATTGGGTAATATCTACGTTTTCTCTTCGCCCGATGACTATGAAATATTCCGCACTCATGAAACACTGCACGATCTGGTATTGGACATCTCTATCCCGTTAAAAGAGGTGTTTGAATAGAAAATGTACTAATGGGGTCCGCAGTAAAATAAAATCCAGCCTCCGTTCAATCCGCCCGCAACACATCCGCCGGGTTGGCTCGCACCGCCTGCCCTACCTTGAAACCTACGGTCCCAATTGCGATCAGCAGGAGGGTCAATACCGCAAACATCATGGTCAAAGGCTCCACCCCGACATTGATCTTGAAGATCGTGTCCATCAAGAATTTGGTCAAGGCCAAACCTGCCCAACAGCCGATGATGGCCGCGATGGCAAAAATCCATACATACCCTCGGCCCACCAGTAAGAGAATGTGCGCAGGCTTGGCACCCACCACCTTACGCAGGGCAATTTCCTTCATTTTTTTCAAGATCGTCAAAGAAACCAAGGCAAAAAGGCCCGTAGCCGTGAGCAATATCGCGATCACCGAAAACCAAGTAAAAATGGTGGCGATGCTCTCCGTCACCCGCAGGGCTTCCGCCGCGATCTGGTCTTGGTAAAAACCGTGGAAGGGTTTGAGCGGGTACAATTGCGCCCACTGCGCTTTCACGCGGTCATGCACAGAAATAAGTTCGCCCGGACGCGCCTTGATGACCAATTGGCTATATCGTTCGGGCTTGACCAGATGCATCACCGCCGCGGTCAAAGGCTCGAACAGGTGCAGTTGGATGTCGCCCATCGTACCGACCACCGAATACATCACCGTATCAATGCGGAGTTGTTTGCCCACGGCCTCTTCATTCGTCCAACCGAAATCGCTGGCCATTTTTTGGGAAATCAGCACAGCGTTGGTGTAGTCCGACTCCCGTTGCGCTTCCAAAAGGCGGCCGGCCAAGACGTGGAGGTTCATCACTTGGGCGTAGTTATCCCCCACCTCGAAGTAGTTAACCTCGCGTTTTTTGCCCTCTGTTTCGACGGTGATGGAGCGGTTGCCAAAACCAATGTGGTGGCGGGTGCCTGCCACCGACTCTACGCCCGGCAGTTGCTGCACCGCATTGCGGAGCGCATCGTAGGTGTTTTGGTCGGAGACCGCTACGCCGATCAAGTCGCTGCGGTTATAGCCGTAATCGAAATTCTTTTGGAAAGTGGCATTGCGGGCAAAGGACACTCCCGCGACCACCGTGATGAGCGAGACCACCACCTGCAAACCCAGTAAAACCCGCGAGAACAGGTTGGTGCCGCCAAATTTTACCGCGCCCCTGAATATCCGGCTGGGATTGAAACTACTGATATAAAACGCCGGATAAGAACCGGCCAAGAGCGTGGTGAACACAAACAGCCCTAATAAGAATACCTGCAATACCCGGTCGTGCAGAAAATCGGCGTGTGACTCCAAGCCATTGAACATACTGTTTGCCATTGGCACCCACCAATGGGTCATCAGGATCGAAACACCAATGGCCATGGCCACGACTGCCGCGCATTCCAGTAGCATCTGCCGCATCAGTTGGGCGCGGGTGCCGCCCATCACTTTGCGCACGCCCATCTCGCGCAGGCGGCGATTGGAGCGGGCGACGGTGGTGTTGGCAAAATTGAGGCAGGCCGAGAAAAAGATCAAACAGGCCATCATCAAGGCACCATAGGCGGCGGCATCGTTGGGGCGGCCCAGCAAACCGTTGGAGGCAATGTATTCCGCCTGATCGTTGATCGTTGACAAGGGCAGCAAACGGAAACTCGTGACCTTCCAGTCTTGACGGGCAGCATTTTGTTGGGGGAGGTATTGGTTAAAATCGGCAGCCAAGTGTGCCGCGTCGGCAGCGTTGGGTATTTTGAAAATCACCGCGTCCAAGAACCATTTCCAATCGTCAGGTTGAAAGAAAGTAGAATCGCTCGTTTTTAGGTTTTCGATATTGGTCAGAAAATCAAAACGGAAAGAAGAGTTCGGGGGTATATCTTTCAATACGCCTTTTACCAAGAGTGGGAGAGCGCGTTTTTCGCCTGCATACAGCAGCAAGGTCTTGCCCAATGGGTTAGTTTTGCCAAAATATTTTTCCACCATTTTTTCCGTCAATAACACGGCGTTTTTATCGGAAAGATCGTGGTCGCCCATGACGAGCGGAAAATTGAACAGCGAAAAAAAAGCAGGGTCGGTGAAATGCACCTCTTCGGAGAACGGTTCGCTTTGGTCCCCTTTGATGTCGCAACCCCGGCTATCCCAACGCACCGATGCGGTGATACTGGCAAAATCGCGTTGCGCCATTTGTGCCACCGGGAGCGGGCAAACGCCTTTGAGTTCATCGTTGCCCTCCCGGGTGACAACCGCCCGGAAAAGATGCTCCTTATCGGCGTGAAAATCGTCCATACTGAAACAAAAGCGGTAGGTTTGGTAACCCCATATCATCAAAGTGATGCTCACTCCTAAGCCCACAATATTGAGCACGGTATAGAGCCGGTTGCGCGTGAGATTGCGGAAAGCGAGTTTTAGATAGTTTTGTAACATAATCGTAGTTTTTGAAATTGTTGAAACCCACTTGTTTGTGAAAATCTCACTCGCTGCGCAATGATTTGACCGGATTCGCCAGTGCCGCTTTCACACTCTGAAAACCAACCGTCAAAAAAGCGATCAGCACGGCACCTAAACCCGCCGCTACGAACATCCACCATTGAATATCAATACGATAGGCAAAATCTGCCAGCCAATGCTGCATCAAATACCAGGCGATGGGCGAGGCAATGACGATGGCGATGACGACTAATTTCAAAAAATCTTTGGCCAGCAAACCCGTGATGCCCGCCACACTCGCACCCAGCACTTTGCGAATACCGATTTCTTTAGTGCGGTTCAGCGTGGCCAGGGTCGCCAGACCAAACAGGCCCAGACAGGCCAGAAACACCGCAATGCCGCCCGCCCAGCCAATCGTCGTACTCATGCGGGATTCAGCCACATAAAATTTTTGCAGATTTTCGTCCAAAAACGAATAACGGAACGGCAATATGGGCTCCGCAGCGGCCCAGGCGGACTGCATTTGGTCGAGCGCGCGGCGTGGGTCGCCGGGAGCGATGCGGACTAAAAATTGTCGCGGCATGCTGCCATGAAACATATTCAGCATCATCGGGTACACCTTTTCGTGGAACGAGCGGAAATTATAATCCCGCACGACCCCGATCACCACCGGATTGCGCTTTGGATCGCTTTGGTTGTAGCCGGTAAGAACCTGGCCGATTGCCGTTTCGTTTGTCCAGCCGAAATCACGGACGGCGGTTTCGTTCATAATCACCGAATTCACCGTATCCTGCACCACGTTGGGGTCAAAATTTCGTCCCGACAAGAGCGGCATTTTCAGCACCCGCAGGTAGTTCGGATCAATAAAATATTCAAAAATTATTTTGGTTTTCCCCTCATAATCGAACCGGTTGTTACTCGAACCCGCACCCGCGCCGAGTGAAAGTTCCGCGCTGCTGATGCCCTCGATTTCCGGGCGCCCGGCGAGAGACTGGCGAAAGCGGGCAAGGATTTTTTCTGGATATTCTGCGCCGTCAGCATTCACGATCACTACATTTTCTTTGTCAAAACCCGGGTTTTTGGAGCGTAAAAAATCCATCTGCCGCAGCATGATGAACGTGCAAGTCATCAGGCCGACCGAAAGCACGAATTGGAAGGTGACGAGTGATTTGGTGAACCAGTTTTCCCCGCCAATTTTCAATTTGCTTTTCAAGGTTTCGAGCGGCGAAAAACCCGACAGTACGAACGCCGGATAACTCCCGGCCAGCCCGCCAACCAGCAAGGCCAGCCCCGGAACGAGCCAGAACAGTTCGGGAAATTGTTGAAAATCAAAATACAAATGCTTGTCAGTCAATTGATTGAACAGTGGAAGCAGGATATTGACCAGACCAATGCCCGCTGCCATCGAAAAGCCGCTGAGCAGAATGGCTTCCATCAAAAATTGCCGGGAAAGTTGTCCCCGGCTGGCACCAACAACTTTGCGCACCCCGATTTCCCGCGCCCGGCCTGCCGAACGACCAATGGCCAGCGTCGTGAAATTGATGCAGGCGATGAATAAAATAATGCCGCCGATGGCCAGCAAAATCAGCGAAAGAGCGGGATTGGTGCCTAAATCCGGGTCGTGGTGCAATGCCTGCACCGGCAAAAGGCCGAAGGTGACCGGCATTTCCGGTTTATTCCACAGACCATTATCACGCAGGCTTTTTTCTACGTCTGGATAGTATTTCCCGAAAAACTGGTCCAGGCGCGCTTGATTTTTGGACAAGCCGGAGCCAGGGCGCAATTCCACGAAGGTTTGCATGGACAATTGGCCCCAGTTCGTGGCGGCTTCCCGACCACGTTCGCTGGCGGCGAATTTTTCAAACGGCATTAAAATGCCAAATTGAAGGCTCGAATTGGAGGGTAAATCCTGCACGACGGCGGAGACGGTAAACGGCTCGAAATGCACTCCTCCAATGATATTTATTTCCAGTGTTTTGCCCGTTGGATTGGATTCACCGAACAGTTTCAGGGCCATTTTTTCGGTCAAAACCACGTTGCCCGGCGCGGTGAGCGCGGAGGAAGCATTGCCGTATAAAAATGGGAAACTGAACATCTCGAAAAACGCTGGGTCCACAAAACAGGCCTGCTCTTCTACCACACCGTTCGGCGTACGCACCAGGAAGGTTTCGTCCGCACCCTGCAAGCGCGCAAAACGTTCCACATCCGGCAAATCGGCTTTCAACGCCGGACCAAGCGGCATGGGTAACGCGCTCATTTTTTGGGCTGGCTGGCCGCTTATTTCACCAATGGCTTCATACACCGCAAACAAGCGGTCGGCTTTCGTATGAAAACGGTCGAAACTGTACTCGTTCAGTACGTCCAGCAAAAACAGCGCGAAACAGGCTAGTCCCACGGACAAACCGACGATGTTGATAGCGGAAATACCCCTGTTTTTCCAGAGGGAACGCAGGGCGATGGTGAAGTAATTTTGAATCATGTTTATAACTTTTATTCTCTTTTGTCTTCTTTTGTGCCTTTTGTGTTGAAAAATACTTTACTCGCTGCGCAATGACTTCACCGGATTAGTCAACGCCGCTTTTATACTCTGAAAACTCACCGTTAGAAAAGCGATCAGGATGGCGGCTGAACCCGCCAGTACAAACATCCACCATTGCAGATCAATGTGATAAGCGAAATCAGCAAGCCACTTATTCATAAAGTAATAAGCCAGGGGCGACGCGATGACAATGGCGATCACGACTAGTTTTATAAAGTCACGGGCCAGGAGGCCCGTAATACTACTCACGCTCGCGCCAAGTACTTTGCGAATGCCGATTTCCTTCATGCGCCGCTCGGCCATGAAGGTGGCGAGGCCAAACAGCCCCAAACAGGCCACCAAAATGGCAAACCCCGAAAAAAACGACATCAGCGAACCCATACGCTGTTCGGTGCGGTAGAGCGCGTCGTATTGTTCGTCGAGAAAGATGCAATTGAAAGGGCGCATGGGCACCACCGATTTCCACGCGGTTTCCACTTGCGATAGCACCTTCGACATGTCTTGCCCCTTGCCAACCCGCACCAGTGCCGAGGCAAAGTGCATCAATCCTGGTTCGTTGAAAAGCACCACTGGTTCCACTTTCCCCCGGAGCGAAGCGGTGTGAAAATCGGCCACCACGCCTACGATGGTGCCCGGCCCGCGCTGCGCCGAGTTGCCGAGCAGGCATTTCCGCCCGACCGCTTCCGCTGCCGTGAGGTTATAGTGCCGCAAAAAGGCTTCATTGACGATGAATTCGTTGATGGTGCTGTCGCCCCGAATTTTCGTGGGGTCGAAATTGCGCCCTGCAAGCAATTGAATACCAAGCGTTTGCAAATAATGGACATCAGCAGCAATGCCGCCCACCATGTGCCAGTCGCTACCGTCGGCAGGATTGGGGTTGAGCGAAAAACCGTTGCCGATGACGGTCTCAAACGGCGAACGCCCGGCACGCGCCACCGATTCGACGCCGCTCAACGTCCGCAGTCGTTCGCAAAAAGGCTCGAGACGACCTAACAATTCCACATTGCCCCGTAAAAGGATAACCTGCTCTTTGTCCAGCCCAAGTTTTTTTGTTTGCATAAAATCAAGTTGCGCGCGCACGACGACGACCCCGACAATCAGCATGGTCGAAATGGCAAATTGGCAAATCACCAGCCCCCGGCGCAGCGTTATTCCGACCCCACCCTGCTGGACCAACTGCCCTTTCAGCACGGTCATCGGTCTGAAACGCGCCAACATGACGGCCGGATAAAGTCCCGCCAACACGGAAAGCAACAACCAGCCCGCCCCGATGCCTGCCAAAAATCGCGCTTCCAACAACCGGAACGGGATGTCCTGCCCGAGCAAAGCATTCAACGTCGGCAAAAACGCCCATGTCAAACCAACCGAAATCAGCACGGCCGGCAGCAACAACAAAAACGATTCGCTCAAAAACTGCCACATCAATTGCCCCTTTTGCGCTCCGACTGCTTTGCGAATGCCGACTTCTTTGGCGCGCATCGAGGCGCGGGCGGTGGTCAGGTTGACATAATTGACGCAAGCCATCCCCAAAATCAGCGCAGCGACCACCCCGAAAATGCCGAGGTAACTGCGATCAGTGATGCGGAGTTGATTGGCAAAGTTGAAGGCTTGCGTGTTGAAATGCACCGCTGTGAGCGGTTCCAGCGGCAGGTGCAGGGCGTTTTGGTCGGGGTCGGCTTCGGGGTTGACCCATTTTTCAATTTTCGCGGCGAGGGCGGCGGGATCGGTGCCGGGTCGCATCAGCAGCCAGGTGGTATAGTTGGGGTTGTTCCATTCTTCCTTGCTCTCTGCGGCAGCGAAATCGTCGAGACTGTAATGCGAGGTCAAAAAATTGAACGAGAAATGCGAATTGGCGGGTATGTTTTCCACGACCGCCACGATTTCGTAGTCTTTTTTGTTATTGAAATTGAGTTGTTTGCCCAGCGGCGAAGCGTTGCCGAAGTATTTATGCGCCATTTTCTCCGTAATGACGAGCGTATTGGGACGGCTCAACGCGGTGGAAATATCGCCTTGCACGGCTTTGAAATCCAGCACGTTGAAAAAATTGGGGTCGGCGTAACAAAAGCCCGGTTCGTCGAACATGGTTTCGCCGTACCGGATGGTGCGGGGCCGCCATTCGCTCGAAAACCGCGTAGCGTCTTCGATTTCCGGGAACTGGTTTTTCAGTTGCGGTGCCACAAAAACGGGCACTGAAGGCGACAAAATCTGCTTGCCGCCCATCAGGACATCATAATTGAGGCGGTAAATACGCTCCTTTTTGCTATGAAACCCATCGAAACTCAGTTCGTGGCTGATGTACAGCACAATGAGCAGACAAGAGACCAGGCCGATACTCAATCCGGCGAGATTAATCAGCGTGTAGCCGCCGTTGGTTTTGAGCGCTCGAAAAGCGAGGAGCAGATTGTTTTTTAGCATCGTCCCGAATTTTTTAATTCATTGAAAATCAATGTTTTAAAACTGTAAATTCACGCGCTTAGCAGCGACTTTCTCTCGCTTAGGACGTGATCAAATCATTCGCTCCGCAGCGACTTCACCGGATTGGTCAACGCCGCTTTTACACTCTGAAAACTCACCGTCAAAAAGGCAATAGCAATAGCCGCCAAACCAGCCGCCACGAACATCCACCATTGCAGATCAATACGATAGGCGAAATCTTGCAACCAGCGTTGCATGGCCCACCACGCCAGCGGTGAGGCGATGACAATGGCGATCACGACTAGTTTCAGGAAGTCACGGGCCAGGAGGCCCGTGATACTGCTCACACTCGCGCCCAGCACCTTGCGGATGCCGATTTCCTTACGCCGCCGCTCGGCGGCAAAAGTGGCCAGCCCAAACAAACCCAGACAGGCAATAAAGATCGCCCCGCTTGCCGAGGCGGTTAGTATCTTTTGCCGACGCACGTCCTCCTGGTAGAACAAGGCCCACTGCTCGTTCAGGAAATGCCACTCGAACTGATGACCGGGATCGGTGGCGCGGAGGACCGCTTCCAAACGGGGCAGCACGTTTTGGGCGTTGGCGGCCTGCAGACGCACCGTAAAATAGTCTATGGCATGCACCGGATTGCGGCGGGTGCCCAGGACCAGGGGCGCAATTTTTTCGCGTAAGCTGCGGAAGTGAAAATCGCGCACGATGCCGACCACCTGGGCCTTAAACGGTTGGTCCAGGGGGTAATTGGTGCCGGAAAAGATCGCCGAAGGGATGGTGATCCATTGCCCACTGGGTTCGGTGATGCCCAGCAGGGCGGCGGCACTTTCATTGAGCATGACCGCCGCAGAATCCGTTCCGTTGGGTTCAAAATTGCGCCCCGACAACAAGGGCACCTGATAGGTGTTCAGGAAATCCTCATCCGCCAGGATCAACGCGGCGGTTTTCGTTTCGGTCTGCACGTCCGCGCCCTCCCGACGGACGATTATCTGCGGCAGATTCTTCCATTCACCTGGTACTCTGGAAGTTACACTGACCGCTTCTACGCCCGGAATTTGGGCGTAGCCCGCCTTAACAGTTTGAAAATCGCGCCGCACCTTGCCACTATTGATGTCCACGACCACCAATTGTTCACGGGTGAAGCCAAGGTCTTTATTTTCCAAAAAACGCATCTGCCGCCAGACCACGCCGGTGGCAATCATCAGCAGGGCCGACAGACCGAATTGGGCCACCACCAGGCCCTTCCGCAGGGAAAACTCCCACCAGTTGCCGGGGAGTACATTTTTGAAAAGGATCGTGGGCCGCAGCCGCGCCAGGTACAGGGCCGGGTAAATACCCGCCAGCAGACCCACCAACAGAGCCGTTCCTGCCGCGCCCGCCCAGATCGTCGGATCGGTGGAAGCGTTGAGCATCAAGGCTTTGCCGGCAAATTCATTGAAAGCGGGCAGCACGAGTTGAAGCAAGCCAATGGCCAGTACGAAGGCGGCGGCCACCAGCAAATAGGTCTCGGTCAAAAACTGACCGACCATGTGCCTTTGTCCGGCGCCCACCACTTTGCGCACGCCCACTTCCTTGCCTCGTCCGACGGCACGGGCCGTGGTCAGGTTGATGTAATTGATGCAGGCGATGCCCAGCAAAAACAGCGCGACCAGGGTCAGTACGGTCACGTAAGCGGCGTTGGCCATACGGTCGCTCAGCCCTTCGATACCCGTGCCCTTGAAATGGATATCGCGCATCGGCAACAGGCGGTGATGGCGTTTCCCGGTCTGGCCGGGCGGCGTATTGGCGGCGATCAGGGTGTTGAGTTTCGTCTCCACCGCAGCGGGGTTGGCGTCCGGTTGCAGCAGCAGCCAGGTTGGGAAGTTGTTGGATGTCCAGTCGCTCAGCTTCGCCCGTTTCATAAAATCCATCTCATCATAGGAGGCCGTCGAGACCGCCAGATTAAAATGAATAGATGAGTTTTTGGGAAAATCTTCCAGTACACCGGTCACCGTCATCGGTTGGTAGTCTTCGATGGTCAATGCCTTACCCAACACCTGGTCGGTGCCAAACAGGCGGCGGGCAAATTCGCGGGTCAGCACCACCGAATAAGGAGCCACGAACGCCGTCTTTGGATCGCCCGATACCCATTGAAAATCAAAGACTTGTCCGAAAGAGCCGTCCGCGTGCCAGATGACTTCGTGGAAGGCCTGCTTAGGATCGGTGGTATATACATTGGAACGCCCGGCGGCCCCTATTTTGACCATTTCGGCGATTTCCGGCAGGTCTTGCTTGCTCCGTTCGGCGGCTAAATAGGAGGTGGCGGCCACCCGCGTCGTTTTGCCATCCGCATCGGTCTTTTCTTCCACCAGCCGGTAAATACGGTCAACCTTGGTGTGCAGGGCATCGAAGCGCCGCTCATCAGTAATGTAGAGGCCGAGTAACAAAAATCCAGCAAAACCAACGGTCAATCCCGCCAGATTGAGGCTCGTGTACAGTCCGTTGCGGCGGAAATTGCGGAAGGCGGTGCGGATGAAATTGCGGAGCATGGCCGTGTATTTTAAGATGCTGGTGAACTGGTATTTGCGGGTTTAGCCGCTGATATAGGTGAAAATGGCGGCTAAACCCGCCGGTACTTACTCGCTTTTCAGCGATTTCACCGGATTGACCAAAGCCGCTTTTATGCTCTGCGAACCTACTGTTAGGACGGCGATACTCATGGCGGCTAACCCCGCCAGTACAAACATCCACCATTGGATTTCCATGCGGTAAGCAAAATCGGCCAGCCATTTGTGCATCGCCCAATAAGCGACCGGCGAAGCGATGACGATGGCCACTACGACCAATTTCAAAAAGTCCTTCGTCAACATTCCGGTAATGCCCGCCACGCTCGCACCCAGCACTTTACGTATGCCAATTTCCTTGGTGCGTTGTTCCGTAGCGAAGACCGCCAGACCGAACAGGCCCAGGCAAGACACCAGCACCGACAAAAGGGCAAAAATCGAAGCGATCAGCCCAACGCGTTGCTCCGCCGCGTAGTTGCGATTCAGCGTTTCGTCCATAAAATGGTAACTGATCGGGCGGTCAGGAGTAAGAGATTGCCATTTTTGTTCGAGATCAGCGATGACGGGCGCGGCATCTTGTCCAGCCATGCGCAGGCAAATAGTACCGTTGGAAGGGCCAAGTTGCAAATACAAACCGCCGATAGGGTGGTGCAGGCTTTCAAAATGGAAGTCGCGCACCACGCCGATAATGGTCAATTCCTCAAAATCTTCCGGCTTGGAATCCACGGCGTTGGACTTCGAGCGGTACATTTTTTGCCCGATAGGGTCGGCGAAACCGAGTTGTTTGGCCGCTATTTCATTGACAATAATGGCCACGCTGTCGGTGACGCGAGCCGGGTCGAAATCACGACCTGATTGAATCTGCATGCCGAGCGTCCGAATGTAGTTGGCGTCCACTTGCCAGCGTTGCAGCACGGTATTGGCACCGCGCGTCGTTCGCGTGGACGAGAGGATAGAATTGCCCCGGTCCTTGTTGGGCAAGGGCAGATAATTGGTTCTGGTCACGCTTTCTACATGGGCATTTCGGCGCATTTCGGTTTCCAGAATCGTGGCCCGTTCGCCCAGCGCGTTGGCATTTTCTATGAGTACCACCTGACTTTTATCGAAACCCAGACTTTTTTGCTGCATGTACTGCAACTGGCTGTAAACCAATACGGTAGAAATAATCAGCACCGTTGAAATGGCAAACTGGAACACGACCAAACCATTGCGAAAATTACCTTTTCCCGAAGTTCCGGTAATGCCTTTCAACACCTTGATCGGCTGAAAAGCAGACAGGAAAAACGCCGGATAACTGCCTGCCAGCAAACCTACCGCCGCCGTACCACCCAACACCGCCGTCCAGAAAATCGGGCTACTCCACGGCATAGCCAAAGGACGTCCAGCCAGTTCGCTGAAAGCAGGCAAAGCCACCGCCGCCAAGCCAATCGCCAGCGTCATTGAAATAGCCGACAAAAGCAGCGATTCGGCCAGAAATTGTCGGGTCAATGCGCCGCGCGTACTGCCCAGCACCTTGCGTACGCCCACCTCGCGGCTGCGTCCGGCGGAGCGCGCGGTGGCGAGATTCATGAAATTGATGCAGGCAATGAGCAGGATAAAAAAGGCGATGGCACTGAATATCCAGACGTACCGGATGTTGCCATTGGCCGCCAGTTCCGATTGTTTGGCAGAATGCAGGTGGAGGTCGGTGAGGTTTTGCAGATCGAACCGGGCGAGTTTTCCGGATTTTTCAAAATCGGCGGTACTAGTGGCAAATAAATCTTTGAGTAAACTGCCAACTTTATTAGTCGCCAGCGCAGTAAATTTCTCCGCGAACGCCGCTTTTTCCGTGCCTTTACGCAGCAGAAAATAAGTGAAATATATATTGTTATAACCCCAATATGGTGGCGCATTTTTCAACTCTTCATTGCCCGTCAGCGGCAATAACGCATCGGCGTGAAAGTGGGTATTATCAGGAATATCTTCAAAAACAACGGAAATTTGCTGGCGTTGGTTTTCCCTGCCCATGACCAGCGTTTGGCCTAAGGCTTGCTCCGGCGAGGAAAAATACCGCTCCGCCATACTGCGCGAAATGGCCAGCAAACCGGGTTGATTCAAGCCTTGGTTTTCATTGCCCGCCAGAATTTTTAAGGGAAAAACTTCAAAAAAACTGCTGTCTACGGCGAGCACTTTTTCTTCCTGATTGCTCTCTTCACTTTGCCCTTCCCGCCGCGTAGGCCAATTACCCGCATTTCGGATGCGGCACCAAGCCTGTATTTCCGGCAAACTCGCTGCGGCTTCCGGCCCGACGATGGCATCCACGCTGCCATGATTTTCCTCAAAACCGTTGATTCTGATCTGGTACGTTGGACGTACAATGCGGTCGGCCAGCGGGTTCCAGCGGTCGTAACTCCACTCGTGGGCCACAAATAGCATTATCAGCAGACACGCCGCTACGCCGATGGCTAAACCGCTGATATTGAGCGTGGAATAGAGCCTGCTTTTTGACAGGTTGCGAAAGGCGAGTTTGAGATAATTCTGTAACATGGTAACTGATTGTACCGGCGGGTTTAGCCGCCGATGTGGGTAGAAATGGCGGCTAAACCCGCCGGTACTTACTCGCTTTTCAGCGATTTTACCGGATTGACCAACGCCGCTTTAATACTTTGAAAACTCACCGTCAGGAAAGCCACCAGAATAGCCGCTGACCCCGCCAGTACGAACATCCACCATTGAATATCAATGCGGTATTCAAAATCTTCCAGCCATTTTTGCATAGCCCACCAGCCCAGTGGCGAGGCGATGACGATGGCAATAACCACTAGTTTTATAAAGTCACGGGCCAGGAGGCCCGTGATACTACTCACGCTGGCACCGAGCACTTTGCGCACGCCAATTTCCTTGGTGCGCTGCCGCGCCATGTGTGTCGCCAGACCAAATAAGCCCAGGCAGGAAATCAAGATCGCCAGTCCCGCAAAGCCCTTACACATGGCGGAAAAACGTTGTTCGTCTTTATAAAATTCGGCGATGCTCTCGTCCAGAAATTTGCCCGTAAACACCTGCTCCGGGAAAGTAGCCTCGAAGGCTTTCTGGATGCTGGCCACGGTGACGTCCATTTTTTCGGGACGAATTTTGATGCCCGCCGTACTGAAATATTCTTTGCGCGTAGTGATGAGCAGCGACTCAATCGTTTTGTGGACGGAGTGCGCGTGAAAGTCTTCCACCACGCCGACGACGGGCATCCATTTGCCACTGCCCAGGCGAATTTCTTTGGTTAAAGCCTCTTCGGGATTGCTGATGCCGAGTTTGCGCAACATCGTCTGATTCACCACGGCTTCGCGCATGGTATCGCTGGGGGCCATGCCGTGGCCCGCCACAAAGCGCAGGCCGTAGGTTTTGAAATAGTCGGCATCCACGAATTTGAGTTCGGTGTTGGTCGGAGAATCCTCCCCACCGCGTCCCAGGGCGAAATTGGACGACCAGTTATTGCCCGAAGATGGCACATCACTGGCGAAACTCACCATTTCTATGGCTGGTATTTCCAGCAGTTTACGTTTGAAAGTTTCTAACCGCGCCAGACTGGAACTATCTGAACTGATGCCAAAGACATCGTACACCAGCGCAGGCTGAAAGCCCAAATCTTTTTTACGGATAAATTCCATCTGATTAATGACCACGATTGTTCCGACGATCAGGGCTTGCGCAATCACGAACTGCAACACTACCAAGGCTTTACGCAGAGATACGCCGCCGATAGCCCGTGCCGAAAGGTCATTTTTCAAGGCCCGTACGGGATTGAAACTGGCCAATACCAAGGCCGGATAAGCCCCGGAAACTACGCTCACAACCAGGGTGGTGAGGCCCAGAAAACCCAGTACCATCGGGTCAGTGAGGAAAGGCACACTGTCCGGCACGTCGGAAATGCGTTTCAGTTGCGAGGCTAACAAAGCGGCCAACCCGCTGCCAAGTGCCACCGACGTCAACACAATGATGGTGGTCTCGCTCATGAACTGGCGAATCAGTTGACCGCGACTGCTACCCAATGTCTTACGCACCCCCACTTCGCGGGCGCGTCCGGCGGCTTGGGCGGTCGCCAGATTTATGAAATTGAAACAAGCCATAATCAGAATCAGCAGCCCAATCGCCGACAGCACCGCCAGCCGCGATTTGCTGGTTTGGGTGATGCCAATGCTTTCAAAACGGTCGTCGAAGTGCGCATCGGCCAGGCGTTGGAGGTGGTGGACGCGGGTGTTGCCCCGTTTGCCATTAGTACCATATTCCTTCTGGCCAACCGTGCCGACCACAGCTTCGGCAGCGGCAAACTGGTCGGCACTATTCAGCAGGGCGAAAGCCATGTCATTGCTGCTGGTGCTGCCCCAGCCGGGGTGGTAATTATAGAAATCCGGGTAACTTTTTACTGTTTCATAAGCGATCATTACGTGAAACGGCAGATCGGAATTAGGCGGCAAATCAGCCACCACGCCACGCACCACGAGGGTTAAGAGGTTATCCATCACCACCGTTTTACCCACGGCGGCTTGCCAGGAACCGAAGCATTTTTTGGCCATGCTCTCCCTCATCACCACCGAGTTGGGTTGCCCCAAAGCCGATTCCGCATCACCCGCAAGCCATTGAAAATCAAAGATTTTGAAAAAAGACGGCTCGACGAAAATACCCATTTCATGGTCCTCGTCGGTGCTGAATTTCTTACCCAGCATACTTCCCGGCGCATCCGGCACCGTGATGGTCGGCCAGGTCTGGTGAATCCGCGCAAAGGCGGCAAACTGCGGCACCGTAGTTTGCAGCACATCCGTCGCGGGCAGCGGCATTCCCGCTCCAAAACTCTCCCCGGCGGATGGGTTAAAATTGTAACTCACCACCCGTACAATCCGATCGTAATTGCGGTGGAAAGTATCAAAACTCAGTTCGTAATGCACCAACCGAAAGAGCAACAAGCAGGCCGCCACGCCTACCGCCAGACCAAAAATGTTGATGGCGGCATAGACGCGGTTTTTGCGCAGGGTGCGCAGGGCAAGGAGGAATTGGGTTTGTAGCATGGCGTGATTGGCTGTTGTTGTTGTGTTTACTTTCTTTTACCTCGCACTAAAAATATAAACGAAACATGGAAAATACAATGGTCGAAGCCCTTTCTGATTACGAAATTGAACGCGGAAAACCATTGCCGAGCCTGAACCACGGAATCATCCAAGCCAATCTAATTTTTGAATTAGCCATTATTTACCGCCATCAATACCGCATTCTTAGTGAAATATCCTTGAACTTGTCTGGTTGGCTCGCTACGCCAGATATTGCCATTTCCCGGAAGACGAAAATCAATTTTCGTAAGGATAAAATCCAGATAACTGAACCACCACGGGGAGTCATCGAAATCGTCTCTCCATCACAAAGCGTACAAGATCAATACAATAAGGCAGTACAGTATTTTGAATCCGGCGTAAAATCAGTTTGGCTAATTATCCCGCCTATTCAAACTGTTGTGGTGTATGCTTCGCCGGATGATTATGAGACTTTTAATGCGGGAATGCTGACAGATAAAGTCTTGAACATCAGCATTTCCGTGGATAAAGTCTTTGAAACCGAAGAAGAGGCCGCATAGTGCTTGGTTTTAAACTGGCTTCGCTTTTTTAATAAACTCCTCGTTTTCCACCCGGCCATCTTTCAAATGCAGGATGCGTTTGCCATAGCGCGCATTGTCCTCCGAGTGCGTCACCTGGATGATCGTCACGCCATCTTCCTCGTTTAGTTTCTGGAAAATTTCCATGATTTCCTTGGCCTGCGGACTTTGCAGATTGCCCGTTGGTTCGTCGGCCAGAATGAGTTTCGGGCGGCCAATCAAGGCCCGTGCTACGCCCACCAGCTGCTGCTGCCCACCCGATAACTGATTGGGGAACAGGTCTTTTTTAGCCACCATATTAAAGCGGTCGAGCAGATCGGCAATGCGGCTTTTACGTTCCACACTGGGCACTTTTTTATAGAGTAAAGGGGTCTCTAAATTTTCGTACACCGTCAGGTCATCAATGAGGTGATACGCCTGAAACACAAAGCCGATATACTGTTGGTACAGTTCCGTGCGCCGCCGCTCATTGAACTTGTGTACTGCTTCACCTAGAAACCAGTATTCGCCCGCCGTGGGCTCATCCAGCATCCCCAGAATGTGCAGCAGCGTACTCTTGCCCGACCCGCTCGGACCCATAATACTCACGAATTCGCCTTCGGCAATGTGGGCGTTTACGTAGCGCAGGATGTAACTTTTGGTCGCTCCATTCTGGTAATAACGTTCAATATCTTTCAGTTCTATCATGTTTGTTTGGCTGTACAAAAGAGAGTATTAAAAAAGCAGCCGCCAAAATTCATCGGCCGGGTCGCAAAAAAGACTGAAACCTGGTGGATAAAGTCATTGGCAGAGGAACCTGCCGGCTGCATATCTTGATAGTTTACAGAAGATTAGACGTGAAAATTCTCCGTCACCACCTTCCCGTCAAATAGATTCACGATCCGGTGTGCAAAACCCGCATCATGCGGTGAGTGCGTCACCATGATGATGGTCGTGCCGCCCTGATTGAGTTGGGTGAGCAGGTTCATCACTTCCAGACCGTTGGCGGAGTCGAGGTTACCCGTCGGTTCGTCGGCCAGAATGACCTTGGGCGTAGCCACCACGGCGCGGGCAATGGCCACCCGTTGCTGCTGACCGCCCGACAATTGCTGCGGAAAGTGATTGCGGCGGTGCATGATATTCATGCGTTCCAGGGCGGCTTCTACGCGCTTTTTACGCTCCCCGGCGGGCGTTTTCAGGTAGAGCAGCGGCAGTTCCACGTTCTCGAACACCGTCAGTTCGTCAATCAGGTTGAAAGACTGGAACACAAAGCCAATGTTACCTTTGCGCTGATTGGCGCGGTGGCGTTCGCTCATGTTGGCGACTTCCGTTCCGAAAAAATTGTAACTGCCTTCGGAAGGATTGTCGAGCAAACCCAGGATGTTGAGCAGCGTGGATTTGCCGCAACCGGATGGCCCCATAATGGCCACGAATTCGCCGGCCTGGATTTCCATATTGATGCCGTTCAGTGCGGTGGTTTCCACCTCGTCGGTGGTGAAAATCTTTTGTAAATTACTAGTCTTTATCATTAGAGAATGTATTGAAATTTGCAAATGGACAAAAGCAGTTGGTTCTGTTTAATGAATTATTTTCATTGATTTTTTAGTAAAGAAATGACTCGAAATATACTCTTTGCAATTACTTTCATTTTTTCTCAAAATCTGTTCGCGCAGGCAGATTTGACTACTGATACACTGATCAATCAGGACACAGTGTACGAAAGATTTAACATCTGGAAACTACCTTCCTTTCCGGGAGGGGAGTCGGGATTAAAAAAATTCTTCGCTACACATTTAGAGTATCCATTTTGGAAACGGTTGTTTTGTGTGGACGGGGACGTTTCTGTTATTTTCACTATTTCGCGCAAGTGTTATCCATCTGAAATTCAAGTAGAAAGAGGTAATGATCGATCTTTTAATACAGTAATACTGCAAACAGTAAAAAAAATGCCGCGTTTCAATCCCCCGGAAATGGGTGCAAATCCTCCGTTATACCTTTTTCGTTGTTCAGTTATATTTAAGAAAAACGTTTTCAAAAAACCAGTTTTCATTTATAATCTCCATGCCATTGCAGTAAAAGTAAATATAGACTGGGAATATATAAACTGAATTAAAAATCAATTCAAATTCAGCACATCCTTATCCCCAAAATTCTCGTAAGAACTGGTAATTACTTGTTCCCCGGGTTCCAGACCGCTTAGCACTTCAAAGAATTGCGGGTTTTTGCGACCCAAAGAAATGTTCCGTTTGGTGGCCTTCGTGCCATCGGCATTCAGGACATACACCCAGTTGCCGCCCGTATCGCTGAAAAAACCTCCTGTCGCCAGCAGGGTAGCGTCGGCTGGTTTACCAAGTTGCAGGCGCACTGGCACCGATTGGCCGCGGCGAATACCATCCGGTACGGCTTTGGCAAACAGCATATCCACTTCAAAGCGACCGCTGCGTACTTCGGGATAGACTTTGGAGACGGTCAACTGGTGCGTTTTTCCGTTGAATTCAAAAGACCCTTCCAATCCGGGAAAGATGCGTGACAGGTAATGTTCGTCCACTTCGACCCGCATTTTAAAGCCATTCAGGTCGTCAATCTGGCCAATATTCTGTCCGGCAGCGATACTTTGGCCGATCTCCACGTTGATGGACGACAGCAGGCCGCTGACTGGCGCTTTTACGTACAGGTTATCCAGATTGTCCTTCATCAGCCGCAGATTCAGTTTCGTGCGGTCGAGCGTGCCTTCCAGCTGCTTGATCTGCGTGACGCTGTTTTCTTCCTGGAATTTCTGGTTCTCCACCTCAATGTCGCGCTGCTGCTGTAGGCGATTGTAGGTGATTTTGGTCTTGGTAAACTCTTGCTGGCTGATGACTTTATCGGCGTAAAGTTTGTCGTTGCGCTCGTGTTCGTCTCTGGCTTGCTGGATTTGGTAATCCAGTTCCGAGAGCGTTTTTTTCAGAGAAAACTTATCCTGCCGCAGCCGCAGCCGGGTGTTTTCCAGGTTGTTGATGAGATCGTACATTTCGGTCTCGCGGTTCACAAAATCGAGCATCAGGCGCTGGTTTTCCAGTTTCAGGATCAAATCGCCCTGCTTAATAGTCGCCCCGCCGTCTAAGTACTTCTGCACCACGTAGCCCCCTTCGATGGCATCCAACTGGTAGGTCTTGAGTGGCTGTACGACGCCGGTTACCACGATAAATTCGTCAAAAACGGCCCGTTCTACTTTAGAGACTGTGATCTTTTCGCGATTTACATTCAGGCTGCTTTGACTGCCGGAAACCATCGTGCGCACGGCAAAAATCAGAAAACCCACAATCGCCAGCCCCATCAGGATGCGCTGGACCGTAAATCTTTTCTTTTGAATGACCCTATCCACGTTTCTTCAATTATGAATTAAAATGATGAATTATGAAGGCACACGTCGTAGCAACCCTCTTTCTAACTACTATAAGGAAGGTTGTGCCAATTTTTTAAAACGTTGACAGTCAATGATTTTGGTCGTCTTATCGGGCCAATGTCCGTTCGCCAGCGAACACGGGTGTCCGAAAATGAACAGTCTGTACGGTTTACTGGTATATCTTCGACCCACATAGTAATTGATGCAGCTGTGTTCATAACTAAAAAAGGCCATTTATGCCTAGTCCTGCTGGGCGCAAGGGCCAAACATAAACATTACGTCACGACATCTGCCAAAACCTAAGAGGCTGTTTTAGAACCCTGAACGGAGCGGAAAGGACTGAATTTTGACAGTAGATGAAGGTTTATTTTTAGTGCATAGCAGGGACTATTCGCTTAAAATAGAGCGAAATATAGTGGCAAAAGGCGGGCATTTAAGCCCGATGAGGGGTTTTAAAACGGCCTCTAAACCAACAAAAATTTTAATAATATTCTGCAATACAATATAAAAGTTTAATAAATTTTACAGCACACACAAATGCCGATTTTTTTCAAACCTGCATACATTTTTCCCCCAAACCACCAAGGATTCCCATAACTTTGCCGCCGTATTATTTCACCCTCTTTTATGGTCTGACCGTTTTATCTCGCTGAAGTTGAAACAGTTCCTGTCGTCTGCGGCCCACACTATACTGGCCGCCATTCAATGCCTCACCAGTAATGCCCTCGCACCCGTTCCCGTGGTAGTGCGACGATATCGCGACACTTTCCGACGACCGCGGCCATAGTTCTCCACCATTTTCGTTCTTTTCGCATTCGCTCTCGTCGTCCCAAGGTTCGGCGTAGCTGCGTTTATTTTTCAAGTATTTGGTGCAAAATTAAGGGATGGCAATTTTTGCCTGGTCATTGGCCACATTGCTATTGCTATTTTGCCTTTTACTCCTGTTTAACTTTCTAACTACTCGTCGCCCGTGAAACACAGGGATCAGGTAGTCATTCGCATCGCTACGGCGGCGGATGCACCGTTTTCATATCAAATTACGGAAGAAATGGCTTCTTCCGCCCAGGCGCGCGGCACCGGCATCGCCCGGCGTACGCCAGAATATATTGAGGAAAAAATGGGGCAGGGCAAGGCCGTGATCGCCCATACGCCGGATGGCCGTTGGGTGGGTTTTTGTTACATCGAAACCTGGGGCCATGAGGAGTTTGTTGCCAATTCCGGCCTCATCGTGCATCCCGATTTTCGGGGCATGGGCGTGGCCACCGCCATCAAACGCCGGATTTTCCAACTCTCCCGCGAAAAATATCCCCACGCCAAAATCTTCGGTCTCACCACCGGACTGGCCGTGATGAAAATTAACTCTGAACTTGGTTATGAACCAGTTACATATTCAGAGTTGACGCAGGACGATGCTTTCTGGCAGGGCTGCCGGAGTTGCGTCAACTATGATATTCTGCAAAGTAAAGGCCGCAAAAACTGTATGTGTACCGCCATGCTCTTCGACCCGCTGCGTCTGGAAGAAGCGGAGGAAGCGGAAATGGCGCATTTTATTTTTCACTAACCTTTTTTGAGGATTTGAGGATGCGAGTATTTGATCAAATACTCGCATCCTCAAATCCTCAATCCTCCATAATTCTGATCATGAAAAAAGTCGTCCTGGGTTTCAGCGGTGGGCTGGATACCACTTTTTGCGCTAAATATCTGGCCGAAGACCTCGGTTATGAGGTCATTGCCGTCACCGTGGATACGGGTGGATTTACGGAAACCGAACGCCAGCAGATCGAGCAGCACGCCTACGCATTGGGCGTAAAGCAGCACATCACCGTGGATGCCGTGAAAGGCTACTATGAGCGCATTCTGCGTCACCTGATTTTTGGTAATGTGTTGAAAAACAACACCTATCCGCTGTCGGTCAGTGCCGAGCGACTCAGTCAGGCCCTCGCCATTGCCGAGGTGGCTAAACAAGTGGGAGCCGATGCAGTGGCCCACGGCAGCACCGGCGCGGGCAACGATCAGGTGCGTTTCGACATGATTTTTCAGATCGAACTACCTGATATTGAGATCATTACGCCCATCCGCGATCTGCAATTGAGCCGCGAGGCGGAACTGGATTATCTGCGCAAAAAAGGCGTGGCCATGAATGCCGAAAAAGCCGCTTATTCGATCAATAAAGGGCTATGGGGCACATCAGTGGGCGGTCGCGAAACGCTGCGCTCCAACGGTGCCTTGCCGGAAGAGGCCTGGCCAACGCCGGTCAGTAAACACGAGCCGGAAACCATCAAAATCTTTTTCCGTCAGGGCGAACCTATCGGCCTGAATGACCAGATTTTTGAGCATCCGGTGGACACGATTCGCGCTTTACAGGCCCTTGCCGGGCCTTTTGGCATCGGGCGGGACATCCATGTGGGCGATACGATCATTGGCATCAAGGGTCGGGTGGGCTTTGAAGCCGCCGCGCCGGTATTGATCCTGAAAGCCCACCACGCGCTGGAAAAACATGTGCTCACCAAGTGGCAACTCTCGTGGAAAGATACGCTGTCCCAGTTTTACGGCAACTGGCTGCACGAAGGCCAAATCCTCGATCCGGTGATGCGCGACATCGAGGCTTTTCTGGAAAGTAGTCAGGGCTGCGTGGATGGTACGGTGCATATTACGCTGTATCCGCATCATTTCCAGATCACCGGCGTGGAGTCAGCGCGCGACCTGATGTCGGCCAAATTCGGGGCCTACGGCGAAATGAACAAGGGTTGGACCGGAGAGGAAGTGAAAGGTTTTACGCGGATTTTTGGGCAACAAACGCGGATTTGGAAACAGGTAAACCCGTAGGGGCAACCCTTGTGGTTGCCCAACTACCTTATGGCAATTGTCCAATTAATCATTTATAAAATGTTGACCAACAATAAAATACGTGCAGGCATTATCGGTGGCGCGGGCTATACCGGCGGCGAACTGCTGCGTCTGCTGCTGCATCACCCGGCGGTGGAAATTGCCTTTGTGCAAAGCCGCAGTCAGGCCGATAAAGCCGTGACCACGGTCCACACCGATCTACTGGGCGAAACGGATTTACGTTTTTCGGCAGAATTGACCGAAGCGGATATTTGGTTCCTGTGCCTCGGTCACGGCGAGGCCCGCCAATGGCTGGAAGCGCAGCCTCTTGATCCAACGGTAAAAGTCATCGACCTGAGCCAGGATTTTCGCCTCGGCGGCCACTTGGGCGAACGCGCTTTTGTATATGGCCTGCCGGAAATCAATCGCCCGCAAATTCAAGGGGCAGACCTGATCGCCAATCCGGGTTGTTTTGCCACCGGCATTCAGTTGGCTTTGCTGCCTTTGGCGACTGCCGGTTTGTTGAAAGAAGTATTCCTCACGGGCATCACCGGCGCAACGGGGGGTGGCCAAAGTCTCGCCCCCACCGCCCATTTTCCGTGGCGACATGCGAATGTATCGGCGTATAAAACCTTGATCCACCAGCATTTAGCCGAGGTCAGTATGACTTTGTCTTTGCCAACGGACAATATTCATTTCGTACCCTGGCGCGGCGATTTTGCGCGGGGCATTTATCTGTCCGCCACCACCCGCTGCGATTTGACGCAAACGGCGGTGCTTGATTTATACCAACAGTATTATGAAAGCCACCCTTTTACGGTGGTCAGCACTCAAATGGTGGACTTGAAAATGGCCGTCAATACCAATAAATGCCTGCTTTTTCCCGAAAAACAAGGCCAAATGCTGGTCGTTCACGCCGCCCTGGACAACCTGCTGAAAGGCGCAAGCGGGCAGGCGGTGCAGAACATGAATTTGATGTTTGGCTGGGAAGAAACACTGGGTTTGCGCTTGAAAGCCAGCGCATTTTAATATTCCGCTCGTAGAGACGTTGCATGCAACGTCTCTACACAAGACACTGATAATCATGGAATTATTCGACGTTTATCCGCTCAACAACCTCCACATCACTCGTGGCCAGGGCTCCTGGGTCTGGGACGACCAGGGCCAACGTTACCTCGATATGTACGGCGGACACGCGGTCATTTCCATTGGCCACAGCCATCCGCATTGGGTGGAACGCATCGAAAAGCAACTGCACCAACTGGCTTTTTATTCCAATTCGGTGCATTTGCCGTTGCAGAAGGCATTGGCAGAAAAACTGGGACGCATCAGTGAAAAGGCTGACTATCAACTCTTTCTGTGCAACTCCGGGGCCGAAGCCAACGAAAATGCCCTGAAACTGGCCTCTTTTCACAATGGCAAAAAGACCATCCTCGCTTTTCGTGGCGGTTTTCACGGGCGTACCTCGCTCGCAGTGGCCGCGACCGACAATCCCGCTATTATCGCCCCCGTGAACCGCACGGGAAACGTCGTTTTTCTGCCTTTTAACGATGTAACGGCCCTCGAAGCAGCCTTTGCGGCGCATGAAATCAGTTCAGTGATTGTGGAAGGCATTCAGGGCGTGGGCGGCATTCGGGAGGCCAGTGTGCCTTTTTTGCAAAAAATCCGCAGCCTGTGTACGGCTCAAAATGCCGTATTTATTGCCGACAGCGTACAATGCGGTTATGGCCGCACGGGGCAGTTTTTTGCCCACGATTTTGCCGACGTAAAGGCCGATATTTACACCACCGCTAAAGGCATGGGCAATGGTTTCCCGGTGGCCGGGGTGCTGATCGCGCCGCATATTCAAGCGAAACATGGATTGCTGGGCACTACTTTTGGCGGCAATCCGCTGGCCTGCGCGGCGGCATTGGCAGTATTGGAAGTGATTGAAAGTGAAGGTCTTATGGCTAATGCTTTTGCCGTAGGACAATATTTGCAAACAGAACTGCGTAAAATGCCCCTGCTGGAAAATGTACGCGGTCGCGGCCTGATGATTGGTTTTGATCTGCCGGAAGCGCAGCGAGAACTGCGTAAAAAACTGCTGTTTGAGGGGCATATATTTACCGGAGAAGCCAAACCACGCGTGGTGCGTTTGCTGCCTTCTTTGGCTTTGACGATGGAAGAAGCGGATGTATTTCTAGAAAAACTGGCTACGACTCTTAGTCATCCCATTAACAAATAACCAATACCCATCCATGCAACACTTCCGCTCTGTCCACGACGTGCCCGATTTACCGGCATTAATCGAAAAAGCCTTGATTTACAAGCGTTTACCACGTCACCACAATGGATTGGGCGTGGGCAAAACCCTCGGTCTGGTGTTCCTTAATCCCAGCACCCGCACCCGCATCAGTTCGCAGATTGCCGCGCGTAATCTGGGTATGGAAGTCGTGGTTTTTAACGCTGACAAAGACGGTTGGTCGCTGGAATTTGGCGAAGATGTGGTGATGAATGGCACATCGGTGGAACATATTCGCGAAGCGGCCCCGGTGCTGGGCGCGTATTTCGACGTACTGGCGTTGCGCAGTTTTCCGGCCCTGGTTAGCAAGCAGGAAGACGAATCGGAGTACATCCTCGAGCAGTTTGTCCGCTATTCTGAGGTGCCGGTGATCAGCCTCGAAAGTGCTACGCTGCACCCGCTGCAAAGTTTCGCGGATGTACTGACTATCAAGGAGTTATTTAAAGAAAAACGCCGTCCACGGGTGGCCTTAACCTGGGCCCCGCATATCAAAGCCCTGCCGCATTGTGTGGCCAATTCGTTTGCCCAATGGGTGAATGCCTGGGGCGAAGCGGACCTGATCATCGCGCAACCAGAAGGCTATGAACTGGACGAAAAATATACGGCTGGCGCGACTATTACCAGCAACCAAAACGAGGCTTTGGAAGGGGCTGATTTTGTGTATGTGAAAAACTGGAGTGCCACGCAGCCTTACGGCACGGTGCAATGCTTGGATGCCAACTGGATGCTGACTTTGGATAAATTACAAGCCACCAATCAGGCCAAAGTGATGCACTGTCTGCCGGTGCGCCGCAACCTGGAACTCAGCGCGGAGGTGCTGGATAGCCCAAGCAGCATCGTGGTGCAGCAAGCCGCCAACCGGGTGTGGGCGGCGCAGGCGGTGCTGGCTTCTATTTGTAACACCGACTTCAGTCGGTAAAGGCAAAATTAAATTAGTTCGTTTAAGAGCCCGACTAAAGTCGGGGTTACAATATGACCACTTTACTCATTATAAAAATCGGCGGCAACGTGCTGGATGACCCAGCCGCGCTGCACACCTTTCTGCACGATTTTGCCGCCCTGCCGGAGCCTAAAATCCTCGTCCACGGCGGCGGCAAAATCGCCACGCAAATTGGCGAACGACTGGGCCTGACGCCTTCGTACATCAAGGGGCGCCGCGTCACCGACGAGGCCACGCTCGAATTGGTGACGATGGTTTATGGCGGTCTGATCAATCGGCAACTGACGGCCAAATTGCAGGCTTTGGGTTGCAACGCCATCGGTCTGACGGGGGCAGATGGCAATATTTTGCCCGCAATAAAACGTCCGGTGCAGGAAGTGGACTACGGCTGGGTGGGCGATATACAAGTGGACAAAATAGATGGTAAGCGATTGCAATTGTTACTAATTCAGGGACTTACGCCGGTGTTTGCGCCGCTCACCCACGATGGGGCAGGACATTTATTGAATACCAATGCCGATACCATCGCCGCTAGTCTGGCGGTGGCATTGACGGCAGAGTACCAGGTACGTTTGCTGTTTTGCTTTGAGAAAAAAGGCATTCTGGAAAATCCCGACGACGATGCCTCCGTGGTACCGGAATTGAACCGAGTGGATTATCTGGAACTGCAAAAAAATGCGGCGGTCTCGGGGGGAATTTTGCCAAAATTAGACAATGCTTTTATGGCTGCGCAAAATGGCGTAACCCGGGTCGTGATCGGTCACGCGGAAGATATTCGGGTGAATGCGCTGGAGGAAAGCCCAACTGGAACTTTGATTAGGAAGGCGAAATTTATTTCGCAGTAATCACTGATGTTACGCAGGACTAACGTTTACTAAACCTTTGAGGTTTAGTAAACGTCGTTTCGCGAGCAAAATCACTATTGCTGTGCGTAACATCAATTAATTAATAATCATAGCGGAATAAATTCCGCACTCCATATATGCCTGCACCAGCAAAAATCCAGTCTTTATTTAAAGATGCGGTGGTCTTACTCCAAAAACTGATTGCTACGCCATCTTTTAGTAAAGAAGAAGATAAAACAGCAGACGTTTTAATAGAGTTTTTTAAAAAAAACAACATTCCTATCCAGCGGGTTGGCCATAATATTTGGGCAAAAAACCGACATTTCGACCCGAACAACCCCACCATTCTACTCAATTCGCACCACGACACCGTGCGCCCCAATACCGGCTATACACGCGATCCATTTAAGGCAACCATGGAAAATGACAAATTATACGGTCTGGGTAGTAATGATGCGGGTGGTTGTCTGGTGAGTTTGTTGGCGGCGTTTCAGTGGTTTTTTGAACAGGAGAATTTGCCTTTTAATCTGGTGTTTGCGGCCTCGGCGGAAGAGGAAATCAGCGGAAAAAACGGTATCGAAGCCTTGCTGCCATTGTTGCCGCCCATAGATTTTGGCCTTGTCGGTGAACCAACGCAACTGCAACTGGCCGTAGCCGAAAAAGGTCTGTTAGTGCTTGATTGTCAATCCTTTGGCACAGCAGGACATGCCGCACGCGAAGAAGGTGAAAACGCCATTTATGCGGCTTTGACGGATATAGGTTGGTTTCGGTCTTTTCAATTTCCTAAGCAATCACCGTGGCTGGGAAGCATCAAAATGAGCGTGACCGTAATTGAAACCACTAATAAAGCCCATAATGTAGTGCCCGATGAATGCCATTTTGTGGTAGATGTCCGGCTGACCGATGTATATACTTCTAGTGAAATACTGGATATTATTCGCCAAAATGTGCGTTGTACGGTAACGCCGCGTTCTTTGCGTTTGCGGGCCACGGCGATTCCGTTGGAGCACCCGCTGGTGCAGGCCGGTATGAAATTGGGAAAAACACCCTACGGTTCACCGACTTTAAGCGATAAAGCCCTGATGCCTTTTCCGGCCCTGAAAGCAGGCCCTGGTGATAGCGCGCGCAGTCATAGTGCCGATGAGTTTATTTATGTGGCGGAAATAGAAGAGGGAATTGATTTCTATATTCGTTTACTGGCGTGCTGCACTGAAACATAATTAAATACATCTATCTTCTTGTAACCCCTCGTTTTAACGAGGGGCTAATATGACCTACTATGCCATCTATCTTCTTTACAAAACATCTACATCCCTAGATTAAAATGCTGATGTTTTGCAAAGAAGATAGATGTTAATTATAGTATTACTTAATCCGCCGATTAAAAGTCGGCGGTTTCAAGATGATAGATGTGTTTCGTGAATACACATAATCCGCTAAATCTTTATAAACTCTTCTAAATCTTTCTAAACCAATTAAACATGAAACTTTGGCAAAAAGAATCCGGCTTGTCCGCAGCCGTAGAGCGTTTTACCGCCGGACAAGACCGGGAAATGGATATGCACCTCGCACCGTATGACGTGCTGGGTTCGCTGGCGCATTTAGCGATGCTGAAGAAGGTGCATTTGGTGACCTCCGCAGAAGCCACGGCACTACGCTCGGCTTTACTGGATATTTACCGGGAAATAGAAGCGGGTACGTTTTTACTAGAATCCGGTATAGAAGATGTACATTCGCAGGTAGAATTATTGCTGACCCGCAGGGTAGGGGAGGCGGGTAAAAAAATCCATACGGGCCGCAGCCGCAACGATCAGGTGCTGACCGATTTGAAACTGTTTTTTCGGGCGGAAATAGAAGCGATCACGCAGCATGTGCAGACGTTTTTTGATCTTTTATTAGTCAAAAGCGAGGCACATAAAGATGATTTAATGCCCGGCTACACCCATTTTCAAGTGGCTATGCCTTCGTCGTTTGGCTTGTGGTTGGCGGCTTATGGCGAAACCCTGAGTGAAGACTTGTGGAGCCTGCAATCGGCCTATCGGTTGGCCAATAAAAACCCGTTGGGTTCGGCGGCAGGTTACGGCTCTTCGTTCCCGCTCGACCGGGATTTTACGACCGAATTATTAGGTTTTGATGCGCCACACGTGAACGCCATTGCCGCGCAAATGAGCCGGGGCAAAACTGAACGCGCTGTCGCCCAAGCCCTCGGTAATGTCGCTGCCACACTGGGCAAATTTTCAGCCGACTGCTGCCTTTTCATGTCGCAAAACTTTGGTTTTATCGCCTTTCCCGACGAATTGACCACCGGCAGCAGCATCATGCCGCACAAGAAAAACCCGGACGTCTTCGAGATTGTGCGGGCGCGTTGCAACAGTTTGCAAGCCTTGCCCAATGAAATCGCCTTGATTACCACCAATTTACCTTCGGGCTACCACCGCGATTTTCAGTTATTGAAAGAAAAACTATTCCCGGCCTTTGGGGTACTGCGCGATTGTCTGGAAATGCTCGGCCTGATGCTGGAAAACCTGCAAGTCCGCCCCAATATTCTGGCCGACGAACGTTACCGTTTCGTCTTTACCGTCGAAGAAGTCAACCGGCTGGTGCAGTCTGGCCTGCCATTTCGCGAAGCGTACAAACAGGTGGGCGCAGCCGTGGAAGCGGGTACATTTCATGCGGGCGAGATGTTGCCGCATACGCATCTGGGCAGCATCGGCCATCTGGGCAATGAGCGGATTCAGGCGGCGATGGCGGCGGTGGTGGATGTTTTTGGCTTTGAACGGGCGCGGCGGGCGGAGGAAGGTTTGTTGAAAACTTGATTGTCCGAAAATGAACACTAAACCAAAAAAATCCATTTCTTTTGCACACTATTGAGAATAGGACTTGTCTTTTAAAGGACGTGTAAAAATTAAGTTAGAAGGTTCCTATAACCCCCGCGCTTTAGCCGGGGGACGGCAGGACTACATCAAGCGGGGTTTTAACCCCAAAACGGATGCTTGCGGGTTAAAACCCGGAATGTGTAACCCCTTTTCACCCCCGGCTAAAGCGCGGGGGTTATGAGAAAGTTACCTGTTTTTTTTACGTGATCCTAAGGAGTCAAATTTCGTCACAAACCGTAAATCCCTAATAACCAATGGTTTAGAATCCCATTAACCAATTACCACTAACCAGTAACCACTTCGATGCACCCAGCCAATATCCTCATTGTGGACGACAATCCCGGCGTACTCAGCGCCGGCAAACTGCTGCTGAAGCGTCATTTCGCCGAAGTGGAGACCACCCGCGAGCCCGCCGAAATACCCGATTTACTGCGCGAACGCCGCTACGACGTGATCCTGCTGGACATGAATTTCAACCGCACCAAAAACACCGGGCAGGAAGGATTCCAGTGGTTGGAAAAAATTCTCGACCTCGATCCGACCGCCGTGGTGGTGCTGATTACGGCTTATGGCGATGTAGAATTGGCGGTGCGGGCCATCAAAAATGGCGCGACGGACTTTGTATTAAAACCCTGGGATAACGATAAACTGCTGGCTACCCTCCACGCCGCGCTGCGCCTGAAAAGCAGTCAGGATGAGAATACCGAGTTGAAATCCAAGCAGTTAGGCCGAAATCTGGCGGCGGCGCGTGACCTGCCGAATTTCATTTTCAAGAGCCAGGCCATGCAGCAGGTGTTCGATACCGTGCAACGTGTGGCCGAGACCGATGCCAACGTGCTGCTGCTCGGCGAAAACGGGACCGGCAAGGATTTGGTGGCGCAGGCCATCCACGCCCATTCCAGGCGGGCGCAGGAAAATTTCGTGAAAGTGGACCTCGGTGCGCTGACCGACAGCCTGTTTGAAAGCGAACTTTTTGGCCACGTCAAAGGGGCCTTCACCGATGCCCGCGAAGACCGGCCCGGACGCTTCGAGGCGGCGGATGGCGGCACTATTTTTCTGGATGAAATTGGCAATCTGCCGCTCGGTTTGCAGGCCAAATTATTGACCGTACTGCAAAACCGTACCGTGACCCGCGTGGGAGCGAATCGCGTAAAACCCGTGAACGTACGCGTGGTGGCGGCGACCAACCAAAGCCTGTACGAAATGGTGAAAAACCGCACTTTCCGGCAGGATTTACTCTATCGTATTAATACCATTGAAATACAATTGCCGTCTCTGCGCGAACGCCCGGACGATATCGAATTACTGGCAAATCACTTTCTGACCCAGTTTTCCCAAAAATACAACCGCACGGTGCGGGAATTCAGTCCGGCTTTATTGAAAGAAATGTATCGCTACCCCTGGCCCGGCAACGTGCGCGAACTCCAGCACGCCGTAGAACGCGCCGTCATCATGGCCCAAAGTGATACGTTGCAACCCCCCGATTTCTTTTTCCGCGATGCCGGACAGTCACAGGGCGGCAATGACTTGGCCACCATGAATCTGGACGATATGGAGAAACAGTTGATTATGAAGGCCTTGAATAAACATTACGGCAATATTACCGAAGCGGCGCAGGAATTGGGATTGACGCGGGCATCATTGTATAGAAGGTTGGAGAAGTATAATTTGTGATGTGCAGGAGAGTTGATTTCGCCCCTCTGGGGCTTTGAGGATGTCGGGGTGAAGTTCTACCAACATTTTGCCCCGCTGGGGCTATTTCAAGTGGACCATTACAGCCATACCCAGCAGGGCGAAAATATTGGTAGAAATTTTAATTTTAAACCAATTGCCTATGGAATACACCCAAATCATGCAAAAAATGCTCACCAACAATTCCGCCGCTGCCGAAGCTATAGTGGCCGGAGCGCGAGCCGAACAAATAGCGGCGGCGGCAGAGTTGCAGGAAACGCGGCGGCAACTGACTGAAATGGAGCAAAATAAGGTGCAAATACTGCAAGAATATACTACGCAGTTACGCGCGCAACTGGAAAATTACATTCGTTTAGAAATACTGGAAGAAATGGCGGAAAAACTATTAAAAAAAGGCGAGTCTCTCTCCGTAGTAGGGACGCTGCTGGGCCTGGCCGAACGGGTGATGCAGAGCGTTTTTCGGCACTCAGGTTTGCAGCAAGTCGGTTCAGCGAATGCCTGGCTGGAATATGAGGAAGATGGCCGTAGCGGTTCCGTTATTTTTCACCACGGCAAGACGACGAACCGCTTTTACTACGAATTCGGCGGCGATACTACGCTGGTTATCATTGATATACCCACAGCGGCACAATGGGAAACGCGCACCGGCCTGCCGCTGGCGGAACGGGAATTGATATTGGATTTCATTGGCAAAAAAGTAGTGGCCGATAAAGCTCCGGGCTATTCGTACCGGGTGGAAAATAGTGCTATTGTGATCTATATTTAATAGTTATTCTCGTTATGCCAACCAATCCACCCGATTTTGAAAAATATGCTCAGACGCTACAACAAACGATGGCGGCCGCCATTGCCGAAGCGGAAGCACTGAGCGAACTGGCGGCTGCCGACCGGGAGGCCGCCGCCAGTGTGCGTATAATTATTCAAGAAAAAAGAAACGAACTGGAAAATCTGGCGCGGGAGGCAGCAAACAAATACGTAGCCGAACATCGGAAACAATTACAAGGAACTATCCAACAGGAAGTGCTCATATCTATCGCGACGAAACTGTTGAATAATGGAGAAAGTGTGGACAACGTTGCGGAACTACTGGATGTTCCGAAAGAGTTTGTGGCAACTATCAAGTAATCAATAATTTTTCTATTAAAATGGCATTTCTATTCTGGCTCTTTTGGGTTTTTGATCTTTTAACGGCGGTGCTCTTGTTATGGGCAGTCGGTTTTCGCAGCGGATTTGGTGCTTCCACCGGGATGCAGCAATGGCTGCTGTTAGTAGTAATACTGATGCTGATTGGCGGCCCGATACTGCGTTTTGGGCTACGGTGGCGTTTACTGAGTCTTGGAGTAGTGGCCTTGCCGAGCTTACTGTTGTTAATTAGTTGGTTGTTTTCAAAAACGAGTGCAATGCCGTAGCACTTCTTATTCTTCCTTGCCAAGTAATTGATTACCAGTCATTTTTAAGCCGTATTGTTGCAGTTTTTCCACTAAAACCAAGGCGCGTTCCAGCCGTTTTTCCGATGATTTGGCTGAAGAAACCCAGAAAATAAAACTGCGCTGGCGACCCGCCGTAAGTTGATGAAAAATACGGTCGCCTTCTGGCTCCTGCACGAGCATTTCGGCCAATTCTTCGGGCATATCAAGTCCGTACTTGCTTTGGTCCAGTTCCAGCACCATTTCTACCCGACTGCCATCTTGCAGACCGAGCGTAATACGGTTTTTCTTATTGAGCCCAATATAAAAATCACCATCGCCATAAGGCATTAAAGCACATTGGAAACGTACCTGACCCGCCAGGGTGCAGACCAAACGCGTCTTTTTCCCGTCAAGCGACAACTGGCGGCCAAATACAGCGGGAATTTTCAAAAAATAACCTTCTATTGTGCTACTGTATTTATGTACCGTAGCCGATAATTCGAGCGGAGGCAGATTCATAGTACTGTTTTTATTGTTGATTAACGCGATCTTGGCGATTGGTTCAATAAAAGGGCAATTTTATCTAATTATTTCTACTTTCTGTTTGGTATCGCCTTTTATTATGGCCAATTATGGCGCGGGCATTAAGTATTGTGATTGGCGTTATCTTGGGCGCGAAATTGCTCCGGGAGGAACATTTTAAAAGCCACGTTACGCTCTATTCACCAAAGACCAAAGGACCAATGACTAAAAGCCAAAGACGCACAGTATGACCTTGATCCGATCTTTTCCCGCCGCATTTGCTCTGCGGATTACCTTCCTGGCCGCTTTGCTGCTGGCAGCGGCGTATTCCTTCACCCGCCCGGAGCCGATTTTCCTGCTCGGACTGGCATCGTTGGGGGCGGCCATCGCGACCGCGCTCAGCCTCTTTCACTATGTGAACGACACCAACCGACGACTCGCCCGTTTGTTCGAGAGCATCCGTTATTCCGATTTTGCCATCCGTTTTTCTTCGGCCAAAGAAAAAGGATTGTCCTTCGCGGAGGTCAATCGCGAGTTCAATGAGGTGCTCGAAGCCTTCCGCCAAACCCGCGCCGAAAAAGAGGCTAATTTGTTGTTTCTCAACACCATAGTGCAACATCTTGGCACCGGCATTCTGGCTTTCGATGCCCAGTCGGGCGTGCTGCTTTCCAATAATGCGGCCTTCCAGGTGCTGGGTGTATATCGGCTGCATCATCTGCAAGACCTGCCGGAGCGACATAAAGTGCTGGCGCAATTTGTCCATAATCTGACTTCGCGCAGCAAATTATTGTACCAGCCCGAGGCCGGACGGCAACTGGCTATTCAGGGCGTTTCGGTCAATTTACAGGGCCGGGCGGTGCGCCTGCTGACGCTGCAAGACATTCACCCCGAACTGCAACGCAAGGAATTGGATGCCTGGCGCGACCTGGCGCGGGTGCTGCGCCACGAGATCATGAACTCCGTGACGCCCATCGTGTCGCTCATCGAGACCATGCAAGATATTGTGCGCACCGATTTGAAAGAAATGAAATCGCCGGGTGCCGTGAGCGATCTGGAAGAAGCCCTGGAAGTCGTGGCCGCCCGGAGCCGTGGCCTGATGGATTTTGTGGATGCTTACCGGAGTTTTACCGCCATTCCATTGCCCAAAATAGACCAGGTGGGGGCTAAAAAACTGCTAGATCGGGTCATCCAGTTAGCCGCCGCCGACTTGAAGGGTGGGGGAGTGCGCAGTGAAGTTTTTGTGGTGCCCGAAGATTTGCAACTGAATGCGGATGCTTCGCAAATAGAAATGGTGCTATTAAATCTGGTGAAAAATGCCCGCGAGGCTTTCCAAAATGCCGGCGAAGAGATTGAAGAAAAACGCATCACGTTACGGGCCGGATCCGACCATAAGGGCCATGCCTTTATTGAAGTGGAAGATAATGGGCCGGGTATTACCGCCGACCTGCGCGAAGAGGTGTTTATTCCTTTTTTTACTACCAAAACTACGGGCACGGGCGTGGGATTGAGCATTTCCAAACAGATCATGCAACTGCATGGCGGCGATATTCGGGTGAGTACGGCGGCGGGTGGCGGCGCGAGATTTGTACTGGATTTTTAAGTTACTTCGGATGCTTTTTCTTCCGCCATTCCCACGGCGCAACGGGTTGTGCATCGGCCCATAGCCCAACGCGGCGGCGACGGGCATCGCGTTCCAGATTGGCCAGCGTGCTGTCTTTGCTATACTGGGTGAAATGCCAGGCCAGCCCGTTGTGGACAAGCAATTGATTCACATTCTTTTGTGCCACGAATACGGTGCCGATCAATCGTCCGTCGCGGTCTTTTTTGGTACCGGTGACCCGCAGCGATTTGCCGGAAATCTGGTCGGTGAGATACTGCGTAGCATCCTTACCGAAAGGCTGGTTTTTTTCAGGACAATCAATACCATCCAGCCGAATGCGAACGGTTTCTGCCGCACTTTGACGGCTGGGTGGATCAGTCAATAAATCGAAAGTATCGCCATCCAGCACTTTAACCATTTTACCTTGCAGATAGGGCAAATTGGTAGAAGAAGTAGTGGCCTGGCGATTGCAGCCAATCAGGAGCAGGGTGGCGAGTAAGATGGATTTCATGGCCTAAACATAATAGAATATTGACTAACTTTGCCTATATAAAAACTGCAACATGGCTTTTAAGGATTATTATAAAATATTGGGTGTTGACAAGGCGGCTACCCCGGAAGCGATTAAAAAAGCCTATCGGAAACTGGCCATACAATACCACCCGGACAAGAATAAAGGAGACGCCAAGGCGGAAGAAAAATTTAAGGAGGCCAATGAAGCCAACGACGTGCTGAGCGACCCAGAAAAACGAAAACGCTACGATCAGTTTGGCGAAAACTGGGAACATTATCAGGATGGGGGAGGGCAGGCCGGTGGTCGGACGCGGCGTCCCCAGGGTGGTCAGGGAGGCAATTTCTCTTTTGACGCCACCGATTTTGAAAATGATGCCCGCATGGAAGACCTGTTCCAGCAGTTTTTCGGGAGTCAATACGGTGGCCGTTCGGGTGGTGGTGGGGGTCGTTTTCCCCGCAATGGCAGCGACATGGAGGCCGAAGCGCAAATCACGCTGGAAGAAGCCTTTGCGGGCACGTCCCGCGTCCTGAAAGTGGGCAACGAAGAGCACGTGCTGAACCTTAAAAAAGGCGTACGGGAAGGCCAGAAATTCCGGCTGCGCGGCAAAGGACAACCGGGCCAAAACGGGGGTCAGCCCGGTGATGTGCTGGTCCACATTCGTATGATGCCACACCCGCGCTACACCCGCACGGGCAACGACCTGCGCTGCCGCCAACACATAGATGTGCTTACGGCCGTGCTCGGCGGCAAAATTCGCGTACCTACCTTACAGGGCGATAAAATGATGAATATCCCGCCCGGCACCCAGAATGGCGCTTCGCTGCGGATGCGCGGCCTCGGTATGCCCGATTATGCCCATCCTGCTACCGATGGCGATCTTTATCTGGATATTCAGGTGGATATTCCACAGCAGCTGTCAGCGGAAGAACGGGAGCTGTATAGCCAGTTGGCGTACTTGCAGCATCCTGATCGTTCTGCCGAAAATATATAGCCTGCATACCAGCTTTTACGCGGTTCTATCTGGTCCGTTTTATTTTTTCAGAGAGGCCATATCAATAACAAAGCGATATTTTACGTCCCCTTTCAGCAATCGCTCGTATGCTTCATTGATCTGCTGGATATTAATTATTTCTATATCGGAAACAATGTTGTGTTTACCACAAAAGTCAAGCATTTCCTGCGTTTCAGCGATGCCACCAATCATGGAACCGGCAAAGTTTCTGCGGTAAGGAATGAGGCTGAATGCTGCTACCGGCAGCGGATTTTCAGGTGCTCCGACCAATACCAGTGAGCCATCTACCCGTAACAGGCTCAAATAGGCGTTGATGTCGTGCTCTGCAGACACGGCATCAAGCACAAAGTGTAATTTGCCTCTGTACTGTTTCATTTCTTCCTCATCTTTGGACAGCACGACCTCATCAGCACCGAGCCGTTTGGCATCTTCTATTTTAGAGGGCGATGTAGTAAATACAATCACCTCCGCGCCCATCGCCTTCGCCAGTTTAACGCCCATGTGTCCTAAACCGCCAATGCCGACAATACCGACCTTCTTGCCGGGGCCAATATTCCAGTGTTTTAATGGAGAATAAGTCGTAATACCGGCACATAAAAGCGGTGCGGTGGCGGCCAGGTCAAGATTTTCAGGCACTTTCAATACAAAGGCTTCATCCACCACTATGCTTTCTGAATACCCGCCATAAGTTTGTGTGCCCAGGTGTTTATCCGGTGAATTGTAAGTCCCAATATTTCCTTTTTCGCAATATTGTTCCAAGTCTTCTTTGCAATAGTCACATTCCCGGCAGCTATCCACCATACAGCCTACTGCCGCGAAATCGCCTGTTTTGAACTTAGTCACATGCTCCCCAACCCGCACAATCCTGCCGACAATTTCATGGCCCGGTACACAGGGATAAACGGTACCGTGCCATTCATTCCGGGCGGTATGCAGATCAGAATGGCAAACACCGCAAAACAGTATTTCTATTTCTACATCATGCGGCGTAGGCTTTCTGCGCTGAATGGTTAATGGATTCAGCAGTGCATCTGCGGCGGCTGTGCCGAAGGCTTTCGCAACTTTCGTTTCCATATTGGTGCTTCCTTCTGCTGTTGTGCTACTTGTTTCCATAGTAATCTGTTTGTTTATGGATGAAATAAGTTAGTTTTTTCAGTCCTGCGAGACTCATCAGGGAAACCTGCTCCGCGCCTGTTTTGTTGCAGGATGGATATGTTTGTTTTTAAGGAACGTGTAAAAAATAAGTTAGTAATTGTGTCTTCGTGATCAGTTGTCATGTCTGCACTCCGTCGCGACATGACAACCAAGAAGAACAGAATTTCACAAATTATTTTTTACACGTTCCTAAAGTATTTGTTTATTCCATAATTTAATTTATGTTAAATAGAGTGTAAAATACTCACTTCGAACAATTCAACCACCGCATCAACTCCTCCAAATTCGCTTCGCCCACCGGGATTTCCGCCTCACAGATTTTAATCTCGCGATTGCGAATGGATTCAATCTTGTCGAGGTTGACAATGAATGACTTATGTACACGCATGAAGCCTTGTGGCGGCAATTTTTCCTCCATCGCTTTCAACGTGGATTTGGTAAGTACGGGCTTTTTCGCGGTACTCAGAAATATTTTGACATAGTCTTTCATGCCCTCAATATGCGTGATTTCTTTTACCGCAATGCGCACCAGGGCGTACTCGACATTGACGAAAAAGAAGTCGGGATTGGCTTCGGTCACAGCAGGAAGGGCTGGATTGGCCAGCGCCTGTTTTTTCTTATATTCATCCAAGGCTTTATAGGCGGCTTTGGTAAAACGTTCCAGACTGACTGGTTTCATCAAATAATCAATGACATCCAGATCATAACTTTCGACGGCGAAATTGGAATAGGCGGTCACGAAAATAACCATCGGCTTTTCCGGCAGGCTTTGCAGAAATTTAGTGCCCAGCATCCCCGGCATCTGAATATCCAGAAACATCAGGTCCACCGGCGTTTCCTGTAAGGCTTCCATCGCCTCAAAGGCATTTTTACAGGTTTTTACCACCTCCAAAAAAGGCAGTTGGCGCACGTTTTCTTCCAATAACTTGCGGGCCATGGATTCGTCGTCCACGATGATGCAGGATAGTTTCATTTTTTATGAAATTTCAAATGTAACTCTACCACAAACCACCCCTCTTCTTTATTGATCTGCAACGTATGCGCCTCCGGGTATAACAATTCCAAACGGCGGCTCACATTCCGCAGCCCAATACCCGAACTGCTGTCTTTGTCTTCCGGCTGGTCAATGGCTATTTTATTCCGCAGCGTAAAGAATAAAGATGTTTGTTCTATCCGCACCTGAATATCAATCACCGGATCAATGACTAAACCCACGCCGTGTTTGAACGCATTTTCTACAAAGGGAATCATCAGCATGGGTTCGATGATTTGATCGGTCGGCTCGCCCTGAATATTCATGCGTACCTCCACATCCTCGCCGAAGCGGATTTTTTGCAGTTCTACATAGTTTTTTAAATAATCCAGTTCTTTTTCTAATGGCACCTGCGCATCGCTGCTTTCGTAGAGCATATAACGCATTAGTTCGGCGAGGCTGATTGTAACGGGTTCCGCCAATGTTGATTTAGAGCGAATTAAATAGACAATACTATTCAGAATATTAAAAATGAAGTGCGGGCTGATCTGCGAACGCAAAAAAGACAGTTCCGACTGTAGACGCTCCTGCCGCTCTTGCTGCCGCGCTTTTTCCTGACCGACTAAATGCGTAATTAGTCCATAACCAGTGCTGATAGCTGTAATAAAAAAGACAAAGAAGAAACTTTTTCGGGTGTGCAGGGCCATTTTTTGCGCGTAATCGCATAATACCCAATTCTTTAAAATGCCCTCAATGACGACAAATGCCATGATTAAACCAATCACCGACAGTAAGTAGGGTGCAATACCACGTTTGCGCAGTACGCGCGGAATAAGCAGTTCCGTATTCAAAAAGAACAAGGGAATATTAGTCAGCGTGACTGGCAGCAGCGACAGCATAAATTGCCGGTGCTTGGCATCATCATCCTGCGAGAGATAAGGCATACCCAGCCAAATGCCCCAGAACAGCGTCAGGAACAACCAGCGCAACAAACGCTCGGCAGGGATTTTTGTCTTTAAAATAATCATTACAGGTATGGTTTGTTTAGCGGGGGGCAGCAAAAATATATAGTAAAGGTAAATAGTGTAATCATACGCCGGGCCACTTGGCGACTAAACTGGCGAATTTGGGGATATAAACCGAAAATTTGTCCTTTCCTTTTAGACACCTTCTCCCCGCTTGTCTCCACATTTCCCGGATTCATCTACACACTGTTTTTCACCCGGTTTGGGTGCATTCCTTTGCACAATGTAGTGGTTTTACTACGAAAAATCAATTTCACCAGTTCACTATTTATCAAATCTGCAAGCATGAAAATCAAAAAAATTCACCTTACGCTACTTACTTTACTCGCTATCGGCAGCCTTGCCGCCCTTTCTTTTAGCGTACAAACCGCGCCGGAAACCTACCAGGTGAACACCCAGGCGAGCATTGTGAACTGGAAAGCCTATAAAGTAACCGGCGAACACTTTGGCACTGTCAATATTAAATCCGGCTCGCTGCAGTTTACCGAGGGTAAACTCACGGGCGGCTCTTTTGAAATGGACATGACCACTATAAAAGTACTGGATAACCCGGGTGAATGGGCCACCAAACTGGAAGGCCACCTCAAAGCGGACGATTTTTTTGGGGTCGAAAAAAATCCATCTTCCAAGTTTGTCATCAGTAAAGTTGCTTCGCGCGGCACGGTGGGCAATTACCGGATCACGGGTAATCTGACGATCAAAGGTATTACGAAGGAAATCAAATTCGACGCGGCTATTAATGCTGCCGATAATAAAGCCGCCGGTGAAGCCGCCCTTAAAGTGGACCGCACGGACTTTGATATTCGTTTCCGTTCGGGCAATTATTTCGAGAATCTGGGCGATAAGACCATTTATGACGAATTTGATTTGAATGTAAAATTAGTGGCCAGCAAGTAGTTGGTTGGTTATTGGTTAATTAGACTGGTAAGACCTCGCAGGTTTTGAAGCCTACGAGGTCTTACCAGAAAATAATCAAGAATAATGAAGTTTAAGTTTAATGCCGCGCCTGGTGAAAGCACTGGGCGCGGCAGTTTTTATTTAATTCTTCACAATCTGCACCTGCTTGATCCCAACTTTCCCCTGCGCAGTCTTCAATTGTATCCAATACAAACCGGCGGGTAAATCCGACAGTTCTACTTGCTGCGTGGGCGATCCCGAAAGTCGTAACATACTGACCTGACGGCCATTCTGGTCCGTTATGTTCAGCAAGGCAGGCGCATCCTGTTCATCGGTATAAGACAATTGAAACACGCCATTACTGGGATTTGGACTGATCTGGAAATCAATGGCCACTGCATTAGTAACCGCAGCCAGGTCTTTGGCTTCTTCGGCGTCAAATAATTTGGCCAGTTCGGTAATATTGCCCAGTTCGATGGCTCCGGCAAAACAGATCAGCACAAATTCATCGGGCGAACCGACCAGCAGAATCAGGTCGGTGATCTTGTCTTCCTCAGTTTTAGCCCAGATGCGGACGTTGGTTTGCTCGTCCCGCACTGTCAGTAATTCATCGAATTCATCAGTCGGTATTTGCGTTAGCACTTCTTTATACAGTGCCAGTCCGTTTTTCACCTCGTCGCCCGCGAGGATGCGCAGGCTACCCACATTTTTGACGATTTGTTGTACTTTTTTCCAGTCTTTCTCTTTTACCTCGCTCTTGCTGGCCACCTCAAAAAGGTCGCGGCTGAGATAAGCAAAAGTGAAGCCTTGGTCGTGTTTATGGGTTTCTATAAAGTGGTTGAGGTTGGTCATTTGGGCACGGACGGCAGGGATCAGCAACGTGAAGCATACGAGTAAAAGGAAGAGTAGTTTCATAGTAAGAACCAGTTAGAGCGTGAAATTGATAACTGGGAGACGGAAGAAATGGGGGAATGTTACAGGGAAAGAGTTAATTCGGTTAATCTGCCAAAAAAGTGTTTACTACTATCTGATGCTTATTACTCCGCTGCCTTTTGATAGTGCAGTACCACAATACCACACTCAAAAGATTTAGCCTCTACTAATTTTAAAGTACGCCGTGTCTCCAAATCCTGAAAAATAGGCATTCCGCTACCCAAAGCGACTGGATTTATAAAGAGATAATAGTCATCAGAGTCGGTGGCTGAATCCACCAGTAATTATTCTTTAGGCAGCACATTAATATCCATATATAATACTTCCCATTGATGGCCATCCAGATCAGCGAAACTATGTTGATACATCCAGCCGTGGTCTTGTGCTTCGGCATAAATAGACCCGCCCGCCTCGGTTGCTTTATGGACCATCTCCTGTACGGCCTGACGATTTTCGGCATCCAAAGCAATTAAAACTTCGGTGGTTTTAGTAGCGTCGGCAATCTCTTTTTTAGTAAATTGCTGGAATTTCGGATAAGTCAGCAGCATTGCAAAAATGCTCTCCGAAATGACCATACAGGCAGCAGTCTCGTCGGTAAATTGCGGATTGAACGTAAAACCAAGATGCTGGAAAAAAGTCATGGATTTTTGCAGGTCTTTAACCGGCAGATTGACAAAAATTTTGGTTGTCATAGCTAGGAATTTGAATGGTGAAATTGATTTTTGATGTAGAGAAGTTATAGAATTCATGGCGTTTTAAAAGAAATACCATTTTCAGCGAGCACTTTTTTTATCTTTGTCAGCGCGTTTTTCCCAACACCGTGTAATACCGAAATTTCGACTTCCGTAAACCTGGAAAAATCCGTTAAAACATGGATACCGGCCGAATCGAGCGCGCGTTTAGCCGGTTGGGCCAAACCAGTGGGCAATTTCTCCGTTGAAGTCTGGGATCTTTCAAAATGCAGCAGCCAGTGATTGCCAAATTGATCGGTCAGACCGCCGAATAAAGCCCCCCAGAAAGTATTTTCCAAAGGGTGGGTCGCTTCTCCGTCTCGGGCAAGATCAGCATAGCAGCGTTTTATTTCCGCTTCACTACTGCAATTCAGCATGAGCAACACAGCATTTCCTTTTATCAACCCCTTTTCACCGACCATATCGGAGCCCAACAACGACAGTTTCCCATTGGTCAAAGCAGCGTGCAGAATGTATTCTTGCATGGCGGGCGGCATTTTATCGGCCATCGGGGATTCGCCGATTGTTTGCAGCATCAGTTCCCCGCCGAGGCATTCCTGATAGAAAGTCATGGCTTCGCGGCAGTTGCCATGGAAGGTCAAATATACAATTATTTGTGTCATAAAAACAAGTGATTTTTGATGTTACAAAGGTAAATACAACATTTTAGCCTAGTGAGTGGCAAATACGACAACCTAAATGGTTGATTACGACAAAACGTTTTGTTTATCTTTGTGCCATGAAACATATCTCCATCCTCGTGCCCGAATCGGCAGTAATGCCCGCCATTGCCGACCCCCGTTATATGTTCGCGGCGGTCAATCAATTCCTCACTGCGGCCAATAAACCGCCTTTGTTTCACCTGGAATTGGTCGGCGAATCCCGCGAGGTGCGCCTGAACGATGGCCTGTTTTCTATTCACACCGATCATCTACTCAGCGAAGTGCACAAGACTGACCTGATCGTCATCCCGGCCCTGAGCGGCGATATGAAAACTGCGGTGGAAACCAATAAAGGGGCGGTTCCGTGGATTGTGGAGCAGTATAAAAACGGGGCCGAAGTCGCCTCGCTCTGTGTCGGGGCCTTTTTGCTGGCTTCCACGGGTTTGCTGAAAGGCAAACAATGCTCCACGCACTGGCTCTACGGCAACGAATTCAGAACGATGTTCCCGGATGTGGAACTGGTGGATGGCAGTATTATTACCGAAGAACAGGGCCTCTATTCCAGCGGCGGTGCTACTTCTTACTGGAATTTACTCTTGTATTTAGTAGAAAAATATACGGATCGCGCCACGGCTATCCTGGCTTCCAAATTCTTTGCCATAGATATTGATCGTAGTAATCAGTCGGCCTTCGTAATGTTCCAGGGCCAGAAAGAACATGAAGACGAAGAAGTAAGACGAACGCAGGATTTTATTGAGCGGAATTATGCCGATAAAATCACGGTGGACCAATTAGCCGATCTGTGCGCGACGGGCCGCCGGAGTTTTGAACGGCGTTTTAAGAAAGCGACTAATAATACAGTCATAGAATATATTCAGCGGGTAAAGATTGAAGCCGCAAAAAGGAGTTTCGAGACCAGTCGGAAAAATATCAGCGAAGTCATGTTTGATGTGGGTTATACCGACACCAAAGCGTTTCGGGATGTATTTAAAAAAATTACCGGATTAACGCCGATTGAATATAGAAATAAATATAATAAGCAGGTAAAGTAGGCAACAAGCAAATCAACATCTCGATTGGTTTTCATTGCCATTTTGCCTTTTGCTTGTTGCTTATTTATTAATTCGCCATTGCCATCATCGTCGTTCCCACCGTTCCTAAGCCGCCTTTCCCAGCATTCCCCCATCCTCGGCCTCCAGATACCGGCCACGTATCCTTTTGGTGAATAAGCATGATTGTAGCCAAGGCCGGTTTTAAAAAAATAATAGTCACTGCCTTCCATGACGCCCATCATCTAATGGCGGACGGCCAGGAGGGACCTTGTAGCAAATTTTAATTGAAAAATATCGCTGCATGAAACGCATGATTATTCTAGGCGCCGGGACCGCTGGGACGATGATGGCCAATCACCTCCGTCCCCATTTAAAAATCGACGAATGGGAAATAGAGGTGATCGACGAAAGAGAAGAGCATTATTACCAGCCCGGTTACCTGTTTCTCCCTTTTGATATTTATCAGCCGGAGGATATCATCAAACCGATCAAGGATTTTATACCGCAGGGGGTCCATTTGATCAATGACCAGATTGACCGCATTGTGCCGCAGGAGCAGTATGTGAGCCTGGCCAACGGCGATCGCCTGCATTATGACCTTTTGATCATTGCCACGGGCGCCAAAACCGCCCCGGAAGAAACCGCAGGGATGCTGGGCAAGGAATGGCAAAAAAGCATATTTGACTTTTACACCTTTGAAGGCGCGCTGGCGCTGCGCAATAAACTCCGGGAATGGAAAGGCGGAAAATTAGTGGTACACATTACCGAAATGCCGATCAAATGCCCGGTGGCGCCTCTGGAATTTGCTTTTCTGGCCGATTCTTATTTTAAGCACAAACATCTGCGCGATCAGGTGGATATCACCTTCGTCACGCCTTTGAGCGGTGCCTTTACCAAGCCCAAAGCGACCAATGCCCTCCAACATTTGCTCGACGAGAAGCACATTAAAATAGAAAGCGACTTCGCTATCGAAAGTATTGACAATGAGCACAAAACGCTGGTTGATTATGGCGGTCGCGTAGTGCCTTTCGATTTGCTGGTAACCGTACCAACCAATAAAGGCGACGCATTAATAGCCCGTTCGGGCCTGGGAGATGATCTGAACTTTGTCCCCACCCACAAAGCAACCCTGCAATCCAAGGACTGGCCAAATATTTTCGTACTGGGCGATGCCACCAATATTGCGGCGTCCAAAGCCGGTTCCGTGGCCCACTTCGAGGCAGAAATCCTGACCGATAACGTGCTGCACTATATCGCCGGTGAACCGTTGAAAGAAGAATTCGACGGCCATGCCAACTGTTTTGTGGAAACGGGCAACGGAAAGGCACTGCTCATTGATTTCAACTATACGCACGAGCCGGTAGAAGGCACTTTCCCATTCCCGGGCGTCGGTCCGCTGCGCCTTCTGAAAGAAAGCCGCATCAACCACATGGGCAAACTGGCTTTCCGCTGGATCTACTGGAACATGTTGCTGAAAGGCACCCATATCCCCTTCGTATCCACGGCCATGCAAGAGGCCGGCAAAACGTTTGATTAATTTAAAAAAACATAGCACATGGAAAAGACAATTGCCGGGGCAACCGTACACGTCAACGAAGAAGGTTACCTCACCGATTTCTCCGAATGGAACCAACAAATCGGAACGGATTTGGCCCAGGAAGCCAGCATCACCATGACCCCACGGCACTGGGAAGTCATTGCCTACCTGCAAGGGGAGTTTAAAAACGAAGTCGCCTTGAGTATCCGCAGAATCGGGAAAAGCGGCGTGGTGGATATCAAGGAATTCTACCAGCTATTCCCGATGGCGCCCCTGAAAACAGCGTCAAAAATTGCGGGTATTCCAAAACCCGCCAGTTGTATTTAAACGCCTCTTTAACCGCCGCAGTCCGTAGGGCACAGGTGGCGGAAAACGGAACACTAATTTCCATAAAATATCAGCCATGAGCGACCACAACGGTGATATCAAAAAAATGATGATTATCCTTTCCAAAGCGACCCTTGAAAACGTGTATGCGGCATTCGTACTCGCCAACGGTGCACGCATGGAAGGCATTGAAGCGGAAATGTTCTTTACATTTTTCGGTCTGGAAGCGATCCACAAAAAGAAACTGGAACATCTGCACGTAGCAACAGTCGGCAACCCTGCCATGCACCTGCCAACGATACTAGGCGGACTGCCGGGCATGGAAGCGCTGGCCACCCACATGATGAAAAAGGAAATGGAACGAATTGATATGCCGGATGTACACGAATTCCTAGACATCCTGAAAGCCTCCGGCGTCAAGCTGTGGGCCTGCAAACTGGCTATGGATATGTTCCACTACCAGAAAGAAGATATGTACGACGACATTGACGGGGTGATTACCGTTGGCGATTTTTACAAACAAGGCAGCGGCGTAGGAACGCACATGTTGTTTGTGTAGGAGGCGCTGTTTGCGCACGGCCCGAATCATCAATTAGTCGCACTGAGTGAGGTCTCCTACCCCAGCGCCACATCCAAAACCATCATCACGCTAAACCCCAGCAAGGTGGCCAGCGTGGCCAGGTCGGTGTTGCCCGCCCGCTGGGACTCGGGGATCAATTCTTCCACGACCACAAAAATCATCGCCCCGGCGGCGAAGGACAGGGCATAGGGTAACACCGGCTTCATGGTCAATACCGCCAAAGCACCCAGCACCCCGAAAACAGGCTCGACCACTCCGGAAAGTTGGCCGTACCAAAACGCCTTGCCGCGCGACATCCCCTCTCGCCGCAGCGGCACCGACACGGCCGTGCCTTCGGGGAAATTCTGCAACCCAATGCCAATCGCCAAAGCAACGGCGCCCCCCAGGGTAGCGGTAGGCAGGTGGTGCACCACCGCGCCAAATGCCACGCCCACCGCCAGGCCTTCCGGGATGTTGTGCAAGGTGATGGCCAACACCAGCAACACGCTGCGCCGCCATTGGGTCGAAATGCCCTCGGCCTGCTCGACCGCCAAATCCGGGTGGACGTGGGGCAATATTTTGTCCACGGCTGCCAGGAAAAGGCCGCCGGCCATAAAACCGATCAGGGCAGGTGCCCATTCGGGCAAACTGCTCACCGATGCGCTCATCTCGATGGCGGGCGCCAACAGCGACCAAAAGCTGGCCGCGATCATCACGCCTGCGGCAAAACCCATCATCGCGTCGAGCACCCGCTGGTGGACGGTCTTGAAAAAGAAAACCAGCGCCGCACCCAACGCGGTGACGCTCCACGTGAACAAGGTGGCTATAAGCACCTGGACGGCCGGGTGGAATTGGGCAATAAAGTCAATAATGTGTGCCATGGATTACCGGGGCGCCATTCATTCAATAATTATTTTTCGAAATCCACTGCTTTGATCGCCCATAACCCTGACCCAATAAACCCCCGCCGGCAAATCGCGGCAGGAAAAACTTTTGAGCACCGACCCGGTTTGAAAATCAATGGATTCGCGGAACAGCTTTTGTCCCGTGGTTCCGAACAGGTCCACCACCACCATTTTTTGCGGGGGCCCTTGCAAGCGCAGGGTAAATTGGTCGCCCGCCGGATTGGGGAACACGTCGAAGGTGCTCAAAAAGGATGGGGTAGAAACTTCGCTCGTCACGCTGACCATTTGTTCAGACGTAGCCGTGCCGCCGCAGGCATTGCTGACGGTTAGTTTTACCAGGTAAATGCCGACGGCGGCGTAGGTATGCTGTGGATTTTCTGCATCGCTGGTTTGGCCGTCGCCGAAATCCCAGAAGAAAGAGGCGGCATTGGTGGAGGTGTTGGATAACTGGACGGAGGCCCCTTGCACCGACCAGGTGAAACCGGCTACGGGCGTGGAGACGGCTTCATACTTTATAATCGTGCCATCGAAACCAACTGCCCAGCCATTCTGGGAGTCGGGGAAGTAAACGTCATATAGAGGAATCCCTGGCCCAGGTTGTATGATCCAATTGGCCCCGCCATCTATCGTTCGGAAGAGGGTGCCGAGGCTCGGTATCCAGCCCGTCAGGTTGTCTGTAAAGTGAATAGCGGTCACCGCAGGAGGCACCGAGCCTGGTGAAAACCAATGCGCACCCCCATCCGAGGTTTTGAGTACGGTGACCTGACCGGCTACCCAGCCACGCTGACTGTCGATAAAATGAAGGCCATTGAGGTTCTCATTGGTCCCGGATGCTTGTGGCAGCCAACTGGCCCCGCCATTCACCGTTTTGAGGATCGTGCCATTTTGCCCGACGGCCCAACCGGTCAGCAGGTCGGTAAACTGCACGCCGTTAAGTTTTTGGGTAGTCCCCGACGATTGTGGCTGCCAACTTGAGCCGCTATCCAATGATTGGATGATTATACCATTGGCACCGACGGCCCAGCCCGTCTGGGTATCGGCAAAATAAACGCTGTAGAGGGGTAAGATTGCCGAATCCCCGGATACCTGTTCTTGCCAGCTGATGCCGCCATCCAAAGTTTTGAGGATCGAATTCCAGCCGACGGCCCAGCCGGTTAGACTATCCCTAAAATAAACGCTCGTTAGAAATGGCGCCCCAACCGTTTGTTCCTGCCAGCTCCCTCCGCCGTCTATTGTTCGGACGATCGTACCCGCCTCGCCGACCGCCCAGCCCCGCTGGTTGTCGGTAAAATAGACACTCAAAAGGCCATTATGAATCCCGGAGGGTGCTTGCTGTTGCCAGCTCAGGCCGCCATCCGAAGTGTAGAGGATCGTGCCGAAACCGCCGACCACCCAACCCCGCTGCGCGTCGGCAAAATGAATGGCCGATAGGCCTGCCAAAGTTCCAGCTGCCTGTGCCTGCCAGCTCCCTCCGCCGTCTATTGTTCTGACGATCGTACCCGCCTCGCTGACGGCCCAACCCGCCTCGCTGTCGGTAAAATAAACGGCCGTAAACCATTCGGCAGTCCCGGATGCTTGCGGCTGCCAGCTCGACCCGCCATTCGAGGTATGCAGTATCGTGCCGGAACCGCCGACTACCCAGCCCGTTTGGCCGTCGGTGAAATAAACGGCCGTAAACCATTCGGCAGTCCCGGATGCTTGCGGCTGCCAGCTCGACCCGCCATTCGAGGTATGCATAATGGCCCCATCGGCACCGACGGCCCAACCCGTCTGACTATCGGTAAAATAAACGCTACTAAGGTATGCCGAAGTGCCGGATGCTTGCGGCTGCCAGCTAGCCCCGCCATTCGAGGAATGGCGTATCGTACCGGAACCGTCGACCACCCAACCCCGCTGTGGGTCCGTAAAATGGACGGCCGTCAGGTCTTGACCGGACCCGGAGAATTGCGCCTCCCAGCTCGCCCCACCATCCGTCGTTTTGACGATGGTGCCAACACTGCCGACGGCCCAACCCGTGGTGGCATTAACAAAAAAAACATCCTTGAGCGTATTCCCCTGCGGCAACGGGTTCTGCCAATACCAGCAATAATCCGTGCTTGGCTGGCTTTGCAGCGTTTGGGCAAGGCCCAAAAAAAGGCCGATATAAAGTAATTGTTTCATGTTGAAAGGAGGGAAGGGTGAAATGAATGATTCCGATGGGAAGCCATCCCGGAGGTTACTCTCCTGGCGAGTTACATTTTTGATGCAATTAAGTGGGGATTGGGCTGCCGGCAAAATGATGTTCGTTTGGTGTAGCAATGACCTTGCTCAACCCCGCATTTTAGTCCCTGGAAGAATCAAAATCACCGGCCCGATTGATGCGCGTCATCCCGGTTGTACTAATGATGGTTTCCCTTTGCTCCAGGCCATAAAAATATCTCTCGTGTCATATTGCTATGAAAAAACTAGTCGAACACTATTGTGAACTGCCGCCCGGCATACGACCGGCCTTGTGGCGGGCCTGGCACGAGGTATTGAACCGGCTGGACGCCGATTACACGAAGGTGTTTTTGAATTACGGCTACGCCAGCCCGAACGGCGAGTTCGATGATCTGACGCTGGAGCAGCGGGACGAGCCGGATCGCTACGGCATCCAGTTGTACCAGCACGCGACGCGGGGCCCGTCGCTGCAAAACGCCTCGGTGCTGGAAGTGGGTTGCGGACGCGGGGGCGGTGCCTCCTTTCTGGCGCGTTACCACCAGCCGAAAGAATACATCGCCCTGGATATTTCCGACCGTCTGGTCGGGTATTGCAACCGTTTTCACCAAGTGCCCGGGTTGACTTTCTTGCGCGGATCGGCCATGCGGCTGCCGTTTGAGGCAGGTCGTTTCGATGCGGTGGTGAATGTCGAGTCAGCGCGGTGCTACGGCGACCCCGGCACTTTTTTTCTGGAAGCGCACCGGGTGCTCAAGCCGGGCGGTTTCTTCTTTTTTACCGACATGATTAAAAACCAGGAGGTGGAGCGGACCCACCGGCTGTTGCAACGCCCCGGCTTCCACCTCGTCCGGCAAAAAGATATCCGCAAAAATGTCGTGCTCGCCTTGCAACTGGACGCGGCGGCCCGCAAGCGGACCATTGACGAACGGGTGCCCGCCTGGCTGCGAAAAGCCTTTTATGAATTCGCGGGCGTGGAAGGCAGCCGACGTTTCCAGGCTTTTGCTGCCAATGAAATGCAATACCGGAGCTATGCGCTCCAAAAACAGGCATAAAAACCCGACCCATGAAAAAAGTCCTTTTTACCACCGTTTACAACAAACCGAACGTAGTGACCGACATGGTCGCCGAGCACGTCAAGACCTTCCCGCGGGCGGGAGCAGCGGTGCGGGTCAGCCCCGGTTTGCGTTTTTTGAAACAAAACGTCCCGGAAATCGAGGTCATGGAGTACCCGTCCTGGCAAGATTTTACCGAAAAAGTAAAAGAAGGCTGGGATGTGATCGGTTTCAGCGTTTACCTGTACCAGATTCCGGAAATTCTGGAAATGATCCGGTACGCCCGTGCGCAAGGGGTATCGGAGATTTGGGCGGGCAACTACGGCGCGCCGGTGCCGGCCATCGAAAACGCCGTGGACCGGGTCATCACCGGCTCCGCGTTTAACGAGGTGGCCGAAATCTTTGGTTATGCGCTCCACCCCGACCGGATCGAGCACCCGGTCATGACTGCCACCGTCACTGCTATCTGGAAAATACGCTTCCTGTCGTTCGGCATCCTGTACACCTCTTTCGGCTGCCCGTACAAATGCAATTTCTGCCAGACCCCCGTGTTCATCAAAGACCGTTTTACGGTCAGTCTGGAAAGCATTGACCGGGTACTGCACTACTATCACCAAAGGGGCATCCGGTATATCGCCATTTTTGACGAAACCTTTGGTGCCAACGCCGCACACTACGACGAAATCACCAAGCTGCTCGCCAAATACGGCATGATCTGGGCAGCACAATCGCGGGTGGAGATTTTCCTGGCCAACCTGGAAAAATGGTACGCCCGCGGCCTGCGCTTGCCGGGTATCGGCGTCGAGTTCATGGACGAGGCGGTGCTGCGCGACGTGAACAAAAAACAAAAAATAGCCAACATCGAAAAATGGGCGGAAGTATCGCGCAAACCCGGTATGTTTCGCTACGCTTTTTCGATCATCGGCCATCCGAGCATGGACCGGCAAAGCACCATTGACGATGCTTACCGGCTCAAGGCCCTGGGCTTTGAAATCAACCGGACCAGCATCCTCACACCTTTCCCGGGCACCGGCCAGTGGGAAAGCATTGACCGGGAATATGGCATCGACGAACCCGACCTGCATAAGTACGATTCCCGAAACCTCGTCTGGAAACACCCCACCATCGGCAAAGCCGAAATGCTCGAATTGTTGGATACGCTAAAAACGACTTACAATTCCTCCATCAAACTGTACCGCGAAGGGCTGGGTCGGTTGGTGTACGACGAGCTCAAGCGGGGGAAATTCTGGTTTTTTAAGAACTACATCCTCCGCAGCATCATCAGTTCCAATTTCAACAACGACACGGAACAGGTCTATTTTCCAAATCTGGAAGGGCATAAAATGGCGGGGGCAGCGGGTGAAAAGATAACGGAAGATACTCATTATCAACAGATAAACCAGTAAATGCCTTGCTTAAATATTTGATCCTGTTAACCTGGGCGCTTGTCCTCGCCACCCCGCTCCGGGTGCAACCCGTCGAAGACGCCACCACCATCGTGTACAAAGCAGACGCGCAGATGCGGGACATGACCTCATAGGCAGAAATGACCATGACCGCGGCGTTTTAATCCAAGGATGGCACGCTCCAAAAAGTGCTTGCGCAAAGGATACCCACCAGGATGTACTCCATTGTTCAGGAAATCAAGCCCTTAGCTTGTCTGCGCGGAAAGGCCCGGCCACCGTTCCCAAGCCGCCTTTTCCAGCATTTCCCGATCCTCGGGATGGGCGATGGAAATGAGCAGTTCGGCCCGCTCGCGCAAATTTTTTCCCTGCAAATTCACGGCACCAAATTCCGTCACCACCCAATGGATGTGCGCGCGGGTGACCGTCACGCCCGCTCCCAGGCGCAGGGTCGGCGATATTTTGGACACGCCTTTATGCGTACGGGAAGTCATGGCAATGATCGGGAAGCCCCCGACTGAATGTGCTGCGCCAAAGATAAAATCGGCCTGTCCGCCCACACCGGAGTACATCCGCTGGCCAATAGAATCGGCGCAAACCTGTCCGGTGAGGTCCACTTCGATGGCACTGTTGATGGCCACCACCCGTGGATTACGGGCAATGTTGAAAGGATCATTGACCCAGCTCATTTCTTTCATCACAATGGCCGGGTGGTAATCCACAAAGTCATAGAGTTTTCTGGAGCCAAACAAAAAGGAGGAGACCGTGAGACCGGCCAGGATGGCTTTTTGGCTGTTGTTGACCACCCCCGATTCCAGCAGCGGAATCAGTCCGTCGGAGAACATTTCGGTGTGTACGCCCAGGTTTTTATGGCTGCCCAGACTTTGCAAAACCGCGTTGGGTAGCCCGCCAATGCCCAATTGCAACGTGGCGCCATCGGGAATCAGCGCGGCGATCTGTGCGCCCACGGCCAGTTCGGTTTCGTTTGGTGTAGGATATGCCGCTTCGGGCAGTGGTTCATCATGTTCGACGAGGTAATCAATGTCCCGCAGATGCACAATGCCATCGCCGTGGGTATGCGGTATGTAAGAATTAACCTGGGCAATCACGATTTTGGCCGAGCGCAGGGCCGCCAGAGACACGTCCACCGACACGCCAAGCGACATATAACCATTTTTGTCGGGTTTGGACACGCTGATCAGCGCCACATCCAGCGAGACGATGCCCTGCCGGAAGAGGCTGCCCAGATCGCTCAGCAGCACCGGAATGTAATCGGCGCGGTTGTCCCGCACGGCTTCCCGCACATTGGCCCCGATAAAAAAGGAATTATCATGAAAAACATTCCTGTACTCGGGGCGGGCATATTCTGCCGCTCCTTCGGTGTGGATGTGGTACAAACGCACGTTTTTCAGCCGGTCGGCCCGCTCCACCATACCCTGCACGAGTGCTTGCGGTGCCGCAGCGACGCTGTGTATAAAAACGTGGCTGCCGGAGGTGATGGCCTGTACGGCTTCCTGGACGGATACTGTTCTGGTATTTTTCATTCTTTCTGAAACTCTTTTCCACGCCCATGAAGCAGGGCGCAATCATTATTGAAGCCGCAAAACTATCGGCACCGGCTTACCCTGGCCAGTGCGCAAAATCATGGTAGGTAATGATTATAATCACGGTGAGCACCCTACCCTGCTGTGAACTTTGTATTGTCTTTTCAATTTTTTTACCACATGGGAAATCAAACCGTTTTCATCCGATCATTTGCAGATATTAGTCTCTCTGACCTGGCTTCCGTGGGGGGCAAAAATGCCTCTCTGGGGGAAATGTACCGCGCATTGCGCCCGCAAGGCATACGGGTACCCGATGGCTTTGCCATTACCGCCGAAGCCTTTCGGTATTTTTTAACCAAAAACGACCTGGTAGAACCTTTATCCGAACTGCTGCAAACGCTTGATCGTCAGGAGTTTGCTAATCTGGCCGACGTAGGCGCACAAGCCAGATTGCTCCTGCTGAGTGCCGAACTGCCGACCGATCTGGTGGCCGCTATTGGCGTGGCCTGGCGTACGCTTTGTGCCAATCAGCCCGATGCTTCGCTGGCGGTGCGCAGCAGTGCAACCGCCGAAGACCTGCCCGATGCCTCTTTTGCCGGCCAGCATGAATCTTTTTTGAATATACAGGGCGAAGCAGACTTGCTGCAAGCGGTGCAAAAATGTTTTGCCTCGCTGTTTACCGACCGCGCCATTAAGTACCGCGAAGATAAAGGTTTTGAACACCTGAAAGTGGCTCTTTCGGTGGGTGTGCAACGCATGGTCCGCTCCGACCTCGCTTGCTCCGGCATTGCTTTTACCATCGAACCAGAGTCGGGTTTCCGGGATATTATTCTGCTTTCCGGCGTGTGGGGATTGGGCGAAAACATCGTGCAGGGCACCGTCACACCCGACGAGTTTTACATTTTTAAACCTACTTTGAAAGCAGGGAAAAACCCGATTGTGATGCGGAAGTTGGGTGAAAAAGCCAAGACAATGGTGTATGCGACCGACCGAACCACGGCGGAACGCATTGTCAATACAGAGACGCCGCTGGAAAAACGCCGCCAGTTGGTGCTATCCGATGCAGAAATACAGACGCTGGCCAGGTGGTCGCTGCTCATTGAGGAGCATTACGGCAAACCGATGGACCTCGAATGGGCCAAAGACGGCGAAAGCGGAGAACTCTTTGTGGTGCAGGCGCGACCGGAGACCGTCGCCAGTCGCCGCGACCCCTATCAAATCACCAGTTATCAACTGGCCGGGAAGAGCAAGGTGCTGGCACAAGGCCAGGCCGTGGGTGGCAAAATCGTGACTGGCACGGCCAGGGTACTGCGCTCGCCTGCCGATGCCTACAAACTGCAACCCGGCGAGATCGTAGTCACCGACCTGACCAGCCCCGACTGGGATCCGATCCTGAAAAAAGCGGGCGGCATCGTGACCAACAAAGGCGGACGCACCAGCCACGCCAGCATCGTCGCCCGCGAACTGGGGGTGGCGGCGGTGGTGGGCACGGGCCTCGCCACGCAGAACATAGGCGACGGACAGGCCATCACCGTCTCCTGTGCGGAAGGCGAGATGGGCAAGGTGTATGATGGCACCCTGCAATGGACCGAACAGCAGACTAATTTATCAGATATTCATCTGCCCAAGACGGCCCCGATGCTGATTATGGCCGATCCCGACAAAGCCTACAAACTATCTTTTTATCCGAATCGCGGCGTGGGGCTGATGCGCCTGGAATTCGTCATCAACAATGCCATTCGCATCCATCCGATGGCACTGGCACGTTTTGAAACCATTACGGATGCAGCGGTACGGGCTGATATTCAAAAGATTACGCAGGGTTATACGGATAAAAAGGCCTTTTTTGTAGATCGGCTGGCCGAAGCCGTGGCCACCATTGCCTGCGCTTTTTATCCCAAAGACGTGATTGTGCGGATGTCCGATTTCAAAACCAACGAATACGCCCATCTGCTCGGCGGGCAGCAGTTCGAGCCAGCAGAAGAGAACCCGATGCTGGGTTTCCGGGGCGCATCGCGCTATTATTCGCCGCTGTATAAAGACGGTTTTGCGCTCGAATGCCAGGCCATGAAAAAGGTGCGCGGGGAAATGGGTTTTACCAACGTGAAATTGATGATCCCGTTTTGCCGCACGGTCGAAGAAGGCCAGCGCGTAATCGCCACCATGCAGGAATTTGGCCTCAAACAAGGCGAAGATAATCTTGAAATATACGTCATGGTGGAAATACCCAGCAACGTCCTGCTGGCGGAACAGTTCGCCGAAGTATTCGACGGTTTCTCTATCGGCTCCAACGATCTCACGCAACTTACCCTGGGCCTCGACCGTGACTCCGCGCTGGTGAGCGACCTGTTCAGCGAAAAAAATCCGGCGGTGATGCAACTCATTGCGGCCGCTATTCGTGCGGCCCGCAAAAAAGGTATTAAAATCGGTCTGTGCGGCCAGGCCCCCAGCGACATGCCCGAGTTCGCGCAGTTTCTGGTCAATGAAGGCATTGACAGTATTTCTTTTAATGCCGATGCACTGTTGAAAGGTGTGGAAAATATGGTCAAAGCGGAAGCGGCGGAAGCGCAGGATAAAAATTGGGAAGGCCAGCAATTGCCCGAAGTAGCCCGTGATCACACGCTGGTTGCAGACCGGGTTTTGGTAAAATAGATCAATGCGCTTTCCTAATAAATATCAAAGCAGACAATGACCGGCATCATAGATTCCACTTGCATGGCAGCGGAATTTTGCGCCATCAACTAAATTCATTTAAACAATCTGATTATGAAAATTGCCAGTAGTAATTTTTTCAGCACAGCCAGCTATAAGAACGCACTGATTATTTCTCTGCCGGAATAGGTCTGGGCTGGTTATTCTGAGGATGGTACTAGTAAATCCACTTGATTCAAATTCTAACCACGTTCGATCATGAAATTTCAAATACAAATTTTCTTGTTTGCTTTGCTGCTGCTGACCCCTTTTAGTCCAAGCCAGGCAGCCATGCCGGATTCCTGTATGACCGCCCGCTCCTGCGTTTATGCGTCCGGTCCCGTGCTCCAAGTGAAAAAGCCGGGATTATTTCAACAGTTCCGAGCCATCAAAGCGGTCAAAAAAGAACTGCGTGAACAGGGCAGGGCGGGGGACAGGGCCAGCGGCCTGGCTCGTTTCGCAATGATCCTTTTCTTATCTTCTATTGCGCTTTTATTCTTTTCTATTGCGTTAGGGTTCCTGGGCAATATCTGGTTGTTTTTGTTCCTGTTCTCCGTCAGCCCTATTATTGCCCTGATCGTTCTTTTCACCGAAAAGAATCCTAAATCCCGGAAGCTGGCCTGGATAACCCTGGGCTTATGGGCCGTTTTTCTGGCTGCGTTGCTGGTCGTGGCTGGCAACATCAATTAACGGCGCCTTTCCAGGATCAATGGCGCAGATCCGATTTAATGCTATTAATTTTTTCAACCGCTTCAATAAAGCATGAGCAGATTACATAATAAAGTCGCTATCGTTACCGGCGCCGCCGGCGGAATGGGCGAAGCCATTGCCCGCCTGTTTGCCAAAGAGGGCGCCCTGGTACTGGCTACCGATATTCAGTTCGACAAAATGAACGCCTGGGTGCAGGAGAGTCGTCAGCATAGCCTAGCCATTGAGTGCATTCGTCACGATGTAACTTCGGAAGCCGACTGGCAAAAAGTGGTGGAGAAGGCCCTCCATCTGTATGGTAAAATAGACATCCTCATCAACAATGCGGGCGTATATCAGCCGATGGAAACCACAGAGGCTACCTCCCTGGAACGCTGGAATCAAATCCTGACCATCAACCTGACCAGTGCTTTTCTGGGCGCAAAGGCTGTCCTGCCGCACCTGAAAAAATCGGGTCATGGGGCTATTGTCAATATATCTTCTATTGCCGGACTGGTGGGCGGCAATGGCGCGGCTTATTCTGCCTCCAAGGCGGCTATGCGGCTGCTGACCAAGGATCAGGCCATCGAGTTTGCGCCTTTTAACATTCGCGTTAATTCCATCCATCCCGGTGGCGTGCTCACCCCGATGACCGAGCACCTTTTTCCCACCGATCCCGCCGAACTGAAGGCGATGATGCAAAACATGTGCCCGCTGGGACGCATTGGCGAGGCCATTGAAATTGCTTACGGGGCCTTGTTTCTGGCTTCCAATGAAAGTTCCTACGTCACGGGCAGCGAGCTGGTCATAGACGGCGGACTGACGGCACGTTAAAATCATTACATTTTTAAAACAAACAATCATGACAACGACAGAAAAAACAAAAACGAAGCACCTCTCCGACCTGCATTTTGAACATAAACTGTGGACGATGGAAGCAGAATTTTATTTAGGAGAATTAAATCTATACCAAAGTTGGTTGGATGAAATAGCGGCTAAAAACACGGGGGAAGAAGTAGCAAAACAAGTAGAGCATTTTCAAAATCAATTTATTATTCAGCGCAGTCAGTTGCAGCTGCTCCGGCACCAGATAACAGCACATGAAAACTGGTTGGCCAATCATGCAGAAACGCATTTTGTCGCCATAGACCACCAGTCTTTCGCCGACCATACGGTGATGCGCCAGAATGCCGAAACTTTCAAAAAATTATATACAGAATTGAAAGCAGATTTCAAACGCTTCGTAAGCGATTGGATGTAATTTTTTTGAGAATGCGAGGATTTGACCAAAATACTTGATAGTCAGGTAATTGAGCAAATACTCGCATCCTCAAATCCTCAAAAACAACTGTATTTACATGCCAGATAATACTGACAAGATGCAAACCATCATTGCTTGTACTGATTTCTCCGTTGATGCCGCCAACGCGATGCACTATGCCGCTGCCCTCGCCAAGGTCGCCAAAGCCCGGCTGGTACTGTTTCACTACTTCACCTATCCGCCTCCAACGAGTGATTTACCTAAATCTGCGCCAGTCTTTTTTATAGACGAAATGGCCGCGACTCTGGAAAACAGCCTCAGAGAGATCCGGGAAACGCTGGAACACAGCTATCAGATCGAAGTAACCTGTATGGTGCGCTTTGCGGAGTTTCACAGCGACCTGGAAGAGGTATTTCAACTGGAGCAGGCAGACCTGGTAGTAATGGGGATGCAGGGAGAAAGTGTGCTGATTAATATGCTGTTTGGCAACATGGCGACGGCAGTCATCCGGCGGGGCCGCCTGCCATTGCTGATCGTGCCACGGGACGTACACTATCGCGGGGTGCAGAAAATCCTTTTTCCCTGCAACGATTACACCATTTCTAACCCCCACACCGTGCGGGCCCTGCGGGAACTGGCTATTGCGTTTGATGCCTATATTGAGGTGCTGACGCTGCTGGATTTAAAGAAAATATCCAGTCTGGTCCCGAACAGCCATATTTCCCCGACCCAAAGCAGCCTCGAAACCTTATTGAAAGGGACTCGTCACGGCTATAGTTATGAGAATGCGACCGAAGTAGAAAAAGGTATTCTTTATGCCGCCACTGCCAGTGCTGCGGACATTGTGGCAATGAGCCCGCATCACCACACTTATTTCTCTGACCTGCTGAATCAAAGTACGACCCAGCGCATTGCGGCTAATATTGAATTGCCGCTGTTGGTATTGGGAGAAAAACTGGTTGGGGTTTCCGATAGTGCCGAACATCATCTAAATATCAGTCTTAAATGAAAAGAATACTTGTTCCCGTTGATTTTTCTGATGTATCTATGGATGCATTAAAAGTAGCCGCTTATCTGGCGGTACAAGTCAGGGCTAATCTGCATATAGTACATGTCAACGAAATGCTTACTTATGCCTTGCAGATGTCCGAATACGCGTCTGCTGCCTCCGCTATTGATATAGAAGAGTATGATCGGGGGGCCAACGACCGACTGCAGACTATTAAATCAGATTTAGAGAATGATTTTGCTTTTAGTAACCTGAGTATAGAGACCACGATCAATGCCGGGCTAATGATTCCGGCGGTCAAAGAAATTGCCACCGATGAAAATAGTGACTTGATCGTGATCGGTACTACGGGTGCTCATGGTTGGAAAGAAGTGTGGACAGGTTCTAATACTGAACATATTATTCGCCACTCGACCTGCCCCATATTGGTCGTGCCAAAAGGTATAAAAGAACTTGATATTAAAAAAATACTGGTGCCATCCACCTTTCAGCCGGATCAATTGGCTGTTTTCAAAGTAGTAAAAGCCTGGCAGGACTTGTTTCACTTTGATGTAGTGACTTTATATATGAATGACCCGCTGAATACTTCCAACCACGAAAGCGTCGAAATAGAAAAAGACCGGCTGGCTGAAAAAGCGGGATTGAAAGACGTGTTTTTGCACTGTCGTGATCGGGTTCTATATGAAGAAGACACCATACAGGCGTATGCTGATGAAATAAAAGCAGACCTGATTGTGATGGGTACGCACCAACGCCATGGATTATCGCATCTATTGTTCGGAAGTATTACCGAGGATACCGCCAATCATACCCATCTGCCGGTGCTAGCGGTACCAATAAGTAAAAGAAGTTGAGAGGTTGAGAATGTTGAAAAAGGTGGAGTTATTGATAGTGGTTCTGCACAGAATGAAGTTGTAACGAATTTTCTCAACCCTTCAACATTCTCCACTTCTCAACCTTTTAAAATCATTCAGGGCGCTACCCGGATGACCATATTCAACCTTTTCTTTTTCCATTGATATATATCCGGCAAAACCAGCGTGTCGCCAGCCACCCCGATCACTTCCAGATCATAGCGAAACACCACCGCCGTGCCGAGCGGCGCATAGTAGTAGAAACGCCACGCATCCGCCTCTCCCAGCCCGACACAACCATTGGAATAAGCCCGGCCCAGGGTTTCGGGATTAGTCGTGGGATGGATCATTTGGCCATAACGCCGACCATCGAGTTCTACTTCCACCCAGGGGATTTGGGGCATGAGGGTCAGCACATGGTCGTCCCGTTTGGTATGGGTGAATTTCTTGCCGGTCACCGGATCAGTGAAGGTTGGATAACGATTGATGCGAATTACCGTACCGCTGCCCGGCCGGGTACGCAGGTCCACCTGATGGTCGGCTGTGGCCAGATAGCGAACCCGGTGCTTGCCCACGCGAACGGGAAAAGAATATACAGTGTCGCCGTATTCCAGGATGCGCAGCCGGTATTCCGGGATATTCACGTCTATCAGGGTATGCTGCATGCGGTCCAGCAGGGAATAGGCGGACAGAGAATCAGGGAAAAACAACGTGTCGCCCTGGTGCAGCACGACCATATCAGGCTGTGTATAAATCGTATTACCATGCAGTTTCCGGCGATAGTAATCGGTGCTTTCCAGCGTATCAATGATCCAGGGATTGGCCCGTACCAGGAGATGCTCGCTCAAAGGATAGGGCAGCAGGGTATCATACGCGGCCACCACATTTTTTAAATACCGGAAATAAGATTTAATGGCAATATCGCGGGGAACAATAGTAAACAGACGGCGCGGCACGGTATCCTGCGCAACGGCTGGAAGTGCTGCTCCTACTACCTTGTTTTCTATGGATGGATGGCTGTTTTTATAAAGAAAATGATCGCCGGAAATAAAAAGCAGAAACATGGCCAGCAGGGAGACTAACACAGAAGTTTCTTTTGTCATAGCGGTAAGTTTGCAGCACTAGGTTGAGTCAACGATTTGTCGGGGTTAAAATAGAAAATTATTGGTGCTTTTTAAATAATAAGGCAAAAATACCGGCTTAGCGCACCGGGGAGATTGAGGCACATCATGCAGGGGATTGACTTCGCTCACTATGACCGGACAGTAGTAATTGATACTCTCGCTTTAATCCATTGCCAATCCCCTACCCTATTTCGTAATCATTCAATTACTTTCAACGATGAACTTGAAATTACGCTTTTTCCCGCTTGCTTTTTTACTACTGACTTCGTTGTCTGACAGTAGTGCTACTATAACTGATGCTATGATTGGCATCCCCGTCACCACCAGAGTCGCACCTGCGACCAGCCTGCCGCACCAATGGAAAAAGCCCGGATTGTTTAAACAACTCCGGACGATGAAAGCGGTCAAAAAAGAACTGCGCAAACCAGCCGGCGACGGTGAAAAAGCCAGTCCATTGGCCTATATCGCGCTGTTTAGTATGTTTGTGGGCATTCTTATGGGACTTATGGGTAGCATTTGGGCTTTCCTTTTACTGTTTGCAGCCAGCCCGGTTTTATCGCTCATTGTGCTTATAGTGGAAGACAATGCCAAATCCCGAAAAATGGCCTGGGTGAGTTTGGGCGTTTGGATAGGTTTGATAGCAATAGGCCTGCTCCTGCTGGCTAAGATTGGTTTTGCTTAGAGGCTGTTTTAAAACCCTGAACGGAGCGGAAAGGCCTGAATTTTGCCAGTAGATGAAGATTTATTTTTAGTGCATAGCAGGGACTATTCGCTAAAAATAAAGCAAAATATAGTGGCAAAAGGCGGGACTTTACGTCCGATGATGGGTTTTAAAACAGCCTCTAAACATATATCATTATTTCACTTGACCAGCGTCATTGAAAAGGGGTAGAGGACAGCCGTTTATTTGCAGAGCCTTTCACTAAAATATAACTATCATGAGCTTGCAAAAGAAATTTCTCAAATCCAGCAAGGTTTGTACTGTTACTTTCTCTCTGCCAAAGGAAGCGGCAAATGGCGCAACGGAAGTGAAAATACTCGGTGATTTCAATGAGTGGAACACCGCTACGGGAATTCCCATGAAAGCGAAAAACGGAGAATTCAAGGCTTCCCTGAATTTGCCCTGCAATGAAGAATACCAGTTTCGCTACCTGATTGATGACAGTAATTGGGAAAACGACTGGGCGGCAGACAAATACGTCTCCACCCCTTTCGGCGTGGATAATTCGGTGGTCATTACTGCTCAATTCTGATGCCGCTTAATAGAAATCAGGCACCAACAATAGCAGCAGGGGAACTGATATTTCTACAAATCATAATGGTGTGCGTAATTTCAGTTAATAACTGAAGTTACGCACGGTTTTCATAACGACGTTGTGGCGTTTGCGAAACCTCCAAAGGTTTCGTAAATGTATTGCGTGCGTAACATCAGTTATTAATGTCCGTCATTTTAATTTGGGATAGGTATAAAAACCGGGGTAGCCATATCGCCATCCACTGCAGCCGAGTTGATTATTTGCTCGATCTGCTCGCGGAAGAACTTAAAGTCTGGTGTTTTTTTAATAAAAGCCTTTGCGCCTAACTGGCAGGCAAGTTCTTTTTTCCCAATATCGGTGGAAAGCATTACTACAGGAGTATGATTGAGTCGTGGCCTTTTAGCTATTTCGGCCAAAAATTCAATTCCGCTCATTTGCGGCATATTGATGTCTGTAAAAATGAGCGTGGGCAGAATAGCAGAATGGGCCAGTTTGTCCAGTGCTTCTTTTCCATTGTTCACTATGCCATATAGGGTGGCATTTGCAATGTCATGAAGTGCTTCTACAAAAAAACCTTGGTCATCTGTATCGTCTTCAATTAATAAAATGCTTTTTACTGCCTTCATGGTTCGGTTAATTGCTTTGGTAAGGTTAGATTATTTAAGGAAATGAGCATAGAGAGCTGACTAGTGCATGCTCGCTATGCCCATTTCCTTCATTTGCGGCAGCCTCTCAGGGCCTTCCGTTATTCAGCCCGGCCATTCATTGCCACCGCTTTTGGCACAAAACATCTGGAAAAACTACTGAAACCGTGCTTAGTTGGTGCTGGCGGTTTCCTTGCCGGCGATATATTTTTCCAGTACTTCCGGCATTTTTTCAAAAGCGGCGGACAAGCCTTTGCTGCTTTTGGATGACACAAAAGAAATTTCTGCGCCCCGGGTGACCAGAAAACCCAGCGGTTCGACGCCAATGCCGGCACCCGCGCCGCTGCCACCGCCGTGGGCTTTCTTTTCATCTTCCCCTTCTCCACCGCCATAGCCAAAACCCAGGCCCATGCGGATGACGGGAACACAAGTGAATTCGCCCAGCGTGAATTCTTTGCCAATCACGGTTTCGGTTTTGGCTTCCGATTTCAAAAATTCGGTGACCTGGGTGAGGACATCTTCAAAATTTGCTTGCATGATTTTTAAGTTTTTAGTGTAAGAAAAACCCGCATAGCGGCCAGCACCAAAAGACCGGGCCGGGTTTGCAGGCGCATTGCCAAAGTTTGTTCGCCAAAGAAATTGATGAACAATTGTCGTTGACCCTGACTGGCCAGCCGAAAGGCTGGGTAGAGCCAGGCGTTGAGCACAAAATCGCCGGTATCCCAATTGAGCCGCAAATGCTCCATGCTGATCGCCCGCCACAGATTTTTGAAAATGGCCCGGGCCTGGCGTATGGAAAAAGAGCTTTTTCTCCGGGCAGTAACTGGTTTTTTCTTTGCCGGAGGCGGCTCCTTTGGGGAAGGAGTTGCTCCTGGCTTCCATTCCATTTGCCAAAAAAACAACTGGACATACCACCGCCACCGCTCTTCCTGCGGTACCACCCAACAGATAAAAATGCCCCGCCAACTGGCCCGGTAGATTTCTTGCTCTGTATCAATTTCCACCCGGATGGGCAGCAAAAGCAGGAGACTAAACAGCAAAAGCAGCAGTATGAGCAACCACATCACAAGGGCGAATTTTCAAGTGCAAATTGCAAGGTTCAGCATGAACCAGACAATGACGGGCATCATCTTTGTTTATAAAAAAAGATAATTTCAAGGTTGGGGTAACATGACGAATATCACCTGCCTGCATAACTTGGCCCCATCCTTACACGGCACGCTCTGCCTCATATTTGCACCACTATGCAACCTGCTCTTACCCACCTCCGTACTGCCGTCGAACGCATTTATCAAAATCTGAAAACTGTTACGCAGCGAGCGGAAAAAGTGATCGCCGTGGTGCATCCGCAACAGAAGCGGAGTGCCACCAATCTAATTCATTACCTCGCGCTCCGGCGGGAGGATTTGCGCCGTTTGCAGGATGAATTGCACGATGCCGGTCTGTCTTCTCTGGCCAGTGCCGAGAGCCATGTTATGCGGCAAGTCCAGGCGGTTTTGCAGCGATTGGGGGTGGACTTTCCTAAAAAAGAACTCTCCACTGGCGATTTTACGGCCCGCACCCGGCTGCTGCAACACCGCGCCGATGCTTTGTTCGGGCCTAAACAAGACACCAATATTTCGCATATAATGGTGACGTTCGATACGGAAAAGGCCAGCGATTATGCTTCCGTTAAAGCATTGTTGCAAGCGGGTATGAATAGTGCGCGCATTAATTCGGCGCACGACAGTCCGACGGTTTGGGAAAAAATGATCGCCAATGTGCGTAAAGCGGAACGCGCCACCGGGCTGCATTGCAAAATTTATTTCGACCTGGCTGGGCCAAAAATCCGCACCATCCTGCTGGGCAAAGGGCGACAAAAAGGCCGCCTGAAACTCCGCGAACAAGAGCAGTTTTTTCTGGCTGAAACCAACGCCTCCTTTAACAAAAAGGAAAACGTGGTGGGCTGTACGCTGTCGGGCGTGGTGAAAGATTTGCAGGTCGGCGACCGGGTGCTCTTCGACGACGGGCTGTTTGAAGCGGTGGTAGAAACACCCGGCGAACGCATGGCCACGCTGCGTATGACCCGTATTTCTGTGGTCAAACCGCGCCTGAAACCCGAAAAAGGCATCAACTTTCCCGACACCGAACTGACGGTGCGCTGCCTGACAGACTACGATAAATCGCTGACTCCCTTTGCTTTGGCCCACGCCGATCTGTTGGGATTTTCCTTTGTGCGTTCGGCGGCAGATGTGGCGGAATTGCAGGCCTTGCTGCGCAATGACGAGTCCAAAGAATTGCCCATCGTGCTCAAAATCGAGACCTTCGAGGCAGTGCAAAATCTCCCGGCTTTGTTGCTGCAAGGCATGGTCGAGCCTGCGTTCGGGGTGATGATTGCGCGGGGCGACCTCGCCGTGGAGATCGGTTTCGAGCGGCTGGGCGAAATCCAGGAAGAAATTCTGTGGCTTTGCGAAGCGGCGCACGTGCCGGTGATCTGGGCAACGCAGGTGCTGGAAACCCTGAACAAAAGCGGCATCGCCACCCGCTCCGAAGTGACCGATGCCGTCCGCGCTGGTCAGGCCGAATGTGTCATGCTCAATAAAGGCAAATACCTGCTGCCCACGCTGACCACCCTCAAGGATATTCTGCACCGCAGCGGCGGACACCATGCCAAAAAACGCTATGTCTTCCGGCCTTTGAGGATCGCCGAACGTTTTTTGGGAAATTTGTGAATGCCTCCCCCGGCCTGCGGCCACCCCCTCCGAAGGGGGATATTATAACCACTTGGCTAAGCGGAGATCGGCACAATACACTCAATATTCTTCCTTGGCTAAGTAGAAAGCGGCGACAGTACGCTTGGTATCCCCCTTCGGAGGGCAGGGCTGTTCAGTTCTAAGTGGATCAACACCTTTTTCAAATCACTCTCAAATTTTATTTGGCTTTTGAAAGAAAATAACCTCGTAACGTTGTCAAAAACTTTCAAAAAAATCTAAAACAAAACAAAATTTGCCT
>JANPIV010000011.1:0-41424 GCA_031425155.1 Saprospirales bacterium | reverse complement strand
TAATCAACGACTTGTCAAAATTTGCCATACTGATAGGAGAGCCAATTTATAGTGTCTTCGCTAGAAACGATAGAATCTCCAAGTTGGGTAAAAAACATGGCAATTGATTATCAGCAAGTTACATCACAACAACCCTATTATTGTAAGAAAGACTTTGCAAGCCTGCGATTATCAATATCGCAAAAAGTCTAATAAATAAAACTGAATTTAATAAAAAAGAGGCCGTCTCGCAATATGCGAAACGGCCTCTTGTCGTTTAGAAAAATCTGCGTCTCTACATCCACCCCAAAAACGGATCCTCCAATATCTTCTTTAACTCCACCACAAACCGCGCTGCGTCTGCGCCATTGACCACCCGGTGATCCCAGCCAATCGTCATCGGCATCATCAGGCGCGGCTCGAAGGTGGTACCGTTCCATTTGGGTTCCATCGTGGCGGCGGTGATGCTCAGAATGGCTACCTGCGGCCAGTTCACAATCGAGATCATGCCCGTGCCGCCGATGCCACCAATATTGGAGATCGTAAACGTGCCACCGTCGAGGTCGTCGGGTTTGTTTTTGCCATCGCGGGTGCGGGTACTGATTTCGGTGAGGTCAATGGCGATCTGTTGCAGCCCTTTTTGGTCGGCGTTGCGGATGACCGGCACCAGCAAGCCACGCGGCGTATCCACAGCGATGCCGATATTGATAAATTTCTTGTAGATTACCTCGTTGGTCGCGTCATCGAGGCTGGCGTTGAACTGCGGCATTTTGCGCAGCAGCGAAGTGACGGCCTTGGTAATGATTGCCGTAGTGGTCAGGTTGCCGCCCGCTGCTTTCACCTGCTCCTTATACTTGGCGCGCAGTTCTTCCAAATGCGTGATGTCGGCTTTCTCCGAAATCCAGGCGTGTGGGATGGTGTTAAAAGCGTAGTGCATATTCTCCGCCGTGAGCACCCCGATGCGACTGAGCGGCTGGCGTTCGATGGCCCCGAATTTCTCAAAATTGGGGAGTTGCTTACGCTGAATAGCGGCGGCTGAACCCGCCGGTACGGCGGAGCCACCGCCGGTATCTATTTTCTTTTTGACAAAATCCACCACATCGCGGTAGGAAATACGGCTGCTGCCATCGGTGGGCCGCACGTCGGAGAGCGTCACGCCAAACTCCTTGGCGCGTTTCCGGGCCAGCGGCGATACGCGGAACTGGCCGGGCTGACTGGTGGCGGCTTCCGCGACGGGTGCGGGGGCCGGGGCAGGCGTGGCGGGTGCCGGAGGTGGTGCAGGTGCTTCGGGAGTCGCCACGGGCTGCGGGGCCGGAGCGGCGGCTTTGGGTTCGCCACCAGCGGGTGCGGCGGCAGCAGCAGGTGCGGCAGCAGGCGTAGCGGCTCCATCGGCGGCTTGCAGGCGCAGGATAACCATGCCTTCCGTGACATCGTCGCCGACTTTCACGGCCACTTCCTCGACGGTGCCATCGGCATCCACAGGCATTTCGGCATCCACTTTATCGGTACCGACGATCATCACGATCTGGTCTTTGGTCACTTTATCGCCGGGTTTGACCATTATTTCGGTCACTTTTCCGGTGACGCCTTCGCCGAGGGAAGGGAGTTTATATTCGTAAGCCATGCGTTGGTGATTATTATTAGTTATTGGTGTATTGGAACACCTGCTTTTAGCATTGCAAAAATGTGGCTCCTGGCGGCTCGCAAAGATGGAGCAAGTTTTGGGAAACGCCACTTTTTGAAAGTTGAAAAGTTGCGGAAAGTTGCGTTTTGCGGAAAATTATTCCGTCGGTCCATACTCACCTGTTTCCACCTTTCCCCTTTCCTTCCACTTCCGCCGCCTTCTCCTGCATACCATTCTCCCGATACACCTTGGCCCAGTTCTCCAGCATGGCTTGGTAGTTCTGGCGGATGTAGGCTTCTTCTTGTAGTCGCAGCGCGGCAGCGTAGAGCCGGTCGGCACGGGCGTAGAGCGGCTCTACGCGGGTGAGGATGTTGCTGCCTTGAGCCTGATTAGCATAGAGGTCAGCGAAGTGGGTGATTTGCCAGACCTCCTTGGTAGCGATGAGTTTGGCTTCGTTGTCGGAGTGTTGGTCGAGGAGGGTTTGGAGGTTATACTGCTGGAGTTGGGGCAAGAGGAGGCCGACCTGTTTTTTCCTTTGCCAGTGCTGGATAAGGGTGTCGGGTTGAAGTATCCAGATTTTGGCGCTGTTGTCGGCAGAGCCGGTGGCGAGCCTTTTGCCATCGGGGGAAAAGGCGACGCTCGTGACGGAGTTGGTATGCCCTTCGAGGGTGGTGAGGGCCTTGCCGCTGTCGAGGTCCCAGATTTTGGCGCTGTTGTCGGCAGAGCCGGTGGCGAGCCTTTTGCCATCGGGGGAAAAGGCAACGCTCTGGACGGATTTGGTATGACCTTCGAGGGTGGTGAGGGCCTTTCCGCTGTCGAGGTCCCAGATTTTGGCGCTTTTGTCTAAAGAGCCGGTGGCGAGCCTTTTGCCATCGGGGGAAAAGGCGACGCTCCAGACGGCGGAGGTATGCCCTTCGAGGGTGGTGAGGGCCTTTCCGCTGTCGAGGTCCCAGATTTTGGCGCTTTTGTCGTCAGAGCCGGTGGCGAGCCTTTTGCCATCGGGTGAAAAGGCGACGCTATACACGGAATAGGTATGACCTTCTAAATTAGTCACCCGGGGCAAGGGCGAATGCTTGGGATTATCATTATAATAAAGGGCCTCCACCAAAGCCCGCAGTACGTTCGTATTCGTGGAATCCACGTAGCGGTGGGCAAAATCCGCCAGCCGGAAAGCAGCATTCCGGTCGCCGTCTTTTAACGCAATCTCGCTTTTGTAGGCCAAGTCATTGGCGTAAGCGGTCCGGGTGGCTTGTTCGGCATCAGTCTTTAGTTTTTCTATTTCCCGGAATACTTCGATCACTAAACTATCAGCTGTCTTGACACTATCTGGGGCGCAAGTCTTCCAGGCATTGAGCTTATAGATGGCCATTTCATACTGTTTGGCTTTCCACACTTGCATGGCACTTTCGTAGATGCAGTAGCAGTCGCCGCCGGTACAGGGTTCGGGGGTTTGGGCGAGGAGGGAGCAGGGGAGGAGGAAGAGGAGGTATTTCATTGAGCCGAATTACTTAAAGGTTCATAAGGGTTGATGAGAGTTTATAAAGGTTGATAATCAAGATCGAATAGAAAAATTCACTATCCAAAATCTACTTGACCTGTCATTCCGACGGTAGGAGGAATCTGCCCCGGCCTGGAGTGAGTGTACTCACTTTCCACTTGGGCAGATGCTTCACTTCGTTCAGCATGACAGCGTGATTAGGGGAAATTTAGTGGGCTTCTTAGTCGAAATCCACCCTATTTTTCTTTTTCCAAAATCTTCAAACGCCGCTTGGCCTCGCCATTCGTAGGCTCCAGTCGCAACACCCCGCGTAACCAGGCGATGGCATGGGGCTTCTCTCCCGCCCGCTCGAACACCGAGGCTTCCTGAAGTAGTTTTCTGATTTCGGCTTGCTGTTTGTCCTGTTCGGCCAGTTTTCGGGCGGCATTCGCTATTTGCATCTGGCGCAGGTTTTGGTTGGCGGTAGCGGCATTTTGCAAGGCTAATACTTTTTGTCGCTCGGCTTCGGTCTGCTGCACTCGCGCCAGACTATCGCTTTTTTGGGCCTGTACCAGTGCTACTTCCGACACTTTTCGCAAGGAATCCGCCGTAATACGCGCCCGTTCCGCATGGTTTTTTTCTGTTATGGCCGCTTTCTGCGCCGTATCCGCCTGACGATACTGCCACACTGCTACCAACAGACCAAGGATCGCTGCGGCAGCCAGCGTACGTGCTTGCCGACGTTGCTGTTCGGCTTGCTTTCGCTTCCTTTCTTCCTCCTTCGCCGTCGCTTCAGCCTGTTCCCGCCGCCAGATGGCGGTCAGCCGTTCCTGCTCCGCCTCCCGTTCTTTGCGAAATTTCAGGATGGGTGCCAGCAGCGTATCGTGGCTGATTTCGTAGTAAAAGGTCTCCAAACGGGGTTCGCGACGCACCAAACGGTTCTGTTCCAGCAGGTTGAGCAGGGTTTGGTTTACGCCTTCCCGCAGCAGCAGATCATCGAGGCCCACCGAGCGGCGGCGGCCATTTTCATTGATGAGCGCGTCTTCGATGAGCAGGCGGGCGGGCTGCTGGAGTTCGCCGGGGAGTTCTTCGAGGCGTTTTTGATAAAAGTCTTCGAGGATGCGGGCGATGCCTTCCTGGTGGCCGTAGAAGTCGGGGGTTAGTAACCTCACCCCCATCCCCTCTCCCGTAGAGAGGGGGGCCTGACCCGAGTTTTCTTCTTTTGATTTTCCGAACCTTGAGGAAGGGAATGGTGGGTTGGCTTCGTCCGCGAAGGGCATGAGTTCGAGTGAATCGAACGACGACTGTTGTCGCCCTTTCAGGATTTTTTCTTCCAACGCCTGACAGACGGCCTGCAATTGGAAGGATTCTACTTCGCGGTTTTTGGTCAGGGTGCTGAGGATGTCGTCGAGGGCTTCGGGCGTGTAGCCGAAGGCGGGACAGGCGAAACGGGGGTCCTGTTTTTGCGCGGGCAGCACGATGGCCTCGCGGGCCTGCTCGTCGGAGAGGCCAAACAACTGGTAGCGGCTGCGCAGGATGTAGGGAATCTGCTCCGATAGTTCGTCCATAAAGTGGAGCATATCGGAGCGGATGGAAAAGACGAATTTCAGCGGCGGGGCTTTTTCGGCGGTCGCCAGATCGGTGGCGGCAATCTCCCCGGCATCAAAACGGTCGAGCAGGCGTTCGCGGAGCGCGGCGGGCAGTTTTTCACCGATCAGGTCGGCGAGTTCGGCCACGAAGCGGCGACGTTTTTCGGGCTGCGGATAGAGCGTGAACAGTTCCTCAAACTGATCGAAGAGCAGCACGGGCGTGTAGGACTGGCCATTGCGCACGAAAGGGCAGCGTTTGGCTTGTTCCCACATCGTTTCTTTGGCCGAGGTATCTTCGGCCTGGCGGGCATCCTGTCCGGTGAACTGGCGGTAAGCAATGTCGAATTGCAGGGAGAAATGCTGTTCGGGCAGCAGATCGTCGTTGCCAAAACGGATGGGTACGGGGAAAATATCGCTTTCGAGCAGCAGTGGGGTCACCCCGGCATTGAGCAGAGAGGTTTTGCCCAGACCGGATTTGGAGAAGAGCGCGACGGTTTTTTCGACGGCGATGAGGTTGAACAACTCGCGGGTCTCGCGGCTGCGTCCGAAGAAAATGCCTTTTTGTTCGAGGGTGAACGAACGCAGGCCGGGGTAGCGGAATTGGTTGGTCGGCTCGCTCATGACATTCCTTCGATGATTTTTTCCAGCCCGGCGGTGATTTTCTGCAAGGCTTTGTCGGGATTGGCAAAGTCGGAGAGCGGCAGGTCTTCGGCGGGCAAAACGGGCACGCCTTTGCGGACGAACAGTTCGGTGCCGCCATACACGTCGCGGGCATAGATGGCGGCGCAGCGCACGCGTTCCGCGCCGTGGCGTTGGAGGGCCTGTTCGGCCAGGGCGGGGAGCCAGGCTTCGGCAAAGAAATCGGCTGAAAGCAGCGGCACGATCAGGTTGGCTTCGGCCAGGGCGCGGCGGCGGGTTTCGTCCACGTCGTTGCCCGGCAAAATATCGTGGATAGACTGCGCCTCAATGCCATGCGCCAATTTGAGGCGACTGAGGGCTTTGTCGAGTTCGGCGCGAATGGGCTCGTCGGCCTGGGCATGGAGGTAAAGCAGGCGCAGGGCCGGTTTTGCGCCGGTAACGACGGGCGGGGTGCCCAGGGCTTCGTAACGTTGGCGCAGATGGCGGAGCAAATCAAGCGGCGCGATTTGCGGAAAAAAAGTGAAACGGTATTGATTGGAAAAATATAAAGCGGTCGTCACCGGCAACTGCTGGTCGGTCAGGCCCGCGTGCAGTCCAAAGACGGCCTGCGCCTGTTCTTCGCGGGAAAAATTGAGGATGTGCAGCAGCACCCGCAGGTACCAATCCTCGAAATCGAAACCGAGAAATAGAAAGCCTTTGCATTCCTGCATGGCGTTGCGCAGGGCGGGCGGCAGGCGGGTTTCCTTGCCCACGCCCTGCACCGAATCGAGGTAGCGCAGTTGGTCTTGTTGAGTCAGCACGAGTTTGTCCACATCCTTGTCCAGCACCTTGCCGAACAGCGAATACAGGAAAGGCAGCCGCGAACGCTCGTCGAATTCGTCGCGTTGGGTCTCGCCCATGCGGTAGTAGCCTTCCTGAAAAAGTTTGCCCTCTTTTTTGAACGCCGCCTGGAGCAACCCGTCCGGCGTGGTGTTCAGGATGATGCGGAAAGGCAGGTGCGGAATTTGGCGCAAGGCTTCTCCCGGTTCGGTTTGCTGGCGATAAAAGCGGCCCACGAAGCGTTCGAGCAGCAGGCGGCCCCCGGCCATTTGTTTTTGCCAGGCGGTACACACCAGGGCCAGGTCGTGCAAATCGGGCAGGGCCATGCCGGGTGTTTTAGCGAGTTCGGCGGCTAATTCGCGGGCCAGTTGGTGGTGCAACGGCAGGTCGCGCTCCTGCTCCACCACCGTGGAAAGACGCGGTCCAAGCACAAGGACACAACGACCCATGTCCATCAGATCGGCAATCAGGTCGAGCTGGTCGGCATCGAGGGGAGGAACGGATTGGGTACTTGTCATCTGGTACTGTAATTATCGAGGGCGTAGGAGAGTGGAAAGTTTGCTCAAAACTATACATTTTACGATAACTCATCATTAAAACCATAATAAAATGCCTAATATGAACCCTGTTTTGCGGTACTTTGCCTAAACTTTCACCTCCTGCCTGCCATGCGCTGCTGCTCGTCCTTCTCCCTTTTCTACCTCGCTTTTTTTCTGCGAATTTCCCTCTCCGCTGCCGTGCTGCCACCCGGATTCGTGGAAGTACCACTGGCTACCGGCCTCGACCCTACCGCGATGGCCCTGGCTCCGGACGGACGGATTTTTATTGCCGAAAAATACGGCTCGGTGCGTATTGTCGAGAATGGCGCGTTGCTGCCCGACCCTTTTGTGCAATTAAACGTAGATAATTATAATGAGCGGGGCCTGAGCGGTATCGCCTTTGATCCTGATTTTGCCCAAAATGGCTACGTGTACCTGTATTACACGGTAAAAAATGGCGGACATAATCGCTTGAGCCGCGTCAAGGCCATCGGCAATTATGCGACGGACGAAGAAATTTTGCTCGAACTTCCGCCCCTGGCCAGCACGATTCACAACGGCGGTGCTATGGCCTTTGGCTCTGATGGCAAACTCTATCTGGCAGTGGGCGATGGTGCCGACGCGACAAAAGCACCTTCCTTACAAAGTCTGCTTGGCAAAGTGCTGCGCCTGAACCCCGATGGAACGGTGCCGCCGGGCAATCCTTTCGCGGCGCAGACCACCGGAATATTGCAGGCGATCTACGCCGTCGGGCTGCGCAATCCATTTTCCATGACCATCCAGCCGGGCACCAATCGTATTTTTGTGTGCGATGTCGGCAGTCAATTTTTTGAAGAGGTCAACTACATCGAGGCCGGCATGGACTACGGCTGGAATATGCTGGAAGGCAAACAAGTCGCGCAGAATCTGCCTGCCAATTACCGCGATCCGGTGTATGCTTATCCGCATTCGCTAGGCTGTTCAGTAGTGGGTGCCGCTTTTTATAATCCTGCCGTGGCGCAATTTCCGGCGGACTATGTCGGGCAATTTTTCTTTGCCGATTACTGCCAGGGTTATATCAAAATGCTGGACCCGGCCACCGGCATCCTTGGGGCCGTTTTCGCGACGCAAATTGACCGCCCGCTGTGTATTTTGACCGGAAAACAAGGGGAACTCTACTACATTTCCCGGGGCGGCATGGGCGGCGGCTCCGACCCGGATAATACGAGTACGCTGGAAGGGATGCTCTGGCGGGTGGACTACGTGGGTACGGGCGCGCCGGTGTTTAGTGCGCAACCGCAGCCGCGCCTGCAAACCATTGGCGAGACGGCCACTTTTACGGCCAATGCCAATGGCTCCGACCCCATTACTTATCAATGGCAACGTGATGGCCAAATTATTCCGGGAGAAATCAATAAAGCGTTGACCCTGAATAACTTAATGTTATCTGACAGTGGCACATTGATTCGCTGTGTGGCTACGAATGCCTATGGTCAGGTGGCCAGTCAAACCGCTCTATTGCGGGTTACTGCCAATCAACGGCCAGTGCCGGTAATTTTGCTACCCTTGCCGACCGACCAATATAGCGCAGGCGACACCCTCTTTTTTGCCGGGGAAGCCTCCGATGTGGAACAGGGAAATCTGGGGGGCGATGACCTGACCTGGCGCATTGATCTGCACCACGATCAGCATAGTCACCCGGCGCTGGCGGCTATGTCGGGCAGCGCGACGGGCAGTTACGTAGTGCCGACGGTGGGCGAAACGGCGGACAATGTCTGGATAAGAATTTACCTCACCGCCCGCGACCAGATCGGATTGACGACCACTATTCACCGGGATATTTTTCCGCATAAAGTCCGCCTGCGGGTGGAAACCGATCCGCCGGGATTGACGGTGCGGGTAGATGGCAAGACGTATATTGCGCCGGTCGAACTGGCCAGTGTGCGCGGTCTGCGGCGGCAAGCCGAGGCCATGCCATCTTTTAGTAGCAGTGATGCCGTGCTGGCTTTCCGGAATTGGGAGGGTGGCTCGACGCAGTTTTTGCAAACCAGATTTCTGCAAGACAGCCTGACCACGCTGCGGGCGCACTACGAAAAAACCGATTTTAGCAACGGTGCCGGCTTGTATGGAACGTATTATAAAAGCCCGGCGGGAGGCGGATTTCAGACGCCTTATTTCTCGCGGATAGATACGACCGTGGATTTTGACTGGGGCCAGGGCTCTCCGGCAGCCAGTTTGCCCGATGATAACTACACCGTGCGCTGGCTGGGTGAAGTACAACCACTTTTTACGGAGCAACTGACATTTCACGTTTTTTCTGACGATGGCTGTCGGCTGTGGGTCAATAATCAATTGTTGATAGATGCGTGGTACCCAAAAGCCAGCAGCGAAGTGGCGGGCAGCATATTTCTGGAAAAAGGCAAAAAGTATGCGTTACGCCTGGAATATTTTGAAAATGGCGGAGGTGCTGTCGTATCATTGAGATGGAGTGGTGTGCAGACCCCACGCAGCGTGATTCCAAGTCGCCAATTGTTTCCAATATTGCCCATTTATTATAGTGCCGAGCGTTTTTCCTTCCAATACATCATCCAGCCCAATCCAGTGGCCGACGATGTGCTGCGTTTGCGCTTTGAATCCACGCACCAGGAAAGGTTGGCCCTGCGCATTTTCGACGCGGCGGGCCGGGTGGTAGCCGAGTATCCGAGCCTGAGCGTCAACATGCCCCACCAAACTTTCGATTGGCCGATCACGGATTTGGCGAGCGGAGTTTATCGTTTGCAGGTGACAGGGCAGCAGTTTGGCAGAGAGACGAAGTCTTTTGTGAAATACTGAATGGTTATTTAGTGGACCGCGTCTTCTTAGGAGCAGGGGTAGATTGGGGCAGGGGTTTCGGTAATGCGGCAGTAGCGGTCATAGCAAACTGATTTGTGGCAAAGATAGGGGTTGGAACGCTTTTTTTTCGGCTAGCCCAAAAACAAACGTTATGCAAAAAGGAGCAAAAGAAAAACCACTGCATCCCCCGCAAACCCAGCGCAAGCAGCCCGGAATAGAAGCGAAAATGACACCAGCCCCCGAATTCATGGGCAGAACCGCCGGTTCGGGCCGCCTGAAAGGTAAGGTTGCCATCATTACTGGCGGCGATAGCGGTATTGGCCGGGCAGTGGCGGTTGCCTTTGCCAAAGAAGGGGCATCGGTGGTCATCAGTTATCTGGATGAAACCGAAGATGCTGAAAAAACGCAACAGGTTGTGGAACAACTGGGGCAGCAGTGTCTGCTGATTCCCGGTGATATTAGTAAGGAAAAGCATTGTCAGAACATTGTCGCCAAGACCATAAAGCGGTTTGGCCAACTGGATATTCTGGTCAATAATGCTGCCGTACAGTATCCACAGGATAGTCTGACGGACCTGAGTGCGGAGCAGTTGCAAAAGACGTTTGCGACCAACATTTTTCCGCATTTCTACCTCAGTCGTTTTGCTTTACCACACCTGAAAAAAGGCAGTAGTATTATTTGTACTACGTCGGTCACGGCTTATAGAGGAAGTAAAGAATTATTAGATTATGCGGCTACAAAAGGGGCGATTGTTTCTTTTGTCCGCTCACTTTCTGCCTCGCTGGCTAAGGATGGTATTCGGGTCAATGGGGTAGCACCCGGCCCCATCTGGACGCCCCTGATTCCGGCCACTTTTGATGCTGAAAAGGTCTCCAAGTTTGGTTCTGATTCGCCACTGGGGCGTGTGGGTCAGCCGGAAGAAGTAGCCACCTGCTACGTGTTTCTGGCCAGCGAGGATGCGTCCTACATGACCGGCCAGATTATGCACCCCAATGGTGGGGAAATTGTGAATGCCTAAAGTGAGGCACGATTTTTTTAACGTTTTCTTAAAACAAACTAAAACGCTTTTCTAACCAATCAATAGATCAACCATGAAGTACATTAAATTTTTCTCCCTCCTGTTCGCTCTGGCTGCCTTTACTATGACTGCTTGTACCGATAACAAACCAAAAGACAGTGAAAAAGTGGCCGATAAAGCCAACGAAGCAAAAACCGAAACCAACCGTTCGGAAGAAGATGCTCAATTGATGGTCAGTGCCGTCAGTTCCGATTACTTTGAAGTGGCTACCGCTGATGTGGCTGCTACGATGGCTACGCAAGCCTCGGTAAAGGAATATGCGGCCATGATGAAGAATATGCACCCCACTATGATGGAAGAAACCAAGGCACTGGCTGCGAAAAAAAGCTACACCGTACCATCCATGATGGCCAATGACTATACGGATGATATTCAGGACATGCAGAAATGGACCAAAGGCAAGGAATTTGATACTAAATATATCAAAGGCCAGATAGATCAGCACCAAAAAATGCTGGACGATATTGAAAAACGCATGGCCGCCACGGTAGATAGCGATGTGAAAGCCTGGACGCAGAAAGCCTCCAGTGCCGTACGGATGCACCTGGATAAAGCGAATGCAATTAAGGAGCAATTAGATGTTACGTACAAGTAAAATCAATTAGATCTTTCAGAAACATTATCAATTTGGCATACTCTTTCGGGCTGCGCTGACTTCGGTCAGCGCGGCCTGTTTGTTTTAACGCGGATTGTGCGGATTTTTATCTGTGTGAATCAATTGACCATTCGTTCATCCGTGTTCCGTACCTTGCGCCGTTTTTCACCTCTTTCTCAATTTTTGCCATGCCTTCCGCTCTACGGGTTGCTTTGGCGCTGGTAGCCGGATTGGCCGCAGGCGTGCTCACAATGGTGCTTATTCAACGTTTTCTACCGTTCCAACCCCCGTCCGGGGTGGACTACGCCAGCGGAAAACCTTTTAACAATTGGGTAGATAGTCTGCCGGCGTGGGCCTTTCAGGCCATGCTGGTCGTTTTCCTCACGGGCTCGCTGGTGGGTGGTTTTGTGACCCGGATCATTGCACCCGGCAAGGTGGCGTTTCCGCCGGAACTCATCGTTGGATTTATATTGCTTTTCTATTCCATTGTTAGTTTTCAGGCCGCTCCCACGCCGCCCTGGCTGACGTATATATCTTGTCCGGGCTGTATGCTTTTTGCGTGGATTGGGGGGGCGGTGGCGCGGCGGATTAGAAGAGAGCAATTAGTATAACTTCTTTCTATAACATCAGTCATCGTTGTTCCCAATTTTCAGGATCACGACTTGTGTGAAAAATAGTTAGGATAAAGATAAATTCATCACGAACTTCGAATACGATGATGTAGGGGAAGCCGACGATTATTGCCTTTCGTTTGCCTGCATGTGCAAAAGGAAAACGTTTTGGGTTGTCCCGAATCTAAAGAACAGTGTTTTGAATAGCACGGGCGAAGGATTTCCCTAAATTTTCTTTTTGATTATCATACCAATCAATGGCTTCCCATAACTCCACTTCGGCCATTGGGTGAAGTTCAATTTTGTAATCCATATCGCGCTGTAAGTTTATCCTGAATCTTTTCCCAAGGCACAGTTTGTACTAAACCAGCAGCGATTTCTGCTGCACGTTTTTCAATAACGGCCAATTGTGTTGGCGTCAAGGTGGTCTCTCCACCTGTCTCCAAAGTAATGGTACTAAGAATCGCCTGCACCAACTCTACTCGCTGGGCAATGCTCCACTTAGATATTTCTACAAGCAATTCTGACATGATATAATTAATTTATGAGACGGATGTTCAGAAACTTCTCTACAAAAATAAGCACTTTTTCTCAAATGCCTCACTTCCCCACCTCCCGCTCAAAAAACACAAACCCATTCTTCCGATATAACTCCCGCACATCGGGTAGGGTAGGGAGTTCCCCCAGATTGGTGATTTTGGCCACGAAATAAACCTTTTTACCTGGCTGTCCGTGTGCCAGATTCGGGTAGTCATCTATTGTGACATCACTAGTAACTGGCCGCTTATTGGTATAGAATAAATGGGCAAAACTCTTGAAACCGACGGGTTGGACAAAACAATCTTCGCCGGACTTGCTTTCATAAAAATCAATGGCCGCGCGTTGTGAATGCGCCTCAATATTGGGCACAATAAAAAGCAGTGTCACCGCAGTACTGACTGCACCGCCGCCAAAAGCCACCTGCGCCGCCAGCCAGGGCCGGTAGCGCAGCCAAAAAACGGTAGCAGCAATGCTTGATCCGGCCAGAATAAGTCCCGGCAAACCCTGCCACATTTGCCAGCAAACACGTGCATCCAGGTTGGCCAGCGCAAAAGGATCCTTCGCCAACAGCGGGCGCAATTGGTCCAGATGCTGACCCAGCCACGGCAAAGCCATGATGGCTCCGCCCAACAGAACCCCGAGCGTGGGTAGTAATATCGAAGTGATCCGGGGGCGCACATCCCAGCAAACCGCCCGCCAAATGGTAACCGCGCCGAGGTAAGTCAACGGGAAATAACAGAGCGATGAATAATGCACGATCTTAGTACGCACGATGCTGAACAAGATCAGCACCACCCAGAAAAGCAATTGCATCCAGGTGGCAAAGTCGGAGCGTTTGCAGGCATCCAGGGTATCCGATTCGAGCATTTCATCCTGGCTCTGGCGATCGCCCCAGAGATTGGGCAGCGCAAAAGCCGACACCGGAAAACAGCCCAGCAACAACACCACGAAATGATAACCCAAAAAGCCGCCGTGGCCCGCATCGGGTGTCGTGAATAAGCGGATTTGATAGGTAATAAACTCGCGCACAAACCAAGTGCCATGCAGCGCGATCTCTACGCCAAACCACAGCCCAGCGGCCAACCCGGCAGCCAGCGAAAATAGCACCAGATGCTGAAAATAGCCCTTGCCCCGGAAGCGGTAACGCGCCCAATACAGCACCAGCACCAGCATTACAATCAGAAAAGCGGTCGGTCCTTTGGTCATAATGGCCAGGCCCAGCAATCCGCCACCGAGCAACAGCGGGCGGTAACGCCGCCAGAGAGACATGGTTTTTTCCGTAGAAAAAAACCGCCAGCGAAACTCGATGAAGCCGTATAAACCGCAGAAAATGAAGAAGTTGAACCACGGATCAATGATGCCACTGCGAAAATAAAGGTGGGGCAGCAGACTACCCAGCCAGGCCAGTGCCCATATCCAGCCGAACAGCCGGTCGTGCAAACGGCTACCCAGGCGATACACCAGCAGCAACGTAGCCAGTCCGCACACTGCATTCGGAAAACGGGCCGCCATTTCACCGACACCGAACACCGACATGGCTGCCGCCTGCATCCACAGAAACAGCGGGGGCTTCTCCCAAAACGGTTCAAAATCAATCTGCGGCCGCCCCCAGTCACCCGTGCGCAGCATCTCGCGGGCGCATTCGGCAAAATTGATCTCGTCCCAATCGAAGAGGTGAACACCCCCTAACAACGGGAAGAAAAAAAGCAGGCCCAGGCCGGTCAGAATCAAATAGTCACGCCGCATAAGAGCATAAAACGCGAGGTAAGGCACAAGGTTGCGAATGGGGTTGGGCGATGGAGGCCGTCCAGTTCTCTCAAATAGAAAAAATGTTTTGATTGACGATTTTTGATGTCTAATAGTACACTGCGTACCATCAGAAATCGTCAATCATGTAATCTGCATTCGTCAATCAAAAAAATAATTTTACTATTAAAACCAATGAAACTTCTCTAAAATCAAATTAACCACTTCAATACAAATAAGAATAATTACCACCCATTCCAGTTGCCGGCTTTCGCCATGCAGATAGAGTTCGCGGAATACAGAAAGATTATCTTCGATTACTTTGAAAGTATATTCGATTTCCCGGAAACGGGTTTGCGTCTCGAAAGTGCGGGCCAGGCCCAGGTGAATGCGGTCGAGGTATTCGTCGTCCCAGGTGAGGTCGGGGCTATCGAAGATGAAGAGGTTTTCGACCACCCGGTTTTTGCTGTTCAGGGTGCGCCCGATGAAACGGATCATATTTTTCCGGGTAATACTGATGGAGCCCTTCGATTCCATTTGGTGGGTCAGCAGATTGATCTCGGCCAGCAGTTCGTGGGCGCGTTGGGAATAAAAATCGAGGGCAACGGAGTGGGCCACATTGAGCATAGCGATGCGAATCACATCTTCGGTCAGTTGTGGCACCACCATGTGATCGAAACCGATACTCAATGGTTCGCCGGGCCGGTGATGGATTTCCAGGTCGTCGCGGATTTTCTCCGCCAATGGATGGGTGCTGTAATGCTGGAGCAAATCCAGCGTTTTGCTCACATCGGTAGCGTTGAAATTGGCAAATACGACCGCTCCGTAGTCGAAAGCGTAGAAAAACTGGTCATTATCCACCCGAAAATACAGATCGGAGGGGGTCTGTAGCAGGAGCGTCCCGGCATACGTTTCCTTGAGCCTTTTCAGGTCAATTTGTTCGGCAATATAAAAGGCAATGATTTTCATTTGGCACAAAGATAAGGGCAGATTGCCGGGTCGCGCATAAGCCCAACCTAACAGAAGATTGTCCGGGAGAAAAACTTTTTATCAAACGGCTCGTTCAGTTTGCCCGAACTACCTTTGTGGCTTTAACCGCCATAGCCTTTTCAGGCGAAGGAGGTAGGGCGAAGGCAAAGTGCAAAATAAACCCCATGACATCGGCGGCTAAACCCGCCGGGACAACCTCTCCAAACCTGTATAAACTGATTCTATCGTAGTGAGCGCCACTTTTCTTGTTGATATTGCGGTTAGTACCGTATTGGGTTTGGTCATGTTTGGCGTGGGTCTGTCGCTCACTGTATCTGATTTTACCAACGTCATTCGCTATCCGCGTGCCTTGTGGTCGGCGCTGGGTGCGCAGATGATCGGGCTGCCGCTCATTGCCTTCCTGATTAGTTTACTGGCTCCCTTGCCGGCAGAAATCAAGGTAGGATTTATCATTCTGGCGGCTAGTCCCGGCGGAGCCACCTCCGGTTTTCTCACTTATCTGTGGCGTGGTAATGTGGCCCTTTCACTCTCGCTTACGTCGGTCAATAGTTTCCTGACGCTATTTTCCATTCCCGTGGTCGTCAATATTGGCCTGCGGGTGTTTTTGGGGCGTTCCACCGAATTGCATCTGCCGTTTTGGGACACGATGAGTCATATTTTCCTCATCACTATCATTCCGGCGGGGGCGGGGGTGCTACTGCGGCGGCATTACCCGGTTTTTGCGGAGCGTATCAGTAAACCGGCAAAATATGTGATGCTGGTGCTGTTGGGCATCGTTTTTACGATCAAACTTTTTGGTGGCGAAAGCAGTGGCGGAGCGGGCCTGAGTTTGGCGGATTTCCTGTTGATTACCCCTATTGCGCTGCTGCAGAACGCAGCCTGTTTGTTTTTTGGTTATTTCTTCCTCAAATGGATGGGTCTGCCGCACCCCTCGCGCCTGACCGCCGCCCTGGAAAGCGGGGTGCAAAATACGACGCTGGCTTTTCTGATCGCCAGCACGATGCTGTCCAATCAGGAAATGGTCAAACCAGCACTGGTTTATTCCCTGTATTCCTTCTGGACGGCCTGCCTGTTCGCGTACATCGCCAACCGGCAAAATGGTCGGCAAGTCACTTACAAACTGTGATTTGGGTTACTCTACCGTTAATGAAAACCTTTTCGTAGAAAAATAGCCCATTCCCCATTCCGGGAAATGTATTTTTGCAGACATTGGCGATTTTACCTTCCGCCCTGCCTGTGAAAGGCATAGCACATCATGGAAAAGGCAATTATATGGTAGAAAGCAAAAAGGCAAACCTTTGTTTTGAATTCAGTAACAAGATTGCTTGTTTCAGAATTATATTTGCCCTTTCTGTTGCTTTCTGTTTCTTGCCTTTCGGGGAGGTACCGTCCGCAGGTCCACTCATTTTTTTCCTAATCGCATTATGAATACTTATCGGCATCTCGTTCCGGCACATCTGCGCTTTTTAGTCACTGTACACCTGATTTTGCTGGGGATTTACTCGTTGTTTCGCTACGTGACATTGCTGTACAACCGACCGTCGTACCTCTTCCAGATGGATCATACCCTGCCGGTCGGTGAGGCATTCCGCATTGGTTTCTGGTTCGATATTACAGTGGCGAGTTATGCCCTGTTAATACCTTACCTGCTGCTGACCATCACTTTCGTGCGGCCCGGCACCTACGAACGGTTGTTTCGCGTCGTGCGCTTTTACTGTGGCCTGGTCATCCTGGTCTCGCTCATTATTTGCGCAGCTGATGTGCCTTATTTTAATTTCTTCAACTCACGCCTCACCAGTTCTGCCGTGCATTGGAAAAACAATGCACAGGTCATAAAATACCTTTTCTCGGAGGTAAAATATTACCCGTTCATCCTCATTTCCGGGGTGTGTATTTGGGGTACGGGACGGCTAATGCGGGCGATCTGGCGACGGGCCTGGGCCAACTCCGAACCCATGCCCATGCCCCGCCACAAAGGCTTGGCGATTGGGCTGGCGTCTCTGTTGCTGCTAGTGGGCCTGTGGGGTGGTGCTACGCCCCGTACGCCGGACATGAAGCAGGCGACTTTCAGCAATGACGGTTTTATTAATCAATTGACCCTCAATCCGGTACAGACCTGGTTTGATTCTTATTTTGATTTTGAAATAAATATTTTCAGTCTGGCGAAGGCCACTGCCCAGGTGCAACGCGCACTCGGCATCGAACGGGAAATCTATGATTCACCCATTGCCCGCGACCAGCATTTTGCCGGAAAAGAAAAACGGATGAACGTAGTGCTGGTGCTGATGGAAAGCATGAGCGCCGACCGCATGGGCCTGTTTGGCAACCCTAAAAACCTGACGCCTTACCTCGATAGTCTGGCTCGCCGCAGTATCTTCTTCGACAACCATTTTTCCAACGGGATTCATACCAATGCCGGGCTATACAGTTCGCTGTATGGTCTGCCGATCATGATGATGCAGCACCCGATGAACAATGGCGTATCGGAACATCTGCCTTTTACGGGGCTGCCGGTCACGCTGCGCGACCATGATTACCGGACGGAGTTCTTTTGCACTCACCCTAAAACCTTCGACAACCTCGATGTTTTTTTGCAGGGCAACGGCTTCGACCGTTTGAGTGATCTGGCCGATTATGCGCCGGAAAAGGTGGCCAATTCCTGGGGTGTGGCCGACGAAACTTTGTTTGCCCATGCCTTTGAAGAAATGGACAGCCTCGCCAATGACTCTTCGGGTCGGCCGTTTTTCAGCACCATTCTGACCATCACGACGCATCCGCCGTTTGTGCTGCCGACGTTTACGCGTTTCCAGCCGCGCAGCACTGATCCTGTAGAGATTACATACGAATACACTGACTGGGCGATCCGCAATTTTATGGCGGCTTGCGCCCAAACAAGTTGGTACAATAACACCATTTTTGTCTTCGTCGGCGATCATGGCGTGAACCTGCCGTATCCCTATGATGTACCGCTGTCGTACAACCACGTGCCGCTGATTATCCACGCGCCCGGCCTGTTCAAAAAACCGGAAGTGCGCCATCAACTGGCCAACCAAACCGACATTTTTCCGACGGTGATGGGCCTTTTAGGGCAGGATTATGTGCAAAATACGCTGGGTTACGACCTTTTTCGCGAACAACGACCCTTTGCATTTTTCTCGCAAGACCATAAAATGGGCGTCGTGAACGGCCGCTTCCTGTACGTAGCGCGCAAGTCGGGCCGGGAATCCCTGTTTGATTATACAACCGGCTCTGGCGATGATCTGAGCCTGTTGTATCCGGCTCTGGTGGATAGCATGCGCAACTATGCCTGCACCCATTTGCAGGTCGTACAGTCGCTTTTGCAACGGAAGGAGACAGGGGTGCCAGTACGGAGTCTTGGCAAATAATTACACTGGGAAAAAGGGGCTATTATCATAAAACAACAAAGCCGCAGCGGAAATTCTTCCGATGCGGCTTTGCCTTTTAAAGTGATTTTGTTAGATTTTGGCTCGGTCCTTAGCGACTCCCTGCCAACCTACGACCAGCAAAGTCGTAGCAATAAGTAGATAGGTAATCATCTTAGCACATGGTTTAGATGGTGATCTATAAAGGTGAGTGCGGGTATTAGAGAGCTGCAAAGGTAACGGCTTTTGCTGCATAACAAGTGTTTGTCGCGCCAAAAATCTACTGTTGCGCAGTAATTCTATAAGTTGTCCCAAACGCTTATAGTTTCGTTGCCAACGATTTGTCCAGCCCGAATTTTCGTCCGTCCTTTGCGCCGCAGACCTCACCGCCAAAGTGCCGTGGGGTCTCCTTTTTCTAAAAAAGCAAAAATCATCCTGAATTTCCCAAGACCAACGACCAAAAAGTATGCTCCGTCTGCTCCGCTACTACGCGCCCTATAAAAAATTGCTGGCCATTGCCGTGCTCTGCAACCTGTTGATGTCGCTGTTTATGGTGGTCAGCATCCCGGTACTGCAGCCGTTTTTGCAAATCCTGTTCAGTACCACCCAACCGGGTACTGCGTCCCTTCCCACACCTTCCAACCGGCCGGGCTGGGGTGGGCTGGAAAGCAAGATCAATGCCTTCTTTACGCAACTTATTGAAAATCAAGGGCGGGAAAAAGCCCTGCTGATCGTGTGCCTGTTTTTGGTCACGGTGTTTCTGGGCAAAAACCTGTTCCGCTATCTTTCCCTTTTCTTTCTGGCCCCGGTGCGCAACGGCATTGTACGTGATTTGCGGCTGCGGCTGGTGGACAAAATCCTTTCGCTGCCCCTGTCTTATTTCTCCGAATCGCGCAAAGGCGACCTGATGAGCCGTATTTCGGCAGATGTGCAGGAAGTGGAATGGAGCATCGTCGGGGTAGTGGAATCGGTGGCGCGGGAGCCGATCATCATTCTCGGCAGCGTGGCCTTCATGGTCTATGTATCGCCGCAGTTGCTGGTGTTTGTGCTGGGCCTGATGCTCTTCTCCGGGCTGGTCATCGGTGGGGTAGGACGGAGCCTGCGGCGGCAATCGGGGGCCGCGCAGGGGCGGCTGGGCCTCATCGGCTCGCTGGTGGAAGAGACGCTGGGCGGACTACGCATCATCAAAGGTTTCAACGCCGAAGGCTGGCAGCGCGAACGTTTTGCCCGCGAGAATGGCTACTATGCACGTACCATGACCGGCCTGTATCGCCGTCGCGACCTGGCTTCGCCGCTGTCTGAATTTATGGGCATTGCGGCGGTGTCGGTCATTCTGTGGTTTGGCGCCAGACAAGTATTTGCGGGCGAGATTTCTGCGGCGACTTTCCTGACTTTTTTATACGCTTTTTATAACGTGATCGAGCCTGCCAAACAGCTCACGGGTGCGTCATACAGCATTCGCAAAGGCATGGGCGCATTGGAGCGGGTGCAGGCGGTGCTGGATGCCGATGTGGCCATTCGGGATGCGCCCGACGCGTTGGGAATTGCTGCTTTTGAAGAAAAAGTAGAGTTTAAAAACGTCTCTTTTCATTACCAAAATACCGAACGCGCGGCACTGACCGACGTGAATATTACCATTCCACGGGGCAGCATTGTAGCCCTGGTCGGTGCCTCGGGAGCGGGAAAAAGCACCGTGGCAGACCTGTTACCGCGCTTTTACGACGTAACGGCCGGTCAGATTCTGGTGGATGGTCACGACGTACGCCAACTGCGGGTCCACGATCTGCGGGCCCTGATGGGCATCGTGAGCCAGGAGGCAATTTTGTTCAATGACACGGTGCGCAGCAATATTGCTTTTGGCAGCGAACACGCCACGAAGGCGGCCATTGAGGCGGCGGCGCGGGCAGCGAATGCCCATGAATTTATCGCGGCGATGCCGGAAGGTTATGATACGAATATCGGTGACCGGGGCTCCAAACTGAGTGGCGGCCAGCGCCAAAGGCTGACGATTGCCCGCGCGCTGTTGCGCAATCCCGCTATTCTAATCTTGGATGAAGCAACCTCGGCCCTCGATTCGGAGTCTGAGAAACTCGTGCAAGTCGCGCTGGACCGGCTGCTCCAGAATCGCACCGCACTGGTCATCGCCCACCGCCTCAGTACGGTCCAACACGCCGACGAAATCGTGGTGCTGGACGCAGGGCAAGTGGTGGAACGCGGTAATCATGAATTTTTGATGAAAAATGGACAGTTTTATCGTAAATTGGTGGAATTGCAAGCTTTGTAAGCGAGGATTTTATTTTTTTTAAGCAGAAGAAAATTCTTTTTTTAAAACTTCATCACCAATAAATGTTTTATAGATTACGCATTTTGCCGCATTATTAGTGCAACACCATGTTCCATTTAATTGGTCGTGTCCCTGCCAAATATGCATAATTTATAATTCATCCTGCCGCGGGGCATCCTGTTTCACAAAAATCTGGCGTACCTTTGAAGCACTTCCGTAAAAGCCAGGTATGTTGCAGCTTGTAATCCCATTCTACGGCCTCTCGGGTTCTTTTTTGATGGCAGACTATGATAGGTAGTTTTATCCTAAGCTATCCCTTGTTCTGCTCATCCGGAGCCGCTTTGAGCGGGTTTTAATCATTTTGTTTCAATACTTAACATCCGATGAAACAGATGCTACTGGCAATCTTTTCTGCTCTTTTTTTTGGAGCATCCGCTCAAATCACGGTCACCTCGGCCACTTTCCCGACTGCCGGCGACACGCTGCACTACGCGCTGGATACTGATCCCGGCGGGCTGACCATCGCTACGCCACCGGGTGGCAACCAGACCTGGAATCTGCTGGATTTGCAGGCCGATCAGACTTCTGAGGTCGTTTACGCTGCGGCCAGTGCCGGGCTGCATGCCCTGGATTTTCCCGGATCTGATTTAGTCGTATTTGGCGGCAATCGGGAGACCTATTATAATAAAACGAACGCTCAGTTCACGCGGTTAGGCTATGCCGGAGCCGATGCCAACAGCTTTGGTTTGGAAGTGATCGCCCGGTTTAGTCCGGGCCTCGTGGAACGGAAATCGCCGCTTAATTTTTTCGACATCATGGCGCAAACCTCCGATCTGAGCCTGCCTTTCGCCACCGATCAAATCCCGGACAGCCTGTTGGGCGGTATAGCCTTTACTCCCGACTCGGTACGCGTACGCATCAATACGAACCGGCTCGAGGTGGTGGACGGTTGGGGAACCTGCCAGATACCGGGCGGCAACTATAATGTGTTGCGGGTGAAGCGCACCGAATATAGGACGACCGCCCTCGATGTGTACCTCCTGCTGGGCTGGGTGGACATCACCAACCTGCTGGGTAGCGGCAGTAATTTAGGCGGTTTCCTTGGCACGGACACGACGACGACTTTCCGTTTCTATAATAATGTGGAAAAAGAAGAAGTCGCGGTAGCCACGATGAGCAACGACTTGAGCACGGTGGAACGCGTACAATTTAAGGATAATCTGACCACGCCGACCATCGAAGCCGATTCACCGGGCGCGGCCACTATTCAGGCCTATCCCAATCCCGCCGTGGAATTCGTGCGTTTCAACTGCGCTAACCTGCCAGCGGGAGATTATACCCTGAAAATTTTTAATATCATCGGTAAAGTCGTTTGGAAAGAAAACTACCAGCTGGTGGGCAGCAAATCCATCCGGGTCGAATTGGATGATTTTAAAAAGGGTACCTATCTGTATAGTTTGGTGGATAGCCAGGGTAATATTATCGGCACGAAAAGGCTGGTGATTTTGAAGCCGTAATAATTATTTAAACCTCGTAGGTTTCTTTAGAATGGATATTAGAAAAGTCATCTTGATTCAAGGTGGCTTTTCTGAATTTTTGCGCTTAACTCCTGCTCTAATTTCCCGAAAATGAAGTGACAAATGGAGTGATCGCGTACCTTGTGTCCATTGCGAAACCAACCGTAAACACGATCTTCACCAACTTTCACAACCTTGATTCAAAATGCAAAACGCTCACTTTCCCCGCTTTTTTAGCCATTTGGTCCTTTGCTTGTGCTTAATATTGATATGCATGGGCTGCACGGAACAGCTTTACAAAAAATCCCTTGCCAATGCCGCCCAGCCTTCCTTTACCAAGCGGTCGTATAGCCTGACAAAAATTTCCAATGAAAATCCGAACCTGAAATGGAAGGAGATTAATGGCGAAGCCTATGTGCTGATGTCTTCCTGGAAGGCAGATGCCAAGTACTATAAAAATGACCCCAAGACGGGTTTTTACGACACTGACAAATACCCGATCTGGGTCACGGCCGCTCCGGATTTGCAGCAGCGGCTGGCCAGTGAGAAACGCAGTTATCATAAGGCAAAGTCGCTGAACAAACGCCTCATGCAACTGCACGGACTGCCGCCGAATGCCGATAAAAAGGTCTTTGTGGAGTTTTGGGTGCGTCCGCAGGACCTCATTCGCCCCTGTGTGGACTCGGAGGTGACCGACAATACCTGTGATCTGGTATTGTCCAATGGTGCCAGTCCCAACTGTGAAAATCTGGTCTGGCTGGCCGACCAAGCCAGGGCCTCCTTCGCCGACAGTACGCTTTACAACCGGTACCCTTTTACGCAGCTCGGCTACACGTATGACTGGAAGCGAAAGAACAAACGCCACGTGGGGCTCAGCGAATTTGTGATTGGAAAAAATAAAAAAATCGTGGTAGGAGAGGTTTTTCCGACGATGGAGTACCTGAAAAAGGGATAAAAGATGGCTTCTAACATATAAGACTGACACCACAATCCACACAGTTTTTGACAACCTCTCGGAAGAGTTCAGGCAAATGGATCACCCTGCTGCTATACGGTGCTGCACTGGGTTTGCTGCTGGCGGCCTTGCAGTTTTTTCAATACCGGCTCATCGTGCTGAAAAATGCGGAGCAATGGTACATTGGCTTGATCGCCTTATTATTTACCGCCGTCGGCATTTGGGCAGGTGGAAAATGGACGCAAAAAAAAGAGCCAATTTCTCTGCCCACGGAATCCGTAGTGCAGGAAGTGCTACTGCTCCCGCCAAAGCAAATTGCAGAAAAACACAACTTCACGCTGCGCGAACTGGAAGTACTGGAATTAATCGCGCAGGGGCTGAGCAATCAGGAAATTGCCGACCAACTATTTGTCTCCTTAAACACCGTGAAAACCCATACCTCCAAGGTGTTTGCCAAACTGGATGCCCAACGCCGTACCCAGGCTATTCAGAAAGCAAAAGCGTTGGGCTTGCTGTCTTAGAGAGGAGGATTTGAAGATTTGAGTATTTGAAGATATGAGTATTTGAGTATTCGATCAATTACCTGATCATCAAGTGCTTTGATCAAATACCCGCATACTCAAATCCTCAAATTTTCCAAAAACCGGCTCACCCAAAAGTATGATTTTCAGCCCTGGCGCACCAAATCACCCAAAAGGACGAGGCGCAGAGAAAGTACATTGCGTTGATTTGCAGCAACATTTCACGTAAAAATATCTGCAAAATGAAAAAGACAATTTTGGTTTACGGCTTGATTTCGGGCCTGGTCGCGGCGGTACTGATGGTGGCCACCGCCCTGCGTTTCCACAGTTCAGGTGACTTTAAAAACGGCGAATGGCTGGGTTATGCAGGCATTCTACTTAGCATGGTCGTGGTGTTTTTTGGCGTCCGTTCGTATCGCGACAATGTGCGCGGCGGCGTACTGACCTTTGGTCAAGCGTTCCAGGTGGGCATATTGATTACGCTTATTTCCTGTGCCTGCTATGTGGTGGTATGGCTGGTGGTGTATGAGACGCTCATGCCCGATTTTCTGGAGAAATATATCGAACAGGCAATGGCTCAGTTGCGACTGTCGGGTGCCACGGAGGAGCATATTCAGCAGGAGGCCGCGAAAATGGAAGAATACAGAACCATGTACCAAAATCCGCTCACCCGCGCCGCCCTGACCTTCATGGAACCTTTCCCGGTGGGCCTGCTGGTGACGCTGATTACCTCTTTTGTGCTCCGGCGTAAGGCTGCCTAACCCGCTGTTTCCGTTAAAACAAGTTAAAAACCGTTACAAAAAGGTGAATGTCTGCCCACATTCACCTTTTTGTTTGCGTAGCTGCAACTACCCCTGTAACCTTGTGGTCAATATAAGCGTCTCCCCTTTAACGCTACATTCTTCAAACGCAAAACTTTAAAATCATCCATCTTATGCGCACCAAATCTTGCTTATTCGTCGTCTCTTTTTTAATCCTGGCCATGACCAATTTATCCGCTCAACGCGAAGAAACCGTACTCGGCGAACGGGGCTGGGGACTCTCCGGTATCTGGGGCGGTTATACCCATCAATACACGCAATACGATGACCAGGACGCTTTCAACAGCGGTGGTTTTTTCGGCTTTGAATTCGGCAAATCGCTGAATATTGGCTGGAGCCACAGCAGCCTCCGCGACGATATTACTTTGACCAATAATGAAGCGAAACAGTTTGAGTTTAAATACAATGGCGGTAAAATCGGCTACGCTTTCATTCCCTACAAAGCCATCCACCCGGTGCTGAATTTTGAACTTGGTAAAGGCCGGGTTAGGTTGGGCGAAGAAACGGATAAAGTATTCGTGATGCAGCCTTCCGCCGGTTTGGAAGTCAATATTTTCCGCTGGTTCCGCTTGGGCGTAGAAGGTGGTTATCGTTTTGTGAAAAATAATGACCTGGCCGGTATTCGGGAAGAACAAATGTCCGGTCCTTATGGTCAGGCCACGCTGAAATTCGGTTTTTCCTGGGGCCGTTACCACAAACGCAGCCAACCCAGCAAGAATAACTACGAGAACTAGATTGGTTAATGGTGTATTGGTTATTCGTTAATGGTTATTGGTACAGTAAGAACTTCTGGTCAGCGGTTTAGTAGAACAGATTAGTCATTGTAAAAATCCACCCTGCCAATAACCATTACCCTGATAACCAATACACCAATAACCATTTAAGCACAAACACTACTTCGCCACGGCTGCCCGGTATATCCGGGTGGCCGTGCTGCGTTTGGCAGCAATCATTTAGCGGATTCCGTCTTCAAAGCCGTACTTTTGTTGCCCAAACTGCCAGATGAGTAAGTACCTGCCAGCCAATAATTCATCATTCATCATTCATCATTTTATGGAAACCACCACCGCGAATATTTCCGCCGAACTCATGGCCCTCGAGGACCGCTATAATGCGCACAATTATCACCCCCTGCCCGTAGTGCTCGAGCGCGGGGAAGGCGTGTATGTCTGGGATGTGGAAGGCAAACAATATTATGATTTTTTGTCAGCGTACAGTGCTGTGAATCAAGGACACTGCCACCCGCGTATCATCCGCGCACTGACCGAACAGGCTCAAAAACTGACCCTCACCTCGCGGGCTTTTTATAATAATCTGCTGGGCTCTTACGCTGAATACGTCACCCAATACTTCGGCTACGACCGGATGCTGCCGATGAATACCGGCGTGGAAGCGGTGGAAACGGCTATCAAACTGACGCGCAAATGGGCTTATCAGGTGAAAAAAGTACCGGAAGGGCAGGCCAAGATCATTTTTGTGGGCGGCAACTTCCACGGACGCACCCTGGGCGTCATTTCTGCCAGCACCGACCCGGATAGCCGACGCGGTTTTGGGCCGTACATGCCCGGCTACGTTACTGTGCCTTACAATGATCTGGAAGCCCTGGAACACGCGCTGCAAGACCCTACGGTGGCCGGTTTTCTGGTCGAACCCATTCAGGGCGAAGCAGGCGTATTTGTGCCCGACGAAAATTATTTGCCGACCGCTTACCAACTCTGCCAAAAGCATAATGTGCTTTTTATCGCCGATGAAGTACAGACCGGCATTGCCCGCACGGGAAAACTCCTGTGCTGCGACCACGCGGGTTTCAAACCCGACGTACTGATCCTGGGCAAAGCACTGTCCGGCGGTGTGCTGCCGGTGAGTGCGGTACTCGGCAGCGACGAGGTCATGCTGACCATCAAACCCGGCGAGCACGGTTCTACTTTCGGGGGCAACCCGCTGGCCTGTGCCGTGGCGATGGAGGCCCTGGAAGTGGTACGCGACGAAAAACTGGCCGAAAATGCCCAGGCATTGGGTAAAATATTCCGCCAGCGCATGAATGAAATCCTTTACCGCCGCTCCGATTTGCTCACCTTTGTACGTGGCAAAGGGCTGCTGAATGCCGTTGGCATTAATGATACCGAAACCAGTAAAACCGCCTGGAATATCTGCCTGGAACTGGCTGAAAACGGGCTGCTGGCTAAACCGACCCACGGGAATATTATCCGCTTTGCGCCGCCGCTGGTGATGGATCGGGAGCAGATGGAGGATTGCTGCGCGATCATTGCCCGGGTGTTGATGGGGTTCGTTAAGTAGTTGTTTATAACACAAAAGCGACCAGGTTTTTTAACACAAAAGACACAAAAGAGTACAAAAGGGGCGTATTTCCTTTTGTGTTCTTTTGTGCCTTTTGTGTTTCAAATTAATTTTTTGTGTTTCAAACTTCTTTTGTTTTTAAAAATAATCCTTTTGGGTTTTAAATCAATTAATCTTCTAACCGGATTCTAAGGTATAGACGGCCTGCCTTTACCGTTCTTTGCTGTCACGGAGCCCCATTGGCTCTTTGCTTCCATGAAAAAACTCTTCTACCTCGGCGCGCTGGGACTGATCCTCTTTGAAATAGCCAAAGTATATTTCATCATGCCTATGCCCGGCAGTCAGCGGATGGACAGTCTGCCTTTGGCTTACTTTCTGCATCAATGGCGTTGGGTCTTTCGCATCGGTTTTGGTTCGTTGCTGCTGGCGGGGTTGCTGCCCGCCTTGCGTACTTCGCGCTGGGGCATAGCGGCGGCATTGGTCGTGTTGGCAGCGGCAGGCGGCATCATCTATATGTTTAACGTAGAAATGACGGCGGATAAGATGTTTTTGCCCGCTACGCTGCGTCTGGCCGACGCAAAAACGAACGTGGTGCCGCTGGAAAAACTGGTAGTAGGTTTTGCCGATACAAGCGGTGCAGCGACGGCTTATCCCATCCAGTTCATGGGCTACCACCATCAGGTGCGCGACCAGGTGGGCGGCACGCTGGTGATGGTGACGTATTGCAACGTTTGTCGCACGGGCCGCGTGTTTTCACCACTGGTGAATGGTCGGCCAGAACAATTTCGGCTGGTGGGCATGGATCATTTCAACGCCATGTTTGAGGATGCGACCACGGGCAGCTGGTGGCGACAGGTGACCGGCGAGGCAGTAGCTGGGCCATTGCGGGGCAGCCAGTTGGCTGAACTGCCCAGCAGTCAAACCACGCTGCGCGAGTGGCTGGCACTGCACCCTGGCAGCCAGATCATGCAGCCAGATAGCACTTTCGCCACCGACTACGCTGATATGGACAACTATGACATTGGCTTGGGCCGGGGGCCACTGACTGGCACCGATACGCTCTCCTGGAACGATAAATCGTGGGTGGTGGGCCTGCAAACGAATGCACAGGCCGCTAAAGCCTACGACTGGAACCGCCTGAAACGCGAGCGCGTCATCAATGACACCGTGGGCGATCAACCCGTCGTAGTGGTGCTGGCCGCCGATGGGCAGAGTTTTTTTGCTTTCCGGCGGCCCAGCCCGACGATGGCTTTTGTTTTACAACAGGATACCTTATTCGCCGCAGGCCAGGCCTGGCAACTCACCGGACGGGCCATCACGCCTGCCACCAACGACTTGCCGAAAGTGCCTTCCTACCAGGAATTCTGGCACAGCTGGCGGACATTTCACCCTTATACAACGCGGTATTAAAAAATATTTCCAAAAAAACCTTTTTGCCCCAACCTTTCCTGTCCCAATTTACGACAAAGCAGGTATAGACCAACCGAAGTATGCCCGCCATTCAATACCTGCACAAAACGGTGACTGCAACCGATAGTCTTCATGCTGATCTTCCGCCGCCGCCGATAACGGTTATCCGCTACACCGAGCGGAGCACCGACGATGAGCTGCGGCAGGGCTGCCTGGACCATCAGCATCTGGCACAGAAGTACTTATATCAGCGTTATTTCGGACGGCTGTTGCGTATTCCCATGCGTTATACGGGCGACCGTGCCGATGCGGTGGAGGTGCTGAACCACGCGTTTCTTAAGATTTTTGATGCGATGGCCAGTTACCAGGCCACTGGCTCTTTTGCCGGATGGATGGCTCGCATCGTTTTTCATTGTTCCATTGATTTTGTGCGCCGTCGCACCGCTTATCAAAAGCATGTGGTGTTGGGAGAAGTGCTGCAAACACCGATTGATAACGACATTGTGCGGGATTTGGAAAGTGAAGCCCTGTATGAACTGGTGCAGTGTTTGCCGGCGGCAGCACGTTCCGTTTTTAGTCTTTATGTGGTGGATGGCTACAAACATGCAGAAATTGCCGAGATGCTGGGAATAGAAGAAGGAACCTCCAAATGGCACCTTAGCGATGCCCGCCGCCGCCTGAAAATTTTGCTGACGCAACGTCCAAACTTACTGTAAAAAACATGAATAACCTGGAACATAGTGGCGAACGCCTCTTGCGCGACAAACTGCTACAACATGAATTTGCGGCGGATGAACAAGCCTGGGAAAAAATGAACGAGCTGCTGGCTACGCATTACCCGCCCGCTCCACTTACGCCAATAGTATCTACTACTGGTAAGGTCGTTTGGTTTACCCGCAGCCAATGGTTGATTACCATAGTGGTCGTTGCGCTAGTCGGCTGGTGGATTCTGGCCCTTGGGCATCTGCCAGTAGCAGAGACATCTTTATTAGAAAAAACGGCGGATAAAGCAGATATTTCTACTGTTTATCTGGAAAAAGAAGCTGCGCCAGTAATGGCAAGTACTGATAATCATATTGCCAATACCAGCCACCATACACGCCTTGCCAAACCCCTATCAGAACAAACAATTAAAAATAAATTAAATCCAAAAGAAGTAAGTGCTAATAAAAACACACCGGTTTTTGTCAATAATTCCCGGCTCGAAAAAGATGGTTCAGCAGTAGTAAAATTAAAAAAAACAGGTCGTAATGCAAAAAATGGGTTAGAAAACCAATTGCATAATAAGATAGAAAACCCGATTAAAAATCCGGTTTCACCTGCTATTATTATTCCATCTTCTGATCCGGCTACTAATAAATTAGTGCCAGGTGCTGATAGTCTGGCTAATATACAGGCAGTGCATTCAGACCAGCCATCCAATGCGATATTTAGTGTACTTCCTTCCAAAGAGATGGCAATATCCGGCCAGCCAGCCAAGCCGCGTGGTACGGTTGCGCCGTGGACGCATCGGGAGCGGCGCGTGCAGGTGGGTGTCGTTGCAGGTGGGCAATTGGCGTATGTGCGATATGATCCTTTGTACAATAAGAAATTCGGCGGTTCTCCGACTTTTGGCCTATCCGCTAGTTGCCAGATCACTTCCCGCTGGGCTGTACAAGCCGATTTACTTTACAGAATGGTGCCTTATTATTTAGCGACTAATTTCGGTCAAAGTGCATTGGATGCCAATGGCCAATATCAGTACTGGCAATACAGTGGCTGGAGTAATGACCTGGAATTTATTGAAATGCCTTTACTCGCTAAAAGGACCTTCTTAAATGGAAAGGCTAATCTACTGATGGGTGTTCGGCCCGCCTTTGTCCGGCCGGTACATATTACCGCCAGCAGAGGCACCAATGTGAACAATGCCTCTGCGTATGACCAGGAAGCCCTGGCCAGTTTTTCGCCAACATTCAACGATGGGGTGCGTCGCTTTGATCTAGCCTTTACGCTTGGCGGTGAGTTACGTATCTGGCGTAATTTGTGGATACATGCCCGCATCAGTCAAGGGATATTCGACCTCACCCACGATGATTTTTTCCAAAATACCCGTACCGACCTGACTACCGATGCGCATTTGTCGCTGCGTTATTATTTCCTGTCCTTCTGAACTGTATAAACCATTACGATATGAAACCTTCTCACCTTGTTTATATTTCATGCTTTTTATTAGGGCTATTTAGTTGCAAAAAAGATGCAGGTATTATAGAGCCAACAGAATTGCAGGACTTCTCAGGTGTATATAGTCTGCAAGGAAATATAGAGATTCAATCAAATCCAATAGAAGAAATACCCTTTCAATGGGTAGTCACCGCAGATAATCAGGGACGAGGTTACCAAATAGGGAGTGGTGCAGGATACAACAGTTCTGCTTGGCGTTGGACAATTGGAGAGATACACAACCAATATCCGGCTGCTGGACAGTTCCGCTTCATCGTCTATGGTGGCGCACCGCTGGGAAATAGTTCTTCCGATGCTTACTGGACAGTAAATGAACTGGATTCCATCTTTCAATCAGGCCAACAACTTTCTTTTGGTACTGGTTTCGGGCAAGTGGGCATTGAATTCGTGCCTTCCGATCGGCCACCAGGCGAATACTGGAGCCTGGGCGTTAACAATACCGACTACAAAGTCACGATAGAAGAAGTAAATGATTTTAAAATTTACTTACCCGAATATAAGTGGGTAAAACAGGTAGTGGTTAGTTTTAATGTGCGATTAAAACGGGTATTCATTTATAATTCTCCCAATATTATCTTAAAAAACTGCCGCGCCAGCCTGCTTTTCAGCCCAAATGTGGAATAATGCCCGTACAGACGTTGTATGCAACATTCCGTAGAGACGTTGCATATAACATTCCGTAGAGACGTTGCATGCAACGTCTCTACAAGCATCAATCTTTATACGGATCAAACATATCCGGGGCCGCCATCGCCACGCCGATGGGCCGCAGGTGATGCACCGTTTCGATAGTGCCTTCGTGGTAGGCCAGCACGTGTTTGAGTTTCTTGTAACATTCCGGTGCTTCGTCCGCGCCACCACCCCGCAGCGCGATCTTTTTGGCCTTCATTTCTTTCTTCACGGCGGGCCAATCCACCAGTCCTTTGGTTATATATTCTACCCGACCGCCACGGTGACGCTTTTTACCGGCGGCCTGCGTACGGCTCATTGCTCGTCCAGCACCGTGTACAGTCGAGTACAGCCCTTCACGGCTTAGTGGTGAATCTATCCCCTTGATAATCACCGAAATGTCGCTCATCGTGGCCCCCACAAATCCATACTGCCCCGGAAAAGCGGGGGTCGCGCCTTTGCGCACCACGTAGTATTTCTCGCCCAGGTGCTCTTCTTCCCACAGGAAATTATGGTGATTATGCACCTCGAAGGTGGACTTGGCCTGCAGGATTTCCAGTACTTTATCCACCACCACATCGCGACCCGCATAGGCATAGTCACCCGCGAGGCGCATCGCCGTCAGGTAGTCCTGGCCCAACGCACTATCGGCATCAAACAGGATCGGTGGCGCATCCATACCGCCTTCCGGGGCCGGATCCTCGAAGTTTTTGCCTTTGGACAGGGCGATAAAACCAGTGGTCGTTTTATGTCCAAAACCCCGTGAACCGAAGTGTACGCCGATCCACAGCCAGCCATCTTCGTCCTCGAAAAGGTCAATAAAATGGTTGCCGCTGCCCACCGTACCGAGTTGGCTCATAGCCGTAGAGATCATCTTACGTTGTGGCACAAAAGAGGCTTTGGCAATGGCATCAAAAACCGGGTGGTCAATCGGTTTCGGGTTCGGACGACCCATACCAAAACCGATCTGTTTGAATATTTCGTCCATCACTTTTTCCACGTCTATATCAGCGGCGCGCAGATTGGTTTGGCAGGCCTTATTACCACAGGCAATGTCGAAACCGACGCCGGAAAGGCTGATCTTATTGCGGTAAGCGACCACGCCACCAATCGGGTGGCCATAGCCGTAGTGCGCGTCGGCGGTGAGCGTAGCGCGGTCGTCGGGCGAGGATTGGCAGCGTTTGATCTGCTCAATGGCTTTGGCATCAATAATCGGTTCGCCAAAAATAGTCAGGTGCATAATCGTGTGTTTCAACGGGTTTTCTAAAAAAAACTTTGCCGCTGAAACGGGGTAGGCGAGGGGAGAGTTCCCGAAAGTAGGGAAGTGGCGAATTTTGCTTACTTAATAACCCCTCACGCCGCCGCCCGATACCGCTGCATCACCCCCAGCAAAAGCCGTTCAGGATATAAATTGCGAATAATATGCGGCGTATTCGGCGGAATAGCCACATAGCCGCCCGCGCTCAACCGCACGATCTCGCCATCGAAATCGCATTCGCACTCGCCTTCCAGCACCAGAAAACTCTCCTGAAAACTGTCGGGGTCGTGGCCATCTTCGGCAATGGCCGTCTTCATCCAGATCAGGGTTTGCATGACATCAGGTGTCTGCTGCAAGATGCACAAATCCATATCCTCCATGTGGTGCGTAGGCTTTAATGTGCCAACCACCGTGAGCCACCGCCGGTAATCACTGTAAGGCGTAAGCAGGGGCAATTGATAGAGAGTCATGTCCTGCTCCATCCGGAGTTGGCGCAGTGTATGGATGATTTTCTCCTTCCGGGCGCGCAATTCGGGCGTCTTCGTAGTCGAGGTATGTAAGGCAGCGTGCGTTTGGGTAATTTCAGCCCGTACTTCCGGGTGGCGTTGGGAGATAAGTTCTACCTCACGCATCTGCGCAAAACTCAATTGTCCCAGACAGTATGCCTCGATAATGCCCGACTCCATATATTTCAGAATATCCATCATTTTTTACACAACAATTCTCCTCGCCGGTTTAGTCAAGGCAGCGGCAATTATTTCTATTAACGGTAAAGATAGAGATTGCCGAAAAGATGGTTTAGTTAAAAGTGCGAAACAACATACAGGCAATTAAACACCTGCTACACCAGCACCATCGGAATTTCCACGCTGCGGTGCAGGTAATATTCCGCGTTTTCCGGCACTACAATATCCAGCGGCAGGTATTGCAGCGGCGGAATTTCCTTCTTCCAAATCAGTGTTTTTACAATCGCCATCACCGCCAGATAGCCCTGGTGCCAGGCATTTTGATTGATCAGAAAACGAATTTTATTCTCTTTCAGCAAAGCAATATTTGGTTCGATCAGGTCGAAGCCGACGATTTTTACCCGCTGATGCAGCACTGTTGGTAAGGCTTGTACCAGTTTATATGCCCGCGAATTGGTGACAAAAAAACCATTCAGCCGGGGATACATATCCAGTTGCCCTGCCACCCAATCCCGCAGCCGAACCGGATCATCAAAGCCTTCAAATGCGGCCGCGTGTACCTCAATGGATTTGTTTTCCACCTGCTCAAAAAAGTCCTTAAAACCGCGTTCCTTATCAATCAAATGCCGGGCATTGGAGACATCTTTGTCCAGATTGAGCACCAGCGCATGATCGCCATCGCGCAGCCCAAAATCGAGCAGCCGCCCAGCCAGCACGCCACTTTGGTAGGAATCCTGACCAATGTAACCCAGCGCATCCGTACCGGATATGTTGCTGTTAATCATTACTTTGGGAATTCCCAGCCGGGTCATTTCCCGAATCACCTGCTCTGATTCGGCCAGAAACAAGGGGGCAAAAAACACGGCATCCGGGGCTGTATCCAGCACCCGTTGCGCCGTCTCTGAATAGCCCGCCGGATCGAACAGCGGGAAAAAATGAAAGTCCACCTGCACCCCATACTGACGCACGGCCTCGGCTGCTTTTTCGGCACCCGCTTTGGGCTGCACCCAGTAGGGATCATCCCGATAATCGGGCAAAAGGGCGGCAATACGCAACGTTTTTTTATTGTTGGCCAGCGAACGGGCCATGATATTTGGTTCGTAGCCCATTTCCTGCATGACCTGCAAAATACGGGTGCGCACCTCCTGCGCCACATTGCCCCGGTTATGAATCACCCGATCTACGGTGCCGATGGAAACGCCGGTTTGCACGGCTATATCTTTAATGCGAATGCGCTGATTCATAGGTAGTGGCTTTTGTCTGCCCCAAAAGTCGGCATGTTTTTCATACCGTGTGCGCACACATCAAAAAAATATTTGGCCGTGTGCGCACACGGTATGCAAAACACGTTTTACTTTTGGGTCGCGCATTTTGCGAAGCACATCAAAAAAAACGGTTCTTTCTATGCCTCCACCTGCTGCCATTTCCATGAAGAACAAAGAGAAAACCTCGTCCGGTTATCTCAAATACGAACTCAAAACCTTTGAGAAATTGCCCGTAAAAATCTGGGATGACTCCGGCGAAGCCTCCCGCCACGTGGCGCGTTCCATTGCGTTGGCGATCCGGCAAAAGCAGCAGGAAGGCGAGACGATTGTGCTGGGTCTGGCCACGGGCAGTACGCCGATTAAAGTGTATGAGGAGTTGGTACGGATGCACCGCGAGGAGGCACTGAGTTTTCATAATGTGGTGACTTTCAACCTGGACGAATACTATCCGCTGGCGCGCGAGGCCCGGCAGAGTTACTGGTATTTCATGCACGAGTATTTGTTCGATCATGTGGACATTTTACCCGAAAATATCCATATTCCGGACGGGACTTTGCCGATGGAAAAGGTGGCCGATTTCTGTGAAGAATATGAAAAATTGATTGATCTGGCGGGCGGCATTGATATTCAATTGCTCGGGATCGGGCGCACGGGACACATTGGTTTTAATGAACCGGGAGCCTGGGAATCGTCGCCGACCCACATGGTGCGCCTCGATCACCTGACCCGCCATGATGCGATCAAGGATTTTTTGAGTGAAGAAGGCGTGCCATATCGCGCCATTACGATGGGTATTGGCAGTATTTTCAAGGCCCGCACGGTGTATTTGATGGCCTGGGGCCAACACAAGGCGCATATTGTCCGGGAGGCAATAGAGGGCGAGATCAGCACGGCTGTACCGGCTTCTTTTTTGCAAAAACACCCCAACGTGAAGGTGGTGCTGGATAAAGGGGCCGCCGAAGAATTGACCCGTATGAAGTCGCCGTGGCTGGTGGGCGTTTGCAACTGGAACGACGACCTGATCTGTAAAGCTGTGGTGTGGCTCTCGCAAAAGATTAAAAAACCCATCCTGAAACTCACCGACGAAGATTATAACGAACACAGTCTGAGCGAGTTAATCATCGAACATTCCTCCTCTTACGATACCAATATCAAGATTTTCAACCGTTTACAGCATACCATCACTGGCTGGCCGGGCGGCAAACCCAATGCCGACGACACCAACCGTCCTGAACGTGCCAAACCCGCCAAAAAACGGGTCATCCTGTTCAGTCCGCACCCCGACGACGACGTGATTTCGATGGGCGGCACCTTCCTGCGACTGGTGGAGCAGGGCCATGAGGTACATGTGGCCTACCAGACTTCGGGGAATATTGCGGTGCATGACCACGACGCTTTGCGCTACGCTGAGTTCATGCGCGAATTCGCTGACCATCAAGGACTTCTGGATGAAAAAGAGGCGCAGCGTTATGCGGGAATTATCCAGTTTTTACAGGAAAAAAAGGCGGGCGATCTGGACACGCCGGAAGTGCGGTCCATCAAGGGCCTGATCCGGCGGGGCGAAGCACGCGGCGGTGCCCGCTACACGGGGCTGGACGATGACCACATTCATTTTCTGGACATGCCTTTCTACGAAACCGGCGGTACGCGCAAAAAGCCGCTTTCCGAGGCCGATATTCACATTATTGTGGACCTTATGGAGCAGGTGAAACCGCATCAGGTCTATGCTGCCGGTGATCTGGCCGATCCGCATGGCACGCACCGCGTGTGTCTGGATGCCATTTTCGCCGCTTTTCACCAGTTGAAAGAACAAGCCTGGCTAAAAGATTGCTGGCTGTGGCTGTATCGCGGAGCCTGGCACGAATGGGCCGTACATGAAATAGAAATGGCCGTGCCGATGAGTCCGCAGCAAATGCGCAAAAAGCGGCAGGCGATCTTTATGCACCAAAGTCAGAAAGACCGGCCCCCATTTCCCGGCGGGGACAACCGCGAATTCTGGCAACGCGCCGAAGACCGCAACCGCGAGACGGCGGTCATGTATCGCTCGCTGGGCCTGGCGGAGTACGAGGCGATGGAGGCTTTTGTGCGCTGGAAGGGAATGTGAAAGAAAGGGCAAATGAGGCAAGGGGCAAAAGGCAAATAAAGCAACGGGCAACAAAAGCAAAAGAGCAAAAGGCAAATTAGGGCAACGTGAGTGATTACTTGCTAATTTGCCTTTTGCCAATTTGCCTATTTATTTGCGTTGCCTTGTTGCAAATTTGCCTTCGTTGCCTTTTGCTTATTTGCCTTCTTCCTCCGTACTCTCCCGGCGTTCCCGTTCCCAATCGGTGCCACCGAGCACCACGATCAGCACCCCGGCGATGACCATGACAAGTTTGGCGACAAAAGCAAACAGGCGGCCGCCCCATTCGAGGAAAGCGAGGAAATACCAACTCACCCCGACGAGTTGGAGCACGATGGCTGTAAAACCGAAGACGATGAGCAGAAATCCCAGCAGCGTCCAGTAACCTTTATTTTTCATAATTTTTTCCGTGTCAAATTCATCTGTTCCCCTCCACCCGTCTCCCAAAACCCTAACTTTGGCCAGCCAAATTTGTTTAGTCTGACCAAACATATTCATTTTGCCGTCTAACATCTCCCCTGACCGTCATTTTAACGAAGACCGGTCTGTCAAATTGATCGAATGCCCGCGTGATGCGATGCAAGGTTTGCACAAATTCATCGAGACCGATGTAAAAGTGGCCTACATCAACCAGCTGCTGCGCGTGGGTTTTGATAGCCTGGATTTTGGCTCGTTTGTCAGTCCGAAAGCCATTCCCCAGATGCGCGATACGGCGGAAGTGCTGGCAAAATTAGACCTTTCCAGCACCACGACCAAACTACTGGCCATCGTCGCCAATCAGCGCGGGGCCGAGGAAGCCTGCCAACACCCTGAAATTCAATATCTTGGTTATCCATTCAGCATCAGCGAAACTTTCCAGTTGCGCAACACCAACGCCACCATTGCGGAGAGCGTGGAGCGTACGCAGGATATTCAGGCCCTCTGCGAACGGCATGGCAAGGAACTGGTGCTATACCTTTCCATGGGTTTCGGCAATCCCTACGGCGACCCCTGGAACGTAGAAATTGTGCAGCGTTGGGTGGATGCGCTGGTGCCGTTTGGCATTCATATTTTCTCGCTGTCGGACACTATCGGCTGCTCGAATCCGGAGAATATTGCCTACTTGTTCGATACGCTTATTCCGGCCTACCCGAACATCGAATTTGGCGCACACCTGCACACGCAGCCGCAGAGTTGGCGGGAAAAAATAGAGGCCGCCTGGGAACATGGTTGCCGGCGTTTCGACGGAGCCTTACGCGGTTTTGGTGGCTGCCCGATGGCCAAAGATGACCTGACCGGCAATATGGCCACCGAAAATCTGCTCACTTTTTTTGAAGAAATGCAGGCCAATATGGCCATTGATCCGGCAGCGTTCGGGAAGAGTCTGGCGATGGCGGATTGGGTGTTTCCGCATTGAAAAAAACTGTATTTTTGTAAAAAAAATTCCTGGAATGAACGCAGAACTTATCAATCCACAAGATTTGACCGTGGCCAAGTTTTTGGCTCTGTTCAGTCAATTCACTCGTGCCGAACAGATTCAGATAGCCCGAACGCTTTTGGAAAAAACCTTTGCGGAGCAATGGGAGTTGCTGGATGCTGAATTGCCAGATGTAGAAATATCTGAAGAAGAAATAATAAAAGAATTAAGAGCGGTCCGGTATGGCGAAGCCACAAAAAATTAGAGTTGTTCTCGACACTAATTGGTATGTCAGTGCTACTATAAATAGAAAATCCCGGCGCAGATTATATCAATTACTAGTTGACGAGCGACTCCAAATACTATATACCGATCAACTAATGACCGAATTTTCAGAAGTTATTTTCCGGCCAAAATTTCGCAAAATTATCACTGGTGATCAAATACAGCGTTTTATCCGACTTATCCTTCCCACGCTGGAGCATATTAGACTAAAAACGACCGTTACGTTGAGTCGTGATCCCAAAGACAACTATCTCCTCTCCCTTTCAAAAGACGGTAAAGCGAAATATCTGGTCACTGGCGATCCGGATTTGCTTGTTATCAAACAGTTTGGACAAACCAGTATTGTGACCATGGCTGAATTTCAGCAGTTGCATACTCCTGTCTGATATGGCTATTAATCCGGCAGCGTTCGGGAAGAGTGTGGCGATGGCGGATGGGGTGTTGCCGCATTAAGATATATATGCTGTCATAAAAACTAAGTCAAATTTTACCTCCACTCTTCCCCTGTCTTCCTTCCGTCGCTTTACCTTCGCGCCGTGTTTCACTTCGACCTGTCAAAAATCCTCGACCAACTCAGTTACCACCGGGAAGCACCGATCCTGTTCAGCAGCGGTCTGTTTTTGTTCCTGTTCCTCGGTTTTTTCGTCGTGTATCAGCTGCTGCTGGGCCGCGACCGGCTGCGCATTGCCTGGGTGACCCTGTTTTCCCTGTATTTTTATTACAAATGTGCCGGTATTTACTGGCTGCTGCACGTGGTAATCGTGGTGGTGGATTTCCATCTGGCGCGGTGGATGGAACAGACCCAATTACGCGCCAACAAAATAGCCCTGCTCATCCTGAGCCTTGTGGTGAACCTCGGCATGCTGGTCTATTTCAAATACACCAACTACTTCTACGAACTATGGACTAATATAGCGGGCGGCACATTTGAACCCCTGGATATTTTTCTGCCGGCGGGTATTTCGTTCTTTACTTTCCAGTCGTTGAGTTACACGATAGATGTATATCGGGGTCAGTTGAAGTCCACGGATAACATGTTGGACTACGCGTTTTTTGTCACGTTTTTTCCGCAAATGCTGGCCGGGCCGATTGTGCGGGCGGCGGATTTTTTACCGCAAATCCACAAGGTGCCGTTTGTGTCACGGGCCGATTTTGGGCGGGCTATCTTCCTGTTTAGCAGTGGATTGTTCAAAAAAGCGGTGATTTCCGACTACATCAGCGTCAATTTTGTGGAACGGGTTTTTGACTCACCGCAACAATACACCGGCCTGGAAAACCTCGTCGGCGTGTATGGCTACGCGCTGCAGATCTACTGCGATTTCAGCGGCTACTCCGATATGGCCATTGCGCTGGCTTTGGTGATGGGCTTCCATTTCCCGATCAATTTCGATTCGCCCTACCAGTCGCTGAGCATCACTGAGTTCTGGCGACGCTGGCATATTTCATTGTCCACCTGGCTGCGCGACTACCTGTACATCCCGCTGGGGGGCAACCGCAAGGGCCGGCTGCGTACCTACGTCAACCTGATGCTGACCATGCTGCTGGGTGGCCTGTGGCATGGCGCGGCCACGCGATTCATCATCTGGGGCGGCTTGCACGGCCTGGGGCTGGCGGTGGAGCGTGGCTGGAAACAGCTGTTCCCCGGCACTCCCGGCGGGGTGCGGCGCATATTAGGCGGCTTGCTCACTTTCCACTTCGTCTGTTTCTGCTGGATCTTTTTCCGGGCGGAAAACCTGGACATTGTGAATTCGATGTTACACCAGATTTTTAATGATTTCCGGCCGGAGATCCTGCCAGAATTCCTGCGGGGCTACGCCACGGTTGTTTTCTGGACGGTGCTGGGCTTTGGACTGCACCTGCTGCCACATTCGTGGGAGGTAGCCGCGCAACGCGGCGTCACCGCGCTGCCGTTGCTGGGCAAAGCCGTGCTGCTGACCCTGATCGCGGCCCTGGTCATGCAGGTGAAGTCAGCGGAGGTGCAGCCGTTTATTTATTTTCAGTTCTAGCGCACGGAGGCGACCACAAAAGGTTTATAAAAAGTTGATAAGGGTTTATAAAGGTTGATGATGTAGAGGACAACGCGATTATCAATCTTTATAAACCCTTATCAACCTTTATCAACTTAATATCACCCCTTCAGCTGGGCCTCCAACTCGATGGGCACCGAAGCCAGCGCCTTGCTGACCGGGCAGCCCGCTTTGGCCGCCTGGGCCAGCTCCTGAAACTTTTCTTCGGAAATACCCGGCACCTCGCCCTCCAGACGCAGCGTAATTTTCTGGAAAGTCCAGCCACCGCTTTGGTTGTCCATATCAATCTGGGCGGAGCAGCGCAGCTCGGCCGGCGGAAATCCCGCGCCCGTGAGTTGAAAGCTCAGCGCCATAATATAACAACCGGCATGGGCAGCGGCGATCAGTTCTTCCGGGTTGGTGCCGGCCGTGCCGTCTTCATTTTGGAAGCGCTTGGCGGCAGAATAGGGCGTGTTGGACAGTACGCCGGAAGGGCCGGTCAGGCTGCCGGTGCCTTCGGCGCCAGTGCCGCGCCAGGTGGCGGAAGCGGTACGTTTGAAAGTAGCCATGGAATGAGTATTTTGTTGAAAGTGAGGGTGGAAATGAAGGACTTAATGCGGATTGGTGCGAAAAGTTCACTGCTCCTGCAACATCGCCCATAAATCCTCATAAGGCACGATCTCGATGGCAAAAGACTGGCCTACCACCTGCGGGGCCAGGGTCTTGAGCATGGCCAGTTCTTGCTGGATCTTCTTGTCCGCCGCTGTCTTTTCGTAGGGAATCCTGGTGTAAGCGATCAGCATTTTGACAAAACTGTTGCTGCGCTGGTTTACGTCGTTGTTCAGGTAGCGCTTACGGTATTTGTCCAGCGCCTCTATAGGGATGTCGAGATCGCCTTTCGCCAGGCCGTACAGGATGGGCAACAGTACCAGCGGAATGTTCATGCCGCTTTTGTCCTTATCCAGCACCTCGAAGTCGTTGGCGAACTTTAGGTAACGGAACGGTCCCACGGTCTGCTCCACTTGCACTGTGTCCAGTTTCTGGAAAGCTGCCAACAGGTGCAGATAGCCACCCAGCAGCTGCCAGTAATCCCGGAAGATACCTTCCAGGGTGGACAGTCGGGGTGAGGCCTTAACCTGGGCATAAATGTCCAGCGCGTCCTGGTAACGACCGGCGTAGGCGCAGTAGTAAAAGTAAACCTCCTGGGTACGGAACCAATTGAACTCGCCCGGTTCGGAGATGCTCAGGCAGTACTGGGCGGTTTCGTCGCCGGCGCCATCAGCAAGAAGAC
>JANPIV010000010.1:0-15186 GCA_031425155.1 Saprospirales bacterium | reverse complement strand
AATTACTGTGCTACAACTTGATCCTATGCGCTCCAACAGTAGCGGCGCAAGACGATCAAGACGACAATCACCAAATATGGAGTGCATCTTGCAATCTTACAACAATCTTGTCAATGAACTTGTGTACATACCATAGGTTTTCAAAACCTTATAGGATTACCGAAAATGCTAATATTGTTGGGTTTCATTGCTAATTCGTCTTTTGCAATTTTGCCCCTTGCTTTTTGCCCTTTTATTTCAATCGCCCCAAACCTGCCTTCGCCTGGGCGTGCATACTGGTCGAGTAGGCTTCCGGCTTCAAGGCCAGACAACGATTATAGGCCTGTTTGGCTTGCACAAAGTCTTTCTTTTCTTCATAAAGCAGCCCCAACTGCAGGGCCGCATTGCAGGCAAAGTACGTCGGATCGTTGGCTCCGCGTTCGATGGTCTGATTATACCAGCGGGCAGCGTCGTATGTCTTGCCCATCCGGTGGGTGATCCGGCCCAGGCGGTAGCCGTATTCCAGATCGAGGCGATGGTTGGAAGCATACTGCGGCCCGGCCTCGGCCAGCAAATCGTAAGCGCGTTGGTAGTAGCCACCATCAAAAAGCAAACGTGCTTTCAGGAGTCGCACGTCGGGCCATTCGCCGCTTTTAGCATCGCGCAAAGCCGCCACATCGCCTTCGTCGCTCGAGCCACCCTTTGTTTTTACGTATTCAATATTAGTGGTATAAGCGGTCGTATTACCATTCAGCAAATAGTGCCAGGCCAGTTTTTGATAGCCTTCCTTGATGCCGCTGGTGCCTTTGGAAGTAGTCAAAAAAGTTTGCAGTGGGCCGTTCGCATCGGTATCCAGACGGCGTAATTTGGCCAGACCAAGCAAATAAGTACGTTTGGGAAAAGACAAATATGCCCCTCCGCTGGGGCTTTCCTGCAAGTAGCGGATGGCCTCGTCGTTGTGCCCCATGCGCATGGCTACGGTGGCCATCACGAAGGCCGCCAGCGGATTGGTTTTTGGCGTGAGTTGACTGCTTTTGATGGTTTGCCAGGCCAGTTCGCCTTGATTATTGAGAAATAACTGCAAAAACGAATAGGCCACCACCGCCTCATCCCGAAAGATGAACTCGTTTTTTTTGGCGTAAGCCAGCACTTCTTCCATCTCGCGCACACCCTGCGCCGTGCTGCCACTCATGCCGCCCAGCCCGCGCAACACCCAGCGAAAATCCTCCGGCACATTGCCCACCAGCGCGTGCATAATACCGAGACTCATTTTGTTGGCAATAAAATCGGGGAAACGCCGCTGATTTTCTTCCAACAGCGCGTAGGCCTGTTTAATGTCGCTGGCTGCGGCCAGATAATCGCTGAATCGCATCCGCAAAATGGCCCATTGTAGCCGGATTTCTGCCTGCGTGTAGAGATAGTAAGGCGATTGGCGGTCTCCACGCGATATTTTATCCAGCCGTGGTTCCATATTGCGGGACAGCCGGCTGTATTCCGCTTTGTTTTCACTGGCAAAAATGGTGACGAAGTCCACGTAATTGGCCACATACAGCGTCATCAGGTTGTCTGGTTCACTGGTTTTCAGGGCTTCCAGTTCGGCCTGGCTTTCGGCTACCCGCAGACTGATGGCTTTTTGGTAAGCATCGCGTACGGCGGGCGAAAAGTCGAAATATTTAGCCGCCCGGACCGCCGGTATTTGGAATAATGCAGCCAGCAAAAACATAATCGGGGTGCATTTTTTCATAGAAATTCGAGCAGGGATTTGAGGAATGGGGTAAATTAATGAGTAATGAACCAAGGGGTTGCGCAAAATTTAGCCTACACCATTTTTATGGAATTAGTTAAGGAACGTGTAAAAAACAACTTGTGAGTTTCTCATAACCCCCGCGCTTTAGCCGGAGGTGAAAAAGGAATAAAACATTCCGGGTTTTAACCCGCAAGCACCCATTTTGGGGGTTAAAACCCCGCTTGATGTAGTCATCCCCGGCTAAAGCGCGGGGGTTATAGGAACATGCTAACTTATTTTTTTACACGTCCCTAAATTAAAAAAATGAGGCTGTCCCAGAAGTAGTTTTTTCAACAGGATAAAAATGATTTACAAGTTTAAATATATGATTTTCAAATTCATATATCCTGTATATCTTGTTAATCCTGTCAAATTTTTAACTTATGAGACAACCTCCCCCAAAACTTGGACGATCAAAATTTGCGGTTAATGCGCAGCAACCACCCCGTGTTCTTTGGCTAAATATTCTTTCACCCAGGCCGTGGTCACCGATTTTGGACGCTCCAATGGCAGACCCAAAGCGCGGCTCCAGCACTGTGCAGCCAACACGCCCAAAGCGCGGCTGACCCCGAAAATGACCGTGTAATAGTTATATTCTTTCAAACCGTAGTGCAGCAGAATGGAACCGGAATGCGCGTCCACATTGGGCCAGGGATTTTTCACTTTACCCAGGCTGCTGAGGATGGGCGGCACCACGTCAAATATCTTCCAGACAATCTGCACCAGATCGCTGTCGGGCGTATTAGCCTCCGCAAACTGCCGCTGGGCAATGAAGCGCGGATCAGGTTTACGCAGCACCGCGTGGCCGTAGCCGGGGATCACCCGTCCGCTGGCCAAAGTGCTTTTTACGTAATCGCCGATTTGTTCGCGGCTGGGTTTGGAAGTGCCGAGAGTTTCCACCATTTTGAGGATCCAGCGAAGTACTTCCTGATTGGCCAGACCATGTAGTGGCCCGGACAAGGCATTCATGCCCGCGCTCAAAGAAAGATAAGGATCGCTGAGCATGGAACCGACCAAATGGGTGGTATGTGCCGAACCATTGCCGCCTTCGTGGTCGGCGTGGATGGTCAGGAAGAGGCGCATATATTCGCGGAAACCCTCGTCTTCAAAACCGAGCATGTGCGCGAAATTGCCGCCCCAATCCAGCGAAATATCGGGCAACACCTGTTCGCCCTTGTGATACACCCGGCGGAAAATATACGCCGCTACCCGGGGCAGCCGCGCAATCAGGTTCATCGTATCTTCGTACGTGGCATCCCAATACTCCGATTTGTTCATGCCAGTGTTGTAGCGTTGGGCGAACACACTGGTATTTTGCATGGCCATGATACCCACCGAAAACTGGGTCATCGGGTGCGTTTCCACCGGCAGGGCATCTATGGCACGGAACACGTGTTCCGGTATATTGGTGCGGCGTACCCAGTTTTCGGTCAGCCATTTCACCTGCTCCTGCGTGGGAATTTCTCCAACGAGCATCAGCCAGAAAAGACCTTCCGGCAGCGGTTCCTGACCATTGGGCGCACGGGGCAGTTTTTCGCGCAATTCCGGGATAGAATATCCGCGAAAGCGAATGCCTTCTTCGGCATCGAGCAGCGAGGGCTCCCACAGCATGGAGGTAATGTCGCGCATACCACCGTACACCTGGTCCAACACCACGTCGTCCACTTTCTTGTCGCCGTGTTCTTTGAGCAGCTCTTTCACCTCTTTGGCGAGTGCTTGCGATTTTTCGTAAAATTGTTGTTTAAGCGGATCCATGAACTTGTGTGGAATGAGAAGGTGCCGACGGTTATTCGGCGTTTTTGATAATTTTCGGTTCAATTTGCCTGGCTTCCCTTACGTTCGGCTGGTAGCGGCAAAGGTATGGTTTACTTGTTTTCCAAAGCACAAAAAGGGGGTTCGTTTGCAAAACCTCTTTGGGGTTTCGTAAACGTGGGACAATTGTACTTTCCGTAAACGTGGATTTTCTCCTTCTTACGTTGACAAAACTAAAAAAAGTTTCGCAAACGGACACCCGCCGTTACGCCTGCCGCAGGTGTAGCAACATATCCGTGGTCATTCGGTTCAGATCAAATTCCGGTTTCCAGCCCCAGTCATGGCGCGCCTTCGAGTCATCAATACTGGCTGGCCACGAGTCGGCGATGGCCTGCCGGAAATCGGGTTTGTATTTAATCTTAAAATCCGGCACTTCGCGGCGAATGCTTTGGGCGACTTCATCGGGCGTAAAACTCATGCCCGCCAGATTGTAACTGGTGCGCACCGACAGGCGATTGGTCGGGGCTTCCATCACTTCGATGGTGGCCCGGATGGCATCGGGCATGTAGAGCATGGGCAGGCGGGTGTTGGCACTCAGAAAGCACTCATACTCCTCGCCCCGCACGGCATAGTGATAGATGTCCACCGCATAGTCGGTGGTGCCGCCGCCGGGCATGCTCTGGTAACCGATGATGCCCGGATACCGCAGCGAACGCACATCCAGCCCATAGCGGCGATAGTAGTAGTTACACCAGTTTTCGCCCGCCACTTTGCTGATGCCATACACCGTCTCCGGGATGAGCACCTCGTACTGCGGCGTGTCGCGATGGGCGGCCTCCCGGCCAAAAACCGCAATGGACGACGGAAAATACACTTTTTTCAAACTGCGCTGACGGGCAATTTCCAGCACGTTGAACAAGCCCTTCATATTAATATCCCAGGCCCACATGGGGTCTTTTTCCCCGGTGGCACTGAGGATGGCGGCCAGATGATAAATATGATTGATTCGCCATTTTCGGCATAATTCTTCCAGCGCGATGGGGTCCAGCACGTTGAGCACGGCCGTGGGGCCGGACTGTTCGCCCAATTCGCGGAGATCGGTAGCGAGTACATGGTCGGCACCATGCACTTCGCGGAGGGTTTCGGTGAGCACGGCGCCGATTTGTCCGCCAGCCCCGGTGACCAGGATGTTGTCTTGTTTCATGCCAAATGTGGTGAGGGCAAAGAGTAGTGGCAAAGATGGTTCTGAAAAAGGCGCATTACAAACTTTCGAGTGCATTTTGCTGGCAAAGAGTTTTTGTGGGCCGGTGCTGGATTTACAGGAAGCGGGCCTGCAAGACCGTGGTGGTTGCAGACCCGCTTGGGGAAGGATGTGGTGTGACTTCTAATTTTACTTCTCCCTTACTTTAGTGTGAAATACACCATTACGCACCCGCAACGTATCCAGTGCGCCTGGGTATGGCCGATGAGCGACAATAAAAGTAATATCGAACTTACCACGCAACTCCCTGGTGGTGCTGTCGTAGGAATCTACAGTCACGAAACTGGATGAATCAGATTCGAGCACGGTGTAAAGGCCTAGTGCTAAATCATCTTCCCAATACGTGAAATCGGCTCCCACTAACGAATCGTTGATTTGTGGATCGCTATTGACGATTGGGTAGGTACCCGGGGTGAACGGAACTTTCGTTAGTTCTAATGATTCGCGCAATATGCCACTCTGATCAAATAAAGCAGTAACGATGCTCCAGTTGTTACCATAAATAAGGTTTACAAACGCTGTCGGCTGAGCTGCCCAAGCTTCACCATTAACAGTAGCCGAAGCTTCACCCCAAAATTTGGATGGTTCTTTAACCGGGGCCGGATCCTTTTTGCAGGAAATAAGCAAAGCAATTCCGATCAGCGAAAACAGAGTGTATTTCATAGTGTAAAAGTGATAAGGTGCAATCCGCATTGAAATATAATTCCGGGTAAAAGTATAGGGCGTAGCGACTACATAAACATGTAGTTTTTCGCAAATTTATTCATGGCACAAAGGTGCCCCCTTATTCTTTCTCCAAAAAGGACAGAAAACGTCATTTCAATCCGATCAGATGGGCGAAAAAGAGCCCATATTATACTTTTGTCCTTACATATATTATTTCAAACAAGGTCATTACAGATGATCCCGCGCATATTTGCCGTTCCAGATTGGCGGGAGAAAAACTATTGGGCGTGGATGGCTGTTTTTGCCTTCCCGATAAAAGAGCGGCAGGACAGGGCGTTCTGCCTGCTTTTTTCCCGGTCGGGGCAACCCGCCGCCGTCCCCTTGCGCCAAAGCCATCAGAAATCAACCAAACCAGCCGACCTGCCGTTACGCTGTTTTACGCACGATCTCTACCTTTTCACTTTTATGAAAAACCTTTTACTTACGCTCTGCTGCCTTGCCGGTCTCGCATCCACCCATGCGCAATCCGTCATTACAGTGCAAAAGACGCTGCAATGGGCCGCCCAAACGTCCCAGATCATCACGCCGGACGGTAAAAAACTGGACTATTACACGTTCGACGGAGCCGGATTCACCGATGTGGCACCTACCCTGCCGGTTTTTGGCGAACGCTTCCCGCTGTCGGGCCGCTCTACCCTGACGGTGGAAGTGGCCGAGGTGCAATATGAGTCTTTTAGCAAAAAAGCCTCGCCCGACGATGCCCAGATCGGCACAGACATCACCGTGACGGCTAACGTGGAACAGGAACGTAACCGCTATTTCGGGCGGGTGCGTTTCGTGCCGATTCGCCGGACAGGCAGCGGATTCGAACGGGTAGTTTCGTTCACTTTGAAGGTGCGCGTGACACCCGTAGTCGAGCCGGTGAGCGACCGGGGTGGCCCGCATACTTATACCTCGGCGTTGCAAAGTGGCACGTTGTACAAATTTGGCGTTCGCCAAAGCACGGTGTACAAATTAGACTACACTTTTTTGAAAAATGAATTGGGTATCAATGATATAGACAATATTGATCCCCGCACGATCCATATTTATGGCAATGGCGGCAAAATGCTGCCCGAAAAAACTGACACCGAGCGGCCCGATGATCTGATCGAAAATGCCATCGTCGTCACCGGCGAGCAGGACGGCAAATTTGATAATGGCGACTTCATTTTGTTCTACGCCGTCGGGCCGGAACCCGTGACTTATCGCCCCAGCGCGAACGATCCGCAACTGACCGTGAGCAAACACCTCTACGACCGCGATGCCTGGTATTTTTTGAAAATCGGCGATGGCAACGGCCTGCGGGTCGGAGAATTGCCCAGCGTACCAGCCTCCTACGTCACCGAAGAATTTGACGATTATCGCCACCTGGAAGACGAGCGGGTCAACCTGCTGGACTTCTTCCAATCCGCGCAAGGGTCTGGCAAACAGTGGTTTGGTGATTATTTCTACCAGACCCGCAGTAAGGAATATAAATTTAATTTCCCCAATATTGTGCCGGGCAGTACCGGGCGGGTGCGGGCCGAATTTGCCGGGCGGGCAGGTATTAGTACCACGGCCAGACTCAGTCTCGCCAATCTTAACCTGACCCGCACCGTCAACTACGTGACGGTCAGCGACAACGAAGCGAGTTTTGCTGCCGAAGTGGTTTTTCAGGGCAATTTCCAGCCGACCGGCGACGAAATGGCCGTGACCATGACCTATCCCGAAATCAGTCAGCAAAGCGAAGGCTGGCTGGACTATATCCAGATCAATGCTCGCCGCCGCCTGGCGATGACGGGCGAAAGCATGGAATTCCGCGATTTGCAAACCTTGGAACAGGATGCCGCTACTTTCCGGCTGAGCAACGTGACCGGAAGCGGCTTTACCGTGTGGAACATCACCAACCCGCGGGTGCCGGAACGCCAGCAGGCCATGCAGACCGGCAGCACCGTGGAGTTTGGCGCGGCCACCCGCACCACGCTGCGCAGTTTTGTCGCTTTTTATGACAATGCCGCACTGCCCAAACCTGAAACCAAGGGTGGTAAGATCGCCAACCAGAACCTGCACGGCCTCGAAAATGTGCAGATGGCCATTATATATCACCCCGAACTGGAAGCACAGGCCGGCCAACTTGCCGAGCATCGCCGGACTTTTAGCGGACTGAATGTGGCCCTCGTGAATGTGGAACAACTGTATAATGAGTTTTCTTCGGGTGCCAAAGACCCGGCGGCCATCCGTGATTTTGCGAAAATGCTGCTGGAGCGCAGTCCCAACCAGTTTGAATATTTACTGCTGTTTGGCGATGGCTCTTTCGATCCCAAGAACAATTCGGAAAGTGCTGACAATAAGGACTTTATCCCGGTTTTTGAAACAGCGAATTCGTTCAGTCCGATCTATGCTTATCCTTCCGACGATTTTTTCGGGCTGCTCAGCGATGGCGAAGATGGCAATCTGGTGGGCGCACTGGACATTGCGGTGGGCCGCATCACCGCCCGCAACAGCGGCGATGCCCAAGCCGTGGTAGATAAAATAATGGCCTACGACAGTAAGAAGGAAACCCTGGGCGACTGGCACCTGCGCGGCACTTATCTCGGCGATGACGAGGACCAAAACGTGCATATCAATCAAGCCGACCGGCTGGCCAACATGAATGGACAGTCCGAAAGCTGGTTTAATATCGAAAAAATATTTTTTGATGCCTATCAGCAGGTGTCCACTTCCGCCGGGCAACGCTTCCCGGATGCCAAAGCGGCCATTAATTCCGACATTTTCAAGGGCACGCTGGTGGTGCAGTATATCGGCCACGGCGGGCCACGCGGCTGGGCGCAGGAGCGGGTCATTGACCTGAACGACATAGCAGGCTGGGAGAATCCCAACCGTTATCCGCTCATCATTACGGCCACTTGCTCGTTTGGCGGTTATGACGATTACACCTTTTTGACTGGCGGTGAGCAATCATTGGTCCGGCCCAATGCGGGGGCCATCGGGCTATTCACCACCGTGCGGGCCGTGTATATTTATGCCAATAACAATCTGACAGACGCGGTGCAAAGGTTCCTGTTCCGCCGCGACAATGGCCAATACCGCACCATTGGCAACATCCTGAAAGATGCGAAGAACACCCTGAATCTCAACGACGACAACGCCCGGCGCTTCACGCTGCTCGGCGATCCGGCGATGTATCTGGCCATGCCGGAGTACCGCGTGGTGACCACCCGAATAAACGATTCTACCGTAGTGGCTGGCCAACCCGACACTCTGAAAGCCCTGATGCCGGTCAATGTCGAAGGTATGGTGACCGATACGGCGGGTCAGTTGTTGTCCGGTTTCAATGGCAAAGTGTATGTCACCCTTTTTGATAAAGTGCAGACCCTACAGACTTTAGGGCGGGATGATGGTAGTCAGGTGCGTCCGTTCACGGTGCAGCGCAACGTCATTTTTAAAGGCAGTGCCACGGTTACCAATGGCCTTTTCAAAATAAGTTTCATCGTGCCCAAGGATATTAACTACGCGTATGGCGCGGGCAAAATCAGTTATTATGCCGAAAATGGCAGCTCGCTGGACGCTGCCGGGGCCGACCGCAATATTATCATCGGCGGAAATGCCAACCTCGTGCAGGATAATCAGCCGCCATTGGTGGTGCCTTTCCTGAATACGGACGCTTTTGTGAGCGGTGGTATTACGGACACGGATCCGAAGGTGCTGGTCAAGTGTTCCGACGACTATGGCATGAACGTAAGCGGTACCAGTCTGGGCCACGATCTGGTGGCTACGCTGGACGATAATGTGCTGGAAGCCATTGTGTTGAACGATTTTTACGAAAGCGAAAAAGATAATTTCCGTAAAGGACAGGCCATTTATCCGCTGCGCAATCTGGCTCCGGGCCGGCACAAACTGCGGGTGAAAGGCTGGGACATCGCCAATAATCCCGGCGAAGGCTACACCGAATTTGTGGTGGCCGAGGATGGCAAAGTGGCTCTCGATCATGTGTTGAACTACCCCAATCCGTTTACGACCAGCACCAATTTTCAGTTTGAACACAACCTGGCGGCGCAAATGCTCGACATACAAGTGAGTATTTTCAGTGTGTCGGGGAAACTGGTGAAAACCATTATTCATAACGCGCCGAATGCCGATGGTTTCCGGGTGACCGACATTGCCTGGGATGGTAAGGATGACTACGGCGACCAGCTGGCGCGCGGCGTGTACCTCTACCGGGTGAAAGTGCGTGGCACCGATATTGCGGGCGCTACCGCCACCGCAGAAAGCAGCTTTGAAAAATTGGTTATTTTAAAATAGCACCGCCTAAAAATCGTTTCCACGTACTTTTGCGTAACTTTTAATATACACAACAAAACAATCTTTTCTGTCGTCCTGCTTTGTGCGCAGAAAAGATCGAAACCAACAAATCTTGCTACTAAAAAGTCTAGTTTTTCCCATGAAAAAATTTTTCGCACCCACGCTCTTTGCAGCCATTCTGGCCATAACCACCACCACTCTATCTGCTCAGCAGGCCCGCTGCGTGGATGGTTACGATCCCGTCACTGGTGAAAGATGTGCCAACGCCGTCACCTCTGCCGTTCCTTTTCTGCGCATTGTAGCGGATGCCCGCGGCGGTGCCATGGGCGATGCCGGTATTGCTACCTCGGCTGACCCGAACGGGATGCACTACAACCCCTCCAAACTGGCCTTTGCCGACAAGAACGTCTCCATTTCTGCTACCTATACGCCCTGGATGCGCAATTTGGGTCTGCAAGACGTGTATCTGGCTTATCTGACCGGCTATAAAAAAATTGATAACCTGCAGACGGTGGGTCTGAGCCTGCGCTATTTTTCGCTGGGCAATATCGAGTTTACCGATAATGACGGTCAATCCCTCGGCCAGGGCAACCCCAATGAATTTGAAGTGGCCGGTGCTTATGCGCGTAAACTGACGGATCGTTTTTCGGCAGCCATCGCCGCAAAATTCATTTACTCCAATTTGGCCAACGGGCAAGTAGTGCCCGGTACTGGCGACGAGATCAAGCCTGGCATTGCCGGTGCCGCCGATCTTTCGATGACTTATAAAGCGCCGATAAATTTTACTAAAAATACCAGCGATTTTACCCTCGGCGTGGCGATCAGCAACCTGGGCTCGAAAATCACTTACACGAACTCGATCCAGCGCGATTATATCCCCACTAACCTCGGCGTGGGCCTGGGCTGGAGATTCCACCTGGACGACTACAATACCCTGACGTTCACTACCGATTTCAACAAACTGCTGGTGCCGACTCCAACGCCGGAAATTGATGAAGATGGCAATAATATCCCGGACTATAAAGAACTGTCCGGCATCCGGGGCGCATTCAAATCCTTCGGTGATGCACCGGGCGGTTTCAAAGAAGAACTGAAAGAAATCACCGTCGGTGCGGGTGCTGAATATTGGTACGATGACCAGTTTGCGGTACGCATGGGTTATTTCTATGAGAACTACTCGAAAGGCAATCGCAAGTATTTCAGCGTTGGTCTGGGCGTGAAGTACAATGTTTTCGGCCTGAATTTCTCCTACCTGGTGCCCACCACCAATCAACGCAATCCATTGGACAACACGCTGCGTTTCTCATTGCTGTTTGACTTCAATGCTTTTGACGACGAAGACAAGTAGTACGAATCATGGGTTAAGAATGAGTGCTGATTTTCCCGCTTTTGGTGATGAGACCTGCCAGGTTTCCAAAGCCTGTCAGATCTAAGTGCTTGGCATTCAGTTGTTTACTTAATTGAACCCATAATTCGCATAAGAAATTAAATAAAACAGGGTTTTACGGTGCTCCCGTAAGACCCTGTTTTATAAGTTCTACTTGCCAGATCAACTGCCATACAATCTGCACCCTGTTATTTTCGTTTTTTTGCTCCAAAATCTCCACCAATGCGTATTTTTCTTTTGCTGTTTTGTGCTTTTCTAATTACACACCGGTCAGTAGCGCAGCCTGCTCAACCCTCTTTTACTACTTTACAAACGACCAATGATAAGGCGCGGACCGCTTTTAATGAAGGTAAAAAGCATAGCGATGCGGGTGATTTCGCCATAGCCCAGGGCGATTATGAACAGGCCCTTAAAAAAGACACTTTATTTATTGATGCCTATTTCAAACTGGCGGATACCTACGTTAGTTTGCGCGACTTTTTCAAAGCGGAACGTTATTTTGAAAAGGGCATTGCACTGGATTCCATGTACGCGCCCGTCGCTTTTTATTTCCTGGCCCAGGTAGAGTGGCAGCTGGAAAAATATGCAGAATGTGCCAGCCACGCCCAGTCCTATCTTTCTAAAGACCCCAAAAACGCCAAAAACAAGGCCGGAGCCACTTATTTGCTGGCCAATTCCCGCTTTGTCGCTCAGGCGGTGCAGCATCCGGTGCCGTTCAATCCGCAGAACCTCGGCAAGGGCGTCAACACGGGTGCCAGCGAATATTTTCCCTCGCTGACCGCCGACGGCCAGACGATGATCTTCACCCGCAACGATGATGGCGACGAAAATTTCTATCAAACCCAATGGAAAGACCAAGCCTGGCAACCGGCGGTGCCGCTCAAGGGCGTGAATACGGCGGACAACGAAGGTGCGCAGGCCATCAGTGCCGACGGGTCATGGCTGGCTTTCACCGCCTGCGACCGGCGGGGCGATGGTTCGCAGGGCAGCTGCGATCTGTACTGGAGCCAACTGAAAGCGGAGGGCTGGTCGCCTGCTTCGCCATTTAGCAATGTCATTAATTCGGCCAGTTGGGAGGCCCAGCCAACGATCAGTGCCAATGGGAAAACCATTATTTTTAGTGGTAACCGGGCCGGTGGACGCGGCAAAATTGATCTGTGGCAAACCAGCCGCCAGCCCAATGGCAAATGGACCAAACCGGAGAATCTCGGCCCGCTCCTGAATACCGGCGGCGAAGACCAGACGCCTTTTCTGCATCCCGACGGACAAACGCTGTATTACACTTCCGACAGCCTGCCGGGTATGGGCGGCAAAGACATTTATTTCTCGCGTCGTCAGCCCGATGGCAGCTGGGGGGCTCCGCAAAATCTCGGCTACCCGATCAATACCAAAGGGGAGGACGTGATGCTGACCGTCAGTCTGGATGGGCGCACAGCCTACTACGCTACCAATCGTCCGGGCGGACAGGGGCGGCTCGATATGTACTCATTCGAGCTGCCGGAATATGCGCGCCCACGCCCGGTCACGTATGCGCGCGCCAGGGTGACGGATGCGCTGACCGGCTACCCGATTGTGGCCAAAGTGGATTTTATTGACCTGAAAACCGGCCAGTCGTACGTGTCGGCATTTACCAAAAAAGATGGCACTACGCTGGTATGTCTGCCTGCCGGTACGGACTATGCGCTGAATGTGAGTAAGGAAAAATATTTGTTTTACTCCGAGAATTTCAACCTGCTGGAAACAGCTACTTTCAAAGAACCCTTTTCTTTAAATATTGATTTACAGCCAATTAGTGGAGATTCGGCGGTAGCGGGCGGCAAACCCATTGTCCTGCGCAACGTTTTTTTTGAGACGGGTTCCGCCGAATTAATGCCGAGTTCCGCAACCGAACTGGACCGGCTGGCCACGCTGCTCACCGAATCGCCAAAACTCCGTATTCAGATCAATGGTCATACCGACAATGTAGGAGACGACCGCAGCAATCTTACGCTGTCTGAAAATCGCGCGCGCGCGGTACTGAATTATTTAGCCGGGAAAAAAGTGCCGGTCGAGCGGCTGCGTTCCAAGGGGTTTGGAGAAACAAAACCCATGGAAACCAACGATACGTCGGAGGGCCGCGCCCGCAACCGGCGGACGGAGTTTGTAGTCTGGTAAGCAGATAGAGGTTTCGCAAACGCCACACACTACACTCGTTTGCGAAACTTTTAAGAGTTTCGTAAACGTCGCTTTATAATCTGTGTAGAACATCACTTATTAAGACGTCTCTGCAAGCATAACGATTTTCCCAACTAAAATCATTCATCATTAATAATTCATCATTAAACCTAGTGTCCGCCGCCGCGTATTATTTGCGCATCAGATTTCGCATTATATTTAATAAATACCACACACACTGCGGCCAGCATCATCAGCACACCGGCTAAACGGAGCGCATTCACCGGATTATTGCCCAGCCAGGATTTATAGTACATCGGAATCGTAAACGTCTCGATCAGCATGGGTATGACAATGAACATATTGAAAATACCCATATATACGCCCGTGCGATGGGGCGGAATGCTACCTGCCAGCATAATGTAGGGATTGCCCATCATACTCGCCCAGCACAGACCAATACCGATCATCGGAATGTACAGCATGGCTTCCTGTTTGAACATCGGGATGGCGACCATGCTGAGGCCGCCCAGAAAAAGACAGATGCCATGCACGGATTTCGGGCCGTATTTGCGGGCCAGCGAAGCCATGCCAAAAGCAGATACGAAAGCCACGGTGTTATAAAAAGCCCCCAATGGGCCGACCAATAGTTCTGCCTGACGGAAAAGAGGATTGGTAGCATCCACGGTATTGTACAGGGATTTGGAAATGGCCACGGCGATGTACTGCCAATAGATAAAAATAGCATACCAGCTGAAAAGCATCATCGGGCCCATCAGTTTCATGGTCAGCGGCATTTCTTTCATCGCCTCGCCTATTTCCACGAAAGTAGCCCCCAGCCCTTTCGGCGCACGGCGGATGGCATCTTCTTCTTCCTTGGATAGTGGATTTTCTTTGGTGGTGTACAGCGACCACATGATGGAAGTGATGGAGACCACGCCACCGATCAGAAAGGCAATTAATGTGGTCGTCGGAATGCGGCCCACTTTGTCGGCTACGCCGATGGATAAGAAATTGATCAATAAAAACGGCGTGAGGTACGAGAGCGTTTGCCCCAGTCCGGTGAAGGCACTTTGCGTCAGAAAACCGATAGAATGCTGGCTTCGGTCTAATTTATCACTGACAAAAGCGCGGTAGGGCTCTTGGGTGATATTATTGGCCGCATCCAAAATCCACAGGATGCTGGCAGCCATCCATACGCTGCTGCTGAACGGCATGGCAAAAAGCGCCAGGCTGCAAAAAATGGCCCCCACGAAAAAGTAAGGCGTACGGCGACCCCAGCGCGTCAGGGTGCGGTCGCTCATGGCCCCGACGATGGGCTGAACGAGCAGACCCGTCATCGGGCCGGCCAGCCAGAGCAGCGGTAAACTACTTTCTTCGGCTCCCAAATAGGAGTAAATCGGGCTCATATTGGCTTGTTGCAGCCCGAAACTGTACTGTAAGCCCAGAAATCCAAAGTTCATGCTCAGGATTTGCGGCAGGGTTAAAAGACTTTTCTTGATGTTCATGGAAACGGAAAACGAGAGAAGATTGTAGGTCGAAATTTACAAAACAGGTGACGAAACAGGATTTTGACAAGAAGGCGAATTGGTCAGGCAAGATTAGGCAAAGATTTTTGATTGACCTATTTGATTTTGTTCGGGAACTTTATTTATAAAATTTAAAGCCTTGGGCAGCATTTTGTTATGCTGATGTACCTCTTCAGTACTTCCGGCACAGAGACCTATGAGGTTTTTGAAACCTATGGCATGTACACAAGTTTTTGGAAAATCAATTGACGTGCAACCCGGTAGGGTTGAATATGAATAGCCCCGTATGAAATGCGGGGAAAATGGACGAAATGATGGGAACAACCCGGAAAGGGTTGAACCACGCTGC
>JANPIV010000009.1:0-3632 GCA_031425155.1 Saprospirales bacterium | reverse complement strand
GCAGCGTGGTTCAACCCTTTCCGGGTTGTTCCCATCATTTCGTCCATTTTCCCCGCATTTCATACGGGGCTATTCATATTCAACCCTACCGGGTTGCACGTCAATTGATTTTCCAAAAACTTGTGTACATGCCATAGGTTTTAAAAACCTTATAGGATTTAATTACCTAAATACAATACATAATTTTTAACGAAAAACGGCAAAGTGACTTATGATACAGCCTCACTGCGTTGCGTATTTGCTTATTTTCTTCACAGTCCCGTGGCCACACTCTTTTTACCACGTTCGGCAATTAATTTTTCCCGTATTCCTACACTCCGGTACACCCCAATCGGGTCTATCGCGCCACCCGCCTGACGGGCGGCCTCGGCTACCAAAGCGCGGGTATCGGTAGCAAAAACATCGCGCAACAACTCTTCTGCGGCCACCACGTCGTTATTTTGTTGAAAAGCAGCGAGCGCAACCCGATCCACCAGCAAGGCTTTGGCATAGGTAGTCAGGATGTTTTGCACGGATTGCAGTAAATCCTCCAGCGGATCCTTGGTGTTGTGGCTCGCATCAATCATCCAGGCCAGCGGCGGATTCTGTACCAGTGGGTCCTGCATGGCGTCCACTAATTCGTTGAAAATCAGGAAGAACTGATAGGGTTTGATGCTGCCCGTGGTGAGATCGTCGTCGCCGTACATGGAGCCATTGAAATGAAAGCCGCCCAGCCGCCCGAAGTGCATCAGGCGGGCTACGATCTGCTCAATATTGGTGTTGGGTAAATGGTGCCCCAAATCCACCAGCACCTGCGCATTCTGACCAACAAACTGGCAAAGCGAATACGACGTCCCCCAATCCGGGATGACCATCGAGTAAAAATGTGGTTCGTAGGGTTTGTACTCGATCAGCATCGTCCAATCGGCGGGCATGGCCCGATAAATTTCCGCGAGGGCATCGGCGGTGCGCTGCCAGGCCCGGCGAAAATGCTGCTGGCCAGGAAAATTACTGCCATCGGCCAGCCAGACCGTGAGCACCCTGGCGTCGAGTGCGCGGCCATATTCGATGCAGGCGATATTATGCTCGATGGCCTGGTGCTGCACCGCCGTTTCGGTATGTGCCAGCGAACCGAATTTGTACGACAGCGGTTGGTCGCCCTGATCCTGAAAAGTATTGGAATTGACCGAATCAATATGCAGCCCGTAGGCTTTCAACTGGTTTTGCACCGCTGCCGGGTCTTTCGGCACGTCCCAGGGAATATGCAGGGAAATGGAATCGGAAGAGCGATTTAGTTGATGCAAGAGGCCTACATCTTCTATTTTTTCTGCCAAAGAACGCGGTTCGCCGCCCCCCGGAAACCGCCCGAAACGCGTACCGCCCGTACCCAGTGCCCACGAGGGAATAGCCACCTGAAACGCCTTTATTTTTTCAATAACTGCTTGACAATCTATGCCTTTGCGCGACAATAGTTCGCCAATATGGTGAAAATGAAACTCGTGCGCCGCGCGGTTTTTATCATTGAAATCGGCTATTTCGGCTTCGATGTGCATTGTTGTAAATGTTAATTGGTAAGGATTGGCGTTTTAAGTAAGGGGTGTAATCAATCTACATGCCCGCCTTCATCTCCTGCGCCACATAATACGCCAAAGCCTGAATAGACAGCATCGGATTCGCGCCACTTGCCGCCGGAAACAGGCTGCCATCGGCTACAAAAAGATGGCGTACGCCGCGCAGCTCCCCATTCGGCTGCACCGGATAATCGGCGTTTCCACCCATCCGGCAAGTACCCATTTGATGGGCCGAAAATAGACCGAAACGATTCAATCCCCAGTTTTTAGCGGCAATTTTGGGAATAAAATTCGCTAAATCATCTTTTTTTGGTACAAAATGCAGGGGTTGATTGTGCAATATCCGCACCTCTTCCGCTCCGGCAGCCGCATGGAGCCGCACACTTTCCTGCATGGCCCGCACCAGATGACGACGGTCGTACTCGTGCAAATCATAGTGGACCACCGGCTGCCCGGACTGCTTGCCCACCGTCACCCGTCCGCCAAAACGGTCGCGCACCAGGCAGACATGCACCGCCAAATGCCGGAGTTGCGCCAGATCGGTTTTGATCTGTGCGCCGCTTTCCCAACTCAGCGCAAAAGCCCCCAAACCCGGATGAATCGGCGGGCACTCCACCCGGAAACCCCAGTTATCATCCAGTTGGGCGAACTCCTGCACGATGGCCGACATCATCGGGCCATGCCACGGCTGCATAGTGTGCGCATAGAAGGCCGGAACCGTCACCACCGGGTGCAAAAACAGGTTGCGTCCCAGTTGCGGATGTGTAACGCCACTTTTCAGCAACAGCACCGGCGTATGCAGGCTACCTGCGCTCACCACCACCCGTTTAGCCTTGATAGTCAAGGTAATATAAGACCCATCCGGCTGACGAACCCGGGCCTCCGCGCCAGTTGCCACGCCCCGTTCGATGGTTATTTTGTGTACATCGGTATTAGTCAGCAAAGTCGCACCCTGCTGCACCGCATCACAAAGAAAAGTCTGCACCGCCCCCTGTTTGATCCCAAAAGCATCGCCGTAACAGGAATAACCGCTGGCTTGCCAGGCCAGATCGGGCGATAAATCCGCCGGGAAACGCAGATTCATCGGGATATTTTCGGCCCGATAACCCAGTGCGTGGGCCCCATCCAGCAAAGCCTGATTTTGCGGATTATGCTTAAACTCGCGGCTGATGCTGTTGCGTTTTTCGACAAAATCAAAACCCTGCTGGTAGGCTTTTTCTAGAAACTGCGGGTTGCCGTGCCGCGTGGCCCATTCTTCCAGTACATAATCCGGCGTGCGCAATGCTGCCGCCCAATTGATGGTGGTGCCTCCGCCCAAAGTGCTGCCCGCCAGCACCGTAATAGAGCCATTTTGCGCAGCCAGCAGCCCGCCCGCCTCAAAATGGCGGGTCAACATGGGGGCTTCCTGCTGATTGAATTCGTGTTGGGGCGCATAGCCGCCCTTTTCGATCACCAGCACTTGTTGCCCGGCAGCGGCCAGTTGCGCCGCCACCACGCTGCCTCCGGCTCCGCTGCCGATCACCAGCACGTCGCAGTGTAAAGTCTTATTTTCGGTAATATCCAACGTGGGCAGCGGAGCCGGATCGGGGCGAATATGTTCGGCAAGCGATTGATAACCAATGGTTTTCCAGTTGGGGTTCTGCGTTGCTCCCTGCGCCACATCACCGAAATAGAGCAGACTGGAGAGTTTGCGCAGCACATTAAAACCATTGCGTAAATCGGCCAGCGGACTGGCCGCCCAGCGGTGGAGTAGGGTAGTACGTTGATCGGGCGTGAGGCGGTCAGCCGGTTTTAGCGGACCAAACCAGGTGAGGCCCAGCAGCGGACTGGCCAGCAAATCAAGCAGTTGAAAGAACGGCACGCGATCCTCGGCTTTGGCCTGAGACATGAGCGCGATGATGCGGCCCGGCACGTCCAGATCGGCGGCAGAACGCGCCCAGTAGCCGTCGGGATCGTCGGGCCGGGCGATGGCGGGCAGGAAAGTGTTGCAGATGGCGGTGAGGGCGGCCAGCCGGGCCTCGTTTTTCATGCCCTAAAAGTAACAGGGGAATGGTTTGGTGGCACGAGGGGAGGAATTTTTTT
>JANPIV010000008.1:0-36741 GCA_031425155.1 Saprospirales bacterium | reverse complement strand
GCTACACCGTCCAGTCTCTATCTCTTCAACCACTTTTTGTTTGAAATGGTGGCTGTAACGACGAACTTGACGAACTGATTCTTGCTGTTTTTCCATGTCTAGTACTGCATTTAGGTGTCAACCTATTTCAGGACGGGACACACATTCTCCACATCCTCTTCCTTGATCTGTTTTCTGTTAAAATTCAAAAAAATGCGCCAAATTTTATTGTTATGTTGGTCATTTATGACTGTTGCACCCGCCTTTGCCACTGTTTACTACGTCAGTGAACCTACCGGCAACAACAGCTATAGTGGCACTTCCACCGCCACCGCCTTCAAGACTATCCAGAAAGCCGCCGATGTCTCGTTGCCCGGCGATGTAATCAATGTAATGAACGGCACCTACACCAACAGTTGTGCCCAGTGCAATGTCGTGACCATCACCCGGCCCGGCAACGCAGCCAACTGGATCACTTTTCAAAATTACGCGGGCCATACCCCCGTGTTGCAATTCAATGGTTGGCAAGCCTTTGGGTTGGGCAACAATGCTGCCTACATCCGCATTACGGGCTTCGAAATTATCGGCAACAACGCCAACGTGACCCTGGCCGATGCCCTGAACCAGCCGCGCAGCTGCGCTAATCCCGGCGGTTCACCCAACCCCATTTATAATGGCAATGGTATTAGTGCAGACGGGCGTGCGGTTGCCAACCGGCCCCACCACCTGTATTTTGGCGGCAATACCGTCCACGATTGTGGCGGCGCGGGCATCTCGGCCATTCAGTCCGACTACGTCACAATAGAAGACAACATAATTTACAACAACAGCTGGTACACCATTTATGGCACCAGTGGCATTTCGCTTTGGCAACTGTGGAACTCCGATGGCAGTACCACTACCCACAATTTTATCCGTCGTAACCGTTGCTTTAGCAACCGGCTATACGTCCCCTGGGCGGCCGTCTGCGATATTACGGATGGTAATGGCATTATCATTGACGATACCAAAAATACCCAGAACGGCTCCACGTTGGGGGCTTATACAGCGGCTACTTTGGTAGAAAATAATGTGGTTTGGAACAACGGCGGTTCGGGTATCCATACTTATGAGAGCGAACACGTGACTATCATCCATAACACGGCCTATCAAAATTCGCAAAGTACGGAAACCACTGGCGGCGAAATATTTGCTAACAATAGCAACGATATTAAGATCATCAACAACATTATGTGGGCCGCAGATGGCAATACTATCACCACCAACTTCTCGAATACCGGGCTGACTTATGACTATAATCTGCATTGGGGCGGCACGGGTACATCGCTTACCGGCCCCCATACCATCACTGCTAACCCTAATTTTGCGACACCCGGCTTAGTCTTAGGAGCAGATTTTCATCTTCTTTCCAACAGTCCGGCCATCAACACGGGAGATAATACCAACTCAAACGCTACCGACCACGATGGCACAGCGCGGCCTTTTGGCACTACTGTGGACATGGGAGCGTACGAAAAGACTGGCGCGCTGCCCGTGGAGTATCTGGCTCCTTTGCAGGGTAGGGCCGTGCCGCAACAAGGCATCGAATTGCGCTGGGCTACTGCTTTTGAACAAAATACGTTCCGTTTCGATATTGAGCGTAGCGCCGATGGAATACGTTGGACAACAGACGCAGGCCGGGAAGAGGTAATTGGCGCACTGGCTGCTCAAGGCAGTAGTGGAGTGGCGCAGACCTACATTTTTTGGGACAAAAACCCACTTTATTCCGCCGGTCGTCCCGAAGGAACTACCAACTACTATCGCTTTCGGCAAATAGATACGGACGGCAAGGCCACGCTTAGCAACATCGTGGCAGTACCCTGGAAACCAGCCACCATCAGTATTTTTCCTAATCCGGTGACGGATGTTTTTACTGTAAAAAGCGAAGTGAACTGGGAGCGTGGCGTACTGAAAAATTCCCTGGGCCAGACAGTGCAAATTTTTTCATTTCCCGAAACAATGACGCTCGCCGGGCTGGCCAGCGGAACATATTCCCTGGAAATATTTGCGGGAAAAAGTGAAACGCCGACTGTACTGCGGATAGTAAAACAATAACAAACTCAAACATCAGTCATCCCGAATTTTTTCAACCCACGATTTTAATCGTGGGAATACATAAAACGTTAGATGGGTAACCGTTTTAACGGTTTCTACCTGCTGGTTTAAGGTCTAAAAACGGTTAAAACCGTTCCTTACTCCACTTGGTATCCTCTCCCACGATTAAAATCGTGGGTTGAAACGACCTCTCTTTTGTTTTGTGCAAAAATTCGGGATGACTCATGTTGATGCTGTTTTGATGAATATCAACAAAATTCTATTTTCCCACTATCAATTGCCGACTCACCATCTTCTGCCCGACCTGTATTTTTGCCAAATACATGCCCCGTGGTAATTCGCTGACATCCAATTGATTATCGCTGTTTAGTGTTTTCTCCAGCACCACTTTTCCGGCGGCGTTGTACAGGCTGAGTTGGCCTTCCGCTACGGTGGGCAGTTTTATCTGCACAAAACGCACTGCCGGATTCGGGTACATTTGCACCAAAGCGGCGTCATCGGCTTCATGGCTGGCCGAGGTAGCCTGGAAGATGACTTTCTTGCTGGATCTCAGCACATTATCACCGCCGTTGTTGCCGTTGCCATTGGCGGCCAGACTGACAAAATAGAACGTGATGCTATCTCCCGTCAAAGTAGCGGGCGAATTCCAGGTGAACGTCCAGGAAGTACTGCCGCCGGTCAGATTCTTGGCTGCCGATTGCCGTACGTATTGCCGGGCCGAAAAAGTACCGACGTTGCTGCCAGTGCCAGCCGTCAGTGTGCCGCACTTGGCGTTCGCACCATCCAGGCAGGTGAGCTGAAAACCGGCTCTTGCAGCATTGCTGGTGTTGGTCAGCGTGATCGTGTAGGTCTGGTTGGGCGAGACGGTATCGGGAATGCCACTAATGGCGACCGTACCCGTAATGGTGCCAGGATTGAGGTGGCAACCCGATTTGGCGCAAGTGGTCTCATTGGGCGCACCCGTGTTACCGAGCGGCGGGTTGTTCGGGTTGCGGAGGGTACTGGTCAGCAGGCCCCACACCATCAAAGTGCCGAGGAAGAAAAAAGTAGATTTGAATTTCATGTGTGTCTTATTTGTTTGCTAAAAATGTAAAGGTAGGGACGTTGCCCTGCACGAAAAGTTTAAAACCAGCCGGACGCCAGTTCTGGCGAAACCATTGTTACCCCATTGGGAACGGAGATGAAAACAGACAACCCCGCCCAGGCTTGACACTGAACGGGGTTGTTGTGTAAAAAGATTTTACCGGCGTTAGGCGCCGAGGTAAGTTTTGAGCAATTTGCTGCGGCTGGTGGCCCGCAATTTATTGATGGCCTTGTCTTTGATCTGGCGCACGCGTTCGCGGGTCAGCCCAAATTTGTCCCCAATATCTTCGAGCGACATGGGATGTTCCACGCCGATGCCAAAGTATAGTTTGATCACGTCGCACTGGCGGTCAGTCAGTGTACCGAGCGAACGCTCGATCTCGCGGCGCAGCGAATCGGCATATTCGAGGTGAGTATCGGTGCCGGGCATAGAGTTGTTTTCCAGCACGTCGAGCAGCGAATTGTCTTCGCCTTCCACAAAGGGAGCATCCATCGAAACGTGACGAGCGGCCACGCCGAGGGTGGTTTCTACTTCGTCGGTGGAAATTTCCAGCAGTTCGGCCAGTTCTTCCGGGCTAGGTTCGCGCTCGAAAGTCTGCTCCAGTTCGGAAAATGCCTTGTTGATCTTGTTCAGGGAACCGACTTTGTTCAGCGGCAAGCGCACGATCCGGCTCTGTTCGGCCAAAGCTTGCAGAATGCTTTGACGAATCCACCACACCGCATAAGAGATAAACTTAAAACCACGGGTTTCATCGAAGCGTTGAGCGGCTTTGATCAGGCCAAGATTGCCTTCATTGATAAGGTCAGAAAGGCTAAGTCCTTGATTCTGATACTGTTTGGCAACGGAAACGACGAAACGGAGGTTGGCTTTGGTCAGTTTTTCGAGGGCTATCTGGTCGCCTTGTTTGATACGTTTGGCGAGATCTACTTCTTCTTCCGGGGTCAGGAGGTCCACTTTGCCGATTTCCTGCAGGTACTTTTCCAGCGATTGGCTCTCGCGATTGGTAATGGACTTCGTTATTTTTAGTTGCCTCATGTGCTGCTAAGTTATTTTTTCGGCGCAAAGTTATAATTCTCTACCCAGAGTGGCCAAATTTTTTCTCTTTCTATGGGTAAATAGCCCGCAGTTCAAAAAATTTCCGGGAAGGAATATGTAAAACGGCTAACATTTAATTTTGTTTAGCCTCATTTAACCACCAGTTTTTTCAACACTGTTTGGCTAGTCGTCTGTAACTGCACAAAGTAGGCGCCCGGTACATACTGCGCAGCGTTTAGGAAATAGTTTGATTTTCCGGCAGGTAATTCTCCGGCAAAGACGACCGCCACTTGCTGTCCCAGGGTGTTGAAAACACGAATAGACCCCGTGGTTTTGGCAGCCGTATTAACTGGTATGCAGGTGATGGCGGCGGCGGGATTCGGATAAATATCCAGTAATTCCGCATTTTGCACCTCTTTGGTAGCCACAGAATTGGTCACACAAAATTTCCACCAGCCCTTTGGCGCGGGCATAGGATGCACCACCGTTTTGCCATTGGTGGCAGTCGCCTGAATATAATAGTAAACGGTGCTGCCCTCGGGCTGGACAGGAATGAAACCTTTATGGTTCCAGGTCGTGTCGTTCAGGAGGTAATCCGGCAAGTCCACGGACTGCCACGCCGCCGTGGTGTCGGTGGTATAATAGATTTTCGCGGAAGCAATCCCGCTGCGGTGCGCAAGGCTGGCCCAGACCGGGTAGCCATCGGCCCATTCCGAATTATTCATGCAGGGCAGTTCCTGGTGAATTACCCGCAGCGGATCAGTCACGCCGATTTCTTTGGTGATGCAGTGAATCGCGCCCAATGAACCAATAATATTATTACAGTCAATGCCGACAATCTTATAGCCGGGCAAACTTTCCTGCCAAATACGTCGGGCAGTGGTATCAAATTGCTGTTCGTAGAAAGGCACCAGCACGGTTTTATTGACAAAAACGGCATTGGCATAAGTACGATAATTGCCGCCGTTGTCCGGGTAACTATTGCCCACATCGGGCGGCATGGGAATGCGTACTACTTTATAAGGTGTACCAAAAGAAGACTTAAACGTGTTGGTCACGTATTGCAGATTCGCCTCGATCTGTGGCCCATCGGCGGTACTATGCGGATACTCACCGACCAATAGCGTTTCCTCATCCAGCAATTTCATGTGCATATCAATGTGATGGATCACATCATAAGGCAGGGCTTGCATCGTGATATAGCGATCAATACCCATGAAATCGTGCAAAATATCTTCCACTTCGGCTACACTATGGTTGCTTTGGCCATACTCATTGTTGGGGCCATTTTCTGTGAAGACCAACTTGGAAGCAAAGGCCGTACCCATACCATCGGACATAAAATTGCCCCCTGTATTGACCAGATCGAAAGGGGCCTGGGTCGTGGAATACACGGGTACGGAGAGGTAATCGCCTATTTTTTGTGGCACCGCATCGTCTTTCGGGCGAGGCCGGTTATAAATCCAGTCAACCAGATATAAAGAATCAACATCGTTGGAATAGACACAATTGGGGCCGTAATCGCGCATCCAAATGGAGTTATTCGGCGCGATCAGGAAGGTGACATTGGAACTAATGTCAATGCCTTTGCCGATCAGTATATTTTTTGCGCTGTTGATGATAGACTGGCTTTCACAGCAAATGATCACGTTGCATTCTTCGCGGGCCGCCCGTACAATCTCGGAAAGAATGGTGGACTGGCCGTTCCAGGCGATAGTCAGGGCTTGCAGTTCCTCCCATTCGGCCATGGCCCGCACCGGCGACGTGGGTGGCGTGACCAGACCGCTCGAAGGTGGCGGTGGAGCAGGTACGCCCAGCTGCATGCGCTGGGTTTCCTGCTCGGTTTGGTAGCGCGGGAGGAGCGGGGTAGTGGGATTTTGAGCGAAAAGCCCGCTCACCAGCAGGCTAAGAAAGAAGGTGTAGCGTAGCGTCATGGATAAAGTGTTGCGTTTGGATGCCAAAGTTCGGGGTTTTGTTGTACATCAAGGAAAAAATTGCCACAATTCCTCTAACTTTGCAAACCACATCAACTGACTTATGAACGCATCCGCATCCATTTCGCAGCCATTTAATAATATTCAACTTGAACTCTTGAAGTTGTTTGCCGACAATGTTCCAGATGAAGATTTACTAGCCATCAAAGCGTTGATTTCCCGTTATTTTCTTGAAAAAGCAAAGAACGAGGCAGACCAAATCTGGGAGGCCAAAGGATTGGATTCCCATGAGTTGCTGAAAAAGCACCGCCGTACGCCTTATCGGAAATTACAATCATGAGAATTGTCCTCGATACCAATGCACTATTAGTTTCTATATCGCGCCGGTCGCCACATCATCCAATTTTTCAGGCATTTGAGGAAAAACAGTATGACCTGCTGATTACTACGGACATTTTATTGGAATATGAAGAAGTCATCGGCGACGAAATGAATGCAACTATTGCCACTAACGTGACTCAAGGTATTCGAGAAGCCCCAAACGTCTGGCATATTCACAAATATTACTTTTGGAATCTTATTACCGTTGACCCTGATGACAATAAATTTGTAGATTGTGCAATAGCAGGTGCTGCGGATTTTATTGTTACCGATGATCGTCATTTTAAGGTTTTGAAAAAAATTCCATTCCCCAAAGTAAACATCATTTCGGCAGACGATTTTGTCGAATTGCTGACCGGAATACGTCCGGTTAATAGCCACAAATCAAAAATTTAATGTCGGTTGCCAACTTTCAGAAAGTAAAAAAACTCTTCGAAACTGTGATGCTCGCCAGCATAACGGGCCGGGAGGCTCGTGGTACGCATAAAAAAAGCGGTGTGCCTTTGCACACCGCCGAGAACAAAACCCATTCTATCGTATGAAGCAAAACTGTTAACCAAGGGAAAAGCAATTGGCAAAAAGCAAAGGGCAACAACTAAAACGAAAATCAAATTTCTTTTTGAGTGTGCTATGCTTGCTTATTGCCTTTTGTCTATTGCCTTCTCAAACCGCTATCGGCAGTGCATTCAGATCGCGGAAAAGAATTTTCTTCCGGTTAAAATACAGCACATTAGAGCGTTTGAGCTGATTCAGTACGGCGGTCACCATTTGGCGACTGGTACCCGTCAGATCGGCAATATCCTGGTGGGTCATATTATGTTTGACCAGGGTCTCGAAGCCTACACGGCGTCCTTGCTCGATTCCCATCTGGTGTAAAAACTCCATAATACGGCTCTTGGAATCTTTCAACACCACATTTTCTAATTGGTTTTCGGTATAACGCAGACGTTCGCCCAGGAAGTGTAACAATGACTGAGCGAAAGCGAAATTATTTCTCATCGCGCTCAGCACCGCCGTAGCATCCAGTTCCAGCACTTCGGCGTGGTCGTCCATCACGTAGGCGAAATCGCGCCGTTGCGCATCGCCGGTCAGGCAGGATTCTCCGAAGAGACTACCAGGCCGTACCACGTATTTAATAATATCTTTCTTCTCCGCATGTACCGCCACTTTGACAATACCTTTCAGCAGTAAAAATACCTTGCCAGCCGATTGGCCGGGTTTGTACAATACCTGATGTTTGGAGTAAGTTTGCACCAAAGCAGAGCGGTGCAGCAAAACCCGTTCTTCCAACGTGAGTACCGCAAAGAGTGGATTGGTATCGAAAAAAGGCAGCGTTAATTTAGTGTCCATGTGTTCGGCAAGTAGTGCGTGTGTGTTAAGCCTGTGTTGCTAATAGGACGGGCCAGCAGGCATAATCCCCTACGCGGAACAAAAAAATTATTTTTTGCTAACCCAATTCCAAAACCAAAACTTGGTCCTTAATGCAAGGGTTGTGAAATTATATTTTTAAAATATAATTTTAGTCAGTGAATAATTTGTTGAGAAATAAAAAATATTGACCTTTGCCAAATAATATTTTTTTGTAAACTGCTGGCCTTTCCCATTTCCTTTTTTAGAAATGTGACGGGTTAAAATACTTTTGCCGGAATACTTATGGAACCCTCCGCCGATTCAAGCGAACAAGACTGGCTGATTGCGTTGCGGCAAGGTGACGAATCGGCCCTGCGTTCTATTTTTGACCGGCATTATCCGCTGCTATTGCAAGATGTATATCGTATTGTGCCCGATCAGGACACTTGTCAGGATTTGGCGCAGGAGGTTTTCGTCGAACTCTGGCGCAAGCGTTCCGAACTGAACATTCATACTTCCCTGCGGGCTTATCTGCGTCGTGCAGCAGTAAATCGCGCCCTCACTTACCTGAAAAATCAGCGTCGGCTGCGTTTTGAAGGCGATGAATGGACGGACACCGCCGATACTTCCACAGCGGATATTCGGAGAAAAGAAGAGCAGGAAACCCTGGAACAGGCTTTACACCGCGCTATTGCCACGTTGCCGGAAAAATGCCGCATCGTATTTTCGCTCAGTCGCTTCGAGCAATTCTCCCATCGCGAAATAGCGGAGCAACTCGGCATATCCGTGAAAACCATTGAAAATCAAATCACTAAGGCCATGCGGATGCTTCGCGATGCCCTGACTAATCCCTCCAATTTGTCGTCGGTTGTCATTTGGGCCATCTACCTGTGCATCGGGCATAGGGGATAATGCCAGGTCCAGCGTCTTTACAGCGAACAATTTACAAAACCGTGACCTCCCAGTACGGAAAACTTCATGCAACAACAGGATCCAATATTACTACTTAGCAAGCAATTCAGCGGCGAACTGACCGAGGTCGAAGCCGCTGATCTACATAATTGGTTGCATCAATCATCTGAAAACGAACGGATTGCCGCTGAACTGCGCCAGATTTGGAGTGCCTGCGACACTTATGCGCCGGGGTTCACGCCCGATCTGGAAGCGGACTATCAAAAAGTGCAGGCCCGGATTCGGGCTGCCGATGCGCCACGCGCGCGGGTGGTGCCCCTGGGTCGGCGTCTGATGCAGGCCGCTGCCGTGCTGGCTTTTGTGGCTACGGCGGCTTGGGCGTATCGTGCTTTTCAGGCTTCGCCTAATCAAATTACCGCCACCGCCCAAGACCAACCCAAACGCACCGTGGATTTGCCTGATGGCTCCCGCGTTTGGCTGCGTCAGGGGAGTGCGCTGGATTTCCCGGAAAAATTTGTCGGCTCCGAACGCCGGGTCAAGCTCCGGGGCGAGGCCTATTTTGAAGTAGCCCATCTGAATGGACAACCTTTTCGGGTGGAATTAGCCAACGGCGACCTGGTCGAAGTAGTCGGTACCCAATTTGATATTTGCCAAAATAACCGCGAAAATTCCGTGCTCGTCCGTTCCGGAAAAGTGCGCTTTCAAACATCTTTGCATCAACCGGAAACGTTGCTGACTTTGGAGCCCGGTGACAAAGCCATCCACGATCTCGAAAAGCACACCACCCGCGAAATCAAAGTCGCTACTTTTAATGAACTGGCCTGGCAGACCGGCGGCCTGGAATTTGTGAAAACTCCGCTGGCCACAGTCGTAGCCGATCTGGAAGCATTTTATCATGTAAAAATATTGCTGCATAATGCTGCGCTGCAACAATGCCTGCATACCGCGCCACTGACGAGCCAACCGCTCGAAAAGGTGCTCCAGACCCTCAGCCTGACCTACCAAATGCAAGTCCTCCACACCACGCCGGGCCAATACGAACTCGTCGGAGGTACTTGCCAATAACAAGATTTTTTAATCACCCCCGCACAGTATCTGCGGTCAGGGCCTTAACTTGCGCCAATGTTGTCCCATTCTACGGCGATACAGGTCAGGGCTTTTGCCTTTGTTTTGTTATGGTTGCTGCTCTGCCCTCTGGCCGCGCAGCAACCCGCCTTGCCACGGATAGACTTTGAATGTCAGCAATGCCTGCCCGCCGATGCCCTGGTGCAACTGAGCCGCCAAACGGGCATCAACATCGTTTTCAATGACCGCTTTTTCCAACGCTGTCCTGCCGTCACGATCCGGGCGCAGCAGGAGCCCTTGCAAAATCTGGTCGAGCGGATCAGTGCCTGTGCGCGCGTATCTTTCAAAGTCATTGATAATCAGATCGTTTTCTTTCGTAAAACCCAGAAATACACCTGGAGCGGCTACGTGCAGGATGCCGAATCGGGCGAACGCCTCATTGGTGCCACGCTGCGGATACTGGATAACAAAGAAAGTGGCGCGGTGTCCAACGAGTTCGGCTTTTTCAGTGGCCGGGCCGAAGAGGGCGAATGGCGGCTGCGCATCACGATGGTTGGTTATCAGGCCCAGACCATCTCACTGACACTGGATGCTAACCGACTGATTATCATTAAATTACGCGCCGATCTGACCCTGCCGGAAGTGACCGTAACACCCGTCCTGACCGATAGTCTGCAATATCGTACGCTGGGCAGTCCCGGCTATATCAATCCCCACAACCTGCTTTCCGTGCCTATGCCCGGCGGGGAAAAGGATTTGCTCCGCCAAACCGCCTTGCAAACCGGCGTACAAACCGGCGTGGATGGCCTCGGTGGGCTGCACGTGCGCGGCGGCAATGCCGACCAGAATCTGGTGTTGCTGGATGACGTTCCCGTCTATAATCCCAGCCATTCATTGGGCCTTTTTTCTATATTCAATCCCAACACGATCAGCCAGGTACGTCTCTGGAAAGGTGATTTTCCGGCGCGTTATGGTGGTCGGGCTTCGTCGGTGCTCGACGTGCGGACCCGCGAGGGCAACCTGCGCCAGTTTCACGCCAATGCCTCGGTAGGTTTGTTCGCCGCCTCGTTGACTGCCGAAGGCCCCCTCATACCGGACAAGATGTCGTTTCTGGTGGGCATACGCGGCACCTATTTTGATCCGTGGGTCAAATTTTTCAGTAAAAGGGGTAATCTGCTCACTTTTTCCGGCGATCAGGCCGAATACAAGTTTTATGATTTTAATGTCAAACTGAATTACATCGTTTCTCCTAAAGATCGTCTGTACGTAAGTTATTACTATGGCGGGGATAAATTTCAAAACCCGTTTGAGCAAAAATCGGTGAGTACCGAAGGGGTCCTGACCGATCAGTACAGCCTGAATTCGGATTGGGGCAATATGATCGCCGCGCTGCGCTGGAATCATGTACTGCGCAATAACCTGTTCACCAACACCACATTACGCTATAGTCGCTTTTTCTACCGAAGCCGTTTGGCCTTTGCTTCGGCACTGCTCACTCCGTCCGGTCGCCCGCTCGTGCTGGCCGATTATGCCCAGTTTTACCGCACTTACATCGGCGATTGGTCGGGCAAAACCGACTTCACCTTTTTTACCTCCGACCAGGTCACGCTGCGTTGGGGGGCTTCTTTTACCCAGCATAATTTTCAGCCGGGCGCGCTCTCGGTCAACTTTCTGCTCCCCGGCCAGTCGCCCAACGCGATTGATTCCATTGCCAATTTATTGCTCAACAACGAGCATCTGGCGGCAGGAGAAGCGGAAGCCTATTTTGATATGGAAATAAAACCCCTGCCGCACTGGCGGATCGAAGCGGGGTTCAATGCCTCGGTGTTTCAGGCCAATACAATCAATTACCGGGCCCTCTTGCCGCGTCTGCGCGTACAACACGATGGGCCAAAGGGATGGAGCCAATGGTTTGGTTATCACCGTACTACGCAGTATTTGCACCAGATTGGTTCCTTCAATATCAGCCTGCCCTTCGAACTTTGGGTGCCTTCCACGCGCAAAGTACCACCCGAACAAGTGCTGCAAGTTTCGGCAGGTATCGGTTGGCAGCGTCCCGGCTGGAGTTGGCAGGTGGAAGGCTATTACAAGAGCCTGGACCGGGTGCTGACCTTTTTATCCACCAACGATGCCTTGTTTACGGGCGGCGCGGAAGATGCCAGCGGTTGGGAAGATCGCATCGCGACGGGCAGCGGCAGCAGCCAGGGTCTGGAATGGCTGGTGAAAAAAACGTCCGGTTCCACCACTGGATCAGTGAGTTATACGCTTTCGCGCTCCATGCGGCAGTTTCCCGAAGTCAATTCCGGTCGCCCGTTTCCTTTCCGTTTTGACCGGCGGCACGATCTGAAACTAACTTTGCAGCAACGTTTGTCCCGTTGGCTGGATGCCGACCTGGTGTGGAGTTTTGCCACCGGCAATCCCATCACGCTGGCTGGCGTAAAATTTGTACATCAGACGCCGAGCAGCGACCTTGAGCGCGATGTCTTCGTATATACAGAAGTGAATGGTTACCGGTTGCCCAATTATCATCGGCTGGATGTGGCACTCAATGCCCATTTTGCACGGGGACGTTGGGAACATGCCTTCCAATTGGGAGCGTACAATGCCTACAACCGGGCTAATCCGTTCTATTTATACGTCAATGCTGGCAGTGGTGTAAAAGGTTCAGCCATTCAATTTACCTTGTTGCCGGTTTTGCCCGTCTTTCGGTATGAATTAAAATGGTAGTTGGAGACGTTGCTTATTGCTCATTTGCTTTTTATTTTCCGCCTTTTGCCAATTTGCCCTTTGCTTATTGCCTTTTTACTTATTGCCTGCCTATGTCGCGCTTATTTTTAATCAATGTTTTTCTGCTAATTGGTTTGCTGGCGGTTCGGTGCGCCCGCGAGGTTATCATTGATTTGCCGGAGGAGCCCTCCAAAATAGTGGCCGTCGGCAAATTTACCAACAACGACACCTTCCAGGTGCGGGTCACGCTGACCCAGCCCATCTACGATCCCGGGGAGGTGCAAGCCCCCGCCGACGCGAACGTAACGGTGGCCAAAGGAGGCGAATTATATGCGCGGCTATATCGCCAGAAGACCTCCGAAGGCGTTTTTTGGAAAAGCCGAAAACCCGCAGAGCCAAACGTGGAATATACCCTCAATGTACAAATTGGCGGCTATCCGCTTACTTCCGCGACCAGTTCGGTGCCGCAGCACATTGGTATAAAGCCCATTAGCCTCGAGCATAGCGAGATCGTCACCGAGCAACTCAGCGATGGTCACCAGCAACTGCGCATTCCGCTGGCCCTGCAACTCAGCACGCCAAACACCGAGCCCGCGCCTGAAAATCTGTATTTTGCTTTCAACCTGACCAGCGATATTGACGCGGGTGGTTTTACCATCGAGCAGCAGCAGGCCTATTTTGCCGTGGATGGCCGCACGCTCTCGCTGCTGCATAATATTCCTGAAAATGTGGTTTTGATCAATGAAAAATACTGGAGCGAGGGTGTTCGTACGCTTTACCTGGATGCGTTGATTCCTTTCAAACCCGGTGAGGATCAATCCCCCGTACGCCTGTACGTGGAATGGCTCACGTTATCCGAAGAGTTTTATCGTTATCACCTCTCAGTGGCCAGGCAGGGCAGTAATTTGCCCCTGAGCGAACCGGACGCTGTATTTAATAACGTAGTCAATGGTTATGGCAATTTTTCCGGGTATTCCACCCGTACGCAGGTGATTGATCTGCCGAAATAGTGATTGGCTTGTCGGTGCCTATTTATAAGGCAACTGCAAATTTAACAAGAGACCGTTCTGCTTCTGGAATAAAGCCGAGTACTATATCCGTTGCACTTACGCCACGAGCGATAAGTTCATCGGCAATTTCAAGTTCTGTCCCATTTTGCTGCACCCAGACTTTTCCATCGCGTATGTCGAAATGTAGAAGTACACTATAGGCAAAATGTGCCCCATGCCAACCAACATTGATTAATTGGTAATGGTTGTGGACAAAATCGGTGACCACCTGCCTTTCAATATCTGGCGCATTGGCATACGGACGGGCTGCAAGTTGCTCCAGGAAATCGGTAACAATTGCTTGATATTGAGCTACTTTATCCATTTTTCGATTGTTTCTTTTTCATGATTGTAAACGATCAGTCGGATATTTTTGCGATTTAAAACCTTTTGAATGAAGGGTTTTTGGAAGAATGTTTCCCAAATTGCAATTGGTATAGCCAGGAAAAGTACTCTTTTCGGAACGATGTCTTCCAATGCCAAAAGGTAGTTTTCATATTGTCCTACGGCTTCGTGAAATTTGTTCATGGGCGATTGCGAGCGAAAAGACTTTACCTCCACTGCAATTTTTTCATCGTTGCGTTCAGCCACTAAGATTTTTTCCGCTAATATTGACAACGACGCAATTTTGAGATACTGTCAAATAGATTTTCCTTGGAGAAAGTCAATGGCCATATCCCGTAATTATATCGTTGTCAATAAGTCAATAGCAAAACTGGCATCTCCCGTACTAAAATAATACTCTTCGGCGGTAATTGTCCACCCTTCCTTTTCGAGTGCTATACGGACAGCATCATGGTATGTATCTTTTGCCATCGCGGTTGTAATTTTACGTAAAATTACGGTATCTGACTTATTGTAGTAGATATTTTTCCAGCACGGCAAAAGTTTTTTCCTACTTTTGCGCAGCAATTTTTCAACGCATTTTGAACACAAAATCAACCTGAACTAATGAGTAAAATTACCGTCGTGGGTGCTGGCAACGTGGGTGCTACCTGTGCCAACGTACTTGCCCACGCAGACATCTGCAACGAAGTCGTACTGATTGATATTCAAGGCAATATGGCCAAGGGCAAAGCCCTGGATACCTGGCAGCAAGCCCCGGTGGACGGCTACTCCACGCGCCTGACCGGCGGCGACGATTACGCGCTTACGGCTGGTTCGGACGTGGTGATCATCACCGCCGGTATTCCACGCAAGCCGGGCATGAGCCGCGACGACCTGATTTCTACCAATGCCAAAATCGTGGTATCGGTCACGCAGAACATCCTCAAACATACTCCTAACCCCATTATCATCGTCGTTTCCAATCCGCTCGATGTAATGACCTACGCCTGCTGGAAGGCCTCCGGGCTGAGCGATAAACGGGTGATCGGCATGGCGGGTGTGCTGGATACAGCTCGCTACCGCGCCTTTTTGGCCGAAGCACTGGACGTCAGCCCGAAAGATATTTCGGCGATGCTCATGGGCGGCCACGGCGACACGATGGTGCCCCTGCCCCGCTACACAACGGTGAGCGGCATTCCGGTCACGGAACTGATTGATGCAGAGCAACTGACGGCCATCCTCGAACGCACCAAAAGCGGTGGCGGCGAACTGGTCAACCTGATGGGTACTTCGGCCTGGTACGCCCCCGGTGCTGCTGCTGCACAAATGGCAATTTCTATTCTGAAAGACGAAAAACGCATTCTGCCTTGCTGCGTCCATTTGGATGGTCAGTATGGACTGAAAGATATTTTTGTGGGTGCGCCGGTCAAACTGGGCCGCGAGGGCATACTGGATATTGTAGAACTGCAATTGCAGGACGACGAAAAGGCATTGCTGGACAAGTCCGCCACTGCCGTACGGGAAGTGGTGGATGCGCTGAATGCGATGAATCTGCTTTGAACTGTTTCACTCGACGATGGTGCAAAGTTAGTGAGGGACAATCTTGTTTAATACATTGATTGTCAATATCAATCCCGATGCAAACCGGGCGGTTGCCTTACTCTGTTTGCCCTTTGCCAATTTGATCTTACTTATATGGCCGAACTGACTAAGTGGCCGACACCGGTGATTTGGGAACAAATGCGCACCGTAAATAGTGGCGAATCATTGGCGGCAATAGCCGATGCACAGCCAGTGTTGCTTGTTTTCCTTCGCTTTCTAGGCTGCTCATTTTGCCGGGAAGCTATTAGTGACATTGCTAAAAAACGTAAAAAACTGGAAGCCAGTGGTTTGCGAATTGTCTTTGTCCACATGGCTCCCGACCCGGAAACGGCGGAAAAATTTTTCAAAAAGTATCGCCTTTTTCCGATTGATCATATTTCTGATCCGGAGAAAACCTTTTATCAGGCCTTTGGTCTGAGTCGTGGAACACCGACCCAGCTTTTTGGCCTGATGAACTGGATCCGGGGCTTTGAAGCCACGGTGCTGGAAGGACATGGGACCGCTCCGCATAGCGCGGAACTGGGCGATGGATTTCAGATGCCCGGCGTGTTTGTGGTGCATCAGGGCCAGGTCAAGTCGTCGTTTATTCACCGCAACCCCTACGACCGGCCTGATTACGAAGAGATTTGTGCGATTTAGAAGTGACACTTTTCAAAAAAGTGTCACTTCTGACGTTACTTTCTCCGCTGTTTATACAAATATCTTTGCCCGAAAGCACATTGCTGATCGGGCAAATTTTTTTGCCACACCCTCCCTAAAAATGGCCGCTACCACAACATTCCGCAATATTGGCAGTAAACTTTGGCTGCTCATCAGTTGGAGCGTCCTTTCCATGCCTGCTCTGTCAGCTCAATCCGATACAACATTCCGCCTACCCACTGCTACCATCCTCGAACAGCGTTTCGAGCAAACCGGCTACACCGCCTGGCGAGCCGACACGTTGCCGACCGCAGGCACCCTTTCGCTCGCCGACCGGCTGCTGTGGGAAAATACGCTGACTGTGCGCGCCAATGCGCCGGGTACGCTGGCTACCATTTCGGCCCGGGGCGCGGGGGCCAATCGGACACCGGTTTTTTGGAATGGGCTGAACCTGCAAAGCCCCATGAACGGCGTGGTGGATGCCGCGCTGTTGCCCTTATGGCCCGGCGACCGGCTGGAAGTACGTTATGGCGGCCAGAGCGCGGCGCAAAGTAGCGGTGCGATGGGCGGTAGCGTACTCGTGGAACCGGGTTACGTACAGGCACCCGGATGGTCGGGCCAGGCCGGGGTCGCAGCGGGCAGTTTTGGTGCGCGGGAGGTGCGGGCCGGGCTGGGCTATGCCGGGCCGCGTTGGGCGACACAGGCACGCGCCAAATGGCAGCAGGCAGACAATGATTTTCCTTTTAAAAATACGGCTCAAATCGGGCAGCCCCAGGTACGGCAGGTGAATAATCAGGCGGAAAATTGGAATGTACAGCAGTTTAATCGCTTGATTATCAATGAAAAAAACGTAGTGCGTACGGCTTTTTGGCAGCAAAAGGTGTATCGGGAAATACCACCCGCTATGACCGAAGCCCCCTCCGAAACCTGGCAACGCGATGCCGCCACCCGGGCGGTCGCAACCTGGGAACATCGTCCGAATCGCCTGGCCTGGTGGCAAACCCGGGCGGCGTGGTTGGCCGAAGCCATCTATTTTCGGCAATTCGCGGCCACCGATACCAGCCGCTCGCGTACCGCGCTCGTGAGTACGGAGTACACGGATCGGTGGGGGGAGAAACTGACTTGGAAAGCGGGTGCTTCGGCCCTGCGGCAGTGGGCGCAGGCGGACGGCTACACGGACAGTATGCAGTGGTATGGGCAGACGCGATTGGCTGCCTTTGGCATGGCGGAACGCGCCTGGGGCAGTGGCCGTCTTTCGCTATTGTTGCGGCAGGAATGGTCGGAAAATCAGGCGGCTCCGTTCACCTGGTCGCTGGGGGGCGAGCAGACGCTGGGGCGGGCGGGCCTGTTGCGCGGCCATCTATCGCGCAATTTCAACTTGCCGACTTTCAATGATCGCTTTTGGGCCGCCCTGGGCCAGCCGGATTTACGACCCGAAAAAGGGTATAGCGGGGATGTCGGCTGGACTTTGCAGCGACACGCATGGTCGGTAGAACTGACTGGTTTCCAACTCTTCATCAATGACTGGATACTGTGGCAACCCGGCAATGATGGTCTGTTTCGGCCCGGCAACCTGCGTAAAGTCTGGTCGCGGGGCCTTGAATCCGCTGCGCATGGGCAGGGCAGGGTAGGGGCGTGGCACTGGAAATTGTCGGCGCGGGCGCAGTGGTCGAGGACCACCCAATTGGCCGTTCATAACGTCTCTACCGAAGATGCAGGCAAGCAATTGCCTTACACACCGCAACAGTCGGGTAGTCTGGTGCTGCAAGTGCATCGGGGTGCTTTCTTCGGCGGGTATTTGCACCAGTTCACCGGCGAGCGATTCGCTACGACTGATAATATGCAGTCTTTACCGCTCTTTCAGACGGGTCAGTTGCTGTTGCGGTATGGCTGGAAATTGGGAAAAAGCCGTACGGCATTTTCCCTAGACTTGCGGCTGGAAAATGTTTGGAATACGCCGTATCAGATATTGGCTTTTCGGCCCATGCCGGGGAGGGGGGGACGGGTAGGAGTGGGGGTGGAATGGTGAATTTTACAGCAAATACTCAATTGTCCATTAGAGTTCCTAATAAAAAATAATGCTAAAAAGACAACCTTACGCAGAATTCGAGAAAGCAATAAAAAGGATTAGTTTTCCTTTCCTCTCTTTTGTTTTGCTTTTATTCCAATCCGATCACTTTGAGTCTGTCGTTGGTAAAGTTACAAATTCAAGCCCTGTATCATGCGGAAATATTTTCATATCTTATAAAGATTCGCTGTATTTTCGCACCATTGTTATAGATGGAATGGAGATAGAAGTATTATATACTAACGTAGGCGATAGCGTTGAATTGGAAATTAATGTTTTAAATACAGGGGTCAGTCCTCTTCGGGTGGGGATTACATCAACGAATACGGTGATTGGGAATAATAATATCACAGAAACTGTTCTTCCGGACATTAACCTTTTGGAAAACATTGAATTAATTGATCTACATATAGATTATAGTATATTGATGACGAAAAGCAGGTTCGCGAAATTAAATGATTATAAATTCATCTTTTACGTAGTGAATGATTGGACTAAATTCATAAAATGTGTAAGTGATGAAACGAAAATAGTAACTTCTGAAAATGATAATGGTCAATCAGTGATAGAATTAAACAATGACAAAATGCCGGAAGAAGGGATTACCATAATTGCATTGTCAAATATCTCTTATGCAAAAAAACTAAGCGAATTATCGTGCCAGGTTACTAAATACTGACTTCCCATATAAATAAGGTTGATTTACTGATTAATATCTTCACGTTCTAATTTCTGAAATAAGCACAATAAGACCGCACAGTTTTGCAAATTTAAGCACTGATTTAAATGGTAGAAAAAATGATGGTATATTTATTGTTGGTACCGATTTTTATTTTTGGTGGTTTGCTTGATTGCACCTCACCTTTTCGCAAAATCATCAAAGAAGATTTAAGTTTTTCAATGGAAGGCCCATTGAACCGTTCCGATATAGCCCTGACGTATAATATTGATTCTCTTCTTTTGCCAGTATCTATGTACTACGCAGTGAGATTTCATAACATGGGTGCAGACACTTTTTATATGCCTGTTAATAAAAATTTTAAACATTTTATTTACGCAGATCACGAAGTTTTTGTTAGAGAAGATGGGGAGAGGATATACTCTATTGCCGAAAGTTTTCCCAATTATTTACTTCTGTCAGTACCAATTTTGCCTAACCAAACTATTGAGTTTGTGACCTCTTGTCAAATACCTGACCAGATAAAAGCAGTGGAAATCTCCTTTTTGGTTAAAAGAAAAAATAAGAATATAAGTGTCTATCAAGAGTTTTACCCAAATCCGAAACGTTCGCTAACTGCAATAGAAGGCACTTTTAAATATAAAATAGAGCAGCGATAATGCTGTAATAGCATACTAACTCTATGCTAATATCAACAACCCCAGTGCCTTGGCGTAATAGATCATTATGACTAGGACCTCGCGCCCGCCTTCCTAATGCCCGTTGTATCATGTCCTACCCAGCCAACATGCTCCTCCACAAACCCACCCAACTAAAAAATTACAAAACCCCTGTTCACGCCCGGCTACTCAGTCGCATTATGATTTGGTTGACTGATCGTCAGTCAATTCAAATGTAACCTTCTTTTCACCCTTTACCCAATCACTTCCCAATGAAATTCACGAATCTTCCCCTCGTGCTACTCACCGTAGCCATGCTCTTCGCCGTGTCCGCCTGCAAAAAAACGACGCAGTCCGCAGGCAGTTTTGTCCCCCTCGCCACTTATTTGGAACAGGTAAAAAGCGCGCAATTTGCTGATTTCAAGTCCTTGCCCGATGCGAAAGTGCTCGACGAAACGGAGTTTGAAAAAATGAAAGCCCACGTGCTGAAAATGTACGATGGGGTCACGGTCCACCACAGTTTTATGGATGATGATAGCCGCTATGTGGACTGCATTCCGTTGGAGCAACAGCCTTCGCTGCGCCTGCTGGGCATTTCGCCCGACCAGGTGGACACGCAAGCACCCGAACCCAACCAAAGCGAAGCCACGGATGCGTCGGTCAGTGCCACGGATGAATTTGATGCTAATGTGCGGCTGCGCGCCAAACGTTTCGACGCGTTTGACAATGAAAAATACTGCCCGACGGGCTTTATTCCCATGCAGCGCATTGAATTGACGGATATGATCCGTTTTGAGACGCTCGACAATTTTTTCAGCAAAGATGGTCTCGGTGGTGGTGCCGAACTTTTTGAGGAAATTCCAGATCGTGCCGTGAATCACTATTACGCCCATGCGTATCAGAACGTCAACAATTACGGCGGTGATTCCTGGCTCAACCTCTGGAGCCCAACGGTAGCCACGAATCGGATGTCGCTCTCGCAGCAATGGTATGTCGGTGGCAGCGGTGCCGGGCGGCAAACCGTGGAAGGCGGCTGGCAGGCCTACCCAAGCAAGTATGGCAACACCAAATCGCGTCTTTTTATTTATTACACCAATGCCAATTATGCGGCGGGCAGTGGTGGCTACAACCTGGATGTACCGGGTTTTATTCAAACCAACAATTCTATTGTGCTGGCCAGTTCTTTCACTAATTATAGCGTCAGCGGCGGCGGCCAATATGAATTTGGCATGCAATGGAAACGTGCTTCCAATGGCAACTGGTGGCTGTATTACAAAGCGGGTGGCACCACCACTGCATTGGGCTATTATCCAAAAAGCCTGTATGGCACCGGGCAGTTGGCTTATTATGCGCAAAAAGTGGATTTTGGTGGCGAGACGACCGGCAATCCTACCTCCAAAAGAATGGGCAGCGGCGCGTATGCTTCGGGTGGCTGGCAGTACGCCGCATATCAACGGAATAACTTTTACATCAATACTTCCAACACCTCGGTATGGGCCAGCCTGACCCCGACTTCCACTGCTGGGTGCTATACCATTGACTATCATGGGCCGACTGGTTCGGGTAGTTGGGTGGAGTATTTCTATTTTGGCGGGCCAAGTTGTAATTAGATTTTATCTTTACTGGTTTTAATAATATTAAGAAGTGATACTTTTCAAAAAAGTGTCACTTCTTAATATTTACCTTTCGACATTGATCAGTTATAAAACCCTGTGGTTTTATGGTAGAAAAATAATTGAATCAAATCCTTGTCCTCTTTGATCGTTTCCAGAGCCTCGATGACCTTATTTTTCAGTTCTTTGACGGTTTTGCAACAGATGTTTGCGAGCAACACGTTTTTGAGGTAATTCCAAACTTGTTCGGCCGGATTTAACTGTGGACTATAAGGTGGAATACGCTCTAACCAAATAGTTGCTCTATCAGCCTGCTGTACGAGCCAATCTTTCACTGCCGAGGAGGTGTGAATAGAGGCCCCATCCCAAATGAGTAAGATTTTTTTTCTTCTTTTTCGCCAGGCTTGTTGTAGATTTTTCAAAAAACGAACCATGGCCGCACTTTTAAAAGAACATTCGCGTACCTCATAATCTAAATCCCCATCGGCAGAAATGGCCACCGCAACACGCACACACTTTTGGGTAATCACTTCTGTTTCTATGGTCGGGCGTTGGCCCTTGCGACTATAAGTACGTTGCACGGAGGGAAGCAATTGAAAAGTAGATTCGTCTTCAAACACTATTTTTCTGCCTTCTGTCTCTCCTTTTTTTTTAACGTCGGCAATTGGTCTGTTTTCCAACGATCCACTGCCTCTTTCGACTGCCGATAATCTACTTTTTGGGGCTTCTGAGGCGTATAGTTTAATTGTTTTAAGATGCGATCTACTTGGCGTTGACTGTAAAGCACCCCAAATTTCTCTTCGATGACCCATTTGATGCGTCTGCTCGTCCACAGTGCCCCCTCGAAACCATAGGCTGGGGCACCCGCATCAATGATCGAACTTAACTGTGCTTTTTGTTGGTCATCCAAACGCGCAATGGCACCCTTCGCCCTCGAAACTTCCAAAGCAGAACTGCCTTGCTGCTTATATCTGCTTAAAACTTGGCTTACATACGATTGACTAATCTCTAACAACTCCGCAATTTTTGCCTGAAAATGACCTTCCTCATGCAAACGAACGACCATCTGACGGCGAAACTTTTGAGCACTCTCATCTTTAAGACGCATTCTGCTTTTTTAGCCCCAAAGGTAAAAATAACCGTATCATTGATCAATGTCGAAAGGTATGATAGATGTATTTTGTTGATTGTGAAACATTTATACGGCCTTTGATGATTAGCCTGACGGCTATGGTAAAAACACCGCAGATGGAATAATTGATATTAATCCCTGATGTTACGCACGAAGTAGCATTTACAAGAACTGTGAATCCTCTTAATGTTTATTTCATAAGTTGAGGCATAACAGTATCATGCTCTTCTAAGTGTTTGTCATTCAGAGCGTAGCGTGGAATCCGAGGCCGAAGGCCGAGACAAAAAGTGGAGATAAGGCCTTCGGCCTCGGATTCCACGCCTTACGGCTCTGAATGACAAACAATAGTAGTGCGTAACATCAGTTAATCCTTGGCAGTTATTTTCTTATCAATTCATCTTTAGTTGTTTCTACTTTTAAATAGTTCCAGATTTGCTATCTGATGTTATAAACGCTGAGTTAATCGCTATAAAGTAAAATATTGACTCTTTTCCCTAACGCGCTCAGGATTTTTGGGAAGTTGTAAACTTCCCAAAAATCAAGTACGATGTCTAGCATTTTGGAACATGAGTCGAAAGGGAACGATTTTTGATAATTGAAGAACCTTTTCATGAAATACATACAAACCGTAATTATCATATTGATATGGCAAAATTTTTAAGTGGTGCCGCATTATGCTACGCATTAGAAGAGGTTCTCCAACAAGCACAAGAAGAAATTGTACTTATTTCTCCTTATGTTAAATTACATCCACTACTTTGGAAACTCAACGCCAACCTACCAAGTAGCAGAGAAAATATCAAACTATACAGCACCAAAGACAATGGGCTATTGTATTCGCACGGGCGTATCTATTCCTTTTAATCCAGAACGCCCTTTTAGCGACGAAGGCTATAAAAGTTGGAGCCGATATTTTAATCATTACTATAAAGAAAAATTCTGCCATTTCTCTGGTGAGCCTTCTAATGGTGAAACTACTTTTGCTAATCCCATTATGCAGAAAAATTTATGGAAAGCAAAAAATACCCACAGATTCTAAATTAAGACTGTTGTGTCTCCTCCTCTAATCTCCCCCCAATTTCCCCTACTTTTGACCAAAATTTACACCACCTGCCTGCTTTCCCATGAAGAATTGTACCCGAATGTTGCTGCTCTCCGCCCTTTTCGTACTCGGCGGAGCCTCCCGCTTATTCGCCCAGGCCCCCGCCAACGACAACTGCGCCAACGCCATCCTGCTCACGCCTGCCCTCGCTTGTAATCCCACACCGGGCACCACCCAAAACGCGACCAATAGCAACCCGCCTGGCAATTGTGGTGGTGGTCAGCATGATGTGTGGTATAAGTTTGTGGCCACGGCAACTAAACATCAGGTACGCGTAGATGGTGCGCCCGCTTTCGATGCGGTGATCGGGGCATTGACATCCTGCGGTGGTACAACGCGACCCGTCGGCGGCGATTGCGCAGATGGCAGCGGCAACGATGGAGTAGAAATATTGAACCTGAGCGGCCTGACGGTGGGCCTGACCTACTACATTCAGGTGTACGACTACTACGGGAACATCACCGCCGCCGCCGATTTCGACATTTGTGTCCGCAGCGCGCCGCCCGCTAACGACGAATGCGCCAACGCGACCGAACTGATCCCCGACTTCACTTGTAACCCTACGGCGGGCACCACAGAAAATACGACCGCCAGTAACGCGCCCGGCGATTGTGATGCCGATCAGAAACCGGATGTGTGGTACAGTTTTGTGGCCACGAGCAGCACGCATCAGGTTCGGGTGGATGGCGGTCTCGCTTTCGATGGAAAGATCGGCGCATTGACTGACTGCGGTGGCACCACACGACCCACCGGGGGCCTTTGCACGGATGGTAGCGGCAGCGATGGGGTGGAAATATTGGACTTGAGCGACCTGACAGTGGGTAACATTTACTACATTCAAGTGTACGACTACTACGGGGGCATTACTTCCAATGCCGATTTCAGTATTTGCGTACTCACGCTGCATCCTGCTAATGACGACTGTGCCAATGCTATTCCGCTGACCTCGTCGGGTACTTGCGTGGCCACGGCAGGCACTACGGAGAACGCGAGCGGTGGCGGCGACGGCAATTCTTGTGGAGTCACCCAGTCGGATGTGTGGTATAGTTTCGTGGCCACGAATAGCACGTATCAGGTGCAAGTGGATGGTAATTCTAGTTTTGATGCGGTCGTCGCTGCCTGGACGGATTGCAGCCTGACGCAACATCCTCCGGGAGGAGACTGTAGGGATGGGAGCGGCGATGACGGAGTAGAAACGTTAAATCTGACTGGCTTGACGATTGGCAATACGTACTACGTGCAGGTGTACGATTTCTACGGGAACACCTCTTTCGCTGCCGATTTCGACATTTGTGGGGTCGCTGCGGCACCCAACGATAACTGCGCCAATGCTATTCCGCTGACCCCAGCGGCTACTTGCGTGGCTACGGCGGGCACTACGGAAAATGCGACCGGCGGCGGCCAGGGCAATTCTTGTGGTGCTGCTCAGGCGGATGTGTGGTATCGTTTCGTGGCCACTGGCCCTACGCAGCAGATCCAGGTGGACGGTGCTTCCAGTTTCGATGCTGTCATCGCCGCCTGGACGAACTGCGGGGCAACAGTATCGCCGGTTGGGGGCGACTGCGCAGACGCTAGTGGCGATGACGGCATAGAGACCCTGAATCTGAGCGGCCTGACCACCGGCCAAACCTATTATATTCAGGTGTACGATTTCTATGGGGGGAACACTTCCAATAACGATTTCAACATTTGTGTATTCGGCGCGCCACCACTTCCCCTCGAACTAGCGGCCTTCGGTGGTCAGGTGCAGAACCAGGTAAATGTGCTGCACTGGGAAACACTGACCGAGAAAAACGTGCAATTCCACCTCGTGGAGCGTTCGCAGGATGGCACGAACTGGTGGGAAATAGGCCGTAAAAATGGCCTGGCGAATTCTACTGTTTTAGTAAAATACACTTTGGAAGACCGCAATCCTTTGGCCAAAGCCTACTATCGCCTGCGTTCGGTGGATTTGGATGGCCGGGAAAGTATTTCCAACACGATTGTACTGAACCGTCCAGGCGAAGGGTTTGGCATTACCAGCGTGTTTCCGTCCCCGACCAAAGATCATGTGAGGGTGCAGTTCCATGCCACGCAGGAAGAAAAGGTGATGATCCGTGTGATGGATATGACTGGCCGTTTGGTGTTGGAAACCGGCGTAGAAGCGGTTTCAGGAATGAATGAATTGCCGCTGACTTTAGAAGGTTTGCCAGCCGGGATTTATACGGTGAAAGTGAGCAATGGCCTGGGGGCTTCGGCGGCGGTACGTTTTGTGAAAAGTCGGTTTTAACCTTTTTTTTAAGGCTGCACAGACGTTATATTTTTTGTCATTCCGCAGGAATCCATTCTCGTTTGGAGGGCCGTCCGGGATGCCGCCGTGATGAGGACGGATCCCGATTTTATCGGGAGGACAAGAACTACACCCCCGGCAATTCTCTTTTTTTGACCTCCGAAGGGGCCACCGAAAACGTCTTGGAAAAGAGCCGGGAAAAATGGGAGCGGTCTTTAAAACCCACCTGAAAACAGATTTCATTGACATTATAATCCAGGTGATCGGAGAGGATGTCGTAGGCTTTTTGCAGGCGGTAGCGGCGCAGCAACTGCATGGCCGACTGATCGGACAAAGCGGAGAGTTTGCGGTGCAGCTGCGATTTGCTCATTTCCAGATCGCGGCACAGCTGCAATAGATCGTAGTCCTCGTTGGCGTAGTTTTTTTCAAAAAGCGCATATATTTTTAACATAAAAGCATCCGTCTGGCGGACGATCTCGGCGGGTTGTTCGGGGATTTCTTCTACCAATTGTTCGGCGACCAAACTGGTCTGCGTGGTCAGTCCGGCATAACGTTCGCGCCAGCAATGTTGCAGGCGGTGCAGGTTCTGCAAAATCAGGATGAGTTCCTGTTCGTCGAAAGGTTTGCCGATGTAGGCATCGGCACCCAGTTGCTGGCCGGTCAGCCGGTCGGAGAGGCCCGAACGGGCACTCAGCATGACGATGGGAATGTGGCCGGTCAGTGCGTGGCTTTTGAGTTTTTGGGTCAGTTCGTGGCCGTCCATGCGGGGCATCATCACATCGGTGAGGATCAGATCGGGGATGATTTTCAGGGCTTTTTCATAACCCGCCAGTCCGTCCAGGGCAAATTCCAGCACAAAATTGGCCGATAAAGAGGATTGCAAAAATTTGGAAATGAATGGATTATCTTCCACAATGAGCAGCAATGGAAGCGATTTCTGGGATTTGCCAACCGGCTGATTACTTATTTCGTACTGCGGAATGACCAGTTCGGAAAAAGATGTTTCCAACGGTGGTGCTTTCCGGGTGACAGGCAGCGAAATGGTAAAAATGGTGCCTCTTCCCAGGCGACTGCTGACGGCGATTGATCCGGCAAAAAGTTGTAATAAATCCTTGACGAAGGCGAGGCCAAGCCCAAAGTGATGAAGCCCCCCATCCCCCCATGAGGGGGGCTTTAACGTACTGCCGCGATAATAACGATCAAAAATGTTTGGCATATCTTCGGGAGCGATGCCTTTGCCTGTATCCAGTATATCCATCCGCACTTCATCGGGCGCACTGGCGTGAATCGAGACGCGAATGAGTCCTCCGGCGAGGGTATGCCGGACGGCGTTGCCCAGCAAGTTATTGACAATATATTTCAGGCGCAGCGGGTCAAAATCCATCATCAGGTCGGGCACTGCCGAATGAAAATCAAGCCGAATCGCTTTGAAATCGGCTAATGACCGCAGCGATTCCACCAGGTAACGCACATAGTCGCTGAAATTCCCGTAGCGCCAGTTCAGCCGGAGTTCCTGATTATCCAGGCGGGTGATGTCCACCATTTGATCCACCATTTCGAGCATACTTTGGCTTTGATGCAGGATCGTCCCGGCATTTTTGGCTACTTCCACAGGTTTATGCTCATTCGGCAGCCGTTTGGCCTGCCCCATAATGATGGTCAACGGGGTTTTAAATTCATGCGAAATATAGCCGAAAAAACGGTTTTTGAAATCGTCCAAAGCCTTCAGCCGCTCCATTTCCCGCTGACTGTTCTCTCCGGCATGTTTCAATTGCTGGTTCCGTTGTTCATAGTGATGATATGCAAACAAGAGCACGAGCACCAAAACGCCGTAGATGATCCAGGCCGGCCAGCTCAGGTACCAGGGCGGCTGCACGTGGACATACATCCGGGTGATCGGGGCGCTCGCCCAATTACCGTTGGCACCAATACTTTGCAACTCGATAATATAATTTCCCGGCGGGATGGCTACGAGGTTGGCCGTGTGCAGGGAGCCGGTGAGTATCCAATGATCGCCCAGCCCCAGCACCCGGTAGCGGTATTGGGCGGCGGCGGGTTCCTGGATTTGCAAGGCGGCAAACTCAAAAATGATGTTGTTTTGATCAAAAGGCAGGTCTAATGAAATTTCATTTTTAGCCGTAAAACTCCAGCCGCTTTTCGCCAGGTTTGGTTCCAGAAGGGTACCATTGATTTTCAATTGGGTCACTTCCACGATGGAAAGCGATTTGGTGCGCCGCTCGGGGAGCGGGTGAATGACAAAGAGTCCTTCCACGCTACCAAACGCCAGTTCCCCGGACGATAGCAGCTGGGAGGCACCGGTATTGAATTCGGTACTCAATTTTGGCTCCGCGTTAGGGAAGTTGCTGAACGTGCGGTTGCGCGGATTGAAGCGAGAGAGCCCCCGGTTGGTGCTCAGCCACAGGTAGCCGAAAGCATCCGGCAGAATCCCATAGACCACGTTGTCGGCCAGCCCCTGCGTTTCGGTGAAGGATTCGCAAGTGCCGGTTTGGCCATTGAAACCGTTCAATCCACCGCGCATCCCCACCCAGATCAACTGCTCGTCGTTGGGGTCGGGGCACAGGCTCAATACCCAATCGCCATTCAAGGGACCCGGCTTTTGGTTATAATTATGCCAAGCCTGAAAGACTGGTTGGTTGTTTGGATGGGCTACGCGGACCAGTCCGTATTTATAGCCGATCCAGAGCGACCCGCCTTTATCCTCCATGAGGCAGGTGCTGTGCAAATCCCTGGTCAAATGCCTCGGAAAATATTGGTCCATCTGCCAGGTATCTACCCGATGATCATTGGCCCGGATACGCACGAGCTGACCTTGCAGGCCCGCTATCCAAATGTTCCCTTGCTGATCTTCCAGTAGCGGTATCGCTATATCGCTGGCAAATTTCATGGCCACTGGCACTTCCTGCCAAGTGCTGCCAGTAGCGGATTTGGTCAACACGGTCAGTTGTTCTTCCCGGGAAGCAGCCATCCACCAATTACCCGACCGGGTAATCAGCAGGCCATTGGTCCAGACTGCTTTGGTGAGGGACTCTACCCAGGGAGCAGGTTCCAACTGGCCGGTATGCGGATTGAATACCCGGTGCGAAATGTGGGAACCCGGCCAGATGCGGCCATCAGGCAGCCGGGTAAAATTATAGAAACTCTGCTTGGAGGAGTATTGCTTAAAATCCAGTTTCCGGCGGCTGATTTTCCGGGCCCCGTAGCCAGTGGTGCTTACCCAAATATTACCCGCCCGATCTACCATTTTACTGTACGTCAATCCTCCTTTATCTATCTGCATAAAGGGTTTGAACTGCGCAAAAAAAGTCGGGTCTTCCATCACCACTGTTTTCAGCTGTGCTGATGTTGTATCCAATTGATAGAGAATGCTATCGCCAATCCGGTAGATGAGCGGCATTTCCCCCGGCGGCTGTATGAAGGAGGTCAAGGCTGGTATTGTGCCATCTTGATAGCCTGGCAGGGGAAATGCAAATCCACACGTCTTTTGCTGCGCATAAACCAGCCCGTACTTTCCCCAGCGCTGGTAATTCAGGGTGCGCAGGTCCACGGTTTGCATTTGTAGATTGGTAGCGTGAATGCGATAAAACCGTCCCTGCTGATCCACCGTGGTTATATCGGAACTGTCCGTTGTTTCCAGCCACATCAATGGGCCGGGTAAATCTGCTGGCAGTTTGACAGATCGTATTTGAAAAGCCTGGCCGTTGACCTGTTCTTCCCGGATGAAATGCAACAGATCGGCCGGTGGGCGGACAACATAAACGCCATTTTCGGGAGTCTGCCGGTAATAGAACCACACCTGTCCGTCCGCTTTGACTTGCAGATGTAAAACCTCGCCAGTTGGAAAGGAAGGATTTATTTCGCTCAATAAGACGAAACGCTCTGTGTAAGGGTCCATCACCGCCAGCCCTTTGTCGGTGCCCAGCCAAAGCAAACCGTGGCCATCCTCCGCGATGCAATAAATGAAATTGGCCTTGAGCGACCAGGGCGAGGGATGATCGGGTGTGAACCTTTTGACCTGATAACCATCGTAGCGGTTCAGCCCATTAAAGGTGCCGATCCAGACGAAGCCGCGCCTGTCTTCAAACAGGGAAAGAACGAGGCCCTGGGATAGCCCGTCGGCGACGGTAATAGACTCCAGCCGATAGTTTTGGGCATACCCGAGGCTGCCGCACAGGAAGATAAAAAGGAAGATCAGGCGGTGTCTCATTCAATATTCGGTACCCGGGAGACAGATGGCAGATTAAACGGAAGATTATTGCTTTTTGTACAAAAGTGAGGCCAGATACGCTTGAAGTAAGGTCCATTCTTGAAAAAATAAATAAATATGACAATGTCCCGGGACGTTCCGTCACATATTTGGGAAGAATAGTCACCCTCTCCGACCCGCTCCCGTCGCAATTTTGCCTTGTCAACTCACCGGCGAGTGTTGGCCATTAGTCCCCCGCTATCGTCCTTATTTATGTATCAAAAGAGAAGAAAATGCTAATCAAAATTCATGAGGTAATAGATGACCGGCTCTGTTACGAGAAAGTCCGGGAACTACGCTGGTCGGAGGGCGTAAAATGTCCACATTGTGGCAGCCTGTCTTATCGCCGTCAAGGGCGTCATCCTGATTCGGAGCACCGCTATTGCTACCAATGCAAGGCTTGCCAACGACCCTACGACGACCTGACGAACACTATATTCCAACAGCATAATCAGCCCTTGAAAACCTGGATCATCTGCCTGCATCTGCTGCGCCTGCATGTGACCAATGCGCAAATAGCCGAGGAACTGGGGCTGAACGAAAATGATAGCCGGGTGATGTGCCAGCAGCTGCAAACGGGAGCCTACGAACAGACTGCACCGACGAAGGAAGTAAAATATCGAGACCTCTATGCGCTGACCCGGCACCAGGGTTATGGCGGCGACCGGAAAGAGGCGTGAATCGCCTATTTTCATCACTTACAAAAGTGCTTAATCATGACGAACGACGATTTCGATACCATTCATAAAGTGGTAGTCAACCAGAAAGGATGCGGCGTAATTAGGAACGTGTGAAAAATTAGTTAGTGCCTGCGTCTTCGTGTTGAGTTGTCATGTCGCAGAGAAACGGAGACATCCACACAAGCCAGGTTATTAGAAAACCCTTGATCAGGAATTTCTGGATGACCTGGCTTGTGTGGATGTCTGCACTCCGTTGCGACAGGACAACCGAGACGTCAGGAAACCTTACAAATTATTTTTTACACGTTCCTTAAATGACCTCACGGCACCAAAAACTTCTGCGTTACACTGTGATTCGCCTGTGTGATGGTAGCAAAATAAACACCCGACAGCAAAGGCGCGGACAGGCGCACCAGATGTTCTGCGCCAGCGTCAACAGTCAGGTTTTGCCCAAAAACCCGGCGACCGCTGGCATCGAACAATTCCAGACGGGCATCGCGTAGCGGGCAATCGGTAGCCGTCACGAACAACGCATTGGACTGCTGAGGCCTGGCGGCTACCCTGATCCCACAGGCAGCGAGCGGCTCCGCCGCACTTACCGTACCCTGAAAACTAAGCGTTTTCCAGTCACCATGCTGAATTTCAGCGAGTTGTGCCGCTGCCGCCAGGGTAGCGCGGGTGACGTTGGCCATAAAGGTAAAATTCAGATTCCCCAGCGTATCCTGTGGCGTATGATAATCTTCATTGCGAAAGTTGGCGCCATCGGTCAGCATGAGGGCCTGGATATTGGCGTCCCAGAAACGGGCATGGTCGCTGCGGCGCAGGTCGGGTGCGAGTTCGCTGTTGCCCGGCGGATAGATGGAAATGACTTTCAGGCCCGGCACATACTGGGTAGCAGCATTGGCAAAAGTGGAGCCCAGGGCCGCTGATTCGACGTTGCCGACATTGATCAGAAAATCACCGCGAAACTGGTTGGCCGCGATCTCGTTGTAGGCCGCCGGAAACAGCTGGTTAAAACCAGTCGGCATCTGCTGGGTGTTCGGTTCGGTGCTGTAGAAACCAATCATTTCAAAATTGAATACACCCAGCACATTCTCCCCGGCGGGCAGGCCAGTCTGCAAATACCGCAGGCTGCCGATGAGGCCCGCTTCTTCGAGATCAAACCCGATGCAACGCAGCGTTTTTTTGCTTGGATAAGCACCCAGCAAACGGGCGATTTCCATCACCGCCACCGTACCGCTGCCATTATCGTCGGCACCGGGCGCATTGGCCACCGAATCGTAATGGGCATCCACAATGACGACTTGTTCGCCCGCAACCGTACCACGCAACGTACCGAAAAGGTTGCGGCCAGTGTAACCCGCGTAGTTAAACGTGTGTTCGCCAGCGAAGAAACCCGCCTGGGCAAAGAGGTGGCGGAGCGAATCCTGCACTTCCGCCAAATGCGCCGCTCCGGCAGTCCGGTGACGAATGCCCTGCACGAAAGTCAGGTCGCTGCGCAGCCGGTTGCTGTCCACGGCATTGACTAAAGCCTGCAAATCAAAGGGTTGTCTGTCGTCGGCCACCACCCGCACGGTAAATGGCCCGGCGGTGGAAACCAGCGCGCTGAGATCGCAGGTGATGGTTTTGCCCGCGCCCGGTGTCACCGGAAAACCGACATCGCCGGAAGTGGGCACCGGGAGCAGGTAGGTGTCGCCAGCGGTGTTGGAAATGCCCACGGAGATGTCCACCGCGTCGCTTTCCGCGTCGTTCAGGTCATAGTGCAGCGTGAGGGTTTGCGCCGACCAGTCCGCCGAAGCGGTGACGTTGCTGAGCAGCGGGCGTTGGTTTTGCGCGGAAAGCAGCGCAGCAGAAAAAAACGCGCAGAACAGAGCCAACAAAGCAGATTTCCTGTTTGGTGTGCTCCAAGCGAATGGCGTGTTTTTTTGACGGGAGAAACCTGTTTTTTTCATAATATTTAAAATGATGGTTAGGAATGAGTGAGAAACAAGTACCCATTTTCCTACCTCTGGATGTCATTTCGACGGCAGGAGAAACCTGGTTGCACAGGATTGATAATCAACACTTTAGCAGATTCCTCCTGCCGTCGGAATGACAACTCAGGTAAGGTTGTTTCTGCCATCTTATTTTTTGCACGTTCCCTAGCACCATTTTTTGTAAAAAAAATCCCGAACTCCTATATGAAAAGAAGTTCGGGATAAATCAACCCACTTTTTAAGTTAGTTGACATTAGTTAGGCTCTAACTATTTCGGTTCCATTAGTTTAATTTAAGATTAAGGTAAGTGCTGATTACCAAACCAATAACCCAATAACTAATAACCGATAACGACTAACCGTAGTAGTCTTTCATTTTGATCAGTGCATAGATCAGACCGGGCAGGTAGAAAAGGAAGCTCAACAGCAGACAAATCAGCCAGTCGCTGCCTTGGAAGTTGGTCGCTAAACCGACGGCCAGGAACGGAATAAGGATGGCGACGATGATGTAAGTGCCTTTTTCGATGCCTGGAGCAGCCGACAGTTTGCCGCTGGCCATCTTTTTCTGCATTTTTTCGGCTTTCTTAGTCACCAGTTTGAGGGCCAGTTTTTCTTTGAAAGACAGTTTGTGGGTGCCGTTGTCGCTCATTTTGGCCGACATGGCTTCCAGCATTTGCGCTTGGTTGGCACTGGGCGCAGTGGCTACATCGAGCGAAAAGCCCTTCAGCGCAAACATGCAAAGTACAAGCGTGAGTAGAGATGTACGAAACTTCATATTAAGAAGATTATGAGTGATGATTGCCTACTCTTTTTGGGCTTTTCGGCTGCTGCCCCCTACTTTTTTCAAGGATGTTCGGTTTATTTCCTGGAATGTTGCCAGCAAATGTAGAAGAGGTTGGGACTATTTGTACCAATTGGGACTAAAAATTATATCCAGTAATGTATTGCCGGGTACTTGCATAAGAAAGGGGAGCCGACTATCATAGTCGGCTCCCCTGTGATCTAAACCTGAACCGGAATTACCGGAAAGTGTAACGAACACTTAAGGCACCGTATCCAGCACCGAAGCCGCCGCCATAGCCGCCAGCGTAGTCGTCGCCGAATATGAATGCTGGCACCCAGTCCACGGAAAGGTTGACTGGCGCAGAGGCGAATTTGTAATCAAGACCGAGATTACCTAATATACCGACATTCAGGTTGTTGTAATCGTTACCGGGAAAAAAATCATTGTCATAATTCCAGAAGTAAACGGCAGCACCACCGCCGTAATACCAACGCAGTCCTTCGACCTCACTGATTGGATTGTGTACCTGGTACAAGCCACCAACGTTCAAATAGTTGACGTAAGAGCTGTAGCGGCGATAGCCTAAAAATACTTCAACAGCATTTTGACCACCGAGAAACTGCTTGAAACTAATGGAGGCAGGTACGCCCAGACGTAAACCAATAGCCGATTTGTAATCCTGTGCCTGTGCAGTGAGCAGACACGCGCCGACCAGAGCCAGCGTGAAGAAGATTTTTTTCATACTGATTAGGAATGTTTTGATGGTGATGATTATGATTTTACTGCCGCGAAGTTATGGGTTCGCTCATATTTGCCAACTTAGTACTTGTCTTTTTTTAATAACTGGTGGATTTGGCCGATTAACTGGCGATTTTTTAGACTTTTGTCTCCACTTTTTCAAAGAAATATTTCTCGGCTACAAGTGCCTGCTGTATGAAAATCGCCGTTTTTCCGGGTTCCTTCGACCCCATTACTATTGGCCATGTGGACCTGGTGCGCCGGGCCATTCCGCTGTTTGATCAGATAATAGTGGCCGTGGGGGTGAACACCACCAAGAAAAGCCTGTTTCCCCTCGAGCAGCGGATGCATTGGTTGCACCAGGTATTTGGGCAGTATCCGACCGTGGGCGTGGATCAGTTCCAAAACCTGACCGCCCATTATTGCCAGCGTATCGGGGCGCGTTATCTGCTGCGGGGTCTGCGTAATGCCTCCGATTTTGATTACGAAAAAACGATCTCTCAACTCAATCAGATCGTCGGTGGCGGCCTCGAAACCGTGTTTCTGATCGCTCAGCCGGAGTTTTCCCACATTAGCAGCACCATTGTCCGGGAAATCATTCTCGGCGGTGCCGATGCCACGCCATTTATTCCCAAAGAGATCACGATCAACCAGTTAATTAGTCAACTAGCCAACCAATAATAATGACCGACGCCATCTTTACCGTACCGCATCCAGTCAATGAGCCGGTACTGAATTATGCTCCCGGCTCGCCGGAAAAAGCGGCCCTGAAAGCAGCCTTGCAAGCCGCCAAAGCCGAACAGCGCGATATTCCCATGTTCATCGGCGGCCAGCGGGTGCATACCAACGAGCAAATAGCTATGCACCCTCCGCACGAACGGCACCACACGCTCGGGCACTATTCTAAAGGCCATGCAAAACACGTGCAGGACGCCATCGAAGCGGCTTTGCGGGCCAAACCTACCTGGGAAACCATGCCCTGGGAGGAACGTGCCGCCATTTTTCTGCGCGCCGCCGACCTGCTTACTGGCCCTTACCGGGCCCGGATGAGTGCCGCGACGATGCTCTGCCAAAGCAAAAATGCCTACCAGGCGGAAATAGACTGCATCTGCGAACTGGCCGATTTCTGGCGATATAATGTGTATTTCATGCAGGAAATATACAAACAGCAGCCCGTCAGTGCCCGTGGTTTCTGGAATCGCACCGACTGGCGACCGCTGGAAGGCTTCATTTTTGCCCTCACGCCGTTCAATTTTACGGCCATTGCCGGCAATTTGCCGACCGCTCCAGCCATGCTCGGCAACGTAGCCGTCTGGAAGCCCGCCGAATCGCAGATTTACTCCGCCGCCATTATCATGGAAATACTGGAGGAAGCCGGTTTGCCGGACGGCGTTATCAACTTACTGTATGTGGATGGCCCGACCGTGGGCGACGTGGTGTTTTTGCACCGGGAGTTTGCGGGGCTGCATTTCACGGGTAGCACCGGCGTTTTTCAGCGGATATGGAAAACCATCGGCGAAAATATTGCCCAGTACAAATCCTATCCGCGCGTGGTCGGCGAGACCGGCGGCAAGGATTTCGTGGTGGTTCACGCCTCTGCGCCTGCCAAGGCGGTGGCCGTGGCACTGGGTCGGGGAGCCTTCGAGTATCAGGGGCAAAAATGCTCCGCTGCCTCCCGCGCTTACGTACCGGAAAGCCTCTGGCCAGCGGTAAAAGAGTATTTAGTGGCCGATTTGAAGGATATGAAAATGGGCAGCACCGAGAATTTTACCCATTTTATCAATGCAGTTATTGACGAAAAAGCCTTTGATAAAATCAGTAATTACATCGCTACCGCCAAAAAATCGGACCAGGTAGAAGTGGTGGCGGGCGGTAATTTCGACAAATCGGAAGGTTATTTCATCGAGCCCACCGTGCTGCAAGTGTCTGATCCTTACTATGTTACCATGTGTGAGGAAATATTTGGCCCGGTGCTGACGGTGTATGTCTATCCCGACGAGCAGTGGGCAGAAATACTGGACATCGCCGACCGTACTTCGCCTTATGCCCTCACTGGCGCGGTGTTCGCCAATGATCGCTCTGCACTGGCGGTGGCCAACGAAAAACTGCGCCACGCGGCGGGCAATTATTACGTCAATGACAAACCCACCGGAGCCGTGGTCGGTCAGCAGCCTTTTGGTGGTGCGCGCGCTTCGGGGACGAATGATAAGGCAGGTTCGATGCTGAATATGTATCGCTGGCTCTCGCCACGTACTATCAAAGAGACGCTGGTGCCACCGACGGATTATCGGTATGCGTTTTTGGGGGAAGAATAAAGGGGAAAGGGCAAGAAGCAAGGGTCAAAAAGGCAAAAAAGCAAATTGGCAAGGGGCAAAAAGCATTAGTCATTCCGATTTTTTGCAATTGACGGGACAGGGGCAGTGCCCCATAATATTGGTAGCAAAAACACCAAGTAGAGGTGCAGCGCACCGGAATATATTTCGGTGCGTTGTAACCTCTAATACTGGTTGACATTCTATTTTCTCATTTTTCTAAATGAAAATCCAGAGTTGAGTGGTGGCATGGGTTCTGTAAAGTTTTTTCAATGAAAAAACTTTACA
>JANPIV010000007.1:0-42721 GCA_031425155.1 Saprospirales bacterium | reverse complement strand
CACTAACCAGACCTGCGCTGATCGCTTTACGGTCAGCCGCACTTACCAGGTGACCGACCTTTGCGGCAACAGTGTCAATTGCGTTCAGACGATTACGGTGAATGGCCTGGCGTCAGCCTCGGTTACTTGCCCGGCCAACGTGGCCGTATCCTGTGCCAGTCAGGTGCCAGTGGCCGATCCAGCCAGTGTAATCATTACCAATACTTGCGGCGGTGCAGTGACGGTTACTTCCAATGATGTAATTTCCAATCAACTGTGCGCCAGTCGTTTCACCATTACGCGGACGTACACGGCCACGGATGCTTGCGGCAACATGGCCGTATGCGACCAGATCATCACGGTAAATGACCAGACGCCCCCGATCATTTCCTGCCCGGCCAACGTAGTAGTGTCGTGTGCGGGTCAGGTGCCACCGGGCAGCAACACGGCGGTCACCACCAGCGACAACTGCGGCGGTGCCGTAGTAGTGACTTTCAATGACGTAATTTCCAATCAACTGTGCGCCAGCCGCTTCACCATCACGCGGACTTACACGGCCACGGATGCCTGCGGCAACATGGCAGTATGCGCGCAGATCATCACGGTGAACGACCAGGCGCCCCCGGTCATCTCCTGCCCGGCCAACGTAGTAGTGTCGTGTGCGAGTCAGGTGCCACCGGGCAGCAGCACGGCGGTTACGACCAGCGACAACTGTGGCAACGGTGGCGTAGTAGTCACTTTCAATGACGTAATTTCCAATCAACTGTGTGCCAGCCGCTTCACCATCACGCGGACCTATACGGCTACGGATGCTTGCGGCAACATAGCAATATGCGCCCAGATCATCACGGTGAATGACCAGACGCCCCCGATCATTTCCTGCCCGGCCAACGTAGTGGTCTCGTGTGTGAGTCAGGTGCCACCGGGCAGCAACACGGCAGTCACGACCAGCGACAACTGTGGCGGTGGTGCCGTAGTAGTGACTTTCAATGATGTGATCTCCAATCAGTCGTGTGCCAGTCGCTTCACCATCACGCGGACCTACACGGCCACCGATGTTTGTGGCAATGTAGCAAGATGCGCCCAGACGATCACCGTGAATGACCAGACGCCCCCGACCATTATCTGCCCGGTGGATGTAACGGTGAATTGCGTCAATGACCTGCCGGTACCTGCACCAGCTACGCTTGTCGCTGCTGATCTTTGTGGAGGAACACCACCGGTTTTATCCCACGTAAGCGACGTAAGGACCGGGCTGCTCTGTGCCAATCGTTTCACCGTCATTCGTACTTATCAGGCTGATGATGCTTGCGGCAACTTCACGACTTGCGAGCAGATCATTACCGTCCGTGACCAGTCGCCACCAGCGATGCTCTGTCCGGCCGATATTACGATCTCGTGCAGCAATCAGATGCCAGTAGCCAATCCGGTGAGTGTGGTCGTAAACGATAATTGCACCAGTGGCCTGATGACCGTCCAATTGGTCGGAGAAGCGGTTTCCAACCAGCTTTGCGCCAACCGCTACACTGTAACGCGTAGCTACCAGGCGATTGATGTATGTGGAAATGCCATTGCTTGTAACCAAATCATTACAATGAATGACCAAACCCCGCCAGTCTTCGTTGCATTGCCCCAGAATGTTAGCGTAGAGTGCACGTCTGACTATGAGGCAGCCCTGAATGTCTGGGTAGAGGATTTTGCCCATGCACAGGCCAGCGACCAGTGTGGAGCAGCGGCGGCTACAGTCCTCAATGTTAAATTTATCAGTCAAACGCCGGGTTGCAGCAACAATACTTTCACCCGACACTACGAAATCACGGCAATTGATGCCTGTAATAACGTCATTTCTGTACCCGCCACTTTCTCCGTGGTGGACAACACGCCGCCATTCATCAAATGTCCGCCGGGTAATGATCGGTTGACCTGCGAGTACGATCTGCCTGTTCCGGATATCAGTGCAGTGGAAGCCTGGGATGAATGCGGCGGCGATGTTAAAGTGATGCTGACTATCACCACTGTTGGTACGGGTTGTCCGAACTATATGATGACGACCAACTACTGGTTCATGGCTACCGATGAATGTGGCAATATGAGCAACTGCGACCAGTCGTTCCAGATCATAGATTCCATTGCGCCCATATACAGCGGTCCTGATACCATCAACGTCAGCTGTGTGGATGACCTGCCCGGCGTCGGGGATGTTGCCAGCATTCTGGCACCGTACATGTCTGACAATTGCTCTGATATTGTCTGTCTTGGCCGGTTTAGCACACAGAATGGTCTTAATTCAGTGACCTACGGAGTGAAAGCCAACGACCAGTGCGGCAACTCGACCGGAAGGTTCCCGGTTACTTTTGTTGCGGTCGGTACTTGCCAGCCACTATGTTCTGCCCCACAAGCAACCTGGAGCAGCCCACAAGGCAACATTGGCGATATTCCCGTTACGGAGGCCATCCAGGCATTTATCGATGAATACGGCGGCATTACAGCGGGCAAATTTAGCAAGACCGTCACTGGCAACAGTGTAACCTGCGTACAGAGTATATTGCCTGGTAATGGTACGACTGGTCAAATCAGCCTGGGCAAACACCTGTTCAGTGCAGACAATAATTGCCAGCCGGACTCTCCATTGCTGAATGATGATGGCACCCTGAAAAATGCACTGGCTACCAACGTGATGACTATGCAGATGAACATCTGGTACAATCTCACCTTCAATGACCGGGTACTCGGTGTGCAATCCCTGGCCACACTACCATCCTGCCTGGTGGATGTTGCTGTGCTGAAAAGAATGGAGCCCAATCAGAAGAATGTGCAAGGATTACTGACGCTTTCAAATAATTACCTCGTTGGTGTGGGCTTTTTCCCGCAAGGTTTTGGCAACCTGCTGAATAGTACACTCGACAACCTGAATCGCTACTGGGAAAATTGTCAGGAAAATGACCCCTGTACCGTGCAGGAGCGCAACACGGTGCTGGCAAATACCAGCCAGATATTGGAAAGTCGTTTGGCACCCAATCCGGTGCTGGATGCGGTGGTGATCACTCTGGACATGGCGGCTGACGCTGACGTACGGATACGGTTTATCGGCAGCACGGGTGTACAAAGTGAACGTCTTGTGCAGGCCGTAAAGGGAAGCAATGATATACGTTTCTCGACCAAAGCGTTTCCATCCGGCATATATACCGTGGTGTTGCAGCAGGATAACCACCTGGAAACACTGCGTATGATAAAAGTGAAGGACTAATTAGCATACGGCCCAAGAGGCTGTTGCAAACTCCATTAAGTACAGGAGTCATCCCGGGTTTCCGGTGGTGACTCCTGATTTTTTATAAAGGCCAGTCGGCGTCGAAAAAGGGTGCTTCATTTTCCGTCACCTAACTTAAAGCAGCCGTTATCGGCATATAATTTTTTTGCCAATACAATAATATTAAATATATTAGTAATACAAATCAATATTTGCCCCGCATTTCTAATGTCTGATAACAGGTAAAATTCGCCACCTTTATCATCTTTACGTAAGTTTCGTGAAAAAGATTGTACCTTAGCGCGAATTCAATTCCTTCCGCAGGGAGGCAGTGTCTCTCCTGTCAAATTCCTCCCTGAAATTCTATAATGCCTACATTCGGTCGCTTGCTATGCTATGTCCAACATAAAGTAGTGTTTAAAAAGAATGAATTTGTACTGGGCTGATAATCAAAATTTTATTAGTTTTTAGCATTCTCTATCTCTCAACCTTTGCTATAATCCACTCATGAACTAGTTCAATTGGCATGAAAAACGATCTCCTTCTTTTAACGGCCATTGCCGTGTTGGCTTTCCCAAACCTAAATTTCGCACAGACCGCCCCTAACTTAGGGGTAGCCTCCCCGTTCGCCCTGTTTACTGGCACGGGTGCCTTCAACGGAGATGTGGGCACCTCCACACTTGGCGATATTGGCACGAATGCGGGGCTCTTCACATACCCCGGTACGCTGGTGGGAACGGCCCACGTGATGGATGCCGTCTCCGCCCAGGCGGCCACCGACGTGACGGCTGCCTTCACGGCATTGAATGTGAACAATGCCTGCGGTGTTGTCTTGGGCACACCATTCGGTAATCAAACCCTTGGCCCCAACGTGTACTGCCTGGGCGGTGCTTCCGTATTGACCGGCACTTTAACCCTGGATGGGGGGGGTAATCCCAATGCCGTCTTTATTTTTAAGGTCGGCGGCGCTTTGTCCACCGATGATCTCTCTAACATTACGCTGATCAATGGTGCCAGTTTCTGCAATGTGTACTTTCGGGTGAACGGAGCCGTGGCTTTGGGAAGTTCTTCGGTTTTCCGGGGGACCATTGTGGCCAACGGTGCCATCAGTTTGGGGGTAGGGGCTACCCTGATCGGCCGGGGGCTTGCCACCGTGGGGGCCATCTCGACCAATAGTAACGTGGTCCAATTGCTCCCTGCCTGTGTGAATCCCGCGCCGCCTGTCGTTACCTGCCCTGCCGATGCAATAGTCTCCTGCGCCAGTCAGGTGCCCGCTGCCAATCCTGCTTCGGTTACGGTGTTCAGCACCTGCCCTGGAGCAATTGCCGTCATCGCTTTGCCCGACGTCATTTCCAACCAGACCTGCCCTAACCGCTACACCATTAGCCGCACCTATCAGGTCACTGATAATTGCGGGAACATGGTGAGTTGTACCCAAACTATCACCGTGAATGATCAGACCGCGCCGAGCATCACCTGCCCGGCCGCTGTGACGGTCCCCTGCGGCGGCCAGGTGCCACCGGGAAGCAATACGGCCGCCGGTACCAACGACAATTGCGGTGGCGGCCCGGTGACGGTGACCTTTAACGATGTCATCTCTAACCAGACTTGCCCGAACCGCTTCACCCTCACCCGTACCTATACGGGCACGGATGCCTGCGGCAATGCAGGCACGTGCGACCAGATAATTACTGTCGATGACCAGACCCCGCCGACCATCACCTGTCCAAGCATGGTATCGGTCTCCTGCATACCGCCCGCCGATCCGGCCAGCGTAATGACGATGGACAATTGTCCCGGTCTGGTGACGGTCACATCCAGTGATGCCTTGTCCAACCAACGCTGCGCGAATGGTCTCACCATCACCCGTACCTACACGGCCACCGATGTCTGTGGCAATGCAGCGATGTGCAACCAAACCATCACCGTAAACGATGTGACCCCACCCACGGTAACGACCGGCGCGATCGCGGCCTGTTACCCGACCGTAGCCGCCGCCGAAGCGGCAGCACTGCTGGCGACCACCGGAACAGACAACTGCGGGGGAGCGGTGACGGAAACGGTCGCCACAGTCGGTACCTGCTCGGCCACCATCACCGTGACGGTGACTGATGGTTGCGGCAACCCAGCGACGGCTGTCTATAATACCCGCATTGATAACACATCGCCTACGGTAGTCACCGGCACGATTGCCGCCTGTTACCCAACCGTAGCTGCTGCGGAAGCAGCGGCACTATTGGCCACTACCGAAACGGATAACTGCCCTGGCGCATTGACTGAAGTGGCCGCTACGGTCGGTACCTGCTCGGCTACTATCACTGTGACCGTAATGGACGGTTGCGGCAATACTGGCACCGCTATTTACATGACGCGTATTGATGGTACCCCGCCCGCAGTAGTCACCGGCGCTATTGCCGCCTGTTACCCAACGGTCGCTGCGGCAGAAGCGGCGGCGCTGCTGGCGACGACGGCGACTGACAACTGTCCGGGTCCCCTGACGGAAACGGCCGCCACCGTGGCCTCCACCAACGTGGCCTGCGGGTTTATCATCACCGTGACGGTGCGGGACGGTTGCAATATGGCCACCGCTGTTTATAACACGCGCATCGACGGTACGCCGCCCACGGTGGTGACCGGCACGATCGCGGCCTGCTACCCAACCGTCGCGGCGGCCGAGGCGGCGGCGCTGCTGGCGACCACTGAGACGGACAACTGCCCGGGCCCCTTGACGGAAACAGCCGCCACGGTCGGTACCTGCTCGGCCACCATCACCGTGACGGTGATGGATGGCTGCAATATGAGCGTCGCTATATATGCTACCCGTATTGATGGCACCCCGCCTACGGTAGTGACCGGCATCATTGCCGCCTGTTACCCCTCGGTAGCGGCGGCAGAGGCAGCAGCCCTGTTGGCGACCACGGCGACCGATAACTGTCCAGGGCCTTTGACGCAAGTGGCCACAACAGTAGCCGCTACCAATCTTGCCTGTGGATTTACTATTACCGTAACAGTAACGGACGGCTGCGGGAACGCGGCTATGGCGGTGTACACCACACGTATAGATGGCAGTTCGCCCGGTATCATCTGTCCGGTTAACCTAATGGTCCCTTGTGCTGGTCAGGTACCGGCAGCGAATATAAATACGGTGATCACCAACGACAATTGCGGCACCGTGACAGTGACCTCTACCGATGTAGTTACCAACCAAACCTGTCCCAATCGCTTTACGCTCACCAGAACCTACACGTCCACTGATCCCTGCGGCAATGCTACGATGTGCGCACAAATCATCACAGTGAATGACCAGGTGCTGCCAGTTATTGCCTGCCCGGCTAATGTAACGGTCTCTTGTGCCAGTCAGATACCAGCTGCCGACCCGGTCAGTATAATTGCCAGCGATAATTGTGGCCCGGCAACGGTTACCTTCGTGAGCGATGTAGTGATGGGAATGACTTGTACTAATCGTTTTAGTATTGCCCGTACTTATCGCGCGACCGATCTGTGTGGTAATTCTTCCGTTTGTACCCAAATCATTACCGTGAATGACCAGACACCACCAGTCTTCACGGTATTGCCTCAAGACCTGCAGGTGGAGTGTGCGGAAGGCGTAAATTATGAAGTGGAACTGAATGCGTGGCTCGCTAATTTCGGAAATGCCCAGGTCAGCGACGGATGCGGTGCGGCGTCTTTGACCGCAGTTGCATTAATTTCTGAAGCACCTCTTTGTGGCGACAACACCCCGGTGCGCACTTACGAGTTTCGGGCTACGGATGCCTGCGGCAACACCAGTTCTGCCCGCGCTAAGTTCTCCATAGTGGACATTACGCCGCCTGTAATCATTTGCCCGCCGGGCAGTGTCTTGTTGACCTGCGTACATGACATACCTGCGCCAAATCTTGCTGATGTAGTAGCGTATGACAACTGTGGAAGCGTTAACGTTACAGTGACCGTCTCTACTGTTGGCACCGGTTGCCTGGATTATCCGATGACCATTAATTACTGGTTCATGGCCACCGATGAGTGCGGCAATATGAGTAACTGTGACCAATCATTTCAACTTATAGACTCTCTCCCGCCCATCTATGCCGGGCCGGATACTATTGAAGTAGGTTGCGTGAATGACCTGCCGGGTTCCGGTGAGATCAGGAGTATTCTGGCACCGTACCTGAGCGACAACTGTTCCGACGTCGTTTGTGTTGGCCGCATCTCGACGCAAAATGGTGCCAATTCCATTACTTACACGGTGAAAGCCAAGGATTTATGTGAGAACTGGACAGAGAGATTTAGTGTTACATTCATCGCTACCGGAATATGTCAACCACTTTGTACGGCAACGCAGATGACCTGGGGCGATCCGGCAGGCGTTATCAATGGGATGGCTACAACTGCCGCTATTGACCAGTTCATGGCAGAACACGGAGGCGTAACGGCTGGAAAATTTGTTAAGACCATTACAGCTACCAGTACAGCATGTGTACTGGCTATGCTGCCTGGCAGTGGTACCACCGGCCAGATCACTCTGGGCAAGCATACGTTTGGTACGGACAATAACTGCAATCCGGCTTCCCCATTGCTCAATAATAATGGTACTTTGAAGAATGAACTGGCGGCAAACGTAATGGCCATGCAATTCAATATTTGGTATAATCAGGCCTTCAATCAACGCAGCCTCGGTGTGCAACCACTGGCCGGTTTACCTGCCTGTCTGGTAGATCCAATTGTATTGGAAAAAATGGAGACTGATCTGGTAACAGTACAGGGTCTGCTCAATTTGTCAAACACCTACCTCGTTGGAGTAGGGTTCTACCCACCGGGCTTCGGCGAACTACTAAACAATGCACTGGAAAACCTGAACAATTACTGGCAAAACTGCCAGATTAACGACCCTTGCCCAGTCAATGCTACCGTAGCGGGCGCGTTGAAAACGGAATTGCAGTCCGGCGTTGAAGAAGTCACTATTAATCTGGTTGGCTCGCACCCGACCAGCTCGTCCATCTCGATATTTGCGTTGACGGATGGCCAGGGTGCATACACCTTCCCCAATGCAATACCACAGTCGTCTAATCTGACTGTGACGCCAATGAAAGACGATAACCCGCTGAATGGGGTCAGCACTTATGACCTGGCTTTGATCTCGAAGCATATTCTGGGTCTGGAACCTTTGAACAGCCCCTACAAAATGATCGCTGCCGATGCCAATAAGTCCGGCTCGATCACCGCCTTCGATATTGTAGAGCTGCGCAAACTGATTCTGGGCATCTATGAAGAATTGCCCAACAATACTTCGTGGCGTTTCGTAGATAAGTCGTTTACATTCCCCACTATGGCCAATCCGTTCCAGGCTGATTTCCCGGAGAATATCACCAGAGCCAATATCGTTGCGAGTAAATGGAACGAAGATTTTGTAGCGTTGAAGGTGGGCGACGTAAACCAAAGCGCGATTGCTAACGCTCAACAGAGCGCGGACGACCGGACTAGTGGTACACTGCTGCTTGATGTGGATTTTGGCCCTCGTTCTACCCAGGGCAAAGAGAATAATGGCATGGTGGAAGATGGCGAAACGTTCGAGGTAACGTTCAAAACGGTGGAAGCAGCCCAAGGCTTTCAGTTCACTTTGAATCTGGACGGGTTATCGGTGGTAGAAATCGTTGGTAATGAAAAGGTCACTGCAGAAAACTTCGCCGTGTTTTTACCCACCGGGGCGGGCACGAAGGAGAGCGGTGCACTGACCGTTTCGGTGGACGGTGCCCAGGAATTTACGGTCCGTTTTCGCGCTACCAGGGCCGGCCGAATCAGCAATATGCTCAGCGTATCGAGCCGTATCACGAAGGCGGAAGGGTACATTACGGAGAATAACCATATAGTAGTCAAAGAAGTGGCGCTGCGCTTCCACGAAAACGGTACGAGTGTTATTGCTGGCGTTGACTTCGAGTTGTACCAGAACCAGCCCAATCCATTCCAGAACCGTACTGTCATCGGCTTTTACCTGCCAACTGCTGCTGTGGCCACGCTGACTTTATATGACGATTCCGGCCGGACGATCTTTACGCAACAAGGCGACTTTGCCAAAGGTTATAATTCTATTCCGGTGGAGCTTTCCATGTTGAATAACTCCTCTATGTTGTACTACAAACTCCAAACCCCTACCAATGTGGCGACGAAGAAGATGATCCAGGTAAAATAATAAGTAACTGGTTAGCAAGTGGGCCACTGCCGCCAATATTGTGAGGCTCCACGCTTCAAAATAGGCCGGTTTATGAACGATATACCGATGATAAACAGGGTATCCCTGTAAAAGGATAAGTGTTCCAAAATCAAAGATTTATAGGAGGTTTTTCGCCAAATTTTTCCCCGATTTTGAGGGTTTTACCTCAAAGTCGGGGATTTTAATTTTTAAACAAATTCCACCAGCCAATTTTAATAAAATCCTTAGTCTGTAAATGAGATAAATAATTCGATAAAAAGGCCGATAGACCATTTTTATTCGGTTTCTCAAATTCAAAGCCTTTTACAGGGATACCCTAAACAGGGGATGAACATTTCTATCCTGATTATTTAGGTGCTGTTCTCTATTTAGAGCAAGAGTTATGCACAGACAATAGACCGGATAGATGCCATCAAAAAGTACTTTTCAAGATACGTCAAATCTAAAAGTTTTTGCTCTCATGGGTACTTCGAAGCAAATTGCGGAAGAGGCAAGGTGCCTCCCTTTGCCGCCTGGCCCTCCATAGTCTTGAACAACTGACCATGTGGGAGGTATAACCGGACACTAGTGATATGCTTATTGTGCTTCCAATTGCGCCACCACTGCCGACTTTTCTATAAAACCGACATTTTTCCAGACGGGAACGCCGTTTTTATAAATGAGTAACACGGGCAGCGCATCCAGTCGCAGTTGTTGTACGATGAATTGGTTATCATCGGCATTGATCCGCACGACATTTACCTGATCTGCCATTTCATTCTTAATTTCTTCCAGATAAGGGGCCATTTTTTTGCAGGGCGCGCACCAGTCCGCATAGAAATCAATGAGCACCAGTTTATCAGTTTTTACCAGATTATCAAAGGCCGCCTGGCTCATGCCCGCTGTTCTATTCGGATCGTCTTTGGTTTCCGGCAGAGCGGCGGTGCGCCATTTCATAATGCCACCCTGCAATTCGACCACCGTCTGGAAACCATCGGCGCGCATTTTTTCGGCGGCGTCGGCACTTCGCGCACCGCTCAGGCAATAGATAAATACCGGCTTTGACTTATCCAAAGTAGTAATGTCCTTTGCAAAATCAGCACTTGTCCAGTTGATATTCAAGGCATTAGGCAGATGACCTTTGGCAAACTCTTCCGGCGTACGCACGTCGAGCAGTACGCCATCGGGGCAGGCTTTCATCTTTTCGGAAAAGGCGGCAGCAGGGAGTATCGTACCCTCGGGTTGGCAGCGGTTAGAACAGGATTGTTGTACGAATGGCAGGAATGCCAAAAGCAAGAAAAAGAGGTATTTGTGCATGGTATTCAAAAATTATGAGGCTGTATCATAAGTTACTTCGCTGTTTTGCGCCAAGAATTACGTATTGCATTTAGGCAATTAAATCCTATAAGGTTTTTGAAACCTTATAGGATTGACGAAAATACTAATATAATTCTGTTGACAAGTTTTAATCTTTACTTATGATACAGCCTCAATCTACTTAGGCGGCTTGCAGTACTACTATTTTTGGTTGAAAAATAATAGTGGATTTAACAGAATTGGAAATCAGGCAGGCGGCTTCCGATTTTATTAAAACCCGTTCGGCGCGTTCCCGGTCGGCCTCGTTTTCAATTTCTACGACGGGCGAAAGTACAATTTCGCTGATCATGTATTTATTGTCCACTAGTTCGAGTTTACCAACAGCGTTGGATTGAAAACTGGTAAACGCTAGTTTGGAATTGTCGGCAATGGCCAAAAAAGTGGTCATCAGGCAACTTTCCACGGCTGCCACGAGCAGATGTTCAGGCGACCAGATATGGGGCATGCCTTTCGGGAATTCAGGTGGTGTAGCCACTTCTATCGTAGTGGAGAGGACGGGCGATTGTATAGTGCCCTTGCGGTCGGCATCCCAGCGGACGGCGACTTCGTAATAATGTGTTTGTGCCATGAGATGGTGTATTAGTTATTGGTTGATTGGTTCACTAGTTTATTAGTTATTGGTTTCTGTTTGTTTATTTGCCTATTGCAATTTTGCTTATTTGCTCTTTAATTTTGCAGTGCTGTATTTACTTCCATCCAGCTGCCACCGTTCTGGCATTCCAGTCCGGCATTTTTCAATAAAGTAGTGGCTCGTGCGCTCCGGACGCCACTGGCGCAGCAGAGGACGAGTGGTTGGGGCAGGTTTTTTACTTCATTCAGCCGTGCAGAAAGTTCCTGTAAGGGAATATTGATGCTGTTGGCAACGTGGCCGCTCTGATACTCGTCGCGGGTGCGGACATCCACGATGGTAGAATTCTTATTCATGGGAAGTTTTTTTTTAATGGTGGAAATGCCAAACGGCAAATAGAGCGGACATACTCCGACAAAACTGGTGGCGGCAAAGATGCCCGCCAGCACGATCAGCACCGTGCCGGTCACACCACTGATTTGACCCGTAAAAAAGAGGTAGGCAATAATAGCCGCGACCACCAGACGGAAAAGGCGGTCGAAAGAACCCATATTGAAGCGCATTGTGTATGAATTTGAATGAACGATCTGATTTCGAGGCAAAGATGGGGCACCTGAAACCGGGCGTTCAGCCACTTTTGTTACACAAGCACAATTTTATTTCTGCCGAGCCGCACCAGGCCCTGATCTTCCATTTGTTTGAGGAGCCGCGAAATGACCACGCGGGCGGTGCCGAGCTCGTTGGCCAGTTGTTCGTGGGTCACAATGATGGTTTTGGATGCGCCGATGGTGGCCCGTTTTTGCAGAAAATGCAGTAATCGTTCGTCCATTTTCTGGAAGGCGATGGCGTTCACCACATCCAGCAGTTCTTCAAAACGCTTGTGGTAAAGTCGGAAAATGTAGTCGAGCCACTGCGGATTCTCTTTAATGAGTTCGCTTACTTGCTCGATGGGCACGAACAGAATTTCGCAGGCTTCTTCGGCTACGGCTTTCACTTTACTGGTATCGTGGTGCATGCCACCCAGAAAAGACATGATGCAACTTTCGCCCGGCGAAATATAGTACAACAGGATTTCACGGCCATCATCGTCGGTACGGATGACTTTGATCAGTCCATCCAGCACAATAGGAATAGAATGTACATAAGCGTTTTCGCGCAGTATGGTTTCACCTTCGGCAAAGGTTTTGGTTATGCCCGTGGCCAGCAATTTAGCCACCATTTGCGGGGACGATTTGAATTCGGACAGAGTGTTGAGGTTGGTCATTTTATATATTAAAAATAATTATATCCAGCCATAAGTGCCTAAAAAACCCAGTTTTGGCTGAGTATAAAAATTATACCTGGCCAAAACTACCTCCAAAAGACCAGTTTTGGCCGGATATAATTGGGATAAGTAGTTTATCATACATTCGCATACGCCACCTGCTTACTCCGAAAATCCTCCCGGATGGGGTAGAAAACATCCAGAATGCGGCAGCGCGTCAGTGCCTTACCCGAATGCCGCACATTGGCAGGAATGACCACCACCTCGCCGGTTTGTATCAGCATGTGCTGCCCACCGAGCACCAATTCGAAGTGACCTTCCAGCAGATTGAGCACTTGCTCGTGAAAATGGGCGTGTTCTGGCAGGTCAGCACCTTCGTCCACATCCACGTAGGCGAGGGTCATGTTTTCGCTGTGGATCATGCGGGCATGGTAGCCGGGCACGATGTCGAATATTTCCAGGTCGGAGACGGAGTACAACATGTAGTACGGTAGTTTTTGATATGCCTACAATAGTACGGCTTTTGATAAAATCATTTTCACCCGCCCTCGTCTTTTCTGTATTTTCGCCTCCTTATCTCATGAGGCACCCGTTTTGTTTTGCTTTACTCTTTTTTGCCTGGCCCTTGCTGGCGCAACACCCACCACTCGAACACATCGGTATCGGGCAGGGTCTGGCCGCCGGTTTCGTCACCTGCTTGCGGCAAGACCGCGAAGGTTTCCTGTGGGTGGGTACACAAAACGGCTTGAATCGCTACGACGGGCATCGTATACAGGTTTTTTCTCTCGACCCGTTTGATTCCCTAACCCTTTCCAATAACAACATTTCGGCAATTTACGACGTCGGTGATTTCCTGCTGGTGGGCACCCTCGGCGGCGGACTGAATATTTTTCATAAAAAAACGGAGCGGTTTTTTCGGGTACCCTTCGAGACCAAGCCCAATGCCGAAAAGCGGATGCCTGGCAATACGGTGGTCGGAATATTAATTGATCCTGCGGGTACTATTTGGGTGACGACGGGCAACTACGCCTCTGGTGCGCTCTGGCTTTGCCGGATGGATATGCCGAGAAACTTTTGGGAGCAGTTGCCAAAAATGCCGGAACTAGTCACCCAATTAATTTTTTCAAATTGGTATATGCCAGATAAAACCCGGGATACGTGGTTCGCCATTAACTCGGGGGGCATTGAAATGATGGGCCAGACGGTTGGCTGCTTTTCAGGAGAAGGATGGAGCGTCTATAATCCGGCGACGCAACAATTGGAAGAAATGCCGTTGCCAACGGGTTTGGCAGGGCAAATGACCAGAGTAGTTGTTTCCTCAAAAGACGGGAGCAGTTTTTGGCAGAACTATACTGGCGAAACGTGGCATCGTGCTACTGTTTCCTCCGGCTGGGAGCGGCTGCCGGGTACGCGACCAATCATCTTGTTTTTCAACCAGGAGTTCCTCTTGACGAGGGGCAAAGATTTGTTCGCTGCCTACCGTATGCACGATAATCCCCACCAGATAGATTTCTCCCAACCCCTATGGACAGTCCCGACGCAGGACAAGCGCACCATATTTCTATTTGACCGTTCCGGCAACTTCTGGTGGGCAGAACAAGTGCAAGGAGCCTATAAATACAGCCCACAAAAAGATTGTTTCCGTCATTATTTTTCGGGCACCTCGGTTATGAATGCGCCCACGGCTTTACCGGAGGGCAATATTATTTTCTCTAAGGACGACCAATTTCACTGGACGGATCAGGCCAGCGATCAGCCTCTGCATCAGGCACTTGCGCAATACGACCTGACTTTCAATACGATCCATCTAGACCCGCATGGGCAATACTGGCGACTCGGTACTCGCGCCTCTGCCCTGCCAGTCACGCTTATCAGGACTGACCCCGGGACTGGGCGCAGCCAACATTGGAACTTGCCTTTTCACATTCTGGAAGAGCACGATTTTGCTTTTGATGAAAAAGGCTGGCCCTGGCTGGCGATAGAAGGTCGGTTGATTCGGTTTAATCCCGACGACGGTACATACACGACTTTCGATTTTCAGCATTTGGCCATGAACGATGAGGCCGTGATGGCGATGGCCAGAACCGGCGATGGCTCGTGGTGGCTCGGCACCAAATATGGCCTGATTCGCGCCAGACCAAATGCCCGGCAACAATTTGATTTTCAATTATTTAAAACTAACCCCGCCGACCGTAATAGCCTGAGTTCCGTCGTGGTCGCCTCGCTCCTGCCCGACCCTGCCGATCCGCAGGTGTTGTGGATTGGCACCAAAGGCGGCGGCCTGAACCGGCTCGATATTACGACCAACCATTTCAGCCACCTCACCACCAAAAGTGGTTTGCCCGACAACGTCGTGTATGGCATACTGGCCGATGCGGAAAAGCGGCTCTGGCTCAGTACCAATCGTGGCCTGGTGCGCTATAATCCTGTTACCGGCGAGATAAAAAACTACCGTCAGGCGGATGGGCTGCAAAGCGATGAATTTAATACCCGCGCCTACGGTAAAGGGCTAAATGGCGAACTAATGTTTGGTGGGGTGAATGGCTTGAATGTGTTCCAACCCAAAGACCTGCGCGACAATCCCGTGCCACCCAATGTTTTTTTTACCGGGCTGAAAATCAATGATCTGCCGGTTGCTATTGGCGATTCCAGCGGCATTTTGACGGCAGCCATGCCTTTTGCCGAAGGCATTGTATTGCCTTTTTCCAAAAACAATATTACCCTGGAATTTGCCGCGCTGGAGTTCACCACCCCTTCTAAAAACCACTACCGTTACCACCTCGCCCAAACCAGTATTTTCGGGAAACAAGCCGACCGGGAATGGGAACACGAAGGTCCCGAACCTACGGCCACTTACCTCAACCTCCAGCCGGGTGATTATACCTTTATCGTGCAGGCCGCCAATGGCGACGGGGTTTGGAATGATACGCCGAAGAAATTCCACATTCGGGTGCTGCCGCCCTGGTACCGCAGCTGGTGGGCTTACGCAACTTATACACTGCTGCTGGGCGGACTGGTTTTCTGGTACTGGCGCACCCGCGAAAATCGGATAACGCTGGAAAAGACGCTGGCGCAAAAAGAGCGGGAAGCCGAGCAAGCCGCCTGGGCACTGGAACGAGAACATCAGGCCGCGGAAAATGCTGCTTTGGAACTGGAAACCGTCCGTTTGGAAGCCAAAGTGAATCAAACCAAACTCGAGGAATTCACCCGACACCTGCTCGAAAAGTCCCAACTTATTACGGCTTTGCAGGCCCAGGTCAATGCGGCGAACCACCCGCAGGAATTACTGCGCACCGAAAAAAGGGAACAACTTTACCATACCAATATCCTGACGCAGGCCGACTGGGAAATGTTCAAGAGTCGTTTTGAGCAGGCGTATCCCGGTTTTCAGGAAAAACTGGAGACGCATTATCCCCAGCTTTCCCCCAACGAATTGCGGCTGCTGCTACTGGCGAAAATTGGCCTGACTACTGCCACTGAAGTCGCCTCCATGCTCGGCATTTCCGCCGAAGCCGTGCGCAAAGCCCGCCACCGCCTGCGCAAAAAACTGGATATGCCCGATGCGTCATTGGAAGATATTTTTTTAATTATAAATTGAAATATGCTTACTATCAATTAGTTAAAAATACTTTATTGAGTGTCCAAACCATGTCCAACCCTCTTATGGGGGCAGCAGAAATGTCGGGTAATAATTTGGCGGTCAGATTTAACCATTCTTTCCATTACTGCCATTTATTATGCAAATCAAAAAACATACAAAACAATCCGAAACACCCACTTCCCTGACGCATCGGCTGAGTGCCTATTCCCGACAGGCGAAACAATATCAGGGTAATTCTGGCCATACGCAATCGTTCCTGCCCGACTGGAAAAAAACGACCCTGGCCGCCCTCATTCCGCTGGCGGCGGCTTCGGCGGCCCAGGCGCAGTGTAATGGTGCTTTGCCCGCAGCACTGGTGAGCAGTGCGGTTGGTGGTAATCCTTCTCTTTTTTCCTTTGATGTGGATGGTGTAGCGGGCAACGACCTTAAAATCAGGGTGGTATCGGCCGCTTATGACTGGTTTATAGCACCAGTTAACGCCCAATTTTATATAGGATTAAGTGGCGGAGGCCGGGCGGCTGGAGTCGGTGCCAGTGTTTTGGTGACGCGGGGCCAGGCTTTCGGCAATGGTTCGCGGGCGATGTGCGCAGGTGGTGGTGCCGGGAATTTTTGTGTCAGTTCCCCCAACACCATCACCAAATCTATCCCCATCCGCAAAGGAGACACCACCACCGGGCAGCCCGGATGGATCACCTTGCAGGTAACGAACAACTACCCTGTTGTTACCGTCACTGTCTTACAAAGAGGGGTAGAATCCCTCACCAACTCTTCGCTTAATTCTGCGATCACTGGCGACTGTTCCAGTATCGCGAACGGTGCTCCGCTGCCTGTCGAAATGACCCGTTTCACCGCAGAACCACATGAAAAGTATATTGTACTGGACTGGACCACTGCCAACGAACTGCACAACAGCGGTTTCGAGGTGCAGCGCGGCACGGATGGTCGGAGTTTCTCCAAGATCGGCTGGCTCGAAGGAAGCGGTACTACGGCGATTGGGAAGGAATACGCCTTCACTGACGATGAAGTACAGCCCAACACTCTGTATTACTACCGTCTCCGCCAGCTCGATCATAATGGTACGGAGAACTTCACCCCCGTCCGCTCGGCTATGGTGAAAGACAACAGTCGCCTGACCGTGGAGCAACTGTTCCCCAATCCGGTCAAGAGCCGGGGCGCAGCCAATTTTCACGCGAATGCCCCGCAGGAAGGGGAACTGGACATTCAGTTGTTTGATGCACGTGGTAGCCTGGTCCAACAATTGAGCCAGTCTGTTGCGGCTGGTGCAAACACTTTTTCGCTACCCATGAGTGAGGTAGTCGCCGGTATTTATTTTATAAAAATGCAACTGGGAAAAGACGTGACTTACCAGCGATTGGTAGTGAATTAACTATGAACTATGAAAAAACCATTACCTGCCATTGCCACTTTGCCCGTTATGCAGTTTCTCCAAACCGAGGATGGGCAACCGTTTGACATTCCGCCCAGCGGTTCCATCGGTTTGCTTGCGCTCGGCGACCTCGGTATCATTGCCTGGCGGCAAAAATTGCAGCAGATAAAAACGGAAATGGCGGAGCGTACGCGTAGAAATTTAATGATGAATGATGAATGATTTAATGATGAATTCCTTGTATTACACCATTCATCATTAGTCATTCATCATTAGCAACGTGAAATTCATCTTACTTGGTTGGGATGCCGCCGATTGGAAGGTCATCAATCCGCTCATCGAACAGGGCCTGATGCCCAATCTGGAACGCTTGATTAATCAGGGGGTTATTGGCAATCATGCTACCCTCGATCCGCCATACTCGCCCATGCTTTGGACGAGCATCGCCACCGGCAAGCGGCCATACAAACACGGTGTGCTCGGCTTCCAGGAACCCTGGGATAAAGGCAGCGGCGTACGCCCGGTCATAAGCATCAGCCGCAAGTGTAAAGCCTTATGGAACATCCTGAACCAGGAAGGTTACAAATCGCACGTCGTTGGCTGGTGGCCCTCCCACCCTGCCGAACCGATTAATGGAACCATTATTTCCGATTTTTTTGCCCGGCCCACCGGGGAGCTCTACGAAGACTGGGCACCGCCGCCCGGCAGCGTCCACCCGCCGGAACTCGAAGATCATTTCGCCTGGCTGCGGGTGCATCCGACGGAACTGAGCTCCAATATCACCGGCCTCTTTGTACCAGACTGGGAAAAAATTAATCCGGCACACTCGCAAATGCTCAACGCGATTGCCCGCGAAACGGCGATGGCCGCCAGTCTTCATGCGGCTTTTACCAATATTTTGCGGACGCAGGAATGGAACTTTGCCGCGCTCTACCTGAGCACGATTGACCATTATTGTCATGGTTTTATGAAGTATCATCCACCCAAACGCCCACATATTCCGCAGGCAGAATTTGATTTATACAAAAATGTGGTGACGGCTGGCTATCGCTATCACGATATGATGCTAGGGCGTATCCTCGATTTTGTGGACGAGGATACTTACCTGATGCTCATCAGCGACCACGGTTTCCAGCCCGATCACCTGCGCCCGCGCGACATCCCGAAAGAGCCCGCCGGACCCGCTTATGAACACTCGCCTTATGGTATTTTTCTGCTCAAAGGCCCCGGTATTAAAAAAGACGAAATCGTGTACGGGGCCAGCCTGTTGGATGTAACGCCCACAATTTTGGCCTGCCTCGGCCTGCCCGTTGGAGAAGACATGGATGGCAAAGTGCTCACACAAGTATTTGAAGATGAACCTATTGTGCAGACGATAGACAGTTGGGAAGATGTGCCCGGCGAATCCGGTATGCACACCACGCCCGAAGGCGAGGATGAAGATGCCAACGCCAGAATGCTCGAGCAACTCGTCGAACTCGGCTACATCGAAAAGCCCGGCGACAACGCCGAAGAGAACCGCAAAAACGTCACCGAAGAATGTAATTTCAACCTCGCCAAAGCCTACGTGGATGGCGGCAAACTTGCCGAGGCCATTCCGCTGCTGGAACAGTTATACGCCGACAACCCGCTGGTGCCGCGTTATGCTTTCCAACTGGCCACCTGCTATCAGGCGACGAGTAAGTTGAAAGATGCCCGCCGCGTGATCGAAGATATGCGGGAAAAAGAGTTTTTCAATGAAACTACTTTGGATGTCGTCGAAGGCAGTCTGCTGCTGGGCGAAGGCAGGGCGATGGAAGCGATCAAATTGTTTAAAAAATCGGAATCGAATGTAAATCAATATCATAGCCGTCTTCATCGCCAAATGGCGCAGGGTTATATGATGCTCCAACGCTGGGAAGATGCCGAGCGGGCGTTGCGCAAAGACATTGAAATGGACTACGACCACGCCGCCGCTCATGCCATGCTGGGCGAGGTTTTTCTACGCGATGCGCAGTTTGAAAAAGCGGTGGTGAGCCTGCTGGTGAGCATTGGCCTGGAATATGATCAGCCTAATACGCACTATATCCTTGGTTTGGCTTTAAAGAACCTGGGTGACTATGCGCGGGCCGCAGAAGCCTTTGAAGTGACGCTGCTCATGGCTCCCAAGGCCAACGTGGCCCGTGAAGCACTGATTGACCTCTACGCGAATTACCTCGATCAGCCCGAACAGGCACAACGCCACGCCGAAGCCTTTGAGCAGAAACTACGCGGCACGGTCTATATCGTCTCCGGGCTGCCCCGTAGCGGAACTTCCATGCTGATGCAAATGCTGGAAGCCGGTGGTCTGCCCATTTTTACGGATCGGGAGCGGACTGCCGACGAGAGTAATCCCAAAGGCTACTACGAACACGAAGCGGTGAAAAGCCTGGCCCGTAACAAAAAATGGTTGCCCCAGGCGGAAGGGAAAGTGGTGAAAGTCATCGCCAACCTGTTACCGCACCTGCCGCCATCGCATCGCTACAAAGTAGTTTTTATGGAGAGGGATCTGCATGAAATACTGGCTTCGCAGCGCAAAATGCTCCAACGCCTCGGCAAGCGCACGCAGGATGACACGTATCCCACCGGTTTGATGCACGAATATGAGCGACAATTGGAGAAAGTAAAACAGTGGGCCAGCCGCAGTGCCAATGTGGAAATCTGTTACCTTCGGCATGCCGACGTGGTGGCGGAGCCGTTTCTGCAAGCCTTACAAATCAATGAATTTCTGGATTGGCAACTGCTGCCGGAACTGATGGCGCAGGTGGTGGATGCCCAATTGCATCGGGAAAAGGCATAAAATCCCTATATTTGCCAACATGCACAAACACTATTACCTCCTCCTTTCGGGGTTACTCGCCCTATGTACCAGCCAGACTACACCTTCCGGGGAAATGAAGAGCGGCATTTTCAATGACTGTCGGCAACTCGTCGTGGTCATCCCGCCAAACGATAGCAGCATGACGGCCCAACTCTGGCGTTTTGAAAAAACCGGGGCCACCTGGCAGCCAATCGGCCAACCCCATACGGTTAATCTCGGTAAAAAAGGCCTGGCCTGGGGCAAGGGTCTGCACAGTGCCAAGCCCGGTCTGCAAAAACAGGAAGGCGACCAAAAATCTCCGGCGGGGATATTTCGTTTCGGGATGGCCTTTGGCTATGCTCCGGCGGGTACGGTTCCACTCAGACTTGATTATCAATCTATTACGCCCTCCCAAATCTGCGTGGAAGACAGTGATTCGCGCTATTACAACCAGATCGTGGATGAACGCCGGGTACACAAAGACTGGAAAAACCGGGAATCCATGCTGCGCAAAGACGAACAGTATAAATGGGGCATTTTTGTGAAACATAACCTGCCACCCGCACCCGAAAGCGGTTCCTGTATTTTCTTTCATCTCTGGCGAATGCCCGGCTCCGGCACCCTCGGCTGCACCGCGATGGGCGAACGGGATCTGCTGGCCCTCATGCAGTGGCTCGATCCGCAAAAAAAACCGCTGCTGATGCAAATGACTGGGGAATATTACCGGGAATATCAGCAGAAGTTTGGGTTGCCGGAACTGTGGTAAGCTGAAAAATACGTAGCGGCTGTTTTAAATTTTCTTTACCGCACCACAATTTTCTTTCCCTGGAACACCACCTCATCGCCCGCCCGCAATTTCTTGCGCTTTTGCGTTTCCACCACACCATTTACCTGCACGTCGCCATCCACAATATAGAGATTGGCTTCGCCGCCGGTGCCCACCAGCCCGATGGCTTTCAATAAATTGGTAAGGGTAATAAATTCGTGGCCTTTTAATTGAAATTCTGTCATGTATTTGGAAAGGTGTGAAAAGTGTGCCGCAAGGTAGGTCAGGCAGAGCATGAATTGCTAACGGAGCCAAACCTTTTGCCTGCTAAAGTCTTTTCAGGCGGTAAAGGCCAGGCTACAAAGAATAACCAACAACTTCTAGACAAATCAATGAGTTATCTACTAAAAGATCTTTATTCCCGCACGTTTTATGAGCGGCTTTCCGGGGTGCTGACTACTACAGTTCCGGGTTTTGATCAGCCACGTTTTATGGCGGCTATTTTCGATTCCGAATTTGTCAATAAGGAATTGAAGGATCGCATGAAGCATACTTCACGAGTGCTGCACGGATTCCTGCCCGCAGACTACGCAAAGCGGGTAGAGTTGCTGACAAATATCGTCAATCAACTACGGGCAGAGCACTTTGGCGAGGATTCGTTGGTATTTATGTTTCTGCCCGATTATATAGAAACGTATGGAATAGACTATTACGAAATTTCTATAAAAGCACTGGAAAATATTACGCAGTTTGTTAGTTGCGAGTTTGCCGTGCGGCCTTTCCTGCTGAAATACGGAGATAAAATGCTGGCGCAAATGACGACCTGGTCACGGCATGAAAACCATAAAGTACGGCGCTTGGCCAGCGAAGGCTCGCGCCCGCGTCTGCCCTGGGCAATGGCGGTACCAGCCCTGAAAAAGAATCCCGCCCCCATTTTGGCTTTACTGGAAAACTTAAAACACGACCCTTCCGAATGGGTGCGCCGCAGTGTGGCCAATAATTTAAATGATATTGCTAAAGATCATCCAGAACTGGTATTAGAAATTGCCCGCAAATGGCAGGGACATAGTAAAGAAACGGATGCCATTATAAAGCACGGTTGCAGAACTTTGCTTAAACAAGGCCATCCGACTATATTAAAACACTATGGCCTGCAAAGTGAGCATATAACATTGAGCGATCTCAAAATGCTGACCCCGGAAGTAAAAATTGGCGGCGACCTGCAATTCTCTTTTTCTATTCAAAATAATAGCACGACATCGCAAATAGTACGCCTGGAATACGCCATTTATTATCCCCGAAAAAATGGCGTATATTCCAAAAAGGTCTTCAAAATCAGCGAGCGTCCCTACGCACCGGAGGCACAGTTGGCGGTGCTGCGCAAACAAAGTTTTAAACTTATTACGACCAGAACGTTTTATGCAGGACAGCATCGCCTGGCGATTATTGTCAATGGCGAAGAAAAGGCGAGTGCGAATTTTATGCTGACAGCGACTTAAAACCTCGTAAGGAGGAAAGAACAAACACGACCACCATGCCCGAAAAAAATATAAAGTTAAGCGTCCTCGATCAATCCATCGTACGCCGGGGCGGTACTGCCGCGCAAGCCATTGCCGAGACCATTGAAACCGCCAAATTGGCCGAACACCTGGGTTATCACCGCTTTTGGGTCTCCGAACACCACAATTCATCCATGATCGCCGGTTCCACGCCGGAAGTGCTGATGGTCAAACTGGCCGACGAGACCACCAAATTGCGCATCGGTTCCGGCGGCATCATGCTGCCCAACCACAGCGCATTGAAAGTGGCCGAAAACTTCCGTATGCTCGAAACGCTCTTTCCCGGTCGTATTGATCTGGGTATGGGCCGTGCGCCCGGCGGCGACCGCGTCACCGCTGCTATGCTCAATCCGGCCAACACATTCAGCGAGGAAAGTTACCTGCGTCAATTGGAGCATTTACAGGCGTTCTTCCGCGATGAGGCGGGTACGCAATACGGGCCATTATTGGCCGTACCCCAAAGTCCCGGCATCCCGGAGCAATGGATACTCAGCAGCTCCGGTGGCAGTAGTTTGATCGCCGCGAAATACGGCCTGGGCCTCGCGGTGGCCCGTTTCATCAATGGTCAGGCTGGCCCGGAGGTCGTGCAGGCTTATCGGCGGGCTTTCCAGTCTTCCAGCGAGTTGGCGCAGCCGGAGGCTTTGCTTGCTATCGCCGTGCTTTGTGCCGACACGGAAGAGCGGGCGGCGCAATTGCGTAAGTTGAGTGATTATAATTTACTGAAGTTTGAGCAGGGCCGCTTTGAACCGATGGGTAGTGCCGAGGAACTGGCCGACCACCAGTTTTCGCCGGAAGAACAAGTACGGGTTCACCACAATCGGGGCCGCATCGTGTCTGGTACGCCCGAACAGGTGAAAGCGCAATTGACGGCACTGGCTACGCAATTTGACCTGGACGAGATCATGATAACCACCATGACTTACGCACATGCGGATCGGTTGCGGTCGTTCAGGTTGCTGGCGGAAGTGTTTGGGCTGTCATAAAAAGAAAAAGGCCAGAGTGACCTCTGACCTTTTTAACTGGTGCCCGGAATGGGACTCGAACCCACACGGCCGTGAAGCCAAGGGATTTTAAGTCCCTCGTGTCTACCTTTTCACCACCCAGGCGCGTGGTGCTCCGCAAAGTTACGGATTGCCTTAAAACAAAAAAAGCCTTCCACAAGGGAAGGCTTTGGAGCGGAAAACGAGACTCGAACTCGCGACCCCGACCTTGGCAAGGTCGTGCTCTACCAACTGAGCTACTTCCGCATTTTGGCTGACTGAACCGTTGTCCTGTCGTTTAGCGGCGGCAAAGATAACAGCACACTTTTCAATTGGCCAACCTTGTGGGCAAAAATTTTTTTAAAATTATTTTAAACGACTGACTATCAAGGAGAAAAATTTATTCCGCCGTGGCTGCCAGGGCTTTTAGGGAGCGCACTTTTACCGTTTTCAGCATCGCTGCATATTCAATCGGGATGATTTCACCCTCGATCAGCAGCATATCGGCACGGCCCGCGATCTTCTCGTACAGCCAACCGATGATGGTCTCCACGGGATCGTTCTCTTCAAAAGTGAGATACACCCGGATGGACTCTTTGTAACCAATATTACGACCCGTATGGCCTTCATCGGCGATGAGGTAAGCCCCTTGTGCGCCGGGTATCTTAAAACGCTCGCCCAGCGTCAGCCAGCGGTAAAATGTGCCGAACAATTGGTACTTCAGGTCTTTATCGCTCGTGCGTATTTCGATTTTCATGGCCTGATAAGCGAATCGCGCCGCCGGGTGCGACCACATCAGATCATTGGACGGGGCAAAATCGGACTTCGGGCTGCCTGCCGAGGGCATGGACAGGCCTTTACCCAGGCCATATTGCTCCAGTTTTTCGGCCAATCGCTCGATGCGCTGAAAACGATCCGTCGCCAACTGCCGGACCACCGCGTCGTCGAATTTCTCAAAATTATCGGGATGGTATTTGGCGCGGAGTTCGCGCAGTTTCGCCTTGATGGTCTCGGCATCCAGCTGTTCCGGCGAAGCACCAAACAGGTCGCGAATGTCGTTCATATCCTGTTCTGAAAACGAAGTCATTCTGTTTTTCTTTTGAAGTAAAAGTAAGTTTCCAATTGGGCGCGTACGGGGATGTCGGTGTTGGTGCGGCGGTACTCATTCTTGTCTTCGGCATCAATAATTCGCGCCTTCACGTTGTCGTTGAGCTGCAAATCGAGGATATCCAGAATCTCCTTTTTCAGGTCAGGATCATAGACCGGAAAAGTGGTCTCGATGCGATTGCTGAGGTTGCGTTCCATCCAGTCCGCGCTGCTCAAAAAGACCCGTTTGTCGCCGCCATTGTGAAATACAAACACCCGTGCGTGTTCCAGAAAACGATCAACAATGCTCAACACCTCAATGTTTTCGCTGATGTCTTTCAAACCCGGCACCAGACAGCAAATGCCCCGAATGATGAGCTGGATTTTGACCCCCGCCTGCGAGGCTTCATATAGTTTGGCAATAATGTCCCGATCTTCCAAACTATTGAATTTCAGGATCATAGAAGCCGGTTTTTTCTTTTTTGCTGCCGCTATTTCATGATCAATCAACTTATACAGGGCCGGGCGCAGGTTGAATTTGCCGACCAGCAAATGCTCAAATTCCTCTTGGGGCGGTTTGATATTTTCCAGAAAAGTAAACACGTTGCTCACCTCGGTGGTCATGTGCGGATCGGCAGTGAACAACCCGAAATCGGAGTAAATTTTGGCCGTGTCCTCATGGAAATTGCCCGTGGCCAGGTAGCTGTACAAGCGCGGTTGGCCATTCTCGATGCGGCGCACCAGAGATAGTTTGGAGTGTACTTTCACCCCCGGAAAGGAGTAGTGGACGCGCACCCCGGCTTTTTCCAGTTTCTCCCCCCATTCGAGGTTGGCGGCTTCATCGAAACGGGCTTTGATCTCAATAAAAACCGACACCTGTTTGCCGCGTTGCACGGCGTGCATGAGCGATTGCAAAATGCGGCTTTGCTTGGCCACGCGGTACAGAATCACCTTGATGTGGGTGATATCGGGGTCTTCGGCGGATTTTTCAAAGAAATTTATCACCGCCTGATACGACTGATAAGGAAAGTGAATCAGTTGATCCTTGGCACTGACGACACTGAAAGGATCGTCGGGATGGTGCATGGTGGGGTGGGGGAGCGGTGGGAGCGGCTTGTTTTTGAGGTGCGACATCCCGAAATCCGGGAATTTGAAAAAATCAAAATTATTATGGTAGCGGCCTTCGGGCAGCAAATCATTTTTGCTCAATTCAAACATTTCCTGCAGGTGCATGAGCAGCAATGACGGCATTTCGCGGTCATACACAAAGCGGCTGGCGGGCCCTACCTGCCGTTTGCGCAGGCTGGATTTGATCTTTTGCACCAGATTGCCCGAATATTCATCATCAATATACAACTCGGCGTCGCGGGTAAGTTTGATGGAGTAGGTATCCTGAATGTCGTAACCCGGAAAAAGCCACGAAACGGAGTGCCGCACAATATCGTCGAGCAGGATCAAATCGTGCTGATCGGTGCTGGATGGGAGGGGGATAAAACGCGGCAACTGATCGGAAGGAATGGATACCAGCGCGTATTCGCTTTCCACAAGGGGCTTTTTTTTCTGTCGCAGGTGTACAGCCAGGTAGAGGTGCGCATTGGCCAGAAAAGGCCGAATCCGGTGTTTGACCAACAGTACGGGCATTACAAAAGGCAGCAGATTCTCATGGAAATAATTCTCCACAAAGCGCTGTTGGTCGGCATTCAGGTCCAGCCGCCGCACAATATGAATGTGCTGCCGACGCAACTCCGGCACGATTTGCCCTTCGAATATCTGCGAAAATTCCTCCTGCTGCCGGTTGACAATAGTATGGATTTGCTTCAGCAGTTCGCGTGGATCAAAGTCCAGTTGGGCCTTCGTTTTTTTGCCCACTTTTTTCAAATTGCGAATGCTGGCCATACGGATGCGAAAGAATTCGTCCAGATTGGAAGAATAAATCGCCAAAAATTTCAGGCGTTCAAACAGCGGCACCGCCGGGTCTTTCGCTTCTTGCAACACCCGGTAATTGAACGAAAGCCAGGAGATGTCGCGATGGGTATAAGGCAGGGAATTCATAGACAGAGTAGGTGAATGGAACGAAAAAGACGCAATTACTGGCCATAAAACATTGACAAGCAACATTTTATGACCAATAATTCTTGGCACCTTTTTCAAGCCAATGAAAATCAGTGGCGCAGGATAGCGCAAATGTGCGGATTTCGCGAAAAAAACAGCAGTATCAGTCGGGAAATGGCTGTTTCGTTACAAATATTTAACAACAGCCGGTTTTTTAATCAAAACAAAGTCCCCTGCCGTACGGGCGGCGCGACCGGGTGCGGGCCGCGCAGTTGCACCCCCGGTATGCGGGCGGCGAAAACCTCGGCACAATAGGCCGATAGTTCGGGCGCAAGGATGTTATCCGGCTCGTGGGTAAACAGGTAGGCCTCGTGCAAACCCGCATCGAACCAGGCCGCCAGCCGTTCCGCCCAGGCATCTATGCGGCTGTAATCGGTCGGCTCCAGACCATTGCCCACAAAACGGATCAGCACCCGCTCGTTGGTGAGCCGCATGTGACATACATCGCGCCGACCCGCCACATCCGTGATGACGCTCGATACGTCATGATCGGCCAGCACCTGGAAAAAAGCCTCGCTATTGGTCGCATTTTGAAAAAACGACTCGTGGCGTACTTCGACGGCCAAAGGCAAATCGCCGGGAAAAACCTGCAAAAAACGCTTCAAGGTGGGCAGCTCCCGTATGCTGAAATAAGGCGGCAACTGCAAAAAACAGCAGCCCATTTTCTCTTCCAGGCCCCGGATCATGTCCGCAAAAAACGGGATTTGACCATCATTCATCCCCATATCGTTGGCGTGGCTGATGGTTTGCGGTATTTTGGGACAAAACCGGAAATCCGCTGGCGTCTCCTCGCGCCACCGGGTCACCGTGGTAGCATCGGGAATGCGGTAATGGGTCGTATTATGCTCAATGGTGTTGAATTGCGTACCGTAGTGCCGCAGGAAATCCTTGTCTTTGGCGCCGGTCGGGTACCATTTGCCTACCCATTCTTTCATGTTATAGCCGGTCGGGCCGACATACAGGGCCGCTTGCGCCGGGCGGGGCAGGGCCGCCAGCACAGCCGCATTTTGTGGCGGATCGTGTGGAAGGTGAAAATCCACGCCGGTCAGGGATTCCAGTTTTCCGAATTTCATGTGAAGAGCGGAATTTATTCCGCTATTGCTTGAATATCAAATGTTTATAAAGCGGAATAAATTCCGCTCTCCGTTAGTTGGTAAACTTATACCCCACGCCCCGAATGGAATGGAAATAACGGGGCGTCTTCGGGTCTTCCTCAAAATATTTGCGGAAGGCGAGGATAAAATTATCAATCGTGCGGGTGCTGGGGAACACATCGTAGCCCCATACCGATTGCAGAATCTGGTTGCGGCTCACCACTTCGTTCTTGCGTTCGACCAGTAGTTTGAGCAACATCGCCTCCTTTTTGGTCAGCATAATTTCCTCGCCCCGCCAGGTTTTGGCCTCGAAAGTGTTGAAATTCACCTGATTACGCCCAAATTCGTACAGGTCGAGGGCTTCCCCTTTCACCCGTTGGCTGCGGCGCATGAGGTTGCTCACCCGCAGGAGGAGTTCTTCCAGATTGAAGGGTTTGGTCAGGTAATCATCGGCCCCTTTTTTGAGGCCCATTACCCGGTCCTGGGCCATGTCTTTGGCGGTCAGCAGCAGAATCGGCACCTCCGGATTGCTGAGGCGGACCTGCTCGGTGATGGTAAAGCCATCCACATCGGGCAGCATTACGTCGAGCAGCAGCAGGTCGAAATGCTGGCCCTGGGTGTATTCGAGGGCTTTTTTGCCGTTGCCCGTGCTCACGACTTCATAGCCTTCCAGCTCAAGATTGAGACGGACGACGTCGCGGATATTTTCTTCGTCTTCTACAAGGAGAATGCGCATAGTAAAGAGTTCAGGGTGCTAAGTGGTTACTGGTTATTGGTTGACTCGTTATTGGTTTGATGGTCAGCACTTTACCTTAGATTTGGGCTAAGCCAATTGTGCCGGATTACTCGGAGTTAAATGTACGCAACAATACGTGTCGCAGATTTTTAAAAAATTATGCCGGGCTCTATTAACATTCCGATAGCGGATTTCGTTGCCGAAAAATGATACATTTTGTAGATAATCAAACCATTAGGAGTGGGAAAAGTAAGACACGGGATTTCATTTTTTAAAAAAATGTGAATTTATGGTTTTGTTTTCCAGGAATCCGAATTACCTTTGCGCTCCAATTTTTGATTTTTAGTATTCAATCACGTTCGATAAGCGATGAAACGTACCTACCAACCGTCCCGCCGTGCCCGCAAAAATAAACACGGTTTCCGTGAGCGCATGGAATCCAAAAATGGCCGCAAACTGCTGTCACGCCGCCGCAAACAAGGCCGCCGGAAACTTTCCGTCTCCGATGAGCGCCAGAAACTGCTGAAATAAGCGAGCCATTGGCTTGTCGCTGAGGTGACGCGTTGTCCTCTATAGTCATTTAGCATTTTTTTAGATTGAGGCTTCCGGGTTGGTATCCATCCCGGAAGCCTTATTTTTGTGCCTGGTCCGGTCGTGCGCATATTATAAGGAACGTGTAAAAAACAAGTTAGTAATTGTGCCTTCGTGATGAGTTGTCATGTCGTAGAGAAACGGAGACATCTTCACAAGCCAGGTTATTAGAAAGACCCTTGATGAAGAAATACTGAGGCACTTGGCTTGTGCAGATGTCTTCACTCCGTTACGACATGACAACCGAGAGGATCGAAACTTCATAAATTATTTTTTACACGTTCCTAAATGGTATAAGACCTACTATGTCGGCCTCTGTTTCCTGATGCTTTCCGTTGGCGACCAACAGCAAGCACTACGTCTTATAAAAAAGTAGGTTTTGCTGCACGGCCCGTATCTTCCGCCGCAAAAATTGACTGTATGCGCCGTTCTGCTACCATTTTGCGTTCCTTGCTTGTGGCCTTTTGTTTATTGCCTTTTTTTCTTGTCGCTCAGCCAACCGCCACGCCTGCCGAAGCGCGTTTGCAGGCAGCGACCCAACGCCGGGATTTAACCCAAAACAGCCTGCTCACGGCCCTGGAGCCACAAAATATCGGCCCCTCCGTCTTTTCAGGTCGGGTCACCGATGTGGATGCCAACCCGACCGACCCGACGCATTTTTACGTCGCTTATGCCTCCGGCGGACTGTGGTACACGGAAAGCAACGGCACCCGATTCCGGCCCGTATTCGATCATGAAGCCAGCATGACCATCGGCGATATTGCGGTGGACTGGAAGAATAACGTGATCTGGGTCGGCACGGGCGAGGCCAACAGCAGCCGCTCTAGTTATGCGGGCACTGGCCTCTATCGCAGTGCCGATGGGGGCAAAACCTGGGCCTGGCGCGGCCTGCCGGAAAGTCACCACATTGCCCGCATCATCCTGCATCCCACCAATCCCGAGGTGCTGTGGGTAGCGGTGCTGGGCCATTTATATTCTCCCAATGCCGAGCGCGGCATCTATAAAACCACCGATGGCGGCCTGACCTGGACGCGCACGCTTTTTGTGGACGAAAACAGTGGGGCCATTGATCTTTGCCTCGACCCAAATGACGCGAACACGCTCTATGCCGCCACCTGGCAACGCGACCGCCGTGCCTGGCATTTCAATGGGGCCGGTCTTGGTTCCGGTATCTGGAAAAGTAGCGATGGTGGCGTGAACTGGTTGAAAATCAGTACATTGGACAGTGGATTTCCGACGGGCGACAGCGTTGGCCGGATCGGGCTTTGTGCGGGCCGGAAAAACGGCAAAACCGTGCTGTACGCCAGTGTGGACAACCAAAACAGTAAACCGAAAAAAGAAAGCGGACCGACCAGTGAGGGTCTGACGAAAGATCAGTTACGTACTATTTCCAGGGTGGATTTTGGAAAATTGACCGACGAACAATTGGGCGATTATTTGAAAAAAAATGATTTCCCGGAAAAATACACGGCGCGGAAAGTCAAGGATTTAGTGGAAAAAAACAAAATACCACCCATCGCCCTGGTGGAATATCTGGAGGATGCCAACAACAAACTTTTCGAGACCAACTATCGCGGCGCAGAACTGTACCGCAGCGACGATGGCGGCCGGACCTGGCAAAATACCCACGGCGAACCGCTTGACGGGATGCACTTTACGTATGGTTATTATTTTTCCAATGTGCGTTGCCTGCCCGAAGACGCCGACCAGGTATATCTGCTCGGCTTTCTCATTATCCGCAGCGAGGATGGGGGCAAAACCTGGAAAAGCATCAATGGCGACAATGTCCACGTGGACCACCACGCTCTTTGGCTCGATCCTGTGCATCCCGGCCACCTCATCAATGGCAACGATGGCGGCGTCAATCTCTCGTGGGATAATGGTACTTCCTGGACCAAGGCGAATACGCCGTCCGTCGGCCAGTTCTACGCCATTGCCACCGACGAGGACGAGCCTTACCGCGTCTATGGCGGAGCGCAGGACAACGGCGTGTGGGTCGGCCCCAGTACCTACAAGGCCTCCGATGAGTGGCAACAAACCGGGCGTTATCCCTACCAATCACTGCTGGGCGGCGATGGGATGCAGGTGCAGGTGGACAGTCGCGACAACACCACCCTCTATACTGGCTTTCAATTTGGTAATTACTTCCGCATCAATCGCAGCACACGCGCCCTCAAATCTATCGGCCCACGGCACGATCTCGGCGAACGGCCCCTGCGTTTCAATTGGCAGACCCCCATCTGGCTGAGCCGCCACCAGCAAAACGTGCTCTATCTGGGCGCGAACAAACTCTACCGTTCTTTCGATCAGGGCGACCACTGGGAAGCCATTTCCGGCGACCTGACCAACGGCGGGCAAGCCGGAAATGTCCCCTACGGCACACTCACGAGCATCCACGAAAGTCCATTGAAATTCGGCCTGCTCTACGCTGGTTCCGACGATGGTCTGCTGCACGTCACCCGCGATGGCGGCGAGACCTGGACGCGGATTTCCGACGATTTTCCCAAAAAATTATGGGTCTCGCGGGTGCAAGCCTCGGCCTATGAGCGTGGGCGCGTGTACGTGGCCCTGAGCGGTTATCGCTGGGACGATTTCCGTGCATACCTTTATGTATCAGAGGATTATGGTAAAACCTGGCTGCAAATCGGCATCGGGCTGGATGGTGCCGGACCCGCCTTGCCTGCCGAGCCGATCAATGTGGTGCGCGAAGACCCGGTCAACCCGGATTTGCTGTACGTGGGCACCGATCATGGCGTCTATATTTCGCTGGATCGCGGCCGGTCGTTCCAGGCTTTGGGCGGCGATTTCCCAGCGGTGCCCGTCCATGATCTGGTGATTCAGCCGCAAACCAACGACCTGCTGATCGGTACGCACGGTCGTTCGATGTACAAAGTAAACATCGAGGCGGTGCAAAAACTCACGCCCGCTACGTTGACTGAACCGCTGGTAGTATTTGATATAACCAAAATAAAATTTTCCAGGAACTGGGGTAAAAAAGAGCCTTACGAAACCGCGAAAGACCCCGAACTGGCCATCCGCTTTTATACCGCCACCACCGGAAAAGCGACTTGGACGGTGAAACACAAGGACAGCGGCCTCGTGCTGGAAAGCGGTACGCTGGATGCCGTCAAAGGATTGAATCAATTCAAATACGACCTGCATTTTAGAGAAGAAGCGTTGAAAAAATACCGCGACATCCTGCAAGCCGCCCAGAAAGACCCGAAAAACCCCCTCGAAATAACTGCCGCCGATACCGGGAAAATGTACCTGCGCAAAGCCACCTACATATTTACACTCGAAAAAAACGGGCGTGTGGGGACGCAGGAGTTTGTAGTAGAGTGACGATTTTTGATAACGATAGAAAATTTGTTCGGTGCAGCCTGAAAAGCCTTTTTGGGGTTGGGTCGGTCTGTTTTTCACAATATTGATTCGCTATCCAGGCAACCATTTCCCCAAAAAATACTTATTTTATTAGGTTATTCTGCTAAAAGAAAGGTTGAGGGAAAAAAATTTCCTGTTTTGGGGTTTTGCTCAAAAGTAATTTCCACTTTTGCCCTGATTCCAGAATAAGAAATTTGTTCACTTTAACCTTTTTGTATGAAGCACTATCTACCTACTATCCTCACCTTGTTTTTTGCGCTGCTTCTCTCGGTGGCCGCAACTGCTCAAGACCGTACCGTCACGGGTACGGTAAGTGATAAAACGGACGGCACTACCATGCCTGGCGTCACTATTCGCATTAAAGACAATGGCGGCGGTGCCAGCACGGGCGCGGATGGTTCATTCAGTATTCAGGTGCCCGCCAAGGCGACTACCCTGATTTTTTCCTCCACCGGCTACACAACGGTGGAAATACCTATCCCGGCTTCCAACGTCGTCCTGGTCTCGCTGGAGGCCGACGCCAATGTGTTGGGGGAAGTGGTCATCAGTACGGGTAGCCGCAGCAGTCAGCGCACCATCACCGATGCGCCTATTCCCATTGACATTTTTTCGGCTACCGAGCTGCGCAGCACGGGCCAGACTTCTTTCGACAAGGCTTTGCAATACCGGGTGCCATCTTTTAATACGGTCAATACGCCGGTGAACGATGCCACCGCCCTGCTGGACCCTTACGAAATACGTAATATGGGCCCTTCCCGCACCTTGATCCTCGTCAATGGCAAGCGTAAAAACCCCAGTGCACTAGTTTACATCCAGACCTCTCCTGGTCGTGGCGAAAGCGGTGCTGACCTGGCATCTATTCCCACCGATGCTATCAAACGCGTAGAAATACTGCGCGACGGTGCTTCGGCTCAGTATGGCTCGGACGCTATTGCCGGGGTAATGAACATTATTTTAAAAGACCGTTCCGAATATGGTTCGGTGACCATCAATACTGGCGTTACATCCAAAGGAGATGGCGAAACTTTCGGTTTTTCTTTGAATAACGGGGTAAATCTGGGGGATCGCGGTTATGTCAATTACACCGCTGCGTTTTCTACCCAGGCCATCGCCAACCGCCCCGGCACCGTGGACGCGTCAGGAGAGGCCGCTGACTTTGGTGCCGACATTGGGACGGTCCAATCTTTCCTGAGTGCCCACCCGGATGCGGGTAACGTGAACGGCCAGCCAGCCAACACGCAAGGCAAATTTTTGATCAATGTCGGCCTGCCGATAGGCGAAACCGGCGAGTGGTATGCCAATGCCGCTTATGTCGCCAAAAAAGTCAACAGTTTTGCCAACTATCGTACTCCTTACTGGCGACCTTTTTCTTCCAATCCCGACGGCTTCGCGCTGCTGAGCCCCAACGGGCAGGAGTCCGGCTATCAGGGTTATGTGCCTACGTTTGAAGGTGATTTGAGCGACTATTCCGGCACCGTAGGTTTCCGTACGGAAAACACTGGCTGGAAATCCGATTTTAGTTTCACGACGGGTGGCAATCAGCAACTTTATACCGTTTCCAATACCGTCAACCGTGCTTTGGGTGGCGGCAGTCCGGTTACTTTCAAGCCGGGTGGTTACAGTTTCAGCCACAATGTGTTCAATATTGACGTGAGTAAGGCTTTCCGCGAAAATCTGGTGCTGGGTCTTGGCTCGGAGTTCCGGGCCGAAAAATTCGGTATTCAGGCAGGTGACACTTCTTCCTACGTCAAAGGCGGCGCGGATTCTTTTCCGGGCATAGATGCGCCCAATGCCGGTGAATCCAACCGTTACAATTTCGGTGGTTACGTTGATTTGGGCTGGGATATTACACCCGCTTTTCTGATCAATGGTACGGTGCGTTTAGAGAAATACTCTGATTTGGGTCGCCCGAACGGCGGCAAGCAAAGTTCTTTTTACCAAAAGGCTTTTGACGACGACAGCAAAAAATTGGTTTATAAAGTCAGCTCGCGTTACAAACTGGCGGGCGACCGGGCTACGATCCGCGCTTCCTATTCCACGGGTTTCCGTGCGCCTTCGCTGCACCAGGCCAACCTGCAAATTGCCCAGGCCAGTTTCGTGCCCGGCCAAGGCATCCAGACCAAAGGTATTTTCAACAACCGCAGTGCGCAGGTGAAAGCCCTGGGTGTGCCGCAGTTGAAACCCGAATCGTCCACCAACTTCACCGCCGGTATTGGTCTGCAACCCAGCCGTAATTTCAATATTTCGCTCGATTACTACTACATCAAAGTAAAGGACCGGATCATCCTGAGTTCGGAAATCGGCCCCACCGACGCTGGCAACACCCAACTCGATCAGGTATTGGCTAACAATGGCATTGTTGCTATTTCGTTCTTTACCAATGGTATTAACACCATTACTTCCGGTATTGACCTGGTAGCCAGCTATCGCAACATCGCGCTGGGCAGCGGCAAACTGGGCTTTAACGTAGCCGGTAACTACACCTTGCAGAGCGAACTGGACGGCGGTCAGGCCAGCGTCATCACGCCACAGCTCATCAAAGATGCCGGCAGAAGTGTGTTTGATGAAACGCAGGAAGCCCTTTTGTTGACTTCGCGCCCTAGGTTCAAAGCGGTGGTGGGCATTGATTTTGGTATGAAACGCATTAGTGTCAATCTGAATAATACTGTGTTTGGTCCTACTACTTTCCGCCAGGCCGGTCTCAGCTCACTGCTCAAAACAGAATTTAAAACCAAAGTGGTCACCGATCTGGGTATTACCCTGGCCCTTTCCAAAAAGATTGACCTGGGCATCAATGTTCAAAATCTGTTGAACGTATTGCCTGAATGGCAGTTCAAAGCCAGAGAAAATGCCAACACGGATGCTGCCAACGCGCTTTTGAATGATCGGGCGGCCCTGATGGTACAGTCCAATTTGATCACTTTCAATCAGCGGTACGCGGTTGTTACCTATGATGGCTCCCATTTCAGTCAGTTGGGCACGACTTTGGCCGCCAGCCTTACGTGGAAATTCTAATTGGTTGACTGGATTATTAGTTGATTGGTTTATTAGTCTAATAGTCCCCTTTCTGCTTGTTTGTAGGAAGGGGACTTTATTTTGCTAAATGGTTGATAAGGAACGTGTAAAAATAATTTGTGAAGTTTCGTTATTTTTAGTTGTCATGTCGTAACGGAGTGCAGACATCCACACAAGCCAGGTAATCCGGGATTTCCTAATGAAGGCCTGTCTGATAACCGGGCTTGTGTGGATGTCTCCGTTTCTCTACGACATGACAACTCAACACGAAGACACCATTAATAAATTATTCTTTAAACGTTCCTAAAACAAGGATTTTTGGTGGATCGGAGAACTTGCACTAACTTTAAAAAAACACATGGCTTTGTCAAAAACAACGGTAATCATCCCGCTTAAGCAACCATTTAGCAATTTACAATTGACCTTGCTCAATTTGTACGCTTCCGAGGTGTGAGAAGAGGATTTGTGAAGGCAATCCAACCTTTGATCGCTCAATATTTTGCCGAGAAAGCCACTGAATTGGCTAATCAGGACTATATAGAAAAAGGCTATACAGCAGAGTCGTTTCTGAAAGAGCATATTTGAAGTATTCTTTCCAGCCAAAAAACAAACTCTCTTTTTCAAATGCCCACCACCCTCACCATTCAGCCCTTCACCCCATCCTACACCGAAGAAGTAGCCCAGCTCATCCTCGGCATTCAGATCGGTGAATTTCAGGTGCCCATTACCCGGCAGGATCAACCCGATCTGGATCGGATTCCAGATTTTTATCAACAAAACAAGGGTAATTTCTGGGTCGCTTTACACGAAGGGCAATTAGTAGGCACCATCGCCGCCATTGATTTTGGCGATTCTATGCTCGCGCTCCGCAAAATGTTCGTACACCGCGATTTTCGCGGCCGGGAACACGGCACCGCGCAACTGCTCTGGGAAACGCTGCTGCACTGGAGCCTGGAAAAAGAAATACAGGCGATTTTTTTGGGGACTATCGAACGATTAGTGGCTGCCCGCCGGTTCTATGTGCGTAATGGTTTCCGGGAAATTGCCTTAAATGATTTGCCCGAAAAATTCCCGCGTATGGCGGTGGATACGCTCTTTTATGAAAAAATACTCTCATGAACAATCTTTATTCCGAACTGGCCGAAGTCTATGAAGCCATGTACCGGACTTTTATTGACTACGCAGCAGAATTTGCTTTTTACGTTCAATTGATTGAAAATCAGCGCGGTGGATCGCTCGTCGAGATTGGTTGTGGCACCGGCAATCTGGCCCCCCGATTTTCAGACGCGGGATTTCACTACACCGGCTTGGACAGGAGCGCGGATATGCTGGAAATAGCCCGCCGCAAACATCCCGCCAGCGTTTTTGTGGAAGCCGATATGCGTCATTTTGAGTTAGCTGCACCCGCCGATGCCGCGATTATGACCGGGCGCACCATCAGTTATTTGCCGACCACGCAAGACCTGAGCGACTGTTTTGCCTCGGTGCGGCGCAACCTGCGGATGGGCGGGCTATTTTGCTTCGATTTTATTGATGCCAGCCGGTTTATTCCGCTCATCGCCAAGGGGCAGAAAATTACCCATCATGCCGAGCACAACGGCAAGCAGTTTTTTCGGGAAAGTTTTTGGCAGCCCAACCTGACCTACGGCTGGGGATTTGATTGGCAGTCAGTCTTTTATGAAGATCAAGCGGGTACGCCCGTCAGAATAGGGGAGGACCAGTCCACTATTCGCGCCTTCACCAGAGACGAGATCGAACTGTGTTTGAAAATCAATGGTTTTCAGGTGCGCGACTGTCTGGATCGGGCTTCTTATGCCTTCGATACCTACGTGATGGTCGCCGAATAGACAAAAACAAGGGCTGTTGGCAGAAAATCTGGCTAAAAAACAAAAAACACCCCTATAAATTGGCCAAAGTCGCCGCACCTGCACAGCGGCGGTCATACCTTTGCGCTTGAGAAAACACCAGACATGCGGCACGGGATTTATCCTTACATAATGCAGATAAACCTTTTGGCGTTGTTGTGCGTTCCGCCACGGATAACCAACCACAAAATCTTTGGCTACCAAATACCTACATTTTCACAACCATTATTCAATGAAGAATTTGAAAAATCTGTTTTTGACAGCCCTTGCTGTGGGCGCAATGACCCTCACCGGCTGTCTGCATATTGTAGAAGACGTCACCTTTCATGATAAAGGCAACGGCACCTACAAAATGACCCTCGATATGAGCGAGATAAAGACCATGATGGAATCTATGAAAGGCATGATGCCCGATAGTGCCGCCACCGCGACCGATTCTACGGCCATCACGGACGGGGCTATGGCTCCCGAACAGGACAATTCCATGGCCCAAATGGGCGAACAACTCGCGACCGTAATGAGTACGCTGAAAGGCGTGGAAGGCATCACTAACATTACCGAAAAAAATGATACGGCTACTTATATGTTTGGCTATTCGTTTGATTTTGCCAACGTTGCCGCGCTCAACCGGGCCTTGAAAATCATCAACAAAGACAAATTCGACAGCAAGACGGACGAAGTATTCAAGTTCACCGGCAAGAGTTTTGAACGCCTGAGCACCGGCGACATTGGCGGAGAAATGAAAAAAGCCCTGGCCGAAAATGAAGGCGAAGAAGAAGGTGCCGAAGGCAGCATGGAAATGATGAAAATGATGTTCGCCGATATGACTTACAAACAAGTCTATCACTTCCCTGATCGTCAGGTGAAAAAAGCCGACAACACCCTGGCCGAATTGGGCGATGACAACCACACCATCAGCATCACGATCAAGCCTTTCGACGAAGAACAGTCCAAGAAAAAAGTAAGCGTAGCCACCACGGCGAAGTTGAAGTAGAAAAACAAGCAAAAGGCAAGGGGCAAATTGGCAAAAGGCAAAACAAGCAAATTAGCAAATAAAGCAAAGGGCAAAAAAGGTAAATTGGCAAAAGGCAATAAGCAGTTTTCGACATTACGTTACTTGTTGTCTTTTGCTTTTTTCTAGTAAAAGTGCCACATCACGTTGTTTTTTGTTTTAGTTGCCTTTTTGCTTATTGCCCTTTTTATTGCTTATTTGCCCTTTGCTCATTTGCCTTTATTGTGCCTTACTCATCGCTCCTTCTCCCGGCCCCGCTGCGGGAGCTTCCACCAAATCAGCCCAGCGGCGTACCGCCTGGCGGGGCTGCGGCTCCCAGAAGCCGGTGACCCAATTCAGGGCTTCTAAGTTGTTGAAATTCAACTTGTAATCGAAGCCGGAAGGCACGTCATTACAGTAGCCGTGGTAATAATAGCGTTTGCCCAGCCGCTGCGCTTCGATTATTTCGAGCAGCATGGTGTAGTTGCCCAGGCCATATTCGTGGTACTCCGGCGCGAAAAAACAGTAGGTCGCCGACACGCCCTCCTGCCCCAGATGGATGAAACTACAGGCGGCCAGATTACCCTCAATGTAAATAGAAAGTTCCTGGCCAGGCACGGGCTCGCGGTGGGCATTTATCCCCAGAAAAGAGCGCACCGACATCGGGCGGCGATCTTCAAAACGCTCGGCATGACGGTCGAATAAAGTGATTTTTTCGTCGGTCAGGTGGATGGGGCCGTGCCGAACATCCAGGTGGGCATTGCGGCGCAGCAGTTGACGCTGGCTTTTAGAAAACTGGAAACCATCCAACTGAATACGCAGCGGAATGGCCCGGCACATTTGCCGACGGCAGACCGAAAAATTATGCCGCACCATAGAATTACCCAACAGCCGCCAGCCCGTAGCCAAATAGTCGTCAAACAACTGCGGATGCAAGCGTTGCATCTCCAGGCGGTCGTCAATGACGTTGTCTAATTGCAGGGAAGGTTGGGTGTGCATATTGAAAGGCAGCAAGCGCTCAGGTCGTTGGAAATCCCGGCAATTTTAAGGGATTTTTTGCAAATGGAAAGCATTCTATAAGAGTAATGGGAAACAATTAGTTTTGCCATTGCTTTTGCAATTCTGCTAAAAATCAATTTTACTTACGCTAATTTGCCTTTCCCGTTAAATATAGGGACATAACTGCGTTTATTTGTCTTTCCGATAAAAATCGGGATGTCACTACGTTCTATTTGCCTTTCTGCTTATGTCTTCCAATACTTCTACTGCGCTGCTTTACCACACTTACAACAGCCTGTTTCTGAGCCTGCCTTTCAAAGGGATTGAAGCAGCCGGAACGCATTTGGCGCTGTTTGCCCAGGCCTGCAAAACCGGTTTTGCCGCCGGTAAACGCCCGGACGAAATCGTCGAAGGTTTCTGGGACGAGTATTTTGAGCACACTTCCATCCAGCAGCGGCACGATCAGCTTTTTTATTTTATTCAATATGTGGAGCGGCAGGTCGTACTCTTCGATTCGGTGGAAGACGCGCTTTTCCGTCAGGCCCACGAAATGAACGGCCCTGGTTCGCTCAAGCACTTGTTCACCCGGCTGGATGCAGAAACGCTGCGAGCACAATTGCTCGAAAAAATCCGGCATTACAGCGTACGCCTGGTGCTTACGGCACATCCCACACAGTTTTATCCCGGCAAAGTGCTGGGCATTATTAATGATCTGGGGCACCAGATTCGCGACAACAATCTGGAAGAAATTCAGATGTTGCTTATGCAATTGGGCAAAACCACCTTCGTCAACCGGGAGAAACCCACGCCGGTGGACGAAGCCATCAGTCTGGGCTGGTACCTGGAAAATGTGCTGTTTCATACCCTGCCCGACATTTTGTTCCGGCTGCTGCGGGCCCTCGGGCAGGATGTCACTACTTTCGAGAATCCCCGCCTGCTGGCCCTCGGCTTCTGGCCCGGCGGCGACCGCGACGGCAATCCTTTCGTGAACGCCGAAACCACGGTAGATGTCGCCCAACGCCTGCGCAAAGGTGTGCTGCGTGGCTATTACCGCCAAATACGGCTGCTGCGCCGTCGCCTGACTTTTCGCGGCACCGAGGAGTGCATGGTGGCCGCCGAAGAAAAACTTTATAACACGCTCTATAACCCACAGGAAGAAAAAAAACGCTACCAAAGTTGCCAGCAACTGCTGGATGATCTTGGGGAGGCCCGGGAGTTCCTGGTCCGCGATCACGACAGCCTGTTTTTGGACGAATTGGACCAGTATATCCTCCAGGTGCGGGTGTTCGGCTTCTATTTTGCCAGCCTCGATGTTCGGCAGGACAGCCGCAAACACACCGAAGTGTGGCAGGCGATTTTGCAAAACTGGCAGGAAAAATCGCATTCCGACACCCCTTTTGATTACCAGAACGCCAGCGAGGCGGAGCAAATAGATTTTCTGCTCGGTACGCCCATACGCATTGACGAAAACGATTTCACCGACCCGTTTGTCAAGGAAACCATCCGCTCGTTCCGTATTATCGGCGAGATTCAGCGCGACAACGGCGAACTGGGCTGCCACCGCTATATTATTTCCAACTGCCAAAGTGCCAGAAACGTAGCCGAAGTGCTGGCCCTGGCGCAGTTGACTTTCCAGCATTTATCCCCGCGCAAAAGCAGCGTACCAGGGCATATTCCGCTGGACATCGTGCCGCTGTTTGAAACCATTGACGACCTGGCTGACTGCGGGGCGGTGATGCAGCAACTCTACACCCATCCGCATTATGCCAGCCACCTCGTCGCACGTGGCGAGGTGCAGACCATCATGCTGGGCTTCTCCGACGGTACCAAAGACGGCGGTTACCTCCGTGCCAACTGGAGTATTTATCGCGCCAAAGAAGAACTGAGCCGCGTGAGTCGTGAGAATGGTATTTCGGTGATTTTCTTCGACGGCCGGGGCGGACCTCCGGGACGTGGCGGCGGCAACAACGCCAGCTACTACGCCTCGCATGGGCAAGATATTGAAAATCAAGGCATTCAGGTCACTATTCAGGGTCAGACGGTGAGCAGTACGTATGGCACCACGGCGGCGGCGGCTTTTAATATCGAGCGGCTGCTGACGGCGGGTTTGGAAAATCAGTTGTTTTATAATCCGACCCGTGCGCTCACGGCTACCGATTATCAGCTGCTCGATGATCTGGCGGATGCCGCTTATGAGTCCTATTTGCAGTTGAAAAACCACCCCGATTTTGTGCCTTATCTGGAAAAAATAACGCCCTTAAAATGGTACGGCGATAGCAATATTGCCAGTCGCCCGACCAAACGCAGCGGTGATGCGGCGATGCGGTTTGAAGACCTGCGCGCCATTCCTTTTGTGGGGGCCTGGGCGCAAATGAAGCAAAATGTCCCGGGCTATTACGGCGTGGGCAGTGCCATTGCGAAGTTTCAGTCGGTGCGGCACGAGGAGTTACAGGCCCTGTACCAGCATTCCCTGTTTTTCCGTACGCTGCTGGAAAACTCCATGCAATCGCTCTCCAAGTCCAATTTTGAGGTGACGCACTATCTGGCCGATCACCCGCAATTCGGCGATTTCTGGAAAATGCTCTATGACGAATATGTATTGACCGGCGAAATGCTCCGCGAATTATCCGGCCAGTCGCAATTATTGTCGGGCAATGATATGTCGAGGTCGAGCATTGCTTTGCGCGAGCAAATTGTGCTGCCGCTGATTGCGATTCAACAATTTGCCCTACAAAAACTACAGGACGAGACGTTGCCGGAAGCAGATGCGGCGGTTTATCGTAAACTGGTGCTGCGGGCGATGTTCGGGATTATTAATGCGGCGCGGAATGCAGCGTGAGGAGAGGTAAAATGAGTTGTCTCATAAGGTTGATAGAAGTTCTTATAAACCCTCATCAACGGTATTTATGATACTGTCCCGTCCTGAAATAGGTTGACACCTAAATGCAGTACTAGACATGGAAAAACAACAAACATCATCTCGTCAAGTTCGTCGTTACAGCCACCATTTCAAACAAAAAGTGGTTGAAGAGATAGAGACTGGACGGTGTAGCATTGACAGTGTAGCGCGTAAATATGGGATTAAAGGGACGATGACTTTGCGACGATGGATTAAACAAAT
>JANPIV010000006.1:0-63238 GCA_031425155.1 Saprospirales bacterium | reverse complement strand
GGCGTAAAGTCCTGTCTTTTGCCATTATATTTTGCTTTATTTTTAGCGAATAGTCCCCGCTATGCACCAAAAATAAATCTTCATCTACTGTCAAAATTCAAGCCTTTCCGCTCCGTTCAGGGTTTTAAAACAGCCTCTAAGAAAAACGAAACTTCACAAACTATTTTTTACACGTTTCTAAAAGAGTTTTTTTTGCAAAACATGATCGAGGTGTATGCCTCCACTTGCGATAGCAAACTCCACCTTTTCTCAACATTCTCAACAAATTTTAACAATCTCCTGCAAAAGAAACACGATTTGTTTATAAAATTAGAAAATGAAGCATTTTTGGCAAAAATATCTTTGGGCTTTCCTGTGTGTGGGAGTGATTTGGCCTGTGTCGTCCCAAAATAAAGTATTGGAAAGTAACAGTCCAAGTGGGCGACCAAACCCTGAAATAGTGGTGGGTGCGGCACAACTGGGGGTTTTGCTCCCGCTTTTACGCGACCACCAGGTGGGCCTGGTCGTCAATAATTCCTCGCTGGTCGGGCAGACGCACCTGGTGGATACGCTGTTTGGGTCGGGGGTTTGTGTGACCCGCATTTTTGGACCGGAGCACGGTTTTCGCGGCGGTGCCGAGGCGGGTGAACGCATTCCGGATGGCTACGATGCGCGCACCGGCATTCCGGTGGTATCGCTGTATGGCCGAAAAGTAAAACCACTGCCCGGCGATCTGGCCGATGTGGACATAGTGATTTTTGATATTCAGGATGTGGGGACCCGTTTTTTCACCTATATCAGTACCTTATTATACGTGTTGGAAGCCTGTGCCGAACAGGGCAAGAGCGTTATTGTGCTGGACCGGCCCAATCCCAATGGGCACTACGTGGATGGCCCGATGCTGGACATGCGCTGGGAATCTTTCGTGGGTATAGCCCCGGTGCCTATTGCGCATGGCTGTACAGTGGGCGAACTGGCCCGGTTATTTGTCGGCGAGCACTGGATAAAGGAGCCGCAACCCCTGCGCCTGACCGTCATCCCCTGCCGAAACTATACCCACCAGACGCCCTATAATCTGCCGGTGCGCCCATCGCCCAATTTGCCGGATATGCGCTCCGTGCTCCTGTATCCGTCCATTTGTTTGTTCGAGGGGACGGTAGCCAGTTTGGGTCGCGGGACCCTCTGGCCGTTCCAGATGGTCGGACACCCGAATTATCCGGAAGCCACTTTTGCCTTTATCCCCCAGTCCAACGCCGGGAGCCGCTACCCGCCATTGGCTGGAAAAATTTGTCGCGGGCTCGACTTGCGTCACATACCGCTGGATAGTTTGCGCATGGCCAAACAGTTGAATTTGAGTTACTTACTGGATTTCTACCAGGAATTTCCGCAGAAGGATTCGTTCTTTTTGGGAAACAATTTTTTTAATTTGCTGGCGGGCAGCAACCATCTGAAAGAGCAGATCATTGCCGGCTGCTCGGAGGCGGAAATTCGCGCTTCCTGGCAAAGCGATCTGGTCGCCTACCGGGAAATTCGGCGGAAATATTTGTTGTACCCGGATGCGACGGAGGGGAGGCCGTAGAGAATGATGAGTGATGAATTATTATCATTTCTGACCTCCAATGTTTGTGTTTAACTCCCTTGCCAATTATTTGATAACCAATAACTACCTTGGCAAAACATACTGAAACGGGTAAACGTGGTGAGGCCATTGCCGCCGAATTTCTGACCCAAAAAGGTTGGCGGCTGGTCGAATATAACTACCGGGCGGGACGCGGAGAGGTGGACATTATTGCCTGGGCACACGATAAATTGCTGGTTTTTGTGGAAGTCAAAACCCGCTCCGGCGATGGTTTTGGTGGCCCGGAAGATGCAGTGAATCTGCGCAAACAAGACCTGCTGGCCCGTACGGCTGGCCTGTACATGGAGCAGATCGGTTATGACTGGGAAATTCGTTTCGATATTGTGGCTATTATTCTGAAAGGCGATAAAGTACTGGAGATCAGGCACGTGGAAGACGCTTTTTTTTAATCACAACGTGATGTAGAGACGTTGCATGCAACGCCTCTACGGTATCACAATTATTGATAGATTATGCTTAAAATTGGATTGTTCGGCTATGGCAAAATGGGTCGCTCCATCGAAAAGGTGGCGCAGCAGCAGGGGCATACTATTGTCTGGCGTATTACCCGCGACAACCGGGCGGAAGCCACGCCGGAATTGATTCAACAGGCGGATGTGGTCATTGAATTCAGTCGCCCCGATGCGGCTTTCGAGAATGTACTGCAATGTCTGCAAGCTGGTGTGCCGGTGGTCAGTGGTACGACCGGCTGGACGGAGCAGTTGGCTGCAGCGCAACAGTTTTGCCGGGATAAAGAAGGTGCTTTGCTCTGGGCCTCCAATTTCAGTGTGGGCGTCAATCTCTTTTTTGCCGTCAATCGCTACCTCGCCCGCCTGCTCGACGAACGCCCGGACTACCATCCGGCGATCACCGAAATCCATCATATTCACAAACTGGATGCGCCCAGCGGTACGGCCTTGACGATGGTCAACGACCTGATTCTCAGCATGTCGCGCACGTCCGGCTGGGCACTCTCCCCTACTCCACCCGGACCGGGCGAAGTACCCATCACCGCCCTGCGCGAAGGCGAAGTGCCCGGTACGCACAGTGTGGTCTGGACCGGCCCGACCGATGAGATCCGCCTCGAGCACCGGGCGCATTCACGGGCGGGATTCGCTGCCGGAGCGGTATTAGCTGCCGAATGGCTGGTCGGGAAACAAGGTTTTTTTTCGATGAATGATGTGCTGGGGATTTTGTGACCTATTGAACGTTTTGCGTTTTATAGAGACGTTGACGTTGCATGCGTGTGGAGACGTTGCATGCGTGTGGAGACGTTGCATGCGTGTGGAGACGTTGCATGCAACGTCTCTACAATATACGTTTAACATAAGTTCCCGTGCAAAAATTTAAAAACAAATACCGCATCCCTTCTGCTCGCTGGCAATCATGGGATTACCGAAATCCTGGAATGTATTTTTTAACTATTTGTACTTACAGTAAAATTCATTACTTATGCGAATCATGGGTTTAAAAGCCCCAGTAGGGGCCAAATGTTGGTAGTAATGTCCATATGTAGGCCCCGCAAGCCCCGTCAGGGGCGCAATACGTACGCAATTGCGCCCCTGACGGGGCTAAAAGACGGATGCAATCATTTGGCTACCAACATTTCGCCCCTGCCGGGGCTTTTGCATACTTCAAAAAGCAGACTTAACCCATGATTCGCATTACTTCGGAGAAATTCGTGATGGCGAAATGTATTTAAATGCTATTGGAGAAATCGCGTATGCTTGTTGGGATGATATTCCAAAGCATTTCCCGAATATGGAATTGGGAGAATTCGTTATTATGCCTAATCATATACATGGGATTATTATCATAAATGAATATGATAATCAAAACAATGTAGAGACGTTGCATGCAACGTCTCTACAGCATACAACGTCTCCACAGCATACAACGTCTCCACAGCATGCAACGTCTCCACAGCATACAATGTCTCCACATACGGCACCGACCAAAAACGAATTCATGGCGGCCATTTCGCCGCAGGCAGGTTCAATTTCCACTGCCCTGCGTTCCTACAAAGCGGCAGTTACACGCGCAGTAAGGCCCTTGCTACCTAATTTTAGTTGGCAGACCAGATTTCATGATCATGTGATTCGTAACAACAAGGAATTTCATCTGATTTCCAATTATATTCTTCATAATCCCGAAAATTGGAAAGATGACCGTTATTACTGATAATTAAATCCGACACTGCCCTATTTTCGCCGCCTCGTTGCACGTAGAGACGTTGCATGCAACGTCTCTACCCACATTCGTATCCTACAAACAACCCTACCATGTCTGCAATAGTCAAACTAAGCAATGCCGATATTCGCCAGCACGACCAAACGGTGGTGCTGGAAAACATCAACCTGCAAATTGGCGAGGGCGAATTCACCTACCTGATCGGCAAAACCGGCAGCGGCAAGAGCAGTCTCCTCAAAACGCTGTATGCCGCTTTACCGCTCGAAAAGGGCTTCGGCGAGGTAGCCGGTTTCGACCTGCGCTCTATCTCGCGGCGTAATATTCACCTGCTCCGGCGGCGGCTGGGCATTGTATTCCAGGACTTTAACCTGCTGACCGACCGCAACGTGGAGGAGAATCTGCTCTTCGTACTACGCGCCACCGGCTGGACCAACGAGGCCGACATGACCCAACGCGTCAACGAAGAATTGATCGGCGTGGGGCTGGTCCACAAACGGCTGGCGATGCCCTACGAACTCAGCGGCGGTGAACAGCAACGGGTGGTGATTGCCCGCGCTTTACTGAATCGTCCGGCACTACTCCTGGCCGACGAGCCCACGGGCAATCTCGATCCCGAAACCAGCGACGATGTGCTGGTGCTGATGCGCAATCTGGCCAAACAGCACAATACAGCGGTGCTTTGCGCCACCCACGATTACCGGATTTTGCAAAATTTCCCGGCCCGTATTGTGCGGGTACAGACCGGGAAATTGATTGATGATGAGGGGATTGCGATCCGGTGATTAATGTAGAGACGTTGCATGCAACGTCTCTACATTATTAAATTTTCACCATCACTTGCGCCGCCACCTGGCCATCCTGCTGAAAAACCAGGATGTATTGCCCAGCTGGAACATTGCTGCCATTGGTCATTTTACCATCCCAGTGTAAATGATGGCTGCCCGCCTCGAACTTTCCTTCTGCTAAATGACGTATGGTTTTCCCCTGTAAATCCCGCACTTCTATCTTTAAAACAGCCGTTTTGAGCAGATCAAAGCGATAGTCCACCGAATCGTGGAAGGGATTGGGCGTAGGCGGATACAAAGCCAGTCCAGTTGCGCCTTTTGGGGTTTTTACAGACGAAATGCCCTGCCCTTCTGTCAGCGTAACATATTGATTGACAGCCACGTTTCCGAATATTTCTTCCAAACCGGAGGGCCATTCCACCGTAATACTTTCTATGGTTTCGGCGTTGCCCAAACCAAAATGCGGTGCCAGTTGGTTCTGGCCGCAGTAGCCACTTTGGGCACTGATCTCACGCATTTGGGTGACGGACTGGCCATCAATGGTGGATTTCACCCGTACTTTCGCCCCGATGGCACTGCGATTGCTGGTGGTACCAATGCAGTCCACCACCAGCCAGCGATTTGTGGTTTCGGCAGCGTGATTTTCGTAGAGATAGTCGGGTTGACTGGCATTCAGGCAATTAGCGACCGCCAAATCCAGATCGCCATCGCGGTCAAAATCGCCAAAAGCGGCGCCATACGACCAGCCTTCATCGGTGGCCACCACTTCGGTGAGGTCGCGCTCGAATATGCTATTGCCTTTGTTTCGGAACAGGAAATTGCGCCACGGCCCGCCATTGAAAGCATGGGTGACGAACAGATCGAGATCGCCGTCATTGTCCACATCAGCCCATTCGCTGCCAAAGGAGTTGCCACCACTGGTCACCACAGGGCCGGTGGTAATTTTGGTAAAATTTCCCTGGCCATCATTGTGAAACAGCGCGTCGTTGGCTTGGTCATTCGCCAGAAAAACATCTTGTAAACCATCATTGTCATAATCGCCCCAACTGGCGCTCATCGTGCTGCCGCCATTGGTCAGGAGCGGCCCGCCCGTGATTTTAGTAAAAGTGCCGTTGTTATTTTGGTAGAGATTCTCATTCTGGTTGTTTTCATTCGTGACAAAAATATCCACATCGCCGTCATCGTCGTAGTCCGTCCAATTCACGCAACGACTGACCAAAGCATCAGTCACTGGACTGCCCGTTGTAATTTTTTCAAAAGTGCCGTTGCCGAGGTTATGGTATAGAAAATTCTTGTTGTCGCCGTCGCTGTTATTGACGTATAAATCCACGAAACCGTCATTATCATAATCGCCCCAGGAAGCCGTTTCGGAGTAACTGCTTCCTGTCACCAGACTGCCCGTAGTAATGCGTTCAAAAGTGCCGTTACCAGTGTTTTTATAGAGTAAATTAGGAATGCCCCACCAGTTGGCCACAAAACAGTCATTGTCGCCATCATTATCAAAATCCGCCCAGGTCGCGCCATCGGAGGGTGTGCCATCCTGCACAATCGGGTCATCGGTGACCAGCGTAAACTGCCCCTGACCGCCATTTTTATAAAGAAAATTATTTTCGCCCGCTTGCGGCCCATTCGTAATCATCAGGTCCAGGTCTTTATCGCCATCCACATCTATCCAGTTGACACTGCGCGAATCGCCGGGCGTGGTCACTACCGGAGAATTCAGCACTTTCGTGAATTTGCCTGCCGGAGCGAAGGCGCGGAAACAACCTAAAACGCCCCGACCAGGTCCACCGTAGGCACCTATGTCGTTGCGCAAAACACCACGGGCTGGATAAACCGCGTTTTTACCATTTTCGGAAAAATCTTCGCTGGCCGCAATAGGTTCGCCCGCATCCGTGCAGGGCGAGCCGGGTGAAAGCAGGAAACAAATGGTATCGGCGAACAAGGGATTGGCCGTAATATTACCAATGCCGGCAAAACCATCCTGAATACAATTGTAGCGTATTTCGGTAGCCGCCCCCGCCTGATTGATCTGTTTACCGCTTTGCGTGTTCCCCCACACAATATTATTACGCATCTTGATTTTGATCGAGAATGTCCAGACGCCACCGCCTTTTCCGGCAAATTGGCCGGTGCCAGCCAAAGCGTGGTTGTAAGCGATGACGTTATTTTCCAAAGTAACTACACTGTTTTGGTCCTGCCCGGTGCTCCAGAAGCCGCCGCCGGAGAAGTCTTTACCGCCGGAATTATGGGCAATAATATTGTTGCGAACCACCACATTTGGACAGAAATTAAGCACCACGCCACCGCCATAGCCATCGCCGCGATTATAAATAATACGGTTGTTTTCAATCCTCGGCGAGCCTTCGCCACAACGAATGCCACCGCCGCCACTGCTCACCAGCCCTGCGCCGCCGCTCGGAATAATATTGTCCCGAATAATATTGTGACGGATAATGGGCGAAGAAAATTCGGTCAGAATGCCGCCACCTTCCCGAAAAGTGCCTGCGCCCGCCGGATCATACCAAATGGTGCCCCGGCCACCCCGAAAAGTGAAACCCTCCACGACCGTGGCGGCGGTCTCGTGTTTCCAGATCAGCAGGCAACTGGCCGTATCGGAATGCACCGGCTGGCTGCCGTCCACGATAGTCTGTTCGATCAAATGGGGGTTCTGATCCAGCCAAAAACGGCTGGTCAGCACAATATCCCGGCCTGTAAGTTGCAGGTTTTCAAAGTAGGTACCAGGGCTAACCAGTACAGTGTCACCCACTTGCGCCGCATTAATGGCGGCCTGGATCGTGGGATAGTCCGCAGGCACCTGACGAACTTGGGCTGATAATATTGCCTGAAACATCAACAGTATCAGACCACATAATAGCGCGGTTTTTATGCTGAGAGAATGTTTTGCAGTAAAGAAAATTCTGGCGGAGTAGAAGTAGTTTTGGTTAATCATCGCTTTGCGTTTTGTGTCTGCCAAAATTGCGCAGCGTCCTGATTTTGCGCTTTCCAATGAGTACCAACGACCGTTTGCACCGACCAGACAACGGGCATTGTTGCCGTAATTTTCCCGAAATTTGCGGCTATGAAATACCGTTGGGGCCTGCACCTCGCTTTTTGGCTGGTGTATTGGTTTGTTTACGCTTATACGTACAGCCGTTATGATGGAAATCTGGGCAAATATTTATGGACGGAGGGGCTGCAAATGCCCGCTCGTATGGTGGCCACGTACGCCAGTTTCTGGTGGCTCGACCGATTTTCCGGTAAAACCTGGCTGGCACTCGGTGGACTGGTGCTCGCTAACTTTATCGGCGCGCTGCTCAATCGCCTGCTGAAAATGGAATACATCGTGCCCGTGCATTTTCCCGATGCGACGTTCATTTTCTGGAGTTCGGTGATGATGGTTGATATGTTCGACTGTGTGCTGGCCAGCGGTACGGCCCTCTCAGCGCGGCTGTTTTTCCGGCAACAGGAAAGTCTGCGTCGGGAGGAGACCCTGCGCAGCGAAAAAATAGCCGCCGAATTGCAAGCCCTGAAAAGCCAGTTGCAGCCGCATTTTCTGTTCAATACGCTGAATAACATCTACGCGCTGGCGCGAATAAAATCGGACAAAACAGCACCGGTGGCCTTGCAACTGGCTCAATTACTGCGGTTTGTACTGTACGAAACCCGTAAGCCAACCATCGCGCTGCAAGAAGAAGTAGGTATTCTGGAGGACTATGTGGCCCTGGAACGACTGCGTTTCGATGAAGACCGTTTGCAAATAGAAACGCATTTTGAACTGGATGATCCGCAACAACCCATCGCGCCGCTGTTGCTGTTGCCCCTCGTAGAAAATGCCTTCAAACATGGGGCCAGCGAACACCGCACCGAAGCCTGGATACGCTTGTCGGTGGTGTTGAAAAACCATGAGTTGCGGGTGCAGGTGGAAAATTCCGTGGATTTGCAAACAGCTGCACCGCCACGCCCCGACGGTATTGGTCTGCAAAATCTGCGACGACAACTGGAATTGTTATATCCGGGAAAAAGTCAGTTGGAAACCGGGAGAACGGAGAGCGGAATTTATTCCGCTAATCTCTATATAAATTTTGTGGAGTAAGTTTGTTGCGATTTTTGTCATTCAGAGCGTTAGCGATGAATCTGAGGCTTGCAAAGCCTTTTTTATCATAATTTTTAAAATAATCAGATTCATCGGCTGCGCCTCTGAATGACACAATATTAGTATAATTTCTATAACATTAGTGTAATAAATCTAGTAAATGTAGAAATTAATTAATCCTCATAGACAACACTAAACCACCATTTAAAATACCATTAATCAATAACTATCAAACCATTAACCATCCCATGCTTCACTGTCTTTTAGTAGAAGATGAACCCTTAGCCGCCTTAGTGCTGGAAGATTATATCCGCCAGGTGCCGTGGCTGCACTACGTGGGCCGCTGCTCCGATGCCCTGCACGCGCTGGAAGCCATGCAACAACAGCCCGTGGAGGTACTTTTTCTGGATATTCACCTGCCGGGATTGAAAGGACTGGATTTGCTGCGCACCCTGACTTATCCGCCGCAGACTATTTTGACGACGGCCTACCACGAATACGCGCTGGACGGTTACGATCTCGGCGTAGTAGATTATTTACTCAAACCAATTGATTTTGAGCGTTTTATGAAGGCCGTACAGAAACTGCGGCATCCAGAACTCGCTAAGCCGGATACCCTGCCCCGGCGCATTTTCCACTTCTTTAATTGCAACAAAAAGATGGTGCGCGTCTGGCTGGACGACATCACTGTGGTGGAAAGCCTGAAGGAATACGTGCGTCTGCACCTCGCCGATGGCTCTACGCTGGTGACCAAAAGTCAACTTGGCGGCATGGAAACCCTGCTGCATGGCCGTCCTTTTGTGCGGCCACATCGCTCTTTTCTGGTAGCCCTGCCCCATGTGACGGCTTTCACGGCTACCGAGATTTTTGTGGCCGGACAATGTATTCCGATTGGACGTCAGTACAAGGGTGTGGTGGAAGAACGACTGGGCGGATGGAGCGGGGTGGAATTATGAAATCAGTACTGCACATTATAATAATAAAGTTGTCCCTGTACTAAAGTAACCGAATCCATTAATGTTGATTTAAGCACACCACTGCCCGCCTCATAAACAGATGTTTTAATAATAATTTCCCGATTGGTCAAGCCGGGAAACTCCTGAGTAGCAGGAAAGCTATTTATTTCATAATTGGGCCAGAACGCTCTGCTTTGATTTAAATTAATGGCATATACAGATGAAATACAATCCAGAGAAGAAGTAGCACTTATAACCAGAGAATCGGTAGCAGGTACTGCTGCATAAGGAAATTTCAATTGAACAATACTGGCCGGCAATACTTTAAAATTGGCCGTAGTCACCAGTCCTTTTACAATTTTCACAGTATCGGCCACGTCATTGGGGAGTATAGCAGCATCGTCATAATCCGTAGTCATCCATACCCAGTTACGTTTCAGGGTATTGGGCAAATTAACAGATTTGGCTGAATACCCGGGTACATAAACAATATGACGATAAGCAGCATTTCCCTTATTGTATTTCAGACGGATAGTATAGCTGCCCCGGCCATCCGTGTTGACAGAATCATGGCCAATTATTGCCATAATGCCTCCGCAACACATAGTACCATACACTACATGCACAGGAACATCAGCAGTCGGCAATTTTGTAAGGTCATCCGTTATGGTGCCAGTGAATGTTAATTCCATGACCTTGGGATCATCGTTAATGGGGGTATTTTCTTTTTTGCAACCGAGCACCATTAATGTAAGAGCCAAAAGTGCAAATACAAATTTTTTCATGGGATGTCTTGCAATAGTTAGTGGAAAATAGTGTGGTGTGCGAGTAAATTTTGTTGGCACAAGGCAAATGTAACAAAAATTTCTGATTATCAAAAATTCCCCGCCAAATTCTCCTGCACTCCACAATTCCCCCTACTTTTGCCCACCCCTGCACCTTTACATCTATCACGTTCTGACTTATAAAACATGAATCTCCACGAGTATCAAGGCAAGGAATTGCTCAAATCCTATGGCGTAAAAATCCAGGAAGGCATCGTGGCCACCACGGCTGCTGAGGCCGTGGAAGCCGCTAAAAAATTGAAAGAACTGTACAATTCCGACTGGTGCGTCGTCAAGGCGCAGGTGCATGCGGGCGGGCGCGGCAAGGGCGGTGGCGTGAAACTCGCCAAAAGCCCGGAACAGGCCGGTGAAATAGCCGAAGCCATGATCGGGATGCACCTCGTCACGCCGCAGACTTCCGCTGAAGGCAAATTGGTCAGCAAGGTACTGGTGGCGCAGGACGTGTTCTATCCGGGGGCCAGCGAACCGAAAGAGTTCTATATCAGCATCTTAACCGACCGTGGACGCGGCGGCAACGTCATCATGTACTCGCCCGATGGTGGTATGGACATCGAAAAGGTGGCCCACGAAACGCCGGATCGGGTGTTCTTTGAGTTTGTGGATCCGCTGCTCGGTTTGCGGCCTTTTCAGGCCCAGAAGGTGGCTTTTCACTTTGGCCTGAGCGGCTCCGCTTTCAAGGAAATGGTGGATTTTGTGCAAAAACTGTACGCTGCTTTCGTTGGTTCCGACGCCAGCCTGTTCGAGATCAATCCCTGCCTGAAAACCTCGGACGATAAGATCATCGCCGTGGACTCCAAGGTGACGCTGGATGACAACGCACTGTATCGCCACCGCGACCTCGAAGCACTGCGCGACACCGCCGAAGAAGACCCAGCGGATGTGGAAGCCCAGGAATATGACCTGAACTACGTGAAACTGGATGGCAACGTCGGCTGTATGGTCAACGGTGCAGGTCTGGCCATGGCCACGATGGATTTGATTCAACTTTCGGGCGGCGAACCAGCCAACTTCCTCGACGTGGGCGGTACCGCCGATGCGGAACGGGTGGAAAATGCCATGCGTTTCATCCTGAAAGACCCTAACGTGAAGGCCATTCTGATCAATATTTTCGGCGGTATTGTCCGTTGCGACCGGGTGGCCCAGGGCGTAGTGGATGCTTATAAAAAGATCGGTGACATTCCGGTGCCGGTCATTGTGCGGTTGCAAGGCACCAATGCCGATATTGCCAAAAAAATCATTGACGAATCGGGACTGAAAGTAATGGGTGCCGTAGAATTCCAGGAAGCCGCCGACCTCGTCGCGCAGGTATTGGCTAAGTAAAAACAACGATAGCTGGAGCGCAGCGACCACTGGGTGATCGCTGCGCTTGCTTTTTTTGCTGATTGCCATTTGACCTTTCCATTTGTAAAGTCTGTCGTACTTTGCCCGCCTAAAACCATTTCCTTGTGATGAATACAGGTAGAATGTTGCAGGTGGTCGCAGTGGCGGCGACCTTGGCGATTATGCTGCACGTGGGTGCATATTTCTTAGGTGAACACATGACGGCTCCCTGGCTACTGGCTACGCGCTGGCTATGTATTGGCGTATTAGGCTGGTACGGTATTCGCAATAAAAGCCTGACAACGTGGATATTAGTCAGCATGGTGATCGGCATGGCCATCGGTTTTGACTTTCCGCAGGTAGGAGCCAACCTGGAAATATTCAGCAAGATTTTCATTCAACTCATTAAGACGGTGATCGCGCCGCTGCTCTTTGGTACGCTGGTGCTGGGCATCGCCGGGCAAAGCAATGCCTCGCAGGTGGGACGCATGAGTGTGAAGGCATTTACGTACTTCACGGCGGCTACCTCCATTGCGCTGGTGGTGGGTTTGATCGCGATCAATTTTACCCAGGCCGGTGCGGGCATCAAAGTCACCAAGGCCCCCGACCCCGCCAACATAGCCGCTACCGACCTGACAGCGCAGGTGGATTCCGTCAAAGGCACGGTCAAATTGCTGTATCATGGCAAGGAACTGACTACGCCGCCTTCGAGGGTCAAACAGGATTGGAAGCAGGTGGTGCTGCATATTTTCCCCGAAAACGTGGCCAAAATGATCTACGAGGGTGCGGTGCTGCAAGTGGTGCTGTTCAGTCTGATCTTCGGTTTTGCACTGCGGCAAGTACCTGAACCACAGCGAATTATTATGCTGAATTGGGCGGAATCGCTGACCGAGGTGATGTTCAAATTCGTGGGCATTATTATGTATTCTGCCCCGTTCGCCGTGGGAGGGGCGATGGCCTACACCATTGGCACGATGGGCTTTGAGGTGGTCGGCAACCTGGTCAAACTCCTCGCTACTTTATACGCCGCCCTGATCGTGTTCATCCTGCTAGTGTTCATTCCGGTGATGCTAATCTGCCGCATTCCCATCCGGCAGTTTTTCCGGGCGGTGTACGAACCCGCTTCGCTGGCCTTTGCTACGGCCAGTTCCGAGGCGGCTTTGCCAAAGGCCCTTACGGCGATGGAACGCTTCGGAGTGCCGCGCAAAATCGTCTCGTTTGTGCTGCCCACGGGTTATAGTTTCAATCTCGACGGTTCTACGCTTTACCTCTCACTGGCCTCCATTTTTTGCGCCCAGGCGGCGGGCATTCACCTGTCCTGGCAGACGCAACTGGCCATGATGGGCACGCTGTTGCTGACTTCCAAAGGCGTGGCGGGCGTGCCGAGGGCTTCGCTGGTGATTCTGGCCGGTACGGTGAATCAATTTGGGCTGCCGGAGTGGCCCATTGCGGTCATTCTCGGCGTGGATGCACTGATGGATATGGGCCGTACTTGTACGAATCTGATTGGCAATTGCCTGGCTTCGGTGGTGGTGGCGCGCTGGGAAGGGGAATTTGATGACGCGAAGGCGTTGGAGGGGTAGATTAATGTGGTCAATGGGATAAATGTGGTCAATAAAATTAATGTGGTCAATGGGATTATGGGTAATGCCGGGTTAAATGAAGGGGAAAGTGTCAAAAATTTGCCTTAGTTTTGTAAAAAAAATAGACACATGGGTCAGCAAGTTCAAATGATTTTGGAAGCTCTGGAAGCATTGGATGACCAGGAGCTGCAAATTGTCCACGAAAAGCTCCTTAGCCGTCTGAAAAAGCGGAGAAGTACACTGCAACTCTTTGATAAATACGCCGGAAAAGGCAAAGGAATTTGGCCGAAAGATGCGCAGCAAATCATCAATGAACTACGAGAAGAGTGACTTCCAACAGCAAAATATTTTTCGATACTGCCCCTTTCATTTACTGGCTGGAACAACATCCTACGCTTTGTAGCAAAGTACGTCAGTTTATAGGTGATGCTAATACATCTTCTTGTGAATTTGCGACCAGCGTGGTATCCTTAGCCGAATTTGGCATATACCCCGAGCGAAATGGGCGACCTGATCTCATTCAGGATTTTGAAGATGCACTCAATGATTTTTCTTTTGATTTCCTTGATATTGATGTGCCAATCGCGCGCGTTGCTTACCGTTTGCGAGCCAAATATACTTTCCTTAAAGGCATGGATGCTTTCCAGTTGGCCGCAGCCCTTCAATCTAATTGTCAGTATTTTCTAACCAATGACCGAAGATTGAGCACAATAAATGAAATCAATATTGTTGTTTTGGAAGACTGGTCGTAAGTGTTGCCTGGCTTCGGCGGTGGTGGCCCGTTGGGAGCGGAAATTTGATGATGGGAAGGCGCTGGAGGGTTGAGGTAATGTGGTCAATGGGAATAATGAGTTTCCCCGCTTGCATTATTGTTATTTATATCCGTAATATTGCCCTATATTCCCCGGATGCCACTTTTTTATTGGCAAAACCTGTATTTAAACAATGAAAACGCTTCCTCCTGTCCGCTCTTTACGTCTTCTTTTAGCGATTTTCCTGCTGCCTTTGGTTAGTATTGAACTGACCGCTCAGGGTGCCTTTGGTGCCTTGGCGCGCCTGGCAAGAAGTGGCTCTATTTTTCGCGCCAGCAGCAGCGTTGCCTATGGTGCTGAATTATCCACCATGAGCCGGGCCGCTTACGAGACGGGCTACCTGCATTCGCTCTATTCTGCTCCTACGGCTTACCGTACCCGGCTCCCCTACGATGGTGCTACTCTGGAGAAATACTTTGGGGAAGCTGCTCACTTATCTGACATACGTATTGCGGAATTTCGTAATTCTTACTCGCCGGAACTGGCCTATAAGGAAAAGGAATTACATAAGGAATTTCTCGAATTAATGGAAAGGTCGCTGCGTGGTCAGTATTTGACGCCCGCCGAGCGACGGGAGCACCAACAGGCCCTGGATATCTACATTACCAGTATGCGGCAGGTTCGCTTTGCTTCCACCCTGAGTGGCAGCGGTGGTAACCGGATTCCGCCGCACTATCCGACGATTACTGACTATGCCAGCGAATCGGCGGGCGAGCGCGTAAACAGAACTGAAAAAGAGAAAGAAAAGGAAGATGATAGTGACAATGAGGATGGCGATGATAATAATGACGACGATAATGATGATGACAACGACGATGACTCTGACCAGCAGGATAGCATCGCGGCAGACTCGCTGCGGCAAATGGCTGCTTTGAATTTGCCCGAGGAAGACTCCGGTATGCCGCTTTGGCCGCTGCTTTTAACGGGGATGCTGGGGTATTTGGTGCTGTCTCACTTTGGCCTTTCCCGCCTGATGGTCAAAGCAAATATGCCGGACGGGGAGACGTGGCTACCTGTCTGGCGGTTGGGTTCGGTATTCCGTTTATGCGGTTTGAGCCCGCGCGATCTCCTCATTTTACTGATTCCAGGGGTTAATCTCTACTATTGGGCGGGCGTCAATTATCGCCTTTGCCGTGTATTCCAATACCCAACCTATCTGGCCGCATTGGGCTTTTTTGCACCGGGCTTGTTGTGGTACACCATTGGATATTCCAACCGTTACTATATCGGGCCGAAAAGAGCAAACTTGAAATAAATCTGCTTGCTGCGTACCTTCACGGTTTCGCAAAAAGAGGTTTATGAAAAAACTGCTCCCTACCCTTATCCTGTTGGCTATGAGCCATTTATTATCTGCGCAACAGCCGTATTACACCGAACTGCCGCCTTTGCCGGAAGCAGTAACCAACAATGCCGTAGTCGGAGCGATCGTCAACGACACGCCTTACGTCTATTCTTTTTGTGGCCTGGATAGTACCAAAGTCTGGTCGGGCATTCACCTCAAAGCCTGGCGACACAATCTGCTCACCAGCGAATGGCTTGCCCTGCCGCCCGTCCCCGATCCCGCCGGGGGCAAAATCGCCGCCGCCGCCAGCCTCCTGCAAGGCCTGATTTATGTGGTGGGTGGCTACCATGTTGCGGCCAATGGTGCCGAGACTTCCTCCGCTAAAGTACATCGTTTCGACCCGGTCACCAACCAATGGCTGAGCGATGCCGCGCCTCTGCCGAAGGCGATTGACGACCAGGTGCAGGCGGTGTGGCGCGATAGTTTGCTCTTCGTCGTCACTGGCTGGAGCAACACCCAGAATGTGCCAAACGTGCAGATTTACAACCCGGCTACCAACATCTGGCAAGCCGGAACTTCCGTGCCTAACACCAACAATTTCAAAGCGTTCGGTGCGTCGGGTATTATCAGAGGCGACACGCTATACTACTGTGGTGGCGCGGCCAGCGGAGCCAATTTCCCGGCGGCGAGCGTACTGCGCAAGGGCTATATTCACCCGGATAATCCCACGGAAATCACCTGGTCGAGCACTGTTTTGCCGGAGGCCAAAGGTTATCGGATGGCGGCGGGCGTGATCGCCGGGCACCTGGTGTGGCTGGGCGGTTCGGATGTGACCTACAACTATGATGGCATGGCGTACAATGGCTCTGGCGGAGTGGCGGCTTTGTCGCGTATAAAAGATTACGACCCCAATAGTGGCGATCTGTTCGAGACAATTGATCCCGTGCTTTTTCCGTCGATCATGGATTTGCGCGGGGTGGCCCAACTCTCGCCCGACGTTTTCGTGACCGTTGGCGGCATGGGCCCGGGCCAGCAAGTGTCGCGCCAGGCATATAGATATTCCTGGGCTTATACCGTGGCGGCGGGGAACGTTTTACCAGCCGCCGATGTTCGTATTTTTCCCAATCCGGCCAATGAATTTCTGCGTATTGAGTCCGCCCAACGCCTGTCGGTAACCGTGACCGATCAATATGGCCGACCGGTGACGCAACAAGCCGGGCAAAAAATGATACAGATGAGTACGGCTGATATACCAAACGGCCTATATGTCGTTCTGGTTAAAAATGAAAACGAAACAGCATCCTTCCGCTTGATTATTGCACATTAAGGAACGTGTAAAAAATAATTTGTGAAGTTTCGTTTTTCTTAGTTGTCATGTCGTAACGGAGTGCAGACATCCACACAAGCCAGGTCATTCGGAATTTCCTAATGAAGGCCTGTCTGATCACCTGGCTTGTGTGGATGTCTCCGTTTCTCTACGACATGACAACTCAACACGAAGACACCATTAATAACTTATTCTTTACACGTTCCTAAGCAGGATAAAAATGTCCGGCCCGGTCTTTTTAGAGGCTGTTTTAAATTTTAACAGGATGGGAACGACTAAAAAGAACTATATTTCGTACATATATTGCTGATGGCTTAAAACAGGGCAATTACAGTTCATATTAGTCGCGCAGCAGATATTTGACAAAAAAAATTGTTTTAAAATGTGAATGGGCCTTGCGAAAAAGTAAACAGTGGCCTACTTTCGTCCCGAACCTACATTCATCGCTATGACGTCACGATCTTTGGTCAAAAATGGACACCTGCTGCTGGCCGAGCCGTTCATGGAAGACCCCTACTTTCACCGGGCTGTGGTGCTGCTTTGTGAGCATCATCCCGAAGGTAGTCTCGGCTTTATTCTAAATAAGAGTATTAATATGGGCGTCAACGAATTGATGGGCGATTTTCCGCCTTTCGATGCGGAGGTCTATTATGGTGGTCCGGTGCAAACCGATACCCTGCATTATATTCACAATGTTGGCGACCTGTTGGAAGAAAGTATTCAGGTGGCACCCGGCGTGTGGTGGGGTGGCGACTTTGAAAAACTTAAGTTCCTGATTTCCAGTGGATTAATGGAACCGCATAACATCCGGTTTTTTGTGGGCTATTCCGGTTGGTCGTCGGGCCAACTCAAAGAAGAGATGGAAGGCGGCTCGTGGGTACCGGCTCCGATGGACGCCAATTACCTGTTCAAAACCAAACCGGCCCAACTTTGGAGCCAGGTGATGTATAGCAAAGGCGACCTCTACGAAATCATTTCGGATATGCCAGAACCAATGAGCTGGAACTAAGCGGATGTTATGAGTTATAAGGGATGAGTTATGAGTTGCTCTCACTTCGCAAAACAATGGTCTCAAATGGCTGGATTTCGATCCGGCCATTTTTATGATCGGCTGCCAAAAATTGCTGCTCTTTGGTCAGGTTGCAATAGGCTATGTACCGCTCTTTTTTCTGTTCAAATGAAATGACGTAGCAGTCCGTTTCAATTTCCCGTACTGTAATTATTTGGCTCCTACGCAACATCAAGGCTTCTTCCAGTTCGGCGGTTTGTTCAGGTGAATATTGACTCAAATCATCAGAAGTGAAAAGCAAATTGCCCAATAAGACATTGATTATCAGCACGGTTTGTTGTTGCGGCAGGGTCAGTTTTTGTGCTTTTTCCCGCAAAACAAATACGCCCGGATCGTTGTGAAATGCCCGCCCATTGAGCGCCCAACGCCCCAGCGTGGAATGCAGCCCGGCCAACACACCGGTGCGCTCCCGGTGACGCAAGAAAGCGGAAAGCCAATGTGTCCAAACCAAATTCATCCCGCTACCAACCTGACAATAATCTGCCAGGCCGAAGCAGGAACCGAGCGGTACTCCGCAGACCTGAATTCGCTTCTTTCCAACCTGCTGACGCAAAAATTCCATCGCTTCGTACATCACCGCGCCCCGCGTTTTTCCGGGCGGCGGAGCCAGGCAAACAGCAAACAGAAAATCGAGTTTGACCAGTTCGAAGCCCCATTTTTCGGTGATTATATGGAACACGCCACTGAGGTAATCGCGCACCGCGCCGTTATAAAAATCGAGGGCATAATACCAGCCGCCCCACTGCGGGTTCCAGCCCACCCTCAGCGGACGGCCACGAGCATCTTTTAGCAACCAGTCCGGGTGTTTTTTGACTAAATCGGAGTTTTTTACCGCCACAAACGGAGCCAGCCAGATGCCCGGCAGTAAGCCTTTGGCCCGAATATCCGCAGCCATTCGCGTCATGCCACCGGGGAAACCGGGCTGGATGGATAGCCAGTCGCCCACCGCCGTTTGCCAGCCATCCTCTATTTGAAAATAAGCCGGGGAGGTAGCCTGCGTGATCGGCGTATCTATCAGACTATCAAGGTCTTTACTCAATATTTCGGCTGAAATATTGGTAGAATGCCGCTGCCGATTCGTCCAGCCCAAAGCCGGTGGCGCAATGGGTGGCGGCAGTTCCATCGCCTGAAAATAGCGGTCGAAAAGGTCCCGTTCCTCACCCTCATCCATCCAAATATCGAGGGCCGGGAAAGAGTGGCTCAGTCGCAAATTGCTCAAATCCTTACGCACCGTGAGCAGGCCATTTCGTTGATCGTAAAGCAGCAGTGTGAAGCCGGTTTTTTCATGAAGCGAACCACAGAAAAGGCTGCTTTTCCCATTTGCCCGCTGAAAATAAGTATAGGTCCAGGAATGTAAATAACCATCACCACGGGGAATATCGGCAATATGCTCATCGCCGGAATGACCCAGCCTGCTGCGCGCCAAACGGCGTAAAGGCGGTAGTTGATCGGTGACCCGCAGCAGCCGACTTTCGCTCCACGACTGGTAGCCATTGGCAAAAAACCGGTCGTCAGGTTGAGTGGGTATTTCAAACTGGAGTTCCAGGCGGCGCACCGTCACATCCTGCTTGGGGTGCAAAAAAATGTGGTAACGGACTCCCCCACCCTGCTCCGGCGGCTCCTGCCGAAAATCCACGAAAATTTCGTCGAAGGAGTTGGCACGGTTAGGTGTCAGCGCGTATGTCTGCTGATCAATTTGTAAAATGGCCTGTCGAAGGTGCATAATCGGTGGCTTTTTCAGCGGCAAGGTAGGCCGGAAAGAGCAAAGTAAATAGTTACTGGTTATTAGTCAATTAGTTATTGGGATTATACACATTGGTCACATTGATTTCTCATTGGCCACATTTCATTCCCGAAATCCTACCTTTGTCCCACCAATTTGGTTTTTACCTTTATTTCTCAAACCCGATTTTTTGATGAAGAACATCTTTTTTCTCGGCCTCGTCCTGGCTTTGTGGACGGCCTGTCAGACTTCTCCGAACGTACCCGCGACTACTACGCCTGCCTCAAAACCCGCAGTGGACAGCACTGCCGAAAAAGCCGCCGTCACCGCAGCCGTGCGGGGTTTCTTTAACTGGTATAGCCAGTTTATGCAAACGGAGGATTTTAGCAGTAATAAATACAACTTCGTGGACTACGAAACGCCGCATCCAACCCTCAAACCCGCCGTTTTGGACGCCTATTTGCAGGCTTTTGTGAAGGGCGGTTTTGTCGGGCAGGAGTTCGTGAAACGTCAAAAAGCGTTTTATCAGAAAGCATCCGTACTTTGGCAGAAAGAGGAAAAAGGCGATGTGCCGTCTGGTATGGATGCCGATCCTTACTTCTGTGCGCAGGACGATGTGGCGGAATACTATTTGAAGGCTCCGGTGACGGTGCAATTTACGGGTCAGGATCAGGCTACTGCTATTCTGGATTTGAACGACGAAACCATGCAAACTAAATTGAAAGTATTTCTCCAAAAAGAAAATGGGAAATGGCTGTACGCCGGTACGGAATGTGATCTGGGGGTCAATTAATGATGAATATTTTAATCCACTTTTTGCCCCCGTTTTGCACTATTAAACTAGTCCATTATGCAAAAACGACTGATTACCGTTGGCACTTTAAGCCTTTTATTTCTTGCCGGAAGCCCCGCGCTAACAGCCCAGACCACCACCCTTTCCGCACAGGATATGCTGGCTGTGTTTGCGCTGCAATTTGACCTGACGCTGCCCGACACCACTTTTACGGAAATGGAGCCGGGTGCCGTGTGGGAAGAGGCCAGCACGGAGTCGAAAATCCTGTGTAACGCTATGCCCATTCCTTTCGACCGGGTGTTGCGCGACACGATGGAAATGGCTTCCTCGCCGGAAATGAACCTGCTGCACAAAGGTCCACTGAACCTCAAAGGCACACCTGGCTACCTGATTACGATGGAATTTATGCAGACCGAAGGCGGCCAGGATGCGGAGCCTTTTCTGGGATTGATGTACATCCGGCCCCTCGATGCGCAGACTACGCTGACCATCAATGCCGCCTATCCGAAATCGCAGCAAGCACGCCTGTATCCAAAAATGCTGGCCGCTTTTGGCAGTGTACAGCAGCGGGCGGTGCCGAAGGGACAGTAAGGGGAAAGGCAATTGGAATAAGCAAATGGAGCAACGCGACATTGAGATCGCTGGCATCGCTGGCGCGAGGCTCCGCCTTGTGCCTGTTATCTTTCGGGCTTTGCTCAACTAAGTACCGGGTAAAACCCGACTGATTGCGACACAAAGCAAAGCATCGCACCAGCGGCCAGAGCCAGCAATTATCATACAAGTCACTGATTATCAAATTTTAATACTACTCCATCAACCGTACCAATGGCTGCACCCGTTTCGTCCGATAATATTCTCCGCCCCCTGCTCGTCCGTGCTGTAGCACAGGCACTGATGGCCATTTTTTATGAAAAACAATATGCCGATAAAGTGATCGAAGCGGCTTTGCGCGCCAACCCGAAAGCGGGCAGTCGCGACCGCGCTTTTATTGCCGAAACGACCTACGAAGTGGTGCGTTATTTCCGGCTGTACACAGAGTTATTGGGTAAAACGCCGCAATTCGAGCCGGATTTCTGGGCCTTGGTCGGCATTCATTTTGTGGTTCGGCCCGGCGAAACGGAGGCGGTTACTTTACCCGAATGGCGGGAATTTCAGCAATTGGACCCGGAGCAAATCCGTCAGCGGGCCGCCGAATTGCGTGCGGTACGGAAGTTTCGGGAGAGCATTCCCGACTGGCTGGATGCGCTGGGCGAGCAGGAATTGCCCGGTCAATGGGATGCTACTTTGGCGGCCCTGAATCAGCCCGCGCGAGTCGTGCTGCGCACCAATCGGCTGAAAACGGATCGCGTTAAACTCCAATCTACGCTCCACGACGAAGGCATAGAAACCACGCCGGTGGGCGAAGGCGATGCCCTGCTGCTGACGCGGCGGCAAAATATCTTCCAAACGTTGGCTTTTAAGGCTGGTTTATTTGAAATGCAGGATGCCAGCAGCCAGTTGGTGGCTGCCTTCCTGGCTCCCAAACCCGGTATGCGCGTGGTGGATGCCTGTGCGGGCGGCGGTGGCAAAACCTTGCATCTGGCCGCCCTGCTGCAAAATCGCGGCAGTATTATCGCGCTGGATACGGTGGCCTGGAAACTCGATGAACTCCGCAACCGCGCACGTCGGGCCGGGGCTTCCAACATCGAACCGCGCCCCATCGAAAGCCGCAAAACCGTCAAACGTTTGTATGGTTCTGCGGACCGCCTACTATTGGATGTGCCTTGTAGTGGTCTGGGCGTGCTTCGTCGCAATCCTGATGCGAAATGGAAACTCACCACCGAACAAATCACGCAACTACGCAGCACGCAGCAGGAGATTTTGCAGGCTTATAGTCCGATCACTAAACCCGGCGGCCAGATGGTGTATGCTACGTGCAGCGTGTTACCTTCCGAAAATGAAGCACAAGTCGCCCGTTTTCTGGAAAGTCCGGCGGGCCAGGATTTTACTTTATTAGCCGAACAAAGAATACTGCCACAGGACAATGGTTTTGATGGGTTTTATATGGCGTTGCTGGAAAGAAGGGCGGTTGTTGAGAAAAAAGGTTAAGTGCTTTAATCGAATACTCAAATACTCGCATCCTCAATAATTCACATTAATCAACATCTCAACCATGACACTCTCTACCCTACTAAAAGATTACGCCAACTTCAACCTGTGGGCCAATCAGCGCATGGTGGGATGGCTGCAAAAACATCCTGCCGAACTAATGGAACGTGAGACACCTTCCAGTTTTCCTAGTTTAAAAGCCACTTTACTACATATCTGGTCGGCTGAAAAAATATGGATGGAGCGGCTGCAACAAGTGCCGACGGAAATATTTCTGGCCCTGACTTTTACCGGCTCTTCCGAAGTGATTTGTAGTGGTTTACTAGAAAATTCTGCTGTACTAGCTAATTATATTCAGGCCCAAACCGATGCCTATTTTGACGAAATGTGTGACTTTCGCTTGCTGGATGGCACCGAAGACCGGCGGCAGCGTTCCGAAATGATATTGCATACCCTGCAACACAGCACTTATCACCGGGGTCAATTAGTCACCATGGGCCGGGCACTTGGCATCACCGCGCCCCCTAAAACGGACTACATTGCTTATGTACGCTTGCGCGAAAACCAATTAACTAATTGACAAATAACCAATTAACCAGTCAACCACTATGCGCGTCCTTCATTTCTCCGACACCCACCTCGGCTATCAGGCTTTCGACGTGGTAAATGCCCAGAGCATCAATGCGCGCGAGCAGGATATGTATGACGCTTTCGAGCGCGTAGTAGAACGTATTCTGGAACTACGGCCCGATGTAGTGATTCATGCCGGCGATTTTTTCCACCGGCCCAGCCCTTCCAATCGCGCCCTGACCTTTGGTTTGGAGCAACTGCGCCGGGTCTGCGATGCAAAAATTCCGATTGTCATTATTGGTGGCAACCACGAGACCCCTAAAACAATCTATAACAGCCCGATTTTACGCGCTTTTCGTAGTCTGGAATGCGTGCATCCTTTTTTTAGTGATCGCTGGGAGTTTTTTGAAAACGATCAACTCGCCATCCACGGCGTACCGCATATTAATGATGCCCGACTACTACGCACCGAACTGGAACGCATGACGCCCGTGCCGGGTAAATTCAACATCTTATTACTCCATACTTCCTTAGGAAAACGCTACTTAATGGAGGAGTATGGTGAACAAATATTCCCCCCGGAATTCGAGGATAAACTCGCCGCATTCGATTACATCGCGCTGGGGCACTGGCACAATCACCAGCAAATCAATATCCATCCCAATGCCTGGTACGCGGGCAGTACCGAACGCCTAAGCGATACCGAAATCGGAGCCGAAAAAGGTTTTATTTTATTGGATATAAATAATAAAACAGATTATCAACTTTATTTTGAAAGCATTTATACCCGACCCTGGCTTAAACTGGAAATACTTGATTGTCAACATAAAACACTGGAAGAAATTACCAATGAACTGACTAATTTTCGCGATCAATCTGCGACCCAAAATGCTATTATTTCCCTGAATCTTCACGACATAAAAGTAGAACAGTCACTGGAACTTTCTAATGCCCGACTAAAAGAATTATTTCCTGACACTTTCCAGATTTTGGCCAAACGACGCACCCACAGCGACCGTAGTTTTGTCCGCGCGATGGAAGTGAATCAATTTGATAGTCTGGATAAGATATTCGCTGATTATCTGCGCAGTAAATATGCGGAAGCGGAGCCGTTGGCGGAACAATTAGTGGCCCGGGCTACTGATTATTTCCAGAGATATAAAGAGTAATCACATTGACCACATTAAACCTATTGACCACATTTAATTTATTCCATGTTACTCAACGCCCTACATCTAGAAAATTATAAACAATACCGCCATCTCGACCTGGAATTTCGGGAAGGGCTCGTCGGTATTATTGGCAAAAACGGGGCGGGCAAATCCACTTTATTTGAGGCCATTTTATATTGTTTATTTGGCAAAGATGTCAGTAATAAAGAACTGATCCGTTCCGCTTTTGCCAGCCCGAAAGCCACAGTGACACTGCAGCTGGATTTTACGTTGGGCGAAGCCTTGTACCGCGTACGACGCGAGTTCCGGGGCAAAGCACTGGCTACCAATGCGGAACTATATAAAAACGACGTCCTGGTTGCCAAAGGTGTGATGCCCGTGAACGACGAGATCGTGAAAGTGCTGCATCTCGAACGCGATGCTTTCCGGCGGTCGGTGTTTTCCGGGCAAAAAGAACTCTCCCAACTATCGGATACGACCGGCGAAGCACGTAAGAAAATGGTGCGCAAAATGCTCGGCCTCGATACCCTCGACGACATTCAAGTCGCCGTGAATGCCGACCGGAAAAGCCTGGAAAACCAAATCCTGGGCCAGCGGCAAAACCTGCTGACCGAGACCGACATTCAGGCTTTGGAGACCGGCATGCAAGCCCATGTGGTTGAACTGACGGCGTTGGAAACACCTTTGCGCGAAGCATCCCTGCGGCTGGAAGCGACCTACGCTGAATACCAGATTCAAAAACAACGCTTCGATGCCGAAGCCGCCCGCCTGCAACGCCACAACGACCAACAGGCCAATTTAGGCCGTTTACAGACGCAACAAGAGGGCCTGCTGAGCAACCGCCAAACGCTGGAAAACAAACGCCAAAACCTCGAACAGCAGCAACAGCGGCTCGAAGCGGAACGCCCGGATTTTCAGTTGTATGAAACGGATCTGGTGGAGTTACGCACCTCCAAACTGGCCGCTCAAAATCAACAACAGCACCGGCGACTGCGCCAGCAAGTAGAAGCCCTGGCTGAACCGCTGCGGCAAAGTCAGCAGCGTTTGGCGGAACTGGAAGACGCGCGCCATCTGTTGCACGACGTGGAGCACGAGATGGAACAAAAGCAGGCCCTGCTGCAAAATATGGGCTGGGGTATCGAAGAAAAAGAGCGTGAATGGCAGGGTTTTACCAATCGGGTGAGTGCTTTATCGGGGCGTATTCAAGAGCGGGAGGATAAAATAAAGGCCTTGAAAACATTGGGTGCAGAGAGCGATTGCCCTACTTGCGGGCGGCCTTTACTCGACGCGTACGAGGATGTGCTGTATGACTTAAATGCAGAAATTCGCGATATGCAACTCTATGAATTGCATGCCTTAGAGCAGGAACGTATCGCCGTAAAGGCTGCGCTCAATGCCCTGCGCGACCACTACGAACGTGAAGAAGAAGACGTAAAACAACTGCAAACCGACCAAATTCGGCTGCAAGAACAGGAGAAACAATATGGGCGCGAACAGGAAATAATGCGACAACTGGAGCAACAAATCAATCGCCAGACCGCCGATCTGGATGCGCTGGCCATCGTGGATTTCGATGCGGCCCGGCACCAGCATTTGCAGCAAAGCATCCAGCAACGCGAGCCGTTGTATCGCCGTTTTAAAGCGGATGAGGACTACGTGGGCCGCGAACTACCGACCACTTTGCGCGGGCTAGCCCAAACGAATGACTCGTTACAAGAGACGGCCCGACTGATCGTGGCAAGCCAAACCGCGCTGGCCGAAACGGCTTTCGATCAACGTGCCTACGACTTGGCCAAACAGGATTTCACCAATTTCGATGCTGTGCTGGTGGCCCAAACCAACACCGTCCGCGACCTCGAAGGAGCCAAACGAGACCTGGAAAATGCCCTGCTTTTTGACCGCGAAAAGATCAGCACCAACGCCCGCATCCAGCAGCAGATCAGCGACAAAATGGGCGAAAGCGACCTGCTGCGCAAGATCGGCGAACACCTCAACGAGTTCAAAACCGAAATACTGGAAAAGGTCAGTCCCAGCATTTCGCAGGAGGCCAGCGAACTGTTCAGCCGCATCACCAAGGGCAAATATGAAAGCATTCTGGTGGACGAAAATTTCGACTTTTCCATCGCCGACGGCGGGGCTTACTACCCTATCGAACGCTTTTCGGGCGGCGAGATTGATCTGGCCAATTTCTGTCTGCGCATCGCCATCACCAAGGCCATCATGGAATTGAGCGGCTCCGGTCAGCGCATCGAGTTTCTGGCCTTCGATGAGGTATTTGGTAGTCAGGATGAGGAACGTCGCCACGAAATGATGCTGGCCCTGCACTACTTACAGGAGCAGTTCCGGCAGATTTATATTGTGTCGCATATTGAAAGTCTGCGGGATTATTTCCCGAATATATTGGAGGTGAAATTTGGGGCGGATGGGAGTGGGGTGGGATGGGTGTGAAACTTGAATAATTGTAAATTTTAAATTATAATGCAGCATCCATAAGATGAAACTTGAGCCAAAGTTAAACACTAATAATAATTTAAAATAATAATATATTGCGCTTTTTTTTGATTAACATTCATAAAATCAATTAATTTTACAACAAATCCATAGATAATGAAATTAATATATATTCTTGTCACTACAATTTGCTTTTGTATTGCCAATTACACCGAGTTAATAGCACAAGCAGACACCACACCACCCCAAATAATTTCTCTAACTGTATCACCACAAATTATTGATGTAAGTTCATCTGAGGCAATGGTGACAGTTACAATGGAATTAAGCGATGATCTAAGTGGAATCTGGCTACCTGATCAAGCAATAACATTCCCAAATGGATATACATCTTGGATTAGATCAAGCCGCATCTCTGGAAATTCTTTGAATGTCACATGGCAAGGAGTTTTTAATATATCTCAATATGTAGGATCAGGAACTGCTTTTGTCTCCCTATTACTGTGTGACTCGTTATCTAATTGTACTACTATTTCAACTGCCGATTTAATTGCAGCAGGATTTGACCCTGAATTCGAAGTCGTTGGCTCACAACAAATAGACACCACACCACCCCAAATAATTTCTCTAACTGTATCTCCGCAAATTGTTGACGTAAGTTCATCTGAGGCAACAGTGACAGTTACAATGGAATTAAGCGATAATCTAAGTGGAGTCTGGCTGCCTGATCAAGCAATAACATTCCCAAATGGATATACATCTTGGATTAGATCAAGTCGCATCTCCGGAAATTCCTTGAATGGCACATGGCAAGGGGTTTTCAATATATCTCAATACGTAGGATCAGGACCTGCTTTCGTCTCTCTCTTACTGTGTGACTCGTTATCTAACTGTATTAGCATTTCAACTGCCGACTTAATTGCAACAGGATTTGATCCTGAATTCGAGATTATAAACAGCCCATTACCAATACGCTTAATCAATTTTGTCGGGCGGTTAAGGGAAGAGAACGTAGAACTATCTTGGGTTACGGAATTTGAGGTTAACAATAAAGGTTTTGAATTAGAACATTCTATTTATATAGAAGGTTGGCACAAACTGTGTTTCATAGAAGGGCAGAACACCTTTTCACAAAAAAGTACTTACAACTACATACATACATCTCCTGAAGCAGGCATTAATTATTACCGTTTGAAACAAATAGATATTGATGGAAAATATGAATATTCCAACATAATTTTTATAAAAAATACAAATAAATCAGACCTGCTTATTTATCCCAATCCTGTGGGAAATGAATTATATGTTAAGGGTGGTATAGAAAATTTCCATTACACTATCAAAAATGCCCATGGGCAAATCGTTCAAACTGGTCAGTTAGAAGATAAGCAGTCAATAAATACGGTTTCCTTAAAGTCAGGTCTATATTACCTGTCCATTGAAAACGAAATCTTTAAATTTGTGAAACAATAAGGCTACCCTACAACCCCTTCACATTCACTTTCCCCTTCGAGTACAAATTCACCCGAATACCGGTTAGCGTTACCCGCGTATTTTCCACGCTCAGGCTATCTACGGTGCCATAAAGCGTAATACCCGGCTGGATCTGGTAATTCGTCAGTGATTCCTGTATCACATATGGAGAGTGTGCGGGGTTATTTTCCGAATATTTTGGAAGTAAAATTTGGGGTGGAGGGAAGTTTGGTGGGATGGGTGTGAGGGGTCTTCAAGAAAATATCAACGAAAGTCGATCCAACATATACATAAAGTGCTTACATTTGTCGTTGATCCAGCATTTATTTACTTAATGTTCTCAAAGACAAACACAAAATTAGTATTAAAAACATAATAACAGTGGAAAACTCAATTAACGAAGAAATGCTTTCAAAGTTAACATTTGATGAGTTCTTTGAAATCTTAAAGATCAAAGGAGAAAGTTATAGCATCGGGGATTGTATAGCAGTATATAATTGCCTAAAAAAAAGGACAGATTTGTCAGATGATCAAAAACAGGCTTTACAAGGTCTTACACCACCAACCTATGGAATAGACCTTTACTTTACTAATCCCAAAAACATACCCCCTCATGAAGCAATAAAATTAAATTTTAACAAGGCTTTACTGGAACACAATTTAGAATTACGTGATCTTGTAGCGAAAAATATAAACAATCCAGAGTTCATCTTGGAACAGGACAAAAGGCCAATTATTTCATTAACTGGGGCTGGCAAATTTTCAGATTTGGTTAAAATTGTTAAGAAACAACTAGAACCATCTATTGTCCAACAAGCGAAAGAAAATGTAGAATATAAAAAATCAATAGACAAGGGGAAGAAAGTAGTTTTTGAAAACTTGAAGGGTAAATTTTATGCAAGAAGACACAATTCAATCAATGATAATTTTGTTGAATTGGAATTGTCAAATATTGATAAGGTATTAAAGGGAGAAAGACCTGACCATCACATTTTTGATATGCTGGGAATAAAAGAAGAAAAATCAATAATTACATTTAATGAGTTATGTAAAAAACTATTTTTAGGCATTACTCCTGATTATGAGAGTAATTATACCAACCTATGTAAAATTTATGGCTTAGTCGATTATAAAGAATGGCTTAAAAAAATTTCTAATCAAGAAATGCGAATATTTATAGATAATATTGACACTTTTTCAAATGTTACAAACTATGGACCTCAATCGGTTGCTCTACATTTAAAAAAAAATGGATACTTTGATGTCAGTGAAAATTTTATTCAGCAAAGCCTTGAAGAAATCATGAAAGAATCATTTCATAAAGTAGATTGGGGTGGAGAATCAAATGATTTATATACAACCAACCTTAAAATTAATGGGCAACGGGTTGCCACTGCCTTTTTACTTAAAGGTAATGGCCTAGACGTTAAAACTATGGAAATTAGACATTGTGGTAAGAATGGCAATCAAATTTTAAGTCTTGTCAAGTCACCAGCAGAATTATTCATCATCCAATTTGTTGGAAATATATCAGAAAGTGTAATAGAAGATATTCGAGATAAAGTTGAATTATTAAGACTAAAAGGCAAAAAAGCATGGTATTGCATTATTAATGGTCAAGATACTGCAAGAATCTTAAAAGCATATGATAAAATTTAAAAAAGATAAGAACTATTAGGTTTTACGCCCCGCTTGCGCCAGGCTGCTTCCCCAAAAACATCCTCGCATCCCCAACTACCCGTTGGCTTCTTTGCTTTTTTAACCTATTTGCTATCCCAATCTTTATCTTTGTCTGGAAAACTATGCGCTCTATGTGCAACTCCTATTATGCTCTCATGGCAAACAACTATAAGAACAATGAAAAAACAATGCTTCCTGCTCTGGTTACTCATATTAGCGACCAACGCGCTAATAGCCCAAAATAAATCTCCTCTCAAAATAGGCATCGTGGGCCTCACCCACACCCATGTACATTGGTTATTAGGTCGGCCCGAACGCGGCGATGTCCAAATCGTGGGCATCGTAGAAACCAATAAAGAACTCGCCCAACGCTATGCGAAGCAGCATGGATACAGTATGGATATAGTGTACAATTCGATGGCAGAAATGATCGCAAAAGTCAAGCCCGAAGCAGTTACGGCCTTCGGTACCACTTATGAACACTTGAAAGTTGTGCAGACTTGCGCCCCATTAGGTATTCATGTAATGGTAGAAAAACCGTTGGCCGTTAGCCTGGCCCACGCTAAAAAAATGAAAGCACTGGCGGATAAATATAAAATACTATTATTAACCAATTACGAAACAACCTGGTACGCCACAAATCATAAAGCCTACGAACTGGTGCATCAAGATAGTGTTATAGGAGAATTAAGAAAAGTGGTGGTCCATGACGGACATCAAGGGCCCAAAGAAATAGGGGTAAATAAAGAATTTCTGGATTGGCTAACCGATCCCGTCCAAAATGGCGGAGGGGCGATTACCGATTTTGGCTGCTACGGTGCCAATCTGATTACGTGGCTGACTAAAGGCGAAAAACCCAAGTCTGTATTAGCCTTAACACAACAGATAAAACCCGGCATTTATCCAAAAGTGGATGATGAAGCCACTATTCTCTTGCAATACCCAACTATGCAGGGCATTGTTCAGGCATCCTGGAATTGGCCTTTTAATAGAAAAGATATGGAAGTGTATGGTCAGACCGGATATATTTTTACAGATAATCGCTCAGATATGCGCATACGTTTGCAAAATGATAAAGCAGAACGAAAAGATACTTTAAAGGAGCGGGAAACCCCTTATGACGATCCGTTCGCGTTGTTTGCCGCATTGGTACACCAAGAAATTACCCTACCAATGTATGACCTCTCTTCCCTGGAAAACAACATGATTGTGGTGGAAATACTGGAAGCCGCCAAAAAGAGTGCTAAAACCGGAAAGGCAGTAAAACTTAAATAGAATTAAACATTATGAAACAATATTTTCCTTTGCTTTCAGTATGGATTGGGCTCCTTTTATCCAGCCCCGTTTCCACCCAGGAAACCCAAAAAATATATCTTTCCGGCCCGGATAAAGACCACACCGTGCAATGGGATTTCTTTTGCGACAAAGGCCGCAACAGCGGGCAATGGACCAAAATCGCGGTGCCTTCCAACTGGGAACTACAAGGATTTGGAAAATATAGTTACGGCTATGATAATCGCGCGGACAGCACCAAAGCCGATGAAACGGGGCTGTATAAGCATACTTTTCAGGTGCCCAAAACTTGGAAAACCCAGCGTGTTTTTCTTGTTTTTGAAGGTGCCATGACGGATACGCAGGTAAAAATAAATGGAAAATCGGCGGGGGAAATTCATCAGGGCGGATTCTACCAGTTTCAATATGAGATCACTGATTTAATTAGAACAGGGCGTAATTTATTGGAAGTAACCGTCCATAAAGCCTCCTCTGATCGCTCTATTGATGTGGCCGAACGGCATGGCGACTACTGGGCGTTTGGCGGCATTTATAGGCCGGTTTATCTGGAAGTCGTGCCAACCAGTTTTATAGAGCGATTAGCCATTAATGCCCAGGCGGATGGCCGGTTTTCGGTAGATGTTTTTACTAGTAAAACGAATGCTAATTATACGCTTGAAGCCCAGGTACAAACTTTATCAGGCGAAAATATAGGCCCTGTTTTTTCAACAAACATTACACCGACAGTAGAAAAAACCGTATTACAACAAACATTTCCGAACGTCAAATTATGGAACGCGGAAACGCCCAACTTATATCAGGTAAAGGTCTCCTTAAAAGATAAAAAAGGACTGATCCACACCCGCATCCAGCGTTTTGGTTTCCGTACGATGGAAGTCAGGCCGCACGATGGCATTTACGTGAATGGGAAAAAAGTAGTGCTGCGGGGCGTAAATCGCCATTCCTTCTGGCCGGAAACGGGGCGAACTACGAGTAAAACTATTAGCACACAAGATGTGCAACTAATACAGGCGATGAATATGAATGCAGTGCGGATGTCGCATTATCCACCGGATAGTCATTTTCTGGACGTTTGCGATTCACTGGGTTTGTACGTGATGGACGAATTGGCGGGCTGGCAAAACAAGTACGATACGGTGCCCGGGCGACGGTTGGTGAAAGAACTGGTGGTGCGTGATGTCAATCATCCTTGTATTTTGTTTTGGGCCAATGGTAATGAAGGCGGTTTTAATAGGGGTTTGGATGGCGATTATGACCTCTACGATCCACAAAAACGCCCCGTTTTCCATCCCTGGGAACGTTTTAACGGCTTTGATTCCAAACATTATTTGGCTTATAATTATCTGGCTAACTCCGTTTTATATGATAATGATATATTGATGCCGACCGAATTCATGCACGGTTTGTACGATGGCGGACATGGTGCGGGACTGGATGATTTCTGGGATTTGATGCTCCGGCATCCTTATCTGGGTGGTGGTTTTCTATGGGCGTTTATAGATGAGGGCGTGATTAGAACCGATAAAAAAAATATTATAGATACCTATAAAAACTGCGCGCCAGATGGCATTTTAGGGCCGCATCGGGAAAAAGAGGCCAGTTTTTATACCATCAAGGAAATATGGTCGCCGGTCAGGATTAGCAGGAAATACTTGTCCAGTAGTTTTGATGGAAAATTGGAAGTGGAAAACCATTATTCCTTTACTGATTTGAGTGCGTGTACTTTTAAATGGCAATTGGTGTCGTTTCCAAAGCCAACGGACAGTGCTTTGCAATCTATCGTGAATCAATCTGGCCAACCTTTGCCTGTAACGGTTAAACCAGGGGAAACCGGCTATTTACAACTAAATTTACCAGAAAACTGGACAAAAAACGAATCCTTGTATTTGACGGCCACCGACCCATACGGCCAGGAAATATTTACCTGGTCGTGGGCCATACCGGATACAGCCGAAAAGCAAAAGAAAGAATTATATTTACTTGATTCTATGGCAGTCATTCCTGTTAAAGAATCGCTTAATCAGGTCACTATAAAAATGGATAATATTACTTACTCTTTTGATAAAAACACTGGTTATTTAATCAAAGTAAATAATTCCATCCATGATATTGCTATATCGAATGGCCCTGCTCTGGCGGGCATAAAATTAAATTTACAATCTTTCAAACATCAGGCGACCACGCAGGGCTATACCGTAGAAGCGCACTACACGGGTGAAGGTGGTTTCTTTAAAGCCCATTGGCTATTTGCTCCGCACCAGCCGGTCGTACTGCAATATGAGTATGCCCAAAAAGAAGAAGCGGATTTTATTGGTATTACCTTCGATTACCCGGAGTCCAGTATTACCGGGATGAAATGGTTGGGGCGAGGGCCCTATCGGGTGTGGAAAAATCGCTTAAAAGGACTGCTTTACGGTGTTTGGCAGAAAGATTATAATGATGCCATCACCGGGGAAGATTTTCAATACCCGGAATTCAAAGGTTATCATGCCGAAGTAAAATGGGTAGTGATTGAAACAAAAGAAAGCCCATTTACGGTATATATAGAACAAGAACCTTTGTTTTTTCAAATGCTGCAACCTAAAAAACCATTAGGTGCTTTTAATGATAATACCAGCCCTCCTTTTCCGACCGGCAATCTTGGTTTTCTACACGCAATCAGTCCCATTGGCTCAAAATTTCATGCGGCTTCTTTATATGGCCCACAAAGTCAAAAGAATATGATGCGTAATTATACGCCAATTCGGGGCACATTGCGGTTTGATTTCTCAGAGAAATAAATACTTACAACCCCTTCACATCCACATTCACTTTCCCCTTCGAGTACAAATTTACCCGAATGCCCGTTGGCGTTACCCGCGTATTTTCCACGCTCAGACTATCTACGGTGCCATAGAGCGTAATACCCGGCTGTATCTGATAATTCGTCAGTGATTCCTGCACAGAAGCGCGCAGGGTGCGGATGTCTTCGTCCAGCGGAAAAGTCATGGCATTTTTCATCTGGTTTTTGATGGGGCCTTGAAACATCCAACCAGCCGTGCGATATAGAAAGTTCTTGGTATCAATCTGATAATCAAGATCGGCGATCTCAATCTGGTTCTTTTTCGGATTGTATTCCGGGCGACCGATAAAGTAAATATTGCCTTTAAAAGAACCGGAGAGTTTGGCGTTTACGACGACTTTATCATTATTACCCCAGAGTTGAATATCTTCTACTTTCACCTGCTTTTTACCAGAGGTAAAGACCTGGCCGATCATCATATTTTTGGCTAATCGTTCGGCTTCTGCGAAAGGTACATCGGTAGCCAGGCGCACTTGAAAATCATCGGGTGCATCGTCAATAGTGCGCAGGCTGGGCAGGTGGGTATTCTCCCGAAAAGCCGGTTTTTCTCCAAAAGTCACGTCATTGATGCACTCCACGGCGATCTTGGCGCGGATAGCATCGCCGGTAGTGGTCAGCGGACTCATGCTGAGCGAAGTAGGTGTGGTTTTGACCCACATTCTATATAGAGAATCTAGTAAAACGGGTTCCTGCAAGGCATTCCAGGCGGCTTCCACATACGGGCGCAGACTGATTTGCTGAGTCACGTACTTATCCAGCGATTCACTGAGCATACGTTTGCTACGATTCAGGGCGAGGTTGGCAATGCTCTCCACACTAATGTTGCCGAGGCCCGTTTTGAGTACGGGGCGCACCAGCCATTCGTGGTATTCTACTTCGGTGGTGGTAGCCAGCGACCAGTCTTCCCGAATCGTAAAAGTGGTTTTCATATTCAAGGCCAATTCTCCTTCTGCTTCCGCATCGGCCACCAGCAGGTTCTTTTTCATCCACAATTTTAGTGGCAGCCGATATTTTATAGTATTTCCACTTAAATACAAAGTAATATCCTGACTACGTAACACTTTCAGCATGAGGCCGTCATTGTTATTATCCGAATAAGAATAATCCTCGTATAGCGGGCCGGTCAGGCGGGCGTTGAGCGAGCGCACCAGTTCTGCTTCGCTGATATTGACGGGAATAGTCAACGTGGAGACCAATGGCGTTTCCGGGGCAGCAATATAACTTTCCAGCGGTTTGGGCGCGTTGGTGTAAGTACTTGATTTGCAAGATGCAAATACTAGTAGAAGAATGAATGGAACGCAATAGTATTTGTGCATGGAGGACGGAATTTATTCCGTTGAAACAAAGTAGAAGTGGTATTTATTTTTAGCGGAATGAATTCCGTTCTCCATTTAAAACTTTTCAAACGTCCCTGCAGGCACACTATCCAGCACTTGCACCGGTTTCAGCGAACTATCCTTACCGCGACCCGTGGAAAGCAGGATTTTTCCGTACTGTTCATAGTCGGTCCAGGGGCGTTGAAATCTCGGTTTTTCATCGGTAAACTTCTCAAAATAAGCCCATTGCGTCACCAGATGCGTCTTTTTGTCCACCCAGACGTGGTATTTGTTTTCAGGCGTGACCCCCACTTTTTCAAAAGTCAATTGGATCATATCGGCTGCATGGCCTTCATCGTCGGGTTTTTCGCCCATATATTTCAGCGTCACGCCGGGGTCGCGCAGTTTAAGGGGCATGATTAGCCAGTAAGAATCATTTATCCAGGCTTCCTTGCCCATTTTCAAATATTTGGCCAGACTATCCGGCTGGGTTTGTTCCACACCATTCAGCAGTACTTTACCTTTGCCGCTGTTCACGTTGACGATCACCTGGAGTGGTTTTTTCTGCCATTCGATGCGTACGTTGCCCGACCATTTGTCCCAGAGCAGGGTCCGATTGCCAAAGAAATTCCAGGAAATGTAGTGCGTGTTGTCCCAGGCCGTCTGACCGCCCATGGCCCGCATCACCTTTTCGGCAATACGCAGGGATTTGGCATCGGAGCCGCCGGGAGCCGGATTGTTTTCCAATGCGGTGTGCGCATACGAAAACCACAAGCCGGACAGCAGAAGCAACAGGGAGGCAATGCGCGATATTCTTGTTGTTAAAATATTCATCTTCAATTGTTTACAACGTTTTGAATTTTATTTTGTTTAGCAAAGGTATTATCCAATCAACGAATCAACTAAAAAAATGACACCGCTCGCCGAACGTATGCGCCCCCAAACCCTCGCCGAATATGTTGGTCAGCAGCACCTGGTCGGGGAAGGTGCCGTGTTGCGACAAGCCATCGAACGGGGGAAAATTCCGTCGTTTATCCTGTGGGGACCGCCGGGCGTGGGTAAGACTACGCTGGCGCAGTTGATCGCGAAATTGCTAAACAAGCCTTTTTACCAGTTATCGGCCATCAATGCCGGGGTAAAGGATATTCGCGAGGCTATTGAAAGTGCCGATAAACAGAGTTTGTTCCAGCAAAAAGGGGCTATTCTTTTTATTGACGAAATACATCGTTTTTCTAAAAGCCAACAGGACGCGCTGCTCGGAGCGGTGGAAAAAGGCATTGTCACTTTAATCGGAGCCACCACCGAAAATCCTTCTTTTGAGGTCATTCCCGCCCTGTTGTCGCGCTGCCAGGTGTATGTGTTACAACATCTTACCAAAGAAGAACTGGTCGGCCTGGTGGATCACGCCCTGCGGGAGGATGGCATTCTGAAAACGCAGGACATTCATATCGAAGAGTACGACGCGATGTTGCTGTACTCTGGTGGCGACGCGCGCCGACTGCTCAACGCACTGGAATTGCTGGCCAATTCCCAGACCGACGGGCAGCCGCTGCACATTACCAACGACTTGGTTCGTAATTTTATCCAGCAGAATGCCGCACTGTACGACAAGACTGGCGAACAGCATTACGACATCATTTCGGCTTTTATCAAAAGTATGCGCGGCAGCGATCCCAATGCCGCCGTGTACTGGCTCGCCCGGATGCTGGATGGCGGCGAAGACATTGAGTTTATTGCCCGGCGAATGCTGATTCTGGCCTCCGAAGATGTGGGTCTGGCCAATCCCAACGCCTTGCTGCTGGCGGCCACTACGATGGATGCCATTCGCATGATCGGGATGCCGGAGGCGCGGATCATCCTCTCGCAATGCGCGGTTTATCTGGCTATTTCGCCCAAAAGTAACAGCACTTATGTAGCGATCAGTAATGCTTTGAGCCTGGTCAAACAAACCGGCAATCTGCCCGTGCCGCTGCATTTGCGCAATGCGCCGACCAAACTGATGAAGGATTTAAACTATGGTTCGGGTTATCAATATGCCCACGATTTTGCGGGCAATTTCGTGCAACAGGACGGTCTGCCCGAAGCCATTGACGGGACCATATTGTACGAGCCGGGTGCCAATCCGGCGGAAGAGCGCACCCGTGCGCAATTACGGGAGCAGTGGAAGGGGAAGTATGGGTATTGAACCAAATTACCCAACTTTGCGGCGTTTTTCATTAAAATTAAAACGCCATGCTGGTCAAACATTTCTTCCCATCCATCTCCTTATTCATCGTACTGGCTTTTGCCGCCTGCAGCCCTGCGCGAAATAGCCGCTCCACCTCTGCCGATGCTGATCTGCAACAATTAGCCACCTGGATGACTGGCGATTTCAGCAGTCAGGCCCAAAGTCAGCGCGACAGCGATTATTACGACATCCGGCTGCACATTCACCCGATCTGGCCACAGGACAAAGGCAACATCTGGTTCTATGTGGAGCAGGCCACCGCTGCTGCGCAAGACAAACCTTACCGGCAGCGCGTGTATAAACTGGAACGGTTCGATGCAAAAACGCTGGTCAGCAAGGTCTATACGCTGCCTGATCCGACGCAATGGATTGGTGGGCATAAAGACCCGGCCCGTTTTGACAAACTACAGCCCGGTGCCCTCCTGCTGCGCGAGGGTTGCGCCGTATTTCTGGAAAAAAACAAGGACGATTCCTACAGCGGCAGTACCCGTGGGGAAGGTTGCGAAAGCACTTTGCGCGGGGCCAAATACGCCTCTTCTTCGGTGATCGTCACCAACAAAATGTTGCGCAGCTGGGATCAGGGCTTCAACGAAAAAAAGGAGCAGGTCTGGGGTGCCACCAAAGGCGGTTACGATTTTGTGAAGCAATAGTCGTGTAACCACAGGTTCCCTCCAGGTAACCACAGGTTCCGTTTCCCCGAAATGTAACGACGGGATACCATAATGTAACCACCGGACACCCCGTCCGTGCTGGTTCAGCCACACTTTTGCCTCACGTCAACTTTGGTGGCCAGTTGGGTGCTCTCCACCGCCTTTTCGCTTTCCATTCCCGTCTTCATTTTTTAAAATAACTATCATGCTTCCAATAGTATTTCTTCCCAAAAAAACTGTCGCTGTCTCTGCTACTTCTGCGAAACATTCTTTCCTGCGAGCGATGCTATTGTGGACTGCGTTTTTGGCCACCACCGCTGCTTACGCCCAACAGCCTTTCATCACCACCTGGAAGACCGATAATCCGGGCGCCTCGAACAGTACCTCCGTTAGAATTTCAACCCTGGGCGGCGGGTACAACTACGAGGTGGACTGGAACGATGATGGCGTGTATGACCAGACCGGCATCACCGGAACGGTCACCCACGACTATGGCGTGGCGGGCATCTACACCATCCGCCTCCGGGGTGCTTTTCCAAGGATGGGCTTCAACGCTGCCGGCGACCGCCAGAAACTGATCAATATCGCGCAGTGGGGAGATATAGCCTGGACCACCATGGCCGATGCTTTCTGGGCTTGCCCCAACCTCCAGATCAGTGCCACCGATGTACCCAACCTGAGTGGCGTAACGAACATGTCACAGATGTTCCGCGCCTGTACCGTGCTGAATGGCCCGGCTAATATCGGCAGTTGGAATACGGCCAATGTGACCTCTATGTCCGACATGTTCTACCTGGCCGTTGCCTTTAACCAGCCCCTCAATAACTGGAACACCAGCAACGTGAATTATATGAGCGGTATGTTTCGCGATGCACACGCCTTCAATCAACCCCTCCATAACTGGAATACCGCCAACGTCCTCAGCATGGCTTATATGTTTTGGGACGCCCATGCTTTCAATCAGCCGATCGGGAATTGGAATACTGCCAACGTCACCTCTATGAATGGCACGTTTTGGAACGCCTATGCCTTCGATCAGCCCATCGGCAACTGGGACATTACCAGTGTAACCACTATGGCCGGGATGTTTGAAGGTACCCTTGCCTTTAACCAGCCCCTTGCCAACTGGAATACCGCTAATGTCGGCAATATGGGCAGTATGTTTTACCAGGCCGCTGCCTTTAACCAGCCCATTGGCAACTGGAATACTGCTAATGTCGGCACTATGAACAATATGTTTCAGCAGGCGGCTGCTTTTAACCAGCCCATCGGCAACTGGAATACCGCCAACGTGGTGAATATGCTCAACATGTTTGACCAGGCTGCCGCTTTTAATCAATCCCTTGGCAACTGGACTTTGCGTACAAATGCGCTTTTATCCAATATGCTGGACAATAGCGGCATGGATTGCGACCATTACAGTGCTACCCTGGTCGGCTGGAGCAACAACCCCGTCACGCCGAACGGTCGCTCGCTGGGTGCCGTTGGCCTACAGTACGGCACCAGTGCCGTGGCCGCCCGCACCAACCTGGATATTACCAAAACCTGGACCATCACTGGCGATGCGGCTTCGGGAGCGGCTTGCGCGGCCTTACTGCCGGTCACCCTGCTTAGTTTCACTGGAAAGCAACAGACCAACGGCGTCTTACTGGAATGGCAAACTGCTTCCGAGCAAAACAATGCTGGCTTCCACATCGAGCGCAGTGAGGATGGTCTGCGTTGGATGGATATTGGTTTCGTGGCTGGCAAGGGTTGGACGACTGAAAGACAGGATTATGTTTTTTTAGATGAGAAACTAATGACAGGGAGGAGCTATTACCGCCTGCGGCAAACAGATTTCAATAGCCAAACAGAACTATCGAAAGTAGTCAGTATTGACTTGAAAAATATCGGGACAGTGCGCGTCTTCCCCAACCCCGTCACCAACGGCGAACTGACGCTGTTTTTGTCTGACAATACGGAGGAAGAAATGATAGTGCAGTTGTTCAGCCCATTGGGACAACTGCTGCGTTCCATGACCATTAGTAACATATCCAATTCGCTGGATGTCAAAGACTTACCGACCGGGGTTTATACTTTACAGATCGTACGCGGCCAAGAAAGTGTTGTTAAAAAAATCGTGGTGCAGCACTAACGTCTTTGCGCTTTTGAGAACACGCCAAGGTGGTCATCCCTTTGAGAACCGTCCATATTTCGGAACAAGTCGCGGCACACGCCGCGATGTGGACGGTTCCCGTCAGAATAACAAAAGGGGCGTGTTCTAAATTTTATTATCCGTTTCCAACCTTCATTTTTAAAATAAAATATTATGCAGTCACCGCTACTTTTTCCCCAAAAAAACACAGCCGTTTCTTTTGCAAAACATTCGTTCCTGCGAGTAATGCTGTTGTGTATAGGCTGTTTCGCCTTCACCGCCGCTTACGCGCAACTACCCTTCATCTCCACCTGGAAAACCGACAATCCGGGTACCTCCAGCAGTACGTCCATCACCATCCCAACCACCGGCGCCGGGTACAACTACGAGGTGGACTGGAACAATGATGGCACGTACGACGAGAGTGGGCTCACCGGCAATGTGACCCATGACTTTGGCGTGGCGGGCACTTACACCATCCGCATACGAGGCACTTTTCCCAGAATCTATTTCAATAATGCTGGCGACCGCCGGAAACTACTCGGCATCAGCCAGTGGGGAAGCATTGCCTGGACCAGTATGAACAGTGCGTTTCGGGGTTGCGCTAACCTGAATATCAGCGCGACCGACCTGCCTGACCTGAGCGGGGTGACGGATATGTCACGCATGTTTGAGGATTGCGCCAACCTGAACGGACCGGCCAATATCGGTAGCTGGAATACCGCTGGCGTGACCACCATGCAGGATATGTTCCATAATGCCTATGACTTTAACCAGCCGATCGGTACCTGGAACACCGCTAACGTGACCAATATGAGTTCCATGTTTTTCAACGATGCGGCCTTTAACCAGCCTATTGGCAGCTGGAATACCTCGAGCGTGACCGATATGTTCGCCATGTTTTACGCTGCCTTTGCCTTTAACCAGACCATCGGAAACTGGAATACCGCCAACGTAACCAATATGCGCCTCATGTTTAATAATGCCCTGGCCTTTAACCAGCCCATTGGCAACTGGAACACCGCCAACGTGACCAATATGAGCAATATGTTTTTCGGCGCCCGCTTGTTTAATCAGCCCATTGGCAACTGGAGTACTACCAACGTAACCAATATGGGCGGTATGTTTCAAGGTGCCGCTGCCTTTAACCAGACTATTGGCAACTGGAATACCGCCAATGTGACTAATATGCGTTTGATGTTTGAACAGGCCGGTATCTTTAACCAGCCTATTGGAAACTGGAACACCGCCAATGTGACCGATATGGGTAGTATGCTGTCACGCGCAACTGCCTTCAATCAGCCCATTGGCAACTGGAACACCGCCAACGTGACCGATATGAGCTTCATGTTTTCCAGCGCTACTGCCTTTAACCAGTATATCGGTGCCTGGACTCTAAATGCAGCGGTTGATTTAACCAGTATGCTGAACAGCAGCGGCATGAATTGCGACTATTACAGTGCTACGCTGGTCGGCTGGAGTGCTAATCCCAACACGCCGAACGGTCGCACGCTGGGTGCCACTGGTCGGCAGTACGGTACCAGTGCCGCAGCGGCCCGCACCAACCTGGACGTTACTAAAACCTGGACCATCACCGGAGATGCGGCTTCGGGAGCGGCTTGCGGGACCGTACTGCCGGTCACCCTCCTTCGTTTCAGCGGAAAACTACAGGAAAATGGCATTTTGTTGGATTGGCAAACTGCTTCGGAGGAAAATAATCAGGGCTTTTATGTAGAGCGCAGCGCGGATGGCCTGCGCTGGACGGACATCGGTTTTGTAGCGGGCAAAGGCACGACCAACGAAACGCAGAACTATTCCTTTTTAGATCTTACCCCCCTTCAGGGGGGCAGGGGGGTACGGGTGTACTACCGCCTGCGGCAAACGGACTTCAATGGCAAAGAAGAAGTGTCGAACGTGGTGAGTATAGAACTAAAAAACGCCGGAACGGTACGCGTCTTCCCGAATCCCGTTTCTAATGGCGAACTTACTTTGTTTTTGTCTGAAAATACGGAAGAAGAAATCACTGTGCAATTGTTCAGCCCGATGGGACAACTGCTACATTCCATGACGCTCAAAAAGGGTAATAACAGTTTGAATGTCAGCAAATTGCCGACCGGTATTTACACCTTGCAGATGGGTCATTCTTTTGAGAAAATCGTGGTGCAAAACTGATCTGTCCTTCTAAATTTTACCCTGAAGAAAAAAACTTCCCGCAGCAAGGCAGCAGAAAAATCTACTATAAATGTTAAGCAAAATAATTGCTTCGTTAGTATCTTGTTTTTATACGTTAATTTGCCCTTCCAATCCCTGCCGCTATGGCAGCGGGCATCTTTCATTTGTAAAAATAAAATACCATGAAACAACCAAATTTTTTTTCCCGGAAAGACATCACTGCCGCTTACGCTTACCCCAAGCATTTTTTCCTGCGTGCCACGCTGCTGTGGATGGCGTTTTTCGGAGGTGCCTCCGCCTACGCCCAACAGCCCTTCATTACCACCTGGAAAACCGACAACCCGGGCACCTCGAACAGCACTTCCATCACCATCCCGACGACCGGCGTTGGGTACACTTACGAGGTGGACTGGAACGATGACGGCACCTACGACGAGAGCGGCCTCACCGGCGATGTGACCCACGATTTTGGCGTGGCGGGCACTTATACCATTCGGATCAGAGGCACCTTTCCGAGGATATTTTTCAATTTCGGCGGAGACTGCCTAAAACTGCTCGATGTCGGGCAGTGGGGCGACATTGCCTGGACAAGTATGGGCAATGCTTTTTGGGGCTGCTCCAACCTGAATATCAGTGCCACCGATCTGCCTAATCTGAGCGGAGTGACGAACATGGCACATATGTTTAGGTCATGTTCCAGTCTGAACGGACCAACCAACATTGGCAACTGGAACACGGCGGCCATGACTAATATGGGCAATATGTTTAACGGTGCCACCGCCTTCAATCAGCCCATCGGCAACTGGAATACGGCCAACGTGACCGACATGGGCAGTATGTTTATCGATGCCGCCGCCTTTGACCAGCCTATCGGCACTTGGAACACGGCCAACGTGAACAATATGAGTTTTATGTTTTATTTGGCCACCGCCTTTAACCAGCCCATTGGCACTTGGAACACGGCCAACGTGACCAATATGGGCGGTATGTTTTGGGACGCCCATGCTTTCAATCAGCCGATCGGGAATTGGAACACAGCCGCCGTGACTAATATGAGTTTTAGGTTTTATTTGGCCACCGCCTTTAACCAGCCTATCGGCACTTGGAACACGGCCGCCGTGACAGATATGGGCAATATGTTTAACGGTGCCCCCGCCTTTAACCAGCCCATTGGCACCTGGAACACGGCCAACGTGACCAATATGGGCGGTATGTTCAGCTTTACTACCGCCTTTAACCAGCCTATCGGCATCTGGAACACGGCCGCCGTGACCGATATGTCTTTTATGTTTTACTTGGCCACCGCCTTTAACCAGTCCATCGGTAATTGGACCTTGAATGCAGCGGTTGATTTGTCAACTATGCTGGACAACAGCGGTATGGATTGCGACTATTACAGCGCTACCCTGCTCGGCTGGAGCGACAACCCTGCCACGCCAAACAGCCGCTCGCTGGGTGCCACCAGCAGGCAGTATGGCACCAGTGCCGTGGCCGCCCGCACCAACCTGACCACGATCAAAACCTGGACTATTACCGGAGATGTGGCCTCGGGAGCGGCTTGCGCGACCGTACTGCCGGTCACCCTCCTTCGTTTCAGCGGAAAACCACAAGGGAATGGCGTCTTGTTGGAATGGCAAACTGCTGCTGAGGAAAATAATCAGGGCTTTTACGTAAAGCGCAGCGCGGACGGTCTGCGCTGGACGGAGATTGGTTTTGTAGCGGGCAAAGGCACGACCAACGAAGCACAGAACTATTTCTTTCTGGATGAAAAACCGCTGACAGGAAGAAATTACTACCAGCTAAGACAGATAAACTTCAATGGCAAAGAAGAAGTGTCGAACGTGGTGAGCATAGAACTAAAAAACGCCGGAACGATACGCGTCTTCCCGAATCCCGTTTCCAATGGCGAACTGACGGTGTTTTTGTCTGAAAATACGGAGGAGGAAATCGCCGTGCAATTGTTCAACCCGATGGGCCAGCTGGTGCGTTCCATGACGCTCAAAAAGGGCAATAACAGTTTGAATGTCAGCAAATTGCCGACCGGCATTTACACCTTGCAGGTGGGCCATGTTTTTGAAAAAATCGTGGTGCAAAACTGATTTATTCAACCATGTTTTCATGTGCAGCAAGGAGCCCAACCATCGCGGTTGGGCTCCTTGTTTTTTTATAAAATTTCAGGCACCTGGTTCAATCATCTTAAAAAATTTGTCACATAGCTTCCTTGTTGCCCAAAATGTAACAACAAGATACCATTATGTAACCAGCAGATACCCTGTCTGCGCTGGTTTAGCCACACTTTTACTCCATCTCCCTATTTATCAGAATTCATAGCCTTTAGAGGGGCGTGGACTGCGCGGATGGACTTCGATGGATTACAGTCTTCACTTATAAAATTGAAAAATAATGCAACCAAAACTACGCTTCTGCTCCCAAAAGCTCATTCACCCGTCATCTATAGCCAGGCACTTTTTAGGGTGGCTGCCGATGTTAGTGCTGGCGACAGGCAGTCTGTTTTCCCAAACCACCTGGGACGGCAGTGCCGGCACCGACTGGAACAATGCCGCCAACTGGTCAGCCGGCATACCCGATGCCGCTGATAATGTGACCATCCCCAACGTGGCCAACGATCCTACCCTCAGCACGGCCGGGGCGGTCGCCCAGTCGGTCACCGTACAAAGTGGTGGGGTGCTCACCATCACGTCTGCCGGTACGCTGACGATTGATGGCGCCACTGTGCAAGGCATCTTAAACCAGGGCACCGTAAACAACAGCGGGACCATCACTATTGGCACTGCGGTCAGTGGGGGAGTTTATGGCCTCAACAATCATGGCATTTTCAACAATAACCCCGGCGGGCAAATCAATATTGACCGGAGCACGGAGAGCGGAATTCGGAACGTTTCCGGTACCTTCACCAACCTGGCCGCTATTACCATGGGCGCTACAGCCAGTGTGGGGAAGGTAGGTATTATAAATGAAGGTTCTGCTACTTTCAACAATACCAGCGGGCAAATCACGATTAACAACGCCACCTCGTCCGGAATTTCGAACGTAGGGAATTTTACGAATCAGACTATGATCACTATCGGTGCTACGGCCAGCGTGGGCAGTACCGGCCTGGAAAACCTGGGTAATTTTGACAATAATGCTGGGGGGCAAATCAGGATAGATAATGTCACCGTATTCGGGCTTTTCAACGATGCCGGCACCTTCACTAACCAGGCCGCCATCACCATTGGCGCGACGGCCAGTGTGGGCAATTTTGGCCTTCGAAATGACGTGACTTTCAACAACACCGGCGGGCAGATCAATATTGATCGTGCCGCCATTGCCGGGCTATTCAACCTTTCCGGCACCTTCACTAACCAGGCCACTATTACGATTGGAGCGCAGGTGGCGACGACCAACCTGGTGACCGCTAATAGCGGAACGATCAGTAACAGTACGGGGGGCATTTTTAAAGGCCGAGGTAGCATCGCCGCCGCTAATTTTATCAACGCTGGCGGTACGCTGGCACCGGGTTATTCGCCTGGCAAGATGACTTTCAATGCCAGTGAAGACTTCAGCAACAGTATCCTGGCCATCGAAGTGAACGGTGCTGGCGTGGCCGGCACTGATTTCGATCAGGTGGCGGTGACGGGTACGGCCACTCTGGGCGCATCCTCCCTGTTGAATCTGGTGTTCGGTTACGCGGCAGGCAACGGGACCACGTTCGACATTCTGACGGCCAGCACGGCGGTGAGCGGGAGCTTTACTTTTCCAGCCAATGTTTCTTTCAGCAATACCGGAGCCGGGAACGTAACCGCCGTCAGCCTGAGCTACCCCGGCGGGAACATGGTTCGGGTAACCGTCACCACGCCGCTGGTGCTGCCGGTCGAATTGGTCCGTTTCACGGCAAAAGAAGTGGACAATGCGGTGCTGCTGGAATGGACCACCGCCAGCGAGCAACATAATGCGGGCTTCCACATCGAGCGCAGTAGTGACGGTCTGCGTTGGACGGACATTGGGTTTGTGGCTGGCAAAGGCACGACCACCGAAGCACAGAACTATTCCTTTTTGGACGAAAAACCACTGACAGGAAGAGATTACTACCAGCTAAGGCAGATAAACTTCGATGGCAAAGAAGAAATGTCAAAAGTGGTGATTATAGAACTAAAAAACGCCGGAACGGTACGCGTATTTCCGAATCCCGTTTCCAATGGCGAACTGACGGTGTTTTTGTCGGAAAATACGGAGGAAGAAATCGCTGTGCAATTGTTCAGCCCGATGGGACAAGTAGTGCGTTCCATGATAATTAGCAGCGGCACTAATTTACTGTATATCAAAGACTTACCAACTGGGGTTTATACTTTACAGATGGTACGCGGCCATGAAAGGGCTGTTGAAAAAATCGTGGTGCAGCACTGATGTCTTCGCGCTTTTAGGAACACGCCTCGTTGTCATCCGTTTGGGAACCGTCCACATCTCGGAACACTTCGTGACACACGCCGCGATGTGGACGGTTTCCGTCATAATGACAAAAGGGGCGTGTTCTAAACTTTATTATCCGTTTCCAATCTTCATTTTTTAAATAAAATATTATGCAGTCACTGCCACTTTTTCCCAAAAAAAACACCGCCATTTCTTTTACAAAACATTCTCTCCTGCGAGTAATGCTGTTGTGCATAGCCTTTTTGGCTACTACCGCTGCCCATGCCCAACTACCCTTCATCACCACCTGGAAAACGGACAATCCAGGTAGCTCCAATAGCACTTCTATCACCATCCCGACGGGGGGGCCGGGCTACAACTATGAAGTGGACTGGAACAATGACGGCACCTACGACCAGAGCGGCATCACCGGCAATGTGACCCACGACTTTGGCGTGGCGGGTACTTACACTATTCAATTGCGCGGCACTTTTCCCAGAATATATTTCAATAATACCGGCGACCGCCAAAAACTGCTCAATATCAGCCAATGGGGAGACATCACCTGGACTACTATGAACACTGCTTTTCATGGTTGCAGCAACCTGAACATCACCGCCACCGATCTACCGAATCTAACCGGAGTGACCGATATGTTACAGATGTTCAGAGGATGTACCGTCCTGAATGGCCCTGCTAACATGGGTAGCTGGAACACCGCCAACGTGACCACTATGTCGGTTATGTTTGGCAATGCCGTTGCTTTCAACCAGCCCATTGGCACCTGGAACACAGCCGCCGTGACCAATATGAGCTTTTTGTTCGACGGTGCTACCTCCTTTAACCAGCCTATCGGCACCTGGAACACGGCCAGCGTGACCAATATGCAAGCCATGTTTCAATCTGCTTCTGCCTTCAACCAGCCCCTCGCCAACTGGAACGTCGGCAACGTAACCAATATGGGCAATCTGTTTTCATTTGCCATCGCATTTGACCAGCCCATCGGCAACTGGAACACGGCCAAAGTGACCAATATGGAAGCCCTGTTTCAAAGCACCAACACCTTCAACCAGTCTCTCGCCAACTGGAACACAACCAAAGTGACCAAGATGGGCAACATGTTCTACCAGGCCTTCGCCTTTAACCAGTCGCTCGGCACCTGGACTTTAAATGCAACGGTTGATTTACTTGATATGCTGAGCACCAATGGTATGGATTGCGACCATTACAGTGCTACGCTCATTGGCTGGAGTGACAATCCCGCTACGCCAAACGGTCGCTTTCTGCGTGCTACCGGCCGACAGTATGGCACCAACACGGTGGCCGCCCGCATCAACCTGGGCAACAAAGGCTGGGGCATCAACGGGGATGTCGCCTCGGGAACGGATTGCTCAGCCGTGGTGCTGCCGACGACCCTGCTTAATTTCAGCGGAAAGCAACAAGGGAATGGCATTTTACTGGAATGGCAAACTGCTTCCGAGCAAAACAATCAGGGCTTTTATGTGGAGCGCAGCGAGGACGGTCTGCGCTGGACGGACATTGGTTTTGTGGCTGGCAAAGGCACGACCGCAGAGCAGCATTATTCTTTTTTAGACGAAAAACCATTTTCTGGAAAGAACTACTACCGCCTACGGCAAATGGATTTCAATGGCAAGGAAGAGGTATCGAAAGTGGTAAGTATGGAGTTGCAAACGGTCGGTACGCTGCGCGTATTTCCGAATCCCGTTTCCAATGGCGAACTGACGGTGTTTTTGTCGGAAAATACGGAGGAAGAAATCGCCATGCAATTGTTCAGCCCGACGGGACAAGTAGTGCGTTCCATGATAATTAGTAGCGGCACTAATTTACTGTATATAAAAGACTTACCAACCGGGGTCTATACTTTACAGATGGTACGCGGCAATGAAAGTGCTGTTGAAAAAATCGTGGTACAGCACTGATCTCTCCGCGCTTTAGGAACACGCCTCGTTGTCATCCCTTTGGGAACCGTGAGAATGACAAAAGGGGCGTGTTCTAAACTTTATTATCCGTTTCCATCCTTCATTTTTTAAATAAAATATTATGCAGTCACCGCTACTTTTCCCCCAAAAAAATACCGCCATTTCTTTTGCAAAACATCCTTTGCTGCGAGTAATGCTGTTGTTTATAAGCTGTTTCGGCACCACCGCCGCCTACGCCCAACAGCCCTTCATCACCACCTGGAAAACCGACAACCTGGGCACTTCAAACAGTACCTCCATCACCATTCCGACCATCGGTGCCGGGTACAATTACGAAGTGGACTGGGACAATAACGGCAGCTATGATCAGAGCGGCCTTACTGGCAACGTGAACCATAATTTTGGCGTGGCGGGCACTTATACCATTCGGATTAGAGGCACTTTCCCGAGGATATTTTTCAACGGCGGCGGAGACCGTCGAAAGCTGCTCAATGTCGGGCAGTGGGGGGATATAGCCTGGACGACTATGAACAGTGCTTTCACGGGCTGTTCCAACCTGAACATCAGTGCCATGGACCTGCCCAATCTAAGTGGAGTGACAAACATGGGACAAATGTTTAGGTCATGTTCCAGCCTGAACGGCCCGGCCAACATCGGCAGCTGGAACACCGCCACCGTGACTAACATGAGTAACATGTTTTTCGAGGCCAGCGCCTTTAACCAGCCCATCGGCAACTGGAACACAGCCGCCGTGACCAATATGAGTTTTATGTTTGCCCTTGCCAACGCCTTTAACCAGCCTATTGACACCTGGAACACGACCGCCGTGACCAATATGGGCGGTATGTTTACCGGGGTCAATGCCTTTAATCAACCCATTGGCACCTGGAACACGGCCGCCGTGACCAATATGGGCGGTATGTTTAGCGGTGCCAACGCCTTTAACCAGCCCATCGGCAACTGGAATACGGGCGCCGTGACTGATATGAGCATTATGTTTAGCAGTGCCGATGCCTTCAACCAGTCCATCGGCAACTGGAACACGGCCGCCGTGACTGATATGAGTGATATGTTTCTCGATGCCGCCAACTTCAACCAGCCCATCGGCAACTGGAACACGACGACCGTGAGCGACATGAGTTTTATGTTTAACAATGCCACCGCCTTCAACCAGTCTATCGGCAACTGGACCTTGAATGCATCGGTTGATTTGTCAACGATGTTGGACAACAGCGGTATGGATTGCGACCATTACAGCGCCACCCTGATTGGTTGGAGTGCCAATCCCAACACGCCGAACGGTCGCACACTGGGTGCCACTGGTCGACAGTATGGCACCAGTGCTGTGGCGGCCCGCACTGACCTGGATGTTACTAAATCCTGGACCATCACCGGAGATATGGCCTCGGGAGCGGCCTGCGCGACCGTACTGCCGGTCACCCTCCTTCGTTTCAGCGGAAAGCAACAAGGGAATGGCGTCTTGTTGGAATGGCAAACCGCTTCCGAGCAAAACAACGCGGGCTTCCACGTCGAGCGTAGCAATGATGGTCTGCGTTGGACGGACATTGGTTTCGTGTCGGGTAAAGGCACGCATACCGAAGCGCAAGACTATTCTTTTCTGGATGAAAAACCACTGTTCCCCTCTCACGGTAGGACGCAAGAAGGACTCTATTACCGCCTGCGGCAAATGGATTTAAATGGCCGGGAGGAGATATCGAAAGTGGTGAGTATATATCTGCCAAAGCTTGGAACGGTGCGCGTCTTCCCCAATCCCGTTTCTAACGGCGAACTGACGGTGTTTTTGCCTGAAAATACGGAGGAAGAAATCGCCGTGCAATTGTTCAGCCCGATGGGACAACTGCTGCATTCCATGACGCTCAAAAAAGGTAATAACAGTTTGAATGTCAGCAAATTGCCGACCGGTATTTACACCTTGCAGGTGGGCTATTCTTTTGAAAAAATCGTGGTGCAAAACTAATTTTCCAACCATATTTTCTTGAATAACAAGGAGCCATTCCGAAAGTCCGGGATGGCTCCTTGATTTTTATAAAAACCTGCCTATATTCGTGGGAAAGAGCCTGATTACCACACCCATAATCAGTTAACTGATAACCAATAGCTAACTGATGTTACACACGGAATACGTTTACGAAACCTTTGGAGGTTTCGCAAACGCCACACACTCCACCTGTTTGCGAAACTTTTAAGAGTTTCGTAAACGTCGCTTTGTAATCTGTGCTTAACATCCATAACTAACCAGACTATGTATGCAAAAACAATCATCCTCCTGATGACCGGTCTTTTTATTGGACAGACCGGGTTTGCGCAGGACAAAAAGAAAAAGTTGTCCGACATAATGAAGACCTATCATCACTATAACATGTTCGACGGGACGGTATTGGTGGCTGAAAATGGAAAGATTATTTATCAGGATGCTTTTGGCTTAGCCAACCGGGAATGGAATATTCCGAATAAGACCGACACCAGGTTCATGATCGGCTCGGTTTCCAAGCCTTTGACGGCTACTTTAATGCTGTTACAAGTACAAAAGGGTCTGATTAATTTAGACAGTACAATAGCATATTATTTACCCGAATTTAAAAACAAACCTGCTGCCAAAGTAACCATAAGACAATTGCTCAATCATACCTCTGGTCTGCCCAATTACGATATTATAAAAGACTTTTTTCCCAGAATAAGTCGTCAGAATTTTACCAGGGAAGATTATTTAAAAGTATTTATAGATTCCTCACTGGCTTTTATGCCCGGCAGCCACTATGCGTACAGTAGTTGGGGCTACTTTACGTTGGGTTATATGATGGAAAAGGTCACTAAAAAGTCGTATGCGCAACTTATGACGGAAGACATTTTTAAAAAACTGGGCATGAACAATTCCGGTTCTTATTATCACACCCAAATTGTCCCGAACCGGGCCACTGGTTATGATTATAGTTTTGGGGGTTACACGTCTGCGGATTTCAGGGATCAATCTAATACGATGGGTACCGGCGACCTCTATTCCACCGTGGAAGACCTTTTTAAATTCCATATTGCCTTAGCCAACAACACTTTATTGAATAAAGAACTGACGGCGGAAATGTTTACGCCCGGCATTGCCCCCGCCCAATATGGATACGGATGGTTCAATAAACAATTCAAATATACCCGTACGGATAGTGTGGCTTCCAATTTTCACCTGGGCATGACCGATGGATTTATTTCTTTTATCCGCAGAGTGCCTGCTACCAATAGTCTAGTAGTCATATTATGCAACAGTTCGCCCACCGATTTCTTCGGTATCACTACTAATTTATACAAAGTATTGTACAATAAGCCGGTGACCTTAAAGCAACCGGTACATAAAAAGATGGAAACTTATATCGAACAATCAGGTGCCGAAAAGGCACTTGGTGAATACAAAAAAATGAAGGCCGATTCAGCACATTACTATGCGGACTGGATTTCTATGAATTTCCTGGCCCAACAGTTACTCACTTTAAAAAGATACGAGGAAGCCAGAGTTATTTCGGAAAACAATGTTGCAGAGTTTCCCAATAAAGATTTAATCCTGGTAACGATGGCTAATATTTATCTTGCTCTAAATAAAAAAGAAGATGCTATTCGATTTTATAAAAAAGCACTGCTCATCACGCCTATGTATGAAGAAGCGAAAAACCGGCTCAAAGAGTTAGGAGAGCAATAGGGAAAGGTATGAAGGGTGCGTTCCAAATCTTCGTTTTCGCCAAACTTGTAAGGTTTTTGAAACCTTACAGGTTTAGATGGGCGCGAAAGTTTGAAATGCACCCGTGATGAACATAGTTAAAACCATTAACCAACCATCCCAAAGAGGTTAAATCGCTTTTAAACCCGTGCTTTCCCCTTGCGCACTACCCTGCCCCGCCATAGGTTTGCCTCAAATTTGAGAACAACATGAAAAACATCCTCTTCCTCCTGTTTACCTGCGTACTATTTCTGACCACCAGCTGCGATAAAGACCCTTATGCACTCGATCTCGAACGCTTCGATGTGCGGTGGTACGACGACGATAATTCCGGCACCCAAACGCCCGGCGATGCTCTCCAGTTTCTGGTACAAATAAATACGACCGACCCCGATCACAACGATCAGTTCATCACCGAATGGGAATTTTCCTATAGCGTGAACGGGCATTTCGTCGGCGTACTGAAAGGCGACGAACGGACGAACAGCAACGGCGTCACACTGGATGCCGAGGTATTTATTGACGAATTAACCTTGCCCGGCCCCGGCACACTCCAACCCGGTGATGTAATCGAATTTCGCATCTGGGCAATTGACAACCGCGGCACCGAAATCGAACAGTTTCATCGCTTTGTATTGGAAGATTAAAATCGAAAAGAGTGGCTTTTGGCAGTAAGACCCTTGTTTGGAGAAAGAAAATTTGGGCAACCGAACCAGGTAAAGCAACATCCTAGCTTTGGAAGGCGCAAAAAAAGTATAAATTGCCGCGCCTAACCGAACTTTGCTTTCGTCAAACACCTTCCTTCTCCTCTCGTTATGCACTTCTCCGTTCGTCATTTATTGCCGGTCATTCTTTTCAGTTTTTTCCATATTGCTGTTTCGTTTTCGCAAGACTGTGGTACACTGGTCAAAGAAAACAAGAAGGTCAACAATATTCAGATCGTCAGCACGGCATCGCTCACGGTGGTGGTCCGCGGCAGCTACAACTACTCCATCGAATTTTTCACCAACGAAAAAGGCGTTTTCGGGCGCATGACCTCGGTGGGTGGCATCGAATTCAACCAGGATGACCAGGTCGTTTTCGTGGATGTCAATGGCAAGGAGCAGGCCTACCGCTTTGTCGGCATGGATGAGCTGCTCCCCGGTGCTGTGCCCACCCACCGCAACAACCTCCGCCTGGATATGGATGCGGTGAAGTGGCTGGCCGAAACGCCCCTCAACGGGATCAATTTCATCAATTTTGTGGATCGCCAAAAACATAAATTCACGACCAATCCCGGTCTGCAAAATGAATTTAAAAACCTGGCGACCTGCTTTTATTCTACCCTCGATCCGACCGCGGTCATCAATGTACCCGGAGCAGCCGTAGCCAAAAAAAGCGAAACGGGCGGTTCAACAACGGCCACGCCGGGTAAAAAACCCTCCGGCACCACTACCACCGGCGGAGGCAGTGCCACCAGCGATAATGAGGTGACCAATCTGCGGGCCGAACTGGAAAAAACCAAAGAGACGCTGCGGGCCGAGATCAAAGCCGAAAAAGATCGCGCCGAAGCCATCAAAGGCCAGTTGCAAGCCGATGTCGCCGCCGCCCGCGAAGCCGCCAACCAGAAAAAACTGGAGTACGCCAATGAGGTGCTCGAAGCCCGCAGAACCAGCCTGGTGGAGATCGAAAAATCAAAAGCCGAGGCCAAAGCCTACGTGACCGATAGCCGTACCAAGGCGGAGACCGAAGTCTCCAAGATCGCACAGAGCGTGGAAGAAGCCCGCCGCCAGGCCGGGGAAGACATTCAGCGCGCCCGCGTGACTTCCGCCGAAGAGGTGCAAAAAGCCCGTGATAATGCCGCCAAAGAGTTGGTCGCCATTAAGGAAAAACTCGATCAGGCGAAACTCCAGTATGCCGACGAAATATCCAGTGCCCGCACCAATGCCGAAGACGAACTGAAACGCATCCGCGAAGAGAGCACCCGCCTGGTGGCCGATGCCCGCGAACGCGCCAAAACGGAGACCAACAAAACCGCTGAAGACGTAGTGGACACCAAAAAAACCGCCACCGAGCAAATTCTGAAAATTCGCGAGGAAACGGCTGAACAAATAGCCCAAATTCGCGAGAATGCCGTGCTGGAAAAACAGAAACAAGCTTTTGAAGTCGCTGAGACCCGCCGGAAGGGTGCCGAAGAAAAAGCCCTGGTGCAGCAAAACAATGCCAACGAACTGGCCGATCTGCGCGAGAACATGGCCAAACAAAAAGAAGCCAGTGCCGTAGAAGTCGCCGATTCCCGCAAACGTGCCGCCGAAGAAATCCAGCGCACCCAAGCCCAGGTCGCCGATCAGCAGCAGAAAGCCGAGGCAGAAAAGGCCAATATCGCCAAAACGGTCATTGACAGTAAAGAAAAAGCGGCGCAAACCGTGCAGCAGATTCAGGAGGAGTCCACCCACGCCATTGCAGCGGCACAGGCGCGCGCTAAAGCCCAGCGCGACTCTATTTCCACGCAGATCCTGGAGTCCCGCCAAAAGGCCCAGGACGAACTGACACGCATTCAGGCCGAACTGACCAAAACCGTAGCCGCCGCCAAAGAGCAAGAAGCCAAAATAAAACAGCAGGCCGCCGATGAAGTGGCCGCCGCCCGTACCCGCAGTCAGCAGGAGGTACAAAAGGCCCAGGAAGAGGCCAGAAACCGCGTATTGGAAGCCAACCGCAAAGCCGACGATGCTCAAAAACAATACGCCGGAGAGGTGGCTACTTCCAAGCAAACCGCCGATGAAAAAGTCAAGCAAATCCAGGCTGAGGCCGCTGCCGCCGTGGTAGAAGCCCGTAAAAAACAACAGGAAACGGTGACCGCTACTGCCGCTGAAGTCGGCATGTCGCGCGAAAAAGCTGCTGCCGAAATCGCTGCTGCCCGCGAAAAAGCCGCCAACGAAGTCGCTGCCGCCCGCGAAGCCCAGGTTCGCGCCCAGCAGGAAAGTGCCAACGCCGTCGCCGAGGCCAAACGCCAGAGCGCACAGGCCATTGCGCAGACCAAATCCGTGGAAGCTGATAGCGTCCGCGCGGCCCGCGAGTTCGGTGCTGCCGAGCGTCAGCGACTGGGCAATGAAGTCTCCGAAGCCCGTCAGAAAGCCGCGCAGGAAGTGGGTGCCACTACGCAGAAAGCCGCCGAGGAAATAAAAACGGTCAAAGAAAACGCCGCCCGCGCCCGTCAGGAAGCCGCTGAGGCGATTGGCAAAGCTAAACAGGACGCCGCCGATCAGGTCGCTGCCGCCCGCGAAAGTTCCGCCAAAGAAGTCGCCACCGCCAAGCAAAATGCCCTGCAAGTCATTGCGCAGGCCAAAAAAGAGGCCGACGACAAAAAGACGGCTTTCGCCAAAGAAGTCGCCGATGCGCAGGAGCGTGCCCGTACCGAAATCGAAGATACCCGCCAGCAAGTCGCCACCGCCGTCGCCACCGCCCGCAAGGATGGCGAGGACAAAACCCGCCAGTACGCCGCCAACGTGGAAGAAGCCCGCAAGAAATCGCTGGATGACATCCAGGCCGCCCAAAAAGAAGCCACGGAAGTGGTCTATAAAACCAAACAGGAATCCGCCGCCAATGTCGCCGCCACCCGTGAGAGCGAAGCCCAGGCCATCGCCGAGGCCAAAGCACAAGGTGCCGCCGACGTTGCCAAAGCCCGCGCAGACGCTGCCCAACGCGTCATCGAAGAAAATCGCAAATCGGAAGAAGCCACCAAGCGCCTGACGCAGTTGCAAAGTGATATTGCCAAAGCGGAAGAGGATTTGCGCAAACTACACGAGGAAGCGGAGAAATTGAAAAAGAAGGACTGAAATAAAAGGGCAAAAAAGCAAATGAGCAAAAATGACAAAAGCGGCGTACACCACGTCGTAGAACACGCCGCTTTTGTCATTCTGACGGAACCCGTCCACGTCACAGTAGCGACGTGGACGGTTCTCGTCAAAGCCTGTCCCGGTTTATCGGGAATGATAAAAGCGGTGTACACTACGTCACAGAACACGTCTCTTTTGTCATTGCGTAGAAATCCGTCCACATCGCGGAATGCATCCTGGTGGACGTCTCGCACAGTATTCCGCACTCATTTCACCGCTTTCTTTCTCGGTTTCCGAAATTGGAAGACATTTTTACCAATCGGCGGCATATTATCGCCCAGCAGAAAACCGAAAGGTTTGAGCGGCTCCACCCGATCCAGCACGACTTTGACAATAGCCGTCAGCGGAATAGCCAGAAACATGCCGGCAATGCCCCACAAAGCGTTGCCCAGCAGCACGACAATGATGGAGACCAGCGCATTGATCTTCACTTTGGAGGCCACCACTCTGGGTACAATAAAGTTATTATCAATAAATTGCACCAGAATATAAGCCCCGAATACAAATAGCGCGTAGATGGGTTCCTTCGTGGCCAGTGCCACCAGCATGGGCATGGCAATGGCAATCAGTCCGCCGATATAAGGAATGACGTTGAGGAGTGCGCCGACAATGCCCAATAAAACGGCATATTGAATGCCCAGCACTAATAAAGCCGTAGAATTAAGCGCCGCCACAATACTCGCTTCCAGCAATAGACCGACCAGGTAACTTTGAATCAATATCTTGGTTTCGCTCAGTACTTCTACTACCGTACTGTGTTTGTCGCTGGTAAATAATTGACCAATAAAATCCAGTAATAGCGGTTTATACAGCAAGATCATAAAAATATACACCGGCAATAGAAAAACAACTACAAATACCCCACCGACGGTGCTCAATGCCTGCCCGATTACTGAGGTGCTATTGCTCAATCCCTCGTCTTTCATTTGCTCTATACCGGCGTTGATCTGGGAAGTTTTTATATTAAAAGTATGCGATACCCAGGCCAGTCCATCGCGAAACAATTCCGTAAACCTTGCCTTGAATTGCGGCAAAGTTTCGCTGAACATCGCCATTTGTGCCGAGATGAAATAGATCAGGATTGCGACCAGCAGAAACGCGACCAGCAACACCAGAAAAATAGCCAGAACGCGATTCACGCCCCGCAGGTACAGGTAATTGACCGCCGGATTGAGCAAAATGGCAAACACGGTGGCGTACAAGAGCGGTACCACGATGTCTTTGCCGATATACAGCACAAAGAACAGCGATAGCAGGCAAATCGAAATGTGCGAAATCCTGACGTAAAACGGCAGGGCGGTACGTTCGGTCATAACGGAGAAGTAGTTAGTATGAAAAGTCGGGTAAGGTAGTTATTACCTGCATTTCATTACCTTTTATTCGCTCTCCTGCCGTAAAGCCGAACCCCGTTCGGCTGTGGTTATTCCGGCGTTTTCACTGCTCGTTTGCGTTTTGGTTTGAAATAAAAAATATCCTTCCCGATGGGAGGCATACTATCGCCCAATAAAAATCCGAAAGGCTTCAATGCCTCTATACGATCCAGAATAACTTTGGTAATAGCCGTCAGCGGGATCGCTAAAAACATGCCCGCAATGCCCCAGAGCGCGCCACCCAGCAGGACCACTACAATAGAAACCAGTGCATTTATCTTTACTTTGGAAGCCACAATTCTGGGTACAATCACGTTATTATCAATGAATTGCACCAGACTATATGCCACAAATACATAGACCACATAGATCGGTTCCATAGTGGTCAGGGCCACCAGCAAGGCCAAACCCATCGCAATGATGCCGCCGATATAAGGAATGATATTCAGCAATGCCCCAATGATACCTAATAATACCGCATACTGCACACCCAGGGCCAGCAATACTGCAGCATTCATCACCGCCACAATAGAGGCTTCTACTAATAATCCAACCAGATAACTCTGGATGAGCACCTTGGTCTGGCTCAATACTTCCACCACCATTTCATGCTTTTCTCTCGCAAATAACTGGCCGATAAAATCCAGTAAAAGGGGTTTGTAAAACAGAATCATAAATATATAGACCGGCAATAGAAAAACCACCACAAAAACGCCACCGATCGCAGCGATCACCCGCCCGATATTGCCCATACCATTGTCTTTCATTTGTTCCACGCCTTCTTTTAATTCTGCCGATTTTACATTAAAAGTTTCGGCTACCCAACCCAAACCCTGCCGAAAAACCATCGCGAATCGCTCCTTGAAGACTGGCAATGTATCCAGAAAAGTACCGATTTGCATAGAGAGCAAATAGATCATCATCGCTACCACAGCAAAGGCTACCGTTAATACCAGGATAATGGAGAGTACCCGGTTTACGCCCTTGCTATGGACGTAATTCACCAGTGGGTTGAGTACAATAGCGTACACCGTGGCATACAGCAGCGGCACTACAATCGCCTTACCAATGTACAGCACAAAGAAGACCGACAAAAGGATGATCGAAATGTGCGAAAGTTTGATGTAGAGGGGCAGAGCTGGGCGTTCCAGTGTAGAAAGTTGGTTAGGCATCTTTGAAAAAGTCCGTTTTTCAAAATACCCCTATAATTTTGTGCCACGCAACTTCGGAGTGTGGAAAATTAACTTTTTCGTTCCCCTTTTTGGGCAGTTTGGACCAGCATTTCATAAATATGCGCTGCCGCTACCTCCCAACTAAACTTCTCCCGTTGGCGGCGGCCATGCTCCACCAGGGTTTGGGCGAAAGCCGGATCGCGCCAGATTTTTTCCAGCCCTTCCGCCATCGCCGTTTCGGAAAAAGGGTCCACCAGCAAGGCTGCGTCGCCTGCTATTTCCGGCAGACAGGTGGCGCGGGCGGCCAGCACCGGCGTATCGGTGTGCATCGCTTCCAGCATCGGCAGACCAAAACCTTCGCTCAATGAGACGTAGGTCAAAGCCAGCGCGGCGGCAGTCAGGCGAAACAGTTCCGCTTCGGTCACGTAGCCCAGAAAATGAATATCGGCACGGTGCAACGCCTGTTCGTAAGTCGTCGTAACCTCGCCGGTCTGCCAGGCCATGCGACCCGCCAACAGCAATTTTACTGGCGCGCCCGTACGAGTTTTGAATTGATCGAAAGCCCGAATCAGCCGGGGAATATTTTTGCGCGGATGAATCGCGCCCGTGTAGAAAAAGTAGGCCTGCCCTCCGGCGTATTTATCCCTAACCAATTGTTTTTCTGCTGCTTGCAACGGTACAAAACCCTCCCGACAACCATTGTAAGCCACCGAAATGCGGGACAGATCCACGCCGCCCGTCTCGGCAATATCCTGCCGCACATACTCTGATACCGTTAAAATATGATCGGCGCGATGCAGGAATTTTGGCAAATAATGCTGATAATATTTGCGAATCAGCCAGGGAATACCCTCCGGCTGGTGCAGTGGCGCGAGGTCATGGACCGTCATCACCGTCGGCGTTTTTGCCGTCAGGCTGAGGTAAGAATCGGGCGAAAAAAACACGTCCGCCCTCCATTTGTGCAGGGCCTTCGGCACACTCATTTCAAACCATAACCACCACAACAATGGATGCCGGGCGGGCGGAAACAGGGCCAGCGGCGTCACGTTGGGCGCATACACAAACCGGGAATCGAAAGGCCGGTCGAACAGGAACAGAAATTCATCGTTCGGGTGCTGCGTCACCAGCCGCTGAGCGATCTCGTGGGTGTACCAGCCAAAGCCTTCGAGGCGGGTGGGCAGCAGGAAACGGGTGTTGATAGCGAAACGCAAAAGAGTTATGAGTTATGAGTTATGAGTTATAGGCCGCTATTGTGGAAAACTATTTGTGTTTTTCAAAATAGAAGAACCCATTGAGCGGTACTTTTGTCGCTGCAAGTTCATAACTCATAACTCATAACTCATAACTTCCCCGATGCTTGATTTTTCCACGACCCGCCTCAGCCGTTTTGCGGCCACCTGGGTGGGCAACAAAAACCGCTACGAAGGCGTCGTCATCCCGAAGCAAACCCTGGTGCCCCTGCACGATGTGGCCGAGGAACTGCTCATCCCTGCCTTCCTCAAACCGTTCGAGAAATCCGAAGAATATTTTTATTTCCACCACGAAGAGGATGTGAGCAATCACCTTGTCTATCAACGGTGTATGGCCATTTTTCAAGACCCGGAGACGCTCTCCACGGAGGCGGCCCAACTCGCGCAACTGCTCTATCAGCACTGCGACAACGCCAAGGTACAGGGCGGCGAGTTCTTCGTCGCGTATTTTGAAGACCTGCTGCTGCAAGGCGAACCCGTGAATGCCATCGGCCTGTGGAAGGTGCAAAACAAGGATTCTTTTTTGAAAACCGAGCGCAGTGCTGAATCTTTCGTGCTGAACGTCATCGAAGGTATTCCGACCGGCAAACCCGAAGTGGCGGCCATTATTTTCCAATTAGACGAGGCGGAGGGTTACCGCGTTTGCGCCATTGATACGGTGTCCAAAAAGGACGAACGCTCCTTCTGGAAAGACGAATTTCTGCGCCTGCGCCCCATCGAAGACAACTACTTCAATACGCGGCACTACATCAGCCTGGCCAGCGAATTTATTACCCAAAAAGCACCTTTCAAATTTGGCCTCGACCGCACCGCGACCATTGATACGCTCAATCGCTCCGGCGACTATTTCAAAGACAATGACGAATTTGAAATAGAAGATTTTGCAAAAACGATGTTCGCCGAGGAAGAGCAACAGGAGGCTTTTAAGGAATTCCGCGATGAATACGCCAAAGCCTACGCCGTGCCGCTGGAAGATAAATTCGACATCAGTAATCAGGCCGTAAAAAAAGAGGCCAAGGTGTTCAAGAGTGTGATTAAATTAGACAAGAATTTCCATCTGTACGTCCACGGGCGGCAGGACCTGATCGAGCGCGGTTTTGATGATGATAAAGGAAAGAAGTACTATAAAATGTACTTTGATAATGAGGAGTAAACAAGCAAATGGGCAAACAAGCAAAAAGCAAAATTGGCAACGCGAAATCTAATGACTGAACAAAACAGTATTGAGGAGATTTTCTTTAAATATTTAACCCAATTCAAATTTGACGAAGAAACTCTAGACTACTCGGTGGTCAAAAAGCACACGGTTGTATTGCAAGCCCTGTCTGATATTGGCAATTCCGGAACCGGAATATTTGATTTTTGCAAACGGCAAACTATTTTTTATTCCTCGAATTTCGGCGGGCTTTTGGGCTATGATCCATCCGATTATAAAGAGGCTGGACAAGAATTTTTTGCCAGTAGAATCCATCCGGATGATGCACAGAAGTTGAGTATTAGTGGCGTTTCGGTTTTAAAAATATTCAACAATCTTTCCAGCGATGAAAAGTTAAATCATAAATCAATCAATGAATATAGAATGTTGAATGCCCAAAACCGATACGTGCGCTTGATTGAACAATATCAAATATTGGAATTAGACCAAAGAGGACAACTGTGGCTCGCGCTTAATATTGTAGATGTGTCGCCTAATCAGGACGAAGCGGAAGTCAGCAAAAGCCAGTTATTAAATTTCAGGACCGGGAAAATCATCCCGATTGAAGTGCCCAAAAAAGTACAGTATGAATTAACCAAAAGAGAAACAGAAATTTTGAGGCTGGTGAAAGATGGTTTATTAAGTAAGGAAATTTCCAACAGGTTAGCCATCAGTTTGCATACCGTAAATACGCATCGGCAAAGGTTTTTAGAAAAACTGGGGGCAAATAATTCATTTGAAGCGATCATGTTTGCTTCCAAATTTGGACTTTTGGATTGAGCGGCCGAGTACTGATAAATCAGTATTGCAGGAATTTAGGGTTGGAAAGACCTTTGTACTTTCTAATTTCTAATTTCTAAAAAAATGATCCACACTGTTATTTTCTTCCTCCTTGTGTTTTATACAATACAAGTGTTTGCCCAACCTACCCAAACTATCCGTGGGACCGTTATTGATGATGCGTCCAATGCTCCGGTAGCATTTGCCACCGTAAGTTTGCGCCACACTGACCCTAGCCTTGGCACAATATCTGACACCTTGGGGAATTTTACCATTCCCAATGTGCAGGTTGGAAGATATGATGTGCAGGTTAGTTTTATGGGTTACGAGCCGGCTATTCTTCGTGAAATAACGGTTATTTCTGCAAAACAAACCTTTTTGACCATTCAACTCAAAGAAAACACGACTTTGCTTAGTGAAGTAGTGATAAAACCACGGGTCAATAAAGAACAACCACTTAATACAATGGCTACGGTGAGTGCCAGAATGCTGAGTGTGGAAGAAGCCCAACGTTATGCCGGCGGTTTTGACGACCCGGCCCGTTTAGCGTCTTCGTTCGCCGGTGTGGCCAGTAATACTAGTGAAAACGGCATAATTGTCAGGGGAAATGCGCCTAAATTTCTGCAATGGAAAATGGAAGGTGTAGAAATACCAAATCCGAATCATTTCGGCGACCTAAACTCATTGGGCGGCGGCACCGTTACCGCATTAAGCAGTCAAATGCTGGCGAACTCTGATTTCTTTACGGGAGCATTTCCTGCTGAGTACAATAATGCTTTGTCAGGCGTTTTTGATATTGCGATGCGCACGGGTAATAATCAAAAGCGGGAACATACAGTACAATTAGGTTTTCTGGGTATAGATGCCTCGTCGGAAGGTCCTTTTAAAAAAGGCGGCCGATCATCTTATCTCTTTAATTACCGTTATTCTACGCTGGCTTTATTAGAAGCTGTTTTAAAACCTAAAAACGCTAAAAAATGTACTCAAAACGGTGAATTTTGTGGTGTCTAATCATAAAAGCCACACGTAATGAGTACGATGCAAAGTACGCCCAAACGGGCGAAGTATCCAAGCGACAT
>JANPIV010000005.1:0-9380 GCA_031425155.1 Saprospirales bacterium | reverse complement strand
TTTCAAGGAAAAAATTTATAGAACCCATGCCACCACTTAAATCTGATTTTTTATTTAGACAAATTGCGCACCTGTGCTGTATGGTTTCTTGTTAAGCACTACAAATCTCAACCTCCCCAGTATTCCCATTATTCATCCTTTACACTGCTGATACACTTGCACCGTCTCCGGGGAAGGGTGGGCATCAAATTCCTGCTGCATCATTTGGCAGCACAGTCGGTATTGCATTTCTACTTTATTCATCATACCCAGTTGGGCGTAACACACCATCAGGCGACGGTGGATGGCCTCCATGCGGGCATCGCGGGAGAGGATTTCGTTGCATAAGGCGGCGGCTTTCCAGTGTTCACCTTTGTGGCACAATTGCTCGCTGTACAAGTCGGCCATTTGCTCGAATACCGAACTCAGCCGCTGGCGTTCCATTTCCACCCAGTTATAACTCTCCGCCGGAAAGTCCGCCAGAAAATTGTCGCTATAAATACTGATGGCTTTCTGGAATAGTTCGTCGGGCATTTCCTGGTCTTTGCGTAAGTATTCCTGCAAAGCCTGGTGTAAAGCCTTGAAAGTCAGCACATCCGATTCGAGCGGTTGGCTGTTATCCAGTCCATAACAGTTTTGTTTAAAGCAGATCAGATCCTTATTGCTTTCGCCCAATACTTTACGAATACGATTGATTTCCACTTTCAGGCTATGGCGGGCGGCTCCCGGATTATAGTCGTATTTCTCCGGCCAAAACACCCGCGCCAGTTGATCGCGGGAGAGCGACGACCCCTGATAGTAGGCCAGATAAGCGAACAAGTATTTGGCTTGCCGCGCCAATTCCACTTTTTGACCATGCAGCAGCACGGTGAAAGTGCCGAAATAAGTCATAATCAACCCCCGGCAGTCGGTGGATTGCAGCTGCACCACGGGATGCTGCGAGGGTATTTCGGCGAGTGCCGGAGCGGCGAGGCCCGTGCCAGCCGCGACCAGGCCGGGTGCCATCGCCCCCAGCAACACCTGGCGGGCAGTCTTTTTAACAGACTTCCGTCTTTTGCGCAGACCCAACAGGCCGAATCCCGGCAGGAAGTTTTCATAGCAGGCCAGCACCCGATCCGGCTCGGCGGGTAAGGGCATCACATCCGCCGCACCCGCGACGAAGAGCTGCCGGGTAGTCGCCCCGGAATAGTCGGAAGTCACCACAATGACCGGTACATCCGGGTTTTTCCGACGCCAGTTGCGGATGATGGTGGTCGTAGCTGTGGACTGCTGCTCATCCAGCACGACCATCAGACCGACCTCGTCCTGATCCGTAATTTTTTGAAAGACAAAGGGTTGCGGAACCTGTTCAATCCGCAAGGCACCGCCACCACTGATGCGCAATGTGTGCAAAAGTGACGCATGGGTGCCACATAATAATACCTTGGTAGATGGCATGGGGGAATCGGTTTTATTTGGTTAATGGCAGAAAACGGTAATCGTAAACAAAGTTAACCGGATTTATATAAAATAAATTCCAATTAATAGACCAACTTGGGCGTGGCACGGTTATTTAAACTTACAGGACAGAGCATAATCCTGATTTGTCGCTCCAATATGCCAAATCAGCACTCCAAAACCGTATAATTTCATCCAAGTGCTATTTTATGCCATGAGCGATCTACTATTTTCCAACCTGCCTACTGATGTACACCAATGCACCAGCCACCGCCATGGTGACTGGATCACCTGGCGCTGCCCTCATTGTTCGGGCTATGAACGCCGCTACAACTGGGTGACCGGAGAAATGCGCCTCAAACGCGGTGGTGCCACCGCTCAGCACATGGGTGCCAGCACACAGCCGGAAAATATGGAAGCTCTGCGACAGGTACTTTCCCTGAATTAAGTAGTTATCAGTTAATGGTTATTGGACTGATAGTACTTCTTACGGTCGCTTGATGTTCGGCAGTTCTGTTCGAAATTCTGCCCGTAACCGTTCGCTCAGTCGCGACTGATCAGCAACTGGTGGTTGGGCCGCTACGGCAGCGCGCGGAAGTACAGGTTTGTTCTCCACAGGCCGGGCCGTGTTTTTTTGCGGCGTTTGGCCCTGGCTCGTTTGGTTGTTCGCAGCCGCTTGCAGCATATTTACCAGCTGCTCTTTCGTTTTTGGCTGTTCGCTTTGCCACTGGCTACGCAGGCGTTGGGCCAGCCTGGATGGGGTGTTTTCCCCCGCTACTTTTCTTTCTGCCTGCTGAATCGGCGGTTGGGTAGCGCGTTTGATCGCCGCCATTTCTGCTCTAAGTTGATTTAAATTTGTAGAAGGCGTTGTGCTTTGTACAACTACATTTTCTATTGTTTCGCTTACATTGGCAGCGACGACGGGTAATACCGGCGGCGTTGCTTTGGGCATTTCTACAGCGGCGGGCCCTTGTTTTTGCTGTTTGGCCTCATCCGGCAGAAAGTGCTCCACGAACTGAGCAATGTGTTTGATGCCCAGCCCTTGCAGGGACTTTTTTTGCCGTGAAGGCAAATGCTCGATGATGCCTTTCAACCGGCCGTTTCCGCTGGTTTTGTAATAGTCAATCCGAAAAGATTCTTTGGACGCCGAGACCCCATATTGGCTCATTTCAGCCTGCGCATCTTCCTGTTGCTTCTGGCAGGCCGCCAGTTGTGTTTCCAGCGTTTTTATTTTTTCGCCCAGCAGTTCTTCTTGCGTGAGGGCGTTGGAGAGGACCTGGAGCAGTTGCTCTTTGGTACGTTTGTCTTTATTGGAAGTGTTCATATTGGGTAGTTTGGCTGAGGAAATTGGAGGATGCGAGTATTTGAGGATTTGACTAAAACATGTGTGAAAAATTAGTTAGTACTTGCGTTTTCGCGTTGAGTTGTCATGTCGTAGAGAAACGGAGACATCCACACAAGCCAGGTTATTAGAAAGGCCTTCATTAGGAAATTCCGAATTACTTGGTTTGTGTGGATGTCTGCACTCCGTTCCGACATGACAACTAAAAAAGCCACCCGCCCCGAGTGGGGAGGGCGGCTTTTTTAATTAAAACGGGCAAAGATTTAGTGTTCCTGGTAGAAATCAATCTTGCCAAATTCCGCGAAAGCGGCCAGGAAGCAAGGCGTGCCGTCCGGGTGCAGGTAACGGATAGCGGCCACTACGTCGTAGATGCCTTCGCCAACGGTGTTGGCCGGAATGGCGATGGTTACGCCCGTGAAACTGACCTGAGCCGTCAGTCCGCCGCCGGAAACGGTACCGGTGTTGTACTTCACGGTTTTGTCACCGACACCTGCAGGGAAAGCAAACTCGCCCGGGCCGTATTTCTCGAGGAAAAGTTCGATTTTCCAGCCGGAATTTGGGTCCATTGCGTGGGCAAAAATGCCGCTTACCGTCCAGTCAAATTTGACTTCGACCGGTTGGTCGCATTTGATGAGTTTGTTGTTGGTGAGATTTCCCAGCGGAAAAGTGTCGGGAAGTTCGTTCAGGTTAGCAACCTGGCCAACGCCGGTAAAGTCGAACAGACCGGGCATCGTGATTTCGGAACTAATTGGTACTGCCATGATAAAAAGTAAATTTGGAGTAAGTACAGCGTAGCATCCTGTTCAGGTGGGGTGTTCATCGCCCCGATACTAACCGCACTTCACTTGGTTGGAGTAGAACAAATGGTTTCTTGTCCGAACATGGTGCAAATATGCGGGGGGCTAAATCACAGACCAGTCAAAGCCCGGTAACATGCCGGTAAAAAAATGGTAATATGTGAGTAAACGGTCTTTTTTGAAAGAAAAAGGTGGTTTTTGCTATTGCGAAACGTGTCTTCTCATAACCCCCGCGCTTTAGCCGGGGGTGAAAACACAATAGGCATACCGGGTTTTAACCCGTAAGCATCCATTTGGGGTTAAAACCCCATTTGATTTAGTCCTGCTATTCCCCCGGCTAAAGCGCGGGGGTTATAAGAATCTTTTTACTGATGGTAACTTACCAATCCGATGAAATCAAGATGTCGCTGCCCCCATTTTGCTGCTCTCTTTTGTCCATTTGCGATGCAGCCTTTTCTATCTTTGCCGCCGCCAAAGCCATTAGCCAATCACTCATAACCAATAAATAAAAAATGAGCAACCTACTTGCCGGTAAAAAAGGCATCATCTTCGGCGCCCTCGACCAACAAAGTATCGCCTGGAAAGTGGCCGAACGCTGCGTCCAGGAAGGCGCACAAATCGTACTGACCAATGCGCCGGTGGCCATGCGGATGGGCGAGATCAACAAACTGGCGGAACAATGCAACGCGCCGGTTTTCCCGGCGGACGCCACTTCTATCGAAGACCTGGAAAATCTGCTGCGCAAAAGCATGGAGCATTTCGGCGGCAAGGTGGACTTCGTGCTGCACTCCATCGGGATGTCGGTCAATGTGCGCAAAGGCAAATCGTACACCGATCTGAACTACGAATGGATGCAAAAGACCTTCGACGTGAGCGCCATTTCGTTCCACAAACTCATGCAGACGATGTGGAAACTGGATGCCATCACGGATTGGGGTAGCATTATTGCCTTGACTTATATCGCCGCGCAACGGGTATTTCCTGATTATTCCGAAATGGCCGAATCGAAGGCTTTGCTGGAATCCTTTGCCCGCAGTTTTGGCTACCACTATGGTACAGCCAAAAACGTGCGTGTGAACACTGTTTCCCAATCGCCGACCATGACCACGGCAGGTAAAGGCGTAAAAGGCTTCACCGATTTTTATGGCTACGCCGATAAAATGTCGCCGCTCGGCAATGCACCCGCCGAAGACTGCGCCAACTATTGTGTGGCCTTGTTCAGCGATTTGACGCGTTACGTGACCATGCAAAACCTCTACCACGACGGCGGTTTTTCCACAATGGGCATGAATCCGGCCTTGATACAAGTGGAAGAAGGGGAATAAATCACATTTTAGCCATGCCCGGCGTTTTACATAAAGTTCTTGTAGAACACGCCGCTTTTGTCATCCCGTCGGGAACCGTCCACGTTGTAGTGTGTGCCGCGACGTGTTCCGCGACTTGGACGGGTCCCGATAAAAATCGGGATGACAAAAGCGGTGTACACCACAGTATGCGACTAAATTCAATCCAAGCCGATGAATCGGTTCATCCCACTATTATTATTATTTGCAAATGCCGTATTTGCCCAACCGACCACTCCCCCCAGTGGCCCTCCGACCACGCCACGCATAGCCGTCATCGCGCCGGTGGATACTACGCCGCTGGCCTACACTTTTCCGCAAACCCCGGAACGCCTGGAACCGGAGAGAGACACGCTGCCCGACTATGATTTTCGGATTTATAACCCGGCGCGCCAGCAGGTAGTGGACTATGGCACGCTGGGCAATGTCGGCTCATCGGCGCGGCCACTCTTTTTTGAAACCCGGCCCCAGCGCGGCTTTGATGTGGGTGTGCATGCTTTCGATATTTACAATCTGCGGCCCGATGATCTGCGGTTTTACCGCAATGCCCGCTCGTACAGCGACGTGTTTTTTACGCAGGGCCGTACGCAGCAGGAGGGCATGTTGAGTGCGCAACTGGCCCGTACTTTTGCCGGGGGCACCACGTTTTCCCTGGATTATCGCACCGTCAATAACCTCGGCCAGTTCCGTCACCAGCTGAATAAACATCTGGCACTCGCCTTTGGGCTGTGGGTGCCGAGGGGTAAACGGTACGAGGGTTTCCTGATCTTTTCCAAAAATATCAATCGCCAGCAGGATAATGGCGGCATTCTCACCGACACGGTTTTTGGCGGCGACCAATTCCAGGGGCCGATTGCCGCCGAGGTGCGCCTGCCGGATGATCGTGCCACGACCCGGCTGGCGGAACAAACCTTACAACTGACGCAGCATCTGCGTTTTGTGGGCAGTGCTGATAGCCGCCGCCGGGCTTTGCGGGCCACCCACACCTTCGCCTGGCAGCAGCAGCAGTTCAAATTTTCTGATCAGGGCATCGCCGACGACACCGTGTTTTTCCGCAATTACCTGACCGACCGGCGCGGCCTGCGGCATTTTATTGACCTGGATCGGCTGGATAATACGCTGGCCCTGTCCACTTTTAAAGAGAAACAGGCGGGCCGACCTTCCGACGTGCTGACAGTTGGAGTGGCCCATTCGTACTTTCATTTGCGGCAGGAACCGCGTGATTCTACCTTCTCCAACTGGTTTTTAACCGGAAATCTAGCCATCACGCCTTCGGATAAATTCCGGTTCGTGGCCCAGGGCGCGCTGGGCGTATTCGCCAATATCGGTGAATATCAGGTCAATGGCGAACTGACGCTGGGCCTGGGCAGGGTAGGGGTGTTGAGGGCCAGTTTGCTCAGCCAACGCCGTCCGCCGGGACTGTTGTACCAGCAGTTATTCGTGAGTAAACGCCCCGTGTGGCAAATAAATGGTCTGGAAAAACCCGTAGAAACTACCCTCTCCGGCACCTACGCGCTGCCCTCGGCGGGTTTCGAGGCGACGGTACGGACGCATGTGGTGAACGGTTATTTGTATTTTGACCAAAAGAGTTTTCCGGTGCAAACCACTGCGCCACTGCAAGTTGCGCAATTATTAGTGTCTGAAAATCTGCATTTCGGTGGCTTTCGTTTTGATAACACCATCGCCCTGCAACAGAGCAACCGGCTGGGCGAAGTGCTGCGTCTGCCCCAGTGGTTTAGTCGGAATAGTCTGTATTATGCCGGGAATTTATTCAAGAAAAACCTCTACCTCACCGTCGGCGTGGACTTCCGCATGAACAGCGAATTTCGCCCGGATGCTTACCAGCCGCTGAGTTGGCAGTTCCATTTGCAGGACACGATCACTCAAAAGCCCTATCCTTCGCTGGATGTGTTTGCGGCTTTCAAAGTGAAGAGTTTTCGCTTCTTTTTCCGTTACGAAAATGTGCGGACGCTCTGGGACAAAACGCAGGTGTATTATCAGACCGCCTATCATCCGCAGCCCTTCGGCGCTATTCGCCTCGGTATTGCCTGGCGTTTTCTGGATAGCAATCTGCCCGAAGCGGTTCCCGGTGCGCCACCGCCGGGTGCGGGGGGGACTACGCCGACAACGGGGCCTGCGCCGCGGCAGAAGTTCTAATGCAAAAGGTAAAAACGTAAAAGAGCAAGGGGCAACATCTGAGTTTTATTAGAAAAGGCGTGTTTAATTCAGAGTTTTTAACACAAAAAAATCTTTAACACAAAAGCCACAAAAGAAATACAAAAGGAAACAAACTCTACTTTTGTGTTCTTTTGTGCTTTTTTTGTACCTTTTGTGTTTAAAAAATATTTTTGTGCTGTATTTCTATTTCCTTATATGTTTAAAAACTATTTAGTGTTGATAAAAACCTACCATAACTCCTTCATTATTAAAAACTTCCGAAACTCATCCACCTCTTCCGCCGAATTAAAAGCGCGTTTGGGAACGTAATTGTACACCCTTTCGTTCTGGTGCAACAAAAACCATTCGGGCACCTCGCGGGCCTTCCAAAACATATCCCAGGTATAGGAGTTTTGCACTTCGTCGGTGATGACCAGAAACTCCTCCTCGGTAATTTGGTAGCGTAAAGGCTGGTTTAAGTGCGGCGACATGTCAAACACCTTACGAATAGAACGCTGCATAGAAAAGTACATAAACACCCCGAATACTACCAAAACCAGCAAATAAAGCAGGGCTTGCGGGCCATTTAAATAGACCTGAACGCCCACAAAAAGCAGTGCAAAACCTATTATCCAGGCGTAACGACGCCAGTTCACGATATAGCGCATCAGGTTGACGTATTCGTCGGCAGTCAATGTAAACTGAACTTGGATATTCATCCGGCAAGTTGTTTTTGGCGCGCAAGATACGGGGGAATAAATGATGAATGATGAATGATGAATAACGCAGCGGGGTTCTGGACAAGAATAATTCGTATCTACATCTCTCGCAAGTTATAAACCCTCATCAACTTCCATCCACTAAATATACAAACATGGAAAATATCGACACCTATTTTGAAGCCAACCGCGACGGCTGGAATTTAAGAACCGATCTGCATCGCGACTCCGAGTTCTATAATCTGGACAATTGGAAAAAAGGCGGTACCAGCCTCAATCCCATTGAGTTACGCGAAGTTGGGGACGTACGCAGCAAAAAACTGTTGCACCTGCAATGCCATTTCGGGCAGGATACGCTGTCGTGGGCTCGCCTGGGTGCAGAGGTGACTGGCTGCGACCTGTCGGACAAGGCCATCGAACTGGCGCAACAACTGGCTACGGAACTTGATTTGCCCGCCAAATTCGTGCGCTGTAACGTGTTGGATTTACGCGAGCACCTCGAGGGCGAGTTCGATATTGTCTTCACTTCCTACGGCACCATCGGCTGGCTGCCCGATCTGGAACCCTGGGCGCAGGTGGTCAGTCATTTCGTGAAACAAGGCGGTTTCTTCTATATCGCTGATTTTCACCCGGTTCTGTGGATGATGGACGATGAAATGACGCATTTACAATATCCCTACCACAATGCGGGCGTCATCGAAACGGAGCAAACCGGCACCTACGCTGACCGCACTGCTGATATTAAATACAAGGAATATGGCTGGAATCACAGCCTTTCGGAGGTCATCAACTGCCTCATCCGGCATGGACTGCGTATCGAATTTCTGAATGAATACTCTTATTCGCCATACGATTGTTTTGCTAAAACGGTGCGTGGGGAAGATGGCAATTACCGTATTCAGGGCTTGGAAGGGGTGCTGCCGATGGTGTATAGTTTGAAGGCGGTGAAAGGGTAGTTACGCATTTCTACGGGTATTTCTCTTAATCCCAAGCCTTGCAGGTTTAGTTTTGGGGATTGGGATTGTTGTGCTTCTTGCACTATTTGTTGGGCTTTTATGGTTTGATTTTTCATTTTTAAATGAACATTCTTTGATCGTCTTATGATTGTTTCGCCAGAGTGGGTGCTGGGAAGATAGCAATTGTCAATATCTATATTGTAAATGTTTCAGGATCGAATGTCTTATGGATTCTAGAATCAGTGATTATGCGATTTATTTTTAGTGAATCACCTTCTTGAAAAATGGTTTATTCCTCATTTATATGGTAGTGCGGATGATTAACAGTTATAGGGAGATTTAGCCTGTCGAATATTTTATGGATTCTTTGTTTGAAAATAGCAACTATTTCAGGAATTTCAACACTTTCAGATGTAATATCTAGGTCTTCCTTATATTGTTTAATCCGAGACATGGCTCCTTCAATAGATAATTGCCCATTTTCACTGAGCGCATTAATCTCATCCCTAAGAGGCTGTTTTAAAACCTAAAAACGCTAAAAAATGTACTCAAAACGGTGAATTTTGTGGTGTCTAATCATAAAAGCCACACGTAATGAGTACAATGCAAAGTACGTCCAAACGGGCGAAGTATCCAAGCGACATGAGCAA
>JANPIV010000004.1:0-3593 GCA_031425155.1 Saprospirales bacterium | reverse complement strand
GTGGCTAACCTCCCCCGGCCTTGCGGCCACCCCCTCCAAAGGGGGCTAGTATGCCCACTTTGGCTAAGTGGAAAACGGCGACAGTACGCTCGGTATCCCCCTTTGGAGGGGGTGGCCTTTAGGCCGGGGGAGGTGTAAGCTAAGTAGAGGGTGAGCGAAACCTGTCAAAACTTAATTTACAGTGCAACGAGAGGCTGTTTTAAAATTATAGTAGCAAATGACGACCAGGCTCTATTTTTAACCCGACAAGTATTTCACCATTTCTTCCTTTTTTCATTTTACTAAACCAGCCTTCATGAAACAACTCTTCTTTATTTGTCTCGCTTGCTTATTTTTATCTTCCCAAACACTGGCCCAGTCCCTTTCCTTTGAGGACTCTACTTTCACCGCGCCGGTTACTATTACCGATTTTTCCGATGGCGTTTCTTTTGAAAACTGTCACTTTACCGGCATCACCGCCGATGCTGCTCTTACGCTGATTAATGTGCGCAACATTAGTATTTCGCATTGCACTTTTGAGAATATTACGGGCAATGCTATATTGGTGAGCGGTCCGGAAGGAAGCACCGGTTTTTATATGTCTGCCGATACGCTGACTCATATAAGTGGTAAAGGACTGGTAGTGCTTAAGGCTGGATTAGTGAATATTTCCACCTGCCATTTATCCAATATTGGTGATCGGGCTTTTGATTTTTCTAATGTTCGCAGAATAGAAATAGCCCGTAGCCAAATCTCCGAGGTGGGCAGTGGCATCCATTATTCCGGTGGGGAACAGGCCGACACGATACACATATCCACTACGAATATCGTTCGCGTAAATGGCCTGCCCGATGCGCCGGAAAGCGGCGACGGCATACGGGTGGCCAACGCAGGTTTTGCCTGGATTGAGCGTTGCATGGTGGATAGTTGTATGGCGGCGGGCATTGTGATCGGCCAGGGAAATAGTGATAGCCTGGCCGTAGATAGTGTAATTATTCAGCAGAATACGATTAGCCACACTCATTTTGACGGCCTGCTTGGGGAAGGGAATGTGTTTTACGCTGATATTAATAACAATGAAATCAGTTACACCGGCCTGCTGGGTGGGCATCTGGCGGCAGGGGATCATGGCATCCGCTGGCAGGGGCGTAACTTCCATATCGCAGACAATCAAGTGCATCACAGCGTGGATACCGCTTGTGGCGGACCGGCCTGTGGTGCCGGTATTTCATTGGGCAATGCCGGTCTTTTAATCAATAACCGGGTGTATAATTGCGCTGGTAATGGTGTAGAATATACGAATGGACAACCTCTCTCCCAACAGGTGCTGCGCATTTTCAACAATATCGTGTACGATGTAACCGGCAATCCGATCCTGATCCGGGGTGCCGACACTTTGACCAATGATCTGCATATCATAATTAATAACAATACCTTGTTGGGTATTCTGCAAGGAGATACACTCCAGAATGCGCCGCTGGCGGTCTGCTGCAATGCCAGTCAGATCACCGCGCAGGGCAATATTCTGTTGTTTCAGGGCGTACAGGACCTCTCAAAATTTATCGGCATATATGCCAATGCGGGGCTGGTGGAAAGTCTTAATCTGCGGCTGACTGATACATTGGGATTTGTGAATTATACAGGCCGGGATTTTCATTTGATTGCCACCTCTCCGGCCCGCGATTTTTTGCCGGTTGGCTTTGGCGAACCCAATGAGGACTTTGACCACGAACCCCGCGATCCGCAGCACGATGCAGGGGCGGACGAATTCCCGGCGGCCTCTCCCGATTTTTGTGGCTGCGTCAATTGCCCGGATTTTATGCCCGACAATTTCATGGGCACCTTCTTCTACTACGTGAGCGATGCCGCCAATGATGACCTCGCCAACCCTGCCCAGGGGGTCTGTAGCGTACAGGTCAATTTTGATCATCAATATTTGGGCGATCTCACCATGCAGCTTTTCTCCCCTACCGGGCAGTCTGTACAGCTGGTGGGGCCGACCGGCTTTTTTGGTCCCACCGATGGCGATTATTGGGATGTCTCTTTTGTGCCGTGCAATAACCCGGCTTCGCCTGACGCCGGGTTTTCGGCACAGTGGGATAATTTTCAATCGTGGGGTATGAGTAGTAACTACAATGGTACTTATTATCCTGAGCAGGGCTGCCTCGAAGATTTTAATACTGGCCCGGTGAGCGGTATATGGCGGCTGGTGGTCACTGATGGTCAGGCAATAGATGTCGGCAATTTGTATGATTTTAAAATCTCTTTCTGTGATACCGCTGGCCTGGCCTGCTTGCCTTGTGCGGGCCTTCCAAATGCCAGTTTCCTGGCTAGCACTGATGGCTGGAATGTCTCTCTACAAAATAACGTATTAGGTGCGGCTACTTACGAATTGGATTTTGGGGACGGTGAGTCTTTTTCCGGCAACATGCTGCCATCTTTCCACACGTATGCTGATACGGGTACTTATGTGCTGCGCCTTGTGGTCAGTAACCTGTGCGGAACGGATAGCTCTGAGCAAACCATCTATATTACAGGCGGCTTACCGACTGCGAGTATAAGTATTACCCCGACGAGCGGCTGTATTCCTTTGCCCGTCCATGTTAATCTGTTGGCTTCCAATCACGTGGATCAGTTTATTTGGGTTTTCCCGAACGCTACCCCACAAATATCTTATGAACCGGAACCGACAGTCGTCTATAACACCCCGGGGATTCAGTCCGCCTTTCTGGTCATTAGTAATGCAGCGGGTGCCGACACGCTCTATTATCCCAATTTCGTGACCGTATTCCCCGATTTAGTGACGCCCAGTTTTACAGTGCAGGTCCAGAGCGACAGTATTATTGCCACTAATACCACGCAGGGTTTTACGGAGTATTACTGGTTATTAAATGATGCGCCAATAGTTGCGGGCAACGCCGAACAGCAGATCGTTCAAGTAGATACTCCCGGTATTTACAGTGTCACTTTATATGTGGCGAATGACTGTGATACGGCAATTATCGTTCAATCTGTGCCGGTCATTTTTACAGGTATAAAAAGTGCAGACAATAATGTTTTTGCCCTTTCGCTGCTGCCTAATCCAAACGATGGCCACTGCCGCCTGGAACTAATGGCCATAGAAAATGTGCCCGCCGACATCGTCATTTTAAATACGGCCGGACAAAGGGTTTTTATAGAACACACTAGTCTGAGTTCTGGTAAAAATGCCCATGATCTTGACTTGAGCCATTTGCCGTCGGGTTTTTATTTGCTGCGTTTGCAAACGGCGGCTGGCGCTAAGGTCATATCGTTTATTTTGCAGAAATAGGTAGGGCTGCGATATATTGCGGCCAAACGTGGGTAAGGTTCGCTTTCTGATGGAATCAATTGAAAAGGAAAATCATATTGAGTTTGTTTGAGGAAGATAAAAACGGCGAATGCGGAGGGTTGCTCCGCATTCGCCGGCATTGAGCGGTTGCTAGTGGTGGCATGGGTTCGACACAGGTTTTTAAAAGGAAAAACAGTGTCGAACCCATGCCACCACACAAATCTGGATTTTCATTTATAAAAATTAGACAGATTTTAAAACTATTTATTTAATAGAACCCATGATTAGCAATGTTTATATATAT
>JANPIV010000003.1:0-80294 GCA_031425155.1 Saprospirales bacterium | reverse complement strand
TATTTTTTCACAACTGACTGATAATGAGACATTACGAAGTCACCTTTCTCGTAGATCCGGTGCTGTCGGGCGAGGAAGTCAAATCGACAGCGGATCAAATCCAGCGCGAGCTGACGGGCTCTGGAGCCACGATCATCGCGGTGGATGAAATGGGCCTCCGACAATTGGCCTATCCCATCAACCGGCGCTCTTCGGGCGTTTATTTTGCCATCGAGTTCGGCTGTGAAGTCGCCGATTGGTTGACCAAGTTTGAGTTGGGCCTGAAACGGAACGAGCGTTTGCTGCGTTTCCTGACGGTAAAACTCGACAAGTACGGCGTAAAATACAACGACGACAAACGCAACGGCCTGATCGGCGGCAAGAAAAAACGCGATGACGATGCAGCTGCGGCGGCATTGGCTGCGGAACAAGCCCCCGTCCCGGAAGTCGTTGATCTCGACGCCAACTAACTCCACCCAATCACTCACACTCACATTCACCACTCGCTATGGCTGCTACCAGAGAAGACGTAAAGTTTCTCAGCAATCCAAAAATCGGACTGCGTCGCAAAAAATACTGCCGTTTCCGCAAGTTTGGCATCAAGTATATTGATTATAAGGATGCGGACTTCCTGCTTCAATTCATCAATGAGCAAGGCAAATTGCTGCCGCGCCGGATCACAGGCAACAGCCTGAAATACCAGCGTCGTGTCGCTACTGCTGTGAAGCGCGCCCGTCACCTCGGGATGCTGCCTTTCATCGCCGACTTGATGAAGTAAAAAGGCAATTTGCAAAGGGCAATTTGCAAAAGGCAACCAGCGAATTATGATCTTGCTGACTGCTTTTTGCGTGCCCGATAGAAGTCGGGATTTCGCTGCACTCTATTGCCCATTTGCGTTTTGCATTTTGCTTTTTTTAAATTCACCCTTTTGCTTATTCTCAGCAATGAATATCATTCTGCTCGATCATATTGAAAAGGTAGGCACGAAGCACGACGTCGTCAAAGTAAAAGACGGCTACGGACGCAACTACCTGATCCCTAATGGCTTAGCCATCGTGGCCAACAAAACGAACATGGCCCGGCTGGAAGGCTTGAAAAAACAAGGCGCTAAAAAAGAAGCCGCTACGATTGCTGCGCTTCGTGAAACAGCCGCCAAAATCCAGGGCCAAACCCTGCAAATCGCGGCGAAAGCCGGCGACAGCGGTCGTTTGTTTGGCTCCGTCACGGCCCAAAACATTGCGGTTGCCCTGCGCGCTTATGGCGTGGAAGTGGACAAACGCATCGTCGAAATGCCGGAGGAAGTCAAGGAACTTGGCAGCTACACGGCTACCGTCCGTTTTCACCCCGAAGTGGTGGTGGAAGTACCTTTCGAGGTAGTGCCGGAAGCCGCCTAAACGGATTTTTTCAGTACCAATATATCGAAGCGAAACCAGTCAACTGACTGGTTTCGCTTCGTCGTTTTTATCACCATTTAGGTTCCGCGCTGCGGCTATTTGAATGATTACCACTGTTTTATAAAAGGCTAATGTGCCTGGATTCTGGGAAGTTCTCGCGCACAAAAAAAGAGGCTGCCTCACCCTGAGACAACCTCTAAAACGATATTCAATCAGATGACATTTGGCAGAATTTACTTCGGCAGCAACACAGTGTCAATCGAGTGGATGACGCCATTGGATTGATACACATCGTAGGTAGTGATGTTGGCGGCATTGCCCGATTCGTCTTTCACCGTGATGTTGTGCGGGCCATTCATCATAAAGGTGAGCGTGCCGCCGCTGACGGTTTTCAGGGTGCTGGTTCCTTTTTTCAACAGTGCGGAAATGGCGCGGAAGTCATACTTGCCAGCCACCACGTGGTAGGTGAGCACTTTGGTCAGCGTGGCTTTGTTTTCGGGTTTCAGCAGCGTCTCCACGGTGCCGTCGGGCAGGTTCTCGAAAGCGTCATTCACCGGCGCAAACACCGTAAACGGGCCTTTGCCTTGCAGGGTCTCCACCAGGCCAGCGGCTTTCACGGCAGCCACCAATGTGGTGTGCACCTTGGAGTTCACGGCATTTTCAATGATGTTTTTCTTTGGGTACATCGTCTCGCCGCCGACCATCACATTACCGGGAGCGGCCATTGGTTTGCGGGCAGGTTTGGCTTTCATGGTCGCCTTATTATCGGCGGCGGGTTTGGTGGTGGTCGTTTGGGCTTGTACCGCAAATCCGGTGAGCAAAAGGGCCACCATCAGGCTGGCATTTTTAAGCAAAAACTTCATGGTTATGTTATTTGTAAAATGATGGGTTAGAAAAATTTCGTTGTTTCTGACAACGGCCTTACCTACGCCCTAATACATTGTTTTAGATTTTAGAAGAGGAAGAAAATAAAATAAAAATCCGCCAATGCTCGGTAAAGCATTGGCGGACAGTGATTTAATAAAGAAAATTTGTTTTTCCAATCGCTGGACTTTTTGAGACACGGTTAGTAGTTGCCGATCGAAAGCATCACCAGCGTACAGCCTTCCACCGTCTCGATGCCCTGCTCATTGGCCTTTTTTTCCAGGGAAGGATTTTCGGCACCGGGGTTGAAAATGATGCGTTTCGGATGTAGCGAAAGAATATAATCTTCTACCGGCTTTTGGCGTTCTTCGCCCATATAAAGCGTCACGGTATCCACGTCTTCTATTGTCGGCTGACCTTCCTGAATTTCGATGTCGCCGATATTGCCTTTGCGCAGGCCGACCGGCACCACTTCGTGGCCATATTTGGCCAGTCGCTGGGTAGCCAGGTAAGCGTAGCGTTCTGGATTCGGAGTGGCCCCCATTACAACGGTCTTTTTCATAGTTTTTACGAATTATTGATTGCTAAATAAAACAGGACTTTCGGTTAAAAGTTACGCTGTTGCCGTTTTTCTGCCTGATTCGGGTAATTTTGCCCGCCTTTTTTAAAAAGGGAAAGAAAATGAAAAGGCAAATTTGCAAAAAGGCAAGAGGCAATGCTGCAAAATTTGCCTCTTGCCCCTTGCTTTTTTGCTTATTGCCTCTTGCTTTTTGCCTATTTATTCATACTTCATCATTGATTCGTGATTCTGACCGATAAAAAAATCCTGGAAGCCATCGAGCGCGGCGAGATCGTCATTGAGCCATTTCGTCGCAACTGCCTGGGAACCAACTCTTACGATGTACATTTGGGCAAACACCTCGGGGTCTATCGCGACCGGGTGCTGGATGCCAAACTCCATAACCGGCTCGATCTGCTGGACATTTCCGGCGAGGCAGGTTTCGTGCTGCAACCCGGCACCCTCTATCTCGGCGTGACCGAGGAATATACCGAGACGCACAATGCCGTGCCTTTTTTGGAAGGAAAAAGCAGCATCGGGCGGCTGGGCATTGATATTCACGCCACGGCGGGCAAAGGAGACGTGGGTTTTTCCAATAACTGGACGCTCGAAATTTCTTGTGTGCAGCCCGTGCGCGTGTATGCGGGAATGCCCATTGGCCAGCTGATTTATTTCCTGGTGGAAGGTGATATTGAAAATTATTATAATAAAAAACAAGACGCCAAGTACAACCAGCGCACCGACCAGCCGGTGGAAAGTATGATGTGGAAAAATTTCCCGCCCTACCTCCGCGATTGAGGAAATCGAGTCACATTCTAATGCTTTTTTAAAGTAATTTCTGGCAAAATACTCTGACCTTTATGAAGTTATTTTCCAGATCAACTCTTTGACAATGAACACGCTACCGCGCATTTGCGCAATTATACTGCTAGCTGGCGGCTTCCTATGCCTGCCCGCCTGTAAACAACCCACTGACGATTACAAAACCAAAGCAAATCAGGCGGAATTTCTCCACGCCGGTGTTCGTCGCATCACCGATATTATCCGTCACGACATTTTTGCGCCGCCCATTTCTGCCCGTATTTACACCTATTCCAGCATCGCCGCCTACGAGGCGTTGGTGCCTGGGTTCCCGGAATATCGTAGTCTAGCCGGTCAGGTCAATGGGCTGACCGCTCCTCCTGCACCGGAGGCCGGAAAAGATTACTGTTTTCCTTTGGCCAGCGTGAATGCGCAACTGACGGTAGGCAAGGCCCTCGTCTTTTCGGAAAGTGATGTCGAGGATTTGAAAGAGAGCATTTTTGAGGAATTCAAGAAAATGAATATGCCGGAGGAGGTGTACGACCGCTCGATGGCCTATGGAGAGGCGGTGGCCAAACATATTCTGGCCTGGTCGAAAAAGGACAATTACGCCCAGACCCGCAGCGGTTCCAAATTTACGATTGACATCAAAGATCTGGGCCGCTGGCGCCCGACACCACCCATGTATGGCGATGCCCTGGAACCGCACTGGATGGAAATTCGCCCCTGGGTGCTGGATTCCGCCAATCAGATCATGCCTGATCCAGCTCCAAAATTCAGCACGGCCAAGGGCAGCGAATTTTACAAACTGGCCCTGGAAATATATGAAATGGGGAAAAATTTGACCCAGGAACAGGAAGCCACCGCCTGGTATTGGGATGATAATCCCTTTAAAATGGAAGTCAGCGGCCACCTGGCTTTTGGCAAAAAAAAGATCAGCCCCGGTGGTCACTGGATGAATATTGCCGGACATGCCTGCCGGAAAGCAAACGCCGACATCATGCGTACTGCGGAAACGTACGCGCGGGTCGCCTGTGCACTTACAGACGGTTTTATCATCTGTTGGGCCGAGAAATACCGCAGTAACCTGATTCGCCCGGAATCGTATATCAATCAATATATTGACCCGGAATGGATACCACTGATCCAGACACCGCCTTTCCCGGAGCATCCGAGCGGACATAGTACTATTTCGGCGGCGGCAGCCACGGTGCTTACGCAGCTGTATGGGGACAATTTTTCCTTTACCGATAGTACGGAAACCGAATTTGGGATTGCCCCCCGCACGTTTGGTTCTTTTTACCAGGCGTCCGACGAGGCCGGTATCAGCCGACTGTACGGCGGCATTCACTTTAGCACCGGCAACGATGCAGGGGCAAAATGTGGGCGCGAAGTCGGGAAAATCGTTATTGAAACCATGAAAACGCGAAATTAATTTTAGAAAAATGACCGGATGCACACCCGCGCCATGATTCCTGAGATCATGGCGCGGGTGTTTTTTGTTCCCCCGCTTTACCCATAGGAAAATAGAAAATAAATTTCGATGTCCGTGGCATCTATTTTGCAGGGTACTACCTTGAAAAGGGTATTTTGACTGAAGCACTGGCGCAAAATTGTAAAATTTAACAGTCGCACTGAATTTCCTTCTATTAAAAAGGCTAATTTTGTTGCTATTAGTTTTTTAGTCTCCCCCCTCCTCTTTTTTTCAATCCCGCCTCCCACTCTCAACATTATGCGCACTTATCCATAAGTGGCATAGTTTTTCGTGCGTATTGCACACGTTTCAAATTTTCCGATTTTCATCTAAACGTCTTTGTCTCCCATGGGTCAAACATCAACATTTTACAATTTGCGGGTGAGTAGCTGTCGATTCCTTTTTGGAATTATTGCCGCTTTCGTGCTGTTACCGCTGCTTGCGCAAGCGCAGCCCGTAGTGGCTAATATTACCACTACCAACGTTACCTGCTTTGGGCTTTGCAACGGATCTGCCACCGCGACTGGTTCAGGAGGCTGGGCACCCTATACCTTTCTGTGGAATACGGGTGCTACTACGTCCACCATCACGGGTCTCTGCCCTGGCACCTACACCGTAACGGTGACCGATATTGACCTGGGATTTTCGGTGGCTTCTACCGTTATTACCCAGCCAACGCAACTTGGGGCAACGGTGAACGTACAGCAACACCAGCTATGTACGCTTGCACCAGATGGCCAAGCCTCCGTTACCCCTTATGGTGGTACACCTCCCTTCACCTACTTGTGGAGCACTGGTGCTGTTACTCCCCTAATCACCGGCCTGGGGAACGGTACTTACACCGTTACGGTCACCGATGCCAATGGCTGCACGGCTGCTGCGAGCGCGGTGGTTGTGCTGCAACCAGAAGGGCTTTGGGTAGTTGATAGTACGGTCAATGTCACTTGTTTCGGATTCAACAATGGCTTTATCCACATTGGGGTAATGACCGGTACGCCGCCTTATACTTTCCAGTGGAGTCATGGTCCGACTGCCCAGGATCTGTTCAATGTAAGCCCGGGAGTTTATTCCGTAGTGGTTACCGACGCGAATGGCTGTACCAATCTGCATACGGTCACCGTGACCCAACCACCACAACTGGTGATCGGGATGAACATGAACGATGCGGTGTGTGGTCTGCCTGGTTCGGCTACCATTACGCCTTCCGGCGGTACCCCACCTTACGCCATACTTTGGAGTAATGGTTCTACCAACTCTACAATTTCCGCTTTCCCAGGCACCTACACGGTCACTGTAACCGATGCGAATGCCTGTACGGCCACCAAGTCTCTGGTCATTGGCGGTACGAATACTAGTTTGACCGTGAATGTTTTTGTGCTGAGTAATGCTGGTTGCCTGGTGGGAGGTAGTGCTACCGCTACCGCTACCGGCGGCAGCGGCAACTACGCTTATGCCTGGGATAATGGTACGACGGCCAATCCTGCCACTACCCTCTCAGCCGGTCCGCATAGCGTGACCGTGACGGATATTACTACGGGTTGTTCGGGTGTTGGTACGACCAATATTCCTTCTTCTACTACACTGCTCGCTACCGCAGTGGTGAGCACCAATGCCACTTGTTTATTGGGTGGCAGCGCTACTGTCACTGCTACCGGAGGCACTGCCCCCTACACTTATCTGTGGGATAATGGTCAGACGACCGCTACGGCTACCAACCTGGGTGCTGGCCCTCACACGGTGACGGTCACCGATGCTACGGGTTGTAAGGCGAATGCCGCAGTGACCATCGCCCAATCGCAGGGTCCTACCGTGACGGTAGTACAAAATACGAGTGCTACCTGTACCGCAGGTGGTAGTGCCACTGCTACCGCTACGGGCGGCAGCGGCGGTTATGTTTATCTGTGGGATAATGGCCAGACAACTGCCACAGCCACCAATCTCACGCCCGGTTTACACAGAGTAACCGTGACGGATGGTGCCGGTTGCTCGGGAACGGGTAACATAACCATCACGCAAGTGGGCACGCCCACCGCGATCATTTCTTCCAGCAGTGGTGCTGCCTGCACGACGGGTGGTTCGGCTACGGCTGGTGCCAGCGGCGGCACGGGCCCTTATACCTTCAAATGGAGCAACGGTGCTATGACCGCCACGGTAACCAATCTCGGCCCTGGCAGCTACACCGTGACGGTAACGGATGCAGCGGGTTGTACCGCTACGGCTACCGTGAGTATTGCTGCGGCACTGCCGCCGACGGTCATTATCACGGCTTCTTCCAATGCTAAATGCGACCAGCCGGGTAGCGCTACGGCCACGGCTAGCGGCGGTGCGGGGTCCTATACTTACAAATGGGACAATAACGAAACGACAATGACTGCTGTGAACCTGGCCGCAGGCGTACATACAGTAACCGTTACCGATGCAGCAGGCTGCATAGCAACGGCCTCCGTGAATATCGGTTTTGCAGCTAATGGTATTAGAGTCGGTGATTTTGTATGGTACGATGTGGACCAGAATGGCTTCCAGGGTAACGCGGAAGTAGGTGTACCCAATGTCATGGTGATGTTGATCAAACCAGGACTGGATGGTACGTTTGGCACGGCAGATGACGTGATCTCCCAAACGACGACGACCAACTCCACGGGTAAATACGAATTTGGTTGCGTGACGCCGGGAACTTATATCATCATGTTTTCCGGCATACCAAGCGGTTATCAGTTTACGGTGCCAAACGCAGTCAATAATGATTGCCTCGACAGTGACGCCAACGCTGGTGGCAAAACACCTGCCTTTACCGTAGTAGCCGGTCAGGCCGATAATCTTTGCCTGGATGCCGGTATTTCTACCATTTGTATTCAGGTGCTGACCACAGGCACTATTTGCTGCAATCAGACCATCTGCGAAGGGGCTGTACCGGCGGCTATCACCGGTACGCCTGGTTCCGGCGGCTCTGGCGCTATACAGTATCAGTGGATACAACTGCTTGGCCCTGGTGTACCGCAATGGGTGATGATTCCCGGTGCAACCGGCGACACGTATCAGCCAGGCCCATTGTACGAAACCTCTTACTTCCGTCGTTGCATTCGTCGGGCTGGATGTTTCGATTTCCTGGAATCCAACATGGTCACGATTACGGTAAGCCCTGCCGGTACAGGCGGCTGCCCAGGCTTTATTTCAGGTATCAATGCTTTACAGCAAGGACCCACTTCCGTAATGGTGACTTGGGAAACCTTGCCTGAAAAAGACGATTACCTGTACACGGTGGAGCACTCTGAAGACCAGACTATCTGGAACAAAGTAACCACTGTAATGGGTCTGCACAATACCACGCAACCGAACAATTACTCCGCTCTGGACCAGACGCCGGTAAACGGCATGAACTTCTACCGCATCAAACGTACCAACAGCAGCGGCACGGATAATTATTCCAAACCCGTATCGGTGGAACTGAAACTACAAGGCGAAGAGGCATTATTGATTGCTCCCAACCCGGTAAATGACAAATTGTACATCAAAAATGTGGCGCAGTATGCCTCCGATGTCACTATTCAGTTATTCACCACACAAGGGAAATTGCTGGTAACCAAGATTATTCCGCAAGGCACCATAATGCAGGACGAAATAGAGATGACCGATATGCCACAGGGCATTTATATCGTCCGTGTTAATTTTGGCGACGGCGACAAAAAGATCATGAAAATCACGAAGTTCTAGGACTTTTTTTCAGGGTTACTCTGGCCCCGCTGCGATGGATCGCAGCGGGGCTTTTTTTATTTATGCCCCCTTCTTAGTCAACATCAGCCCATACCACCAGGCTCCCGCCTGCAAGGCTTCGTACTGCCGCACGGAGGCTTCGGCATTATGGACCCGGACGTTGCTGACTAGGCCGCCCAGCCGATTGAAAAACCTACCCAGTGGCAGCCAGCGGATGCACAGTTCATGCAGGTTGCGCAATGAGGTGCGCATATTGACCGTCACATCTTTCACCATGCTATCCTGGAATCCAACCGCTGCCTGATGGGCGCGGTGCTCGTCGGCAGTGTCTATGTCCTGAATAGCCCAGGGGCGCAGCCAGGCCGAAAGCAGCCCTTCGGAGGTGTCGCTGACCGGACGGGCGGCACGGATGTATTCGGCCATCACCAGGCGACCGCCGGGTTTCAGTACGCGGTAGGCTTCGCGGTAAAAATCCAGTTTTTGATCGGCGTGGCAAACACTTTCGCAGGCCCATACCAGATCGAAACTGGCGTCCGGGAAAGGCATTTTGCAAAAGTCAGCCTGCAAAAACTGCACGTTGGGAATGTTGTTTTTAGCGACAAATTTTTGATTGTCCTGAATTTGACCCGCGACAATACTGATGCCGGTGACGGTGGCCTGCCGGTGTTGCACCAGCCAAAAACTGGAATTGCCCCAGCCGCAACCGGCATCAAGAATGGCTTCTCCGGGCTGCACCTCCGCCAGGTCCGCCAGGGCGCGATTGAGGTTGTGTAGCGCATCCGCGTGTTTATCCGCATGTTCATCGTAGTAACCAAAATGCACGGCACGGCTTTTACGGCTCCACATGGTGCGGTAGTCAAAACGGGTTTGGTCGTAGTAAGTATGTACGTCGGGCGATTGTGTAGGTTCCATAGTGGCCACAAGATTCGGGAAAAACTTTGGCCAAGCCGCAACATCACACGCTTTTCCCGGCGTTATCATCTGGTTATTGATGATCGGCTTATCAGTGATCGAGGCATAACCTGTTGATTATTAATTTTTTACATTAAACCTGAACCTGAGCCGATTTTTCCTGAATATCTTTTTTCTTCTTCATTCTTTTTAAACACATTCGTTCCTTCCATGCACAAAACAGTCCTATTATTCGCGCTTACCGCCCTTTTCCTGTTACCCACCAGCTGCGCCAGCTGGCAGCAAACCCGTTGGCTGAACGATCACCAGCAGGAACTCCGGCAATTGGCCGCCAGCACCCTGCCTGCAGAACAAAAACTGGATGCCCTGCTGGCTGACTATGTGCAGTTTATGAAGGAGGATTTAAAATTTGTCAATCCGGTGAAAGGTGTGAAATTCGTAAAGAAATACCACGACCAGAATGAGGCGGCGATGGAAAAAATCCTGCGGGAATCCGAGCAGTGGCAAAATAAACTCAACACCCTCGACAAAGTGTCGCTGGGCGTGAGAATTGTGCAAAAGCCTTATCTGAAAGATCTGATGGATTTAGCCCCTAAATTCAAACAGAAATACCGGCAGTATGCTTTTGCCATCAAACTGGCCAGCCGCATCACGGGCGGCTTGACGCACCTGGCGGGCAAGGAACTGGGGATCTGAAATTGCCTGATTTGCAGAAGGTAAAAGCCACTTCCCTACCGGCGTACCATAGCCGGGCAACGGATAGAGCCGAAATAGTATAATGCTCCGACACTGAGCATGGCGTAGCTATCATTTTTCTTGCCATTGCCACGCTGACGACCGGGTAAACCGATCTTCGGTTCGATGGAGCGATCTGCGAACTCTGCTGCAATATCGCCGCGCTGCGAGCGAATATCGCGCACATCGGCATACGCCCCGCTGACATCGTCAATGTAGTCGGAGAAAAGCTTACGCGCCCCCAACTCCACATTCAGGCTCCAGCGGTAGGAAAGGTCCAGTTTGAAACCAATCCCATAAGCCAGCGAGGCCTGCGCGGTACTGTATTCTTCCCCGCGAAATTGGCCTTCCGTGCCGTACTGGCGCAAATTATACCATTTGCCATCCAGTTCTGCCTGCGGATTGGAATAATAAAACGATGGCCCGGCAAAAAGATAAGGCGTGTACCAATACTCGCGGTGTCCGTGAATATAGGGCATGAAATTGAATTCAAATTGCGCAGTGACATCAGCGACCAGGCTCCGAAACGAGAGGTTCCGGCGTTGTTCGTAGATGTTTTTGGAGTCCACATCGGAGGCACTGATTTTGCCCACGTTGGCCCCAAATTTCAGGCACAGGCGGTCATTGAAGTTGTAACGGCCACCGATACCACCGGCCAGATGCGCCCGGTTGATGCGCCAGTCGGTATTCAGATCGCCGAAATAATTGGCGGCACCAATCCACGCGCCGGCTTCCCAGCCGCGCATTTGTCCAAAAGCCATCTGGCTGGTCAGTACCAGTCCGCTGAGCAGCACCCAAAGTCTAAGTTGTTGCATATTAATAAGTAAATAAAGGCGCAAAAGTAGGGCAATTCGCCCGTTGGTCGTTATCATGCGCCAGATGCCCCGAAAAACGTGCCAAAGGCGAGCTGTGGTATGGACGCGCCGGGTTTTAAAATGGTTGGCTGGCTGGGCGGGAAGAGTTTGCCGGGAGATGGCCAACTTTAAAACGGGTGCATTTCAAACTTTCGCACCTATCTAAACCTGTAAGGTTTTTTGAAACCTTACAGGTTTGGCGAAAAACGAAGATTTGAAATGCACCCTTTAAAACATCGGCGAAGCGGAGTCCGTTTGGCGGAGCATCCGGTCACACTACCTGGAAATTGTTATTTCCTCATTGAATTGGGTAACGCCGTATCTGTTGAACTATCGTTTTATAATAAAAGATTTTGATTGACGATATAAGATTGCCGAATGTTGATTTTTGATGTAAAAGAGCACGTCGTAGCCATCAAAAATCAACATTCATCAATCTGCATTCATCAATCAAAAAATATTGCGCCTTTTCTATAAAGCCCAGGTGTGAAGCACTAATAATCAATACCTAAACCTCTCTAAACCAACGATAAATCACTCCAACTTAAACCGGATGGGCAACACCGTCTCGCAGTCCACTTTTTGTCCGTTTTGTTCGCCGGGTATCCATTTGGGCATGAGTTCGATCACGCGTTTGGATTCATCAATAAATTCCTGACGCACCTGCTCCCGTACCCGTAGTTTATCGGGTTGTTCATTAATCGAACGGACGGTGCCATCGGCACCCACGATAAAGCGCATAACGACCATCCCTTCCGCTTTATCTGCCCTGGCCGCTGCGGGATAAATAATGTTGGTGCCTAGAAACTGCATCATAGCGTCCTGACCGCCCGGAAATTCCGGTAATTTCTCGCAGGTCTGATAAACCTGACGGCCCGTGCCTGGCTCCTTGTACGGACTTAAATCGGTTCGCTTCACCGCCATAGTCTGTTTGTAGGTGTTCGGGTCGATAGTATAGATCGTGTCTATCGTCACCCAGTTCTCCGCTTCCAACTTCGCCCAGTCATCAGCCGATAACTGATGAATAACTTCCTTTTGGTCGGATTCCAAGGTTTGAGCAATGGCCGGTGCCTGGCGGAACAGGAGCACAAACAGCAGGGTAATGGGAATTAACAGCCCGTATTTCAACGCTTTGGCAGGCGCGGATGCTTTTTTAGTGAGCATGATGAGTCTTTGTTTTAGTGGTGACTGAAAAAAATGATGCACGAGGGCAACCGGCATTCCGGGCTGCGATTGCCGTATTAACAACAGGCCATATTGTTTCAAATCAAGGCGGCGCGACGCTTCGGCATCGGCCAGATACTCATGTACGTCGCGTAAGGCCCGCCGGTACCAATGCACCAACGGATGAAACCAAAACGCTACGCAGAGCAATTCCATCGCCAGCACATCGGCACTGTGCCAGCCGTGGGCATGGGCGCGTTCGTGGGTCAGCATAGCATCCAATGCGCTGGCCTTATCGTCGCTATCTGCTTGAAAATCAAGAGGTACGAATATCCATTTGAAAAAAGAAAAAGGGACAGTGGTTGCGTCGCTGCGCAAAAGCAGACAGCCATCGGGCATCACCTCCGCTCCGCCCCGCACAGCCATGCGCACCAGGCGGACGATGGCCCAGCATAAGCGCAGCAGCATAAAGCCAACACCCAGCCAATAAATCAGTCCCATGTAATCCCCTATGACCCATTTTTTTGCCACTGCTTCCGCCTGCTCCAGGCCCACCGTAAAAGTGGGCAGGACGAATAACCGGCTTGTCTCTACCGAAACGTGTGGCAGCCACGACACATCCAGCGAGAGCAGGATGCCCAGCACTACGGTCCCGAGCAGGTAGGCGCGATTGGCGCGAAAAAAGGTTTCGCCACGCAGGAGCAACAGGTACAACAGCGCGAAAAATCCCCAGCACAGCGTGAGTTTGAGCAGAAATGTCATTTGGGAAACTATGAACGATGAACGATGAGGTATGAACACATTCAAAAACCATTGACCATATTGGCAACATTTATTTCTTCCCCTTCTCTTCCAACAGCCGCAGCAAATCATCCAGATCGGCTTTACTAAGTTGCTCCTCTTGCGCCAAATGCGACACCAACCGACTCACCGAACCATCGAAATAGTCCCGCACCACGTCCGTCAGGGAGCGTTGGCCGTAGGCGGATTTTTCAATGAGCGGGAAATATTCGTGCGTTTTGCCGTAGGCTTTATGACCCACAAAACCCTTCTTTTCGAGGATACGCACCACGCTCGATATGGTGCTGTGCGGCGGCTTCGGGTCGTCCATTTTTTCGAGCAGGTCGCTCACGGTGCCGCGTTCTATTTCCCAAACGAGGTGCATGACTTCCTCTTCTGCTTTGGTCAGTTTTTGCATGGGTACAGAAATGACAGTCCTACGGACTTAGTTATATCAGGAAAACCTTTCCCAATACTACAAAGATAAAACGTATTTTTTAGCCGTACAACTATTTTTTAAGTTTAATAACGTAAAATTACGTTATTAAACTTAAAAAATTGATTTCCAAATTTTTATCTTTAAAAAATAAAAACTGCTAAGACAAAATTGGGGGTGACCGATCTTGGTCGGGCTTACTTTCTACATGGGTTTTCCGGGCGACCGCAAGGGTCACCCCTACTTTTTTACCACGACAAACTCCACCCGCCGATTCTGGGCACGACCTTCGTCGGTGTCATTGGTGGCCATGGGTTCGCGCTCGCCTTCGCCGTGGTAGCGCAGGCGACTGGCCGCAATCTGGTTTTCCAGCAAAAAACCAACCACCGATTTGGAGCGTCGCCGTGACAGATCGAGGTTGTAACCATCTTCCCCCAAACTATCGGTATGGCCCACTATTTCGATCACCATCTGCGGATTGTCGCGCAGAATGTCGAGCAGTTTATTCAATTCGACGAACGAACGCGGCATCAGTTCGTCTTTATCGAACTCGAAATAGATATTTTTCAACCGGATGGTTTTGCCTGGCTCGAAAGTCTGGCGCGTCAGATCGTCGGCCTTGACCGGCACCGTCAGGTAGGGCGGGGCTTTACGAACCACTACATCGTCTATATAATAATAGGCGTAGTTGAAACAATCGTCGCGATAAGCCAGGTTCAGCGTGTTGGCATCGTCGTGGAAATTGCCGATCAGCAGGTATTCGGCTTCATTCACGGCTTTGAAATGGCCGCTCACTTTCACCCATTTGCCGTCCGGGGCGACGACCAGTTCTTTGGCACTCATATTTGGCTCGGTCACAATGGGTTGGTCTGTTTTGTTTTCGATGCGTTGTTCCGAAAAGAAAGCCCCGATGTTGTTGATTTGCAGGGATTTCTCCAAATGTGTCACCCAAAACTCCACGTAGTAAGTCTGGCCGGTCACGAGCGGTTCGGCCAACTGAATTTCCACAAATTCGCGGCAGTGCGGCTTGCCATTGGTGCATCCGAACATAGTCAGCCCGGCCATCGCCTTGCCACCGTGGGGTCGGGCTTCGCCAAAACCTTTTTCGGCCCAATCACGCGGGACTTTCACGCCGGGGCCATACACGTCGGGGCTGGCAGTGGTGGCACTAAACCAATATTTGACTACCTGACCGAAGTAAGCACCCCGGTACGACCAACCCACTGGCGGGCCGACGTAGCGCTCAAAACCCGGATTGGGCACAATATTGGAGATGACGGTCGCTGCTTTTTGAGCGGAAGAGACCGAAATAAATGCAGCAGCAAAGAACAGAAAAGTTAAAAAAAAACACTTTTTCATTGCAATCGGGTAATAGGCTGTAAGATTCGACCAAAAGTAGGGGGTTTCTCCCAAATTATATTTCAGTTATCCCCCTTTGCTGAGGCAGCAAGAAAAATTCTGTTTGGTAAGAGCGAATCTGGCAGGTCGCCTATCTTTGCGCGCTTTCACTCAAATAATCTAAAAATCATGAACATCGCTGTCGTCGGTACGGGTTACGTTGGTTTAGTGACTGGTACTTGCTTTGCCGAAACGGGCAATAATGTCATTTGCGTGGACATCAATGCGCAAAAAGTGGAACGCCTGAAAAATGGGCAAATTCCCATCTACGAACCCGGCCTGGACGTGCTCTTTGACCGGAACACCAAAGAAGGCCGTCTGCATTTTACGACCGATTTGCAGGAAGCAGTCGGCCCAAGTCAGATCATTTTCCTCGCTCTGCCTACGCCGCCCGGCGAAGATGGCAGTGCCGACCTGTCGTATATTATGGGAACGGCCCGCGACCTGAGCGAGATCATTACCGACTATAAAGTCATCATTGACAAGAGCACGGTGCCGGTGGGTACGGCGGAACAAGTAGCCGCCATCCTAGGTAGCAAACTGTCCAAAAAAATGTTCGACGTGGTTTCCAACCCGGAGTTTTTGCGGGAAGGCGTAGCGGTCGAGGATTTTCTGAAACCCGACCGCGTGGTGGTGGGTACCCGCAGCGAAAAAGCTCGTAAAGTGATGAAACAACTATACGAACCCTTCGTGCGGCAGGGCAATCCTATTTACTTTATGGATGAGCGTTCGGCAGAAATGACCAAGTACGCCGCCAACTCCTACCTGGCCGCACGGATTTCGTTTATGAATGAGATCGCGAACCTCTGTGAAAAACTGGGTGCCAACGTGGATATGGTGCGGATTGGCATGGGCAGCGACAGCCGGATTGGCAAGCGTTTCCTGTTTCCCGGCATTGGGTATGGTGGTTCCTGCTTTCCGAAAGACGTGCAGGCCCTGGCCAAAACAGCGGGCGGATACAACTACGATTTCAAAATATTGAAAGCGGTAATGAAGGTCAATACTTTGCAAAAAAGCATTTTGACCAAAAAAATCCGCCGTTACTACAAAAACGATGTGGCTGGCAAGACCATCGCTGTCTGGGGATTGGCTTTCAAACCCAATACGGACGATATTCGGGAAGCCCCGGCCCTGGTGATTATCGATGAATTGCTGGCCCTGGGTGCTACCGTGCAGGCCTTTGATCCCGAAGCCGCCAACAATGTGCGGGAAATATATGGTGACCGTATCAAATTGACTACGACCATGTACGCAGCCCTCGAAGGGGCTGATTGCCTGTGCATTATGACGGAATGGAGCGAATTCCGCACCCCCGATTTCGACCGTATCCGCACACTGTTGCAGGAGCCGATTATTTTTGACGGACGCAACTTATACGATGTGGAGCAGATGAAACAGTCTGGTTTTCATTACCAAAGCATCGGGCGACCCAAGGTGAAAGGAAGAAAAAAAGCGGAATAAAAAGGCAAAAAAGCAAGGGGCAAATTAGCAAGGGGCAAGAAGCAAAAAGGCAAATTAGCGAATGTGCGATGGTGGGCATTGCCAATTTGCCTTTTGCCCCTTGCTTTTTACTTTTTCTTTGCCCCTTGCCCTTTGCTAATTTGCTTTTTTGCCCTTTCCCTTATTTGTCCCAGCATTCTTCCTGTAGCGTTTTGCTAAATGCCGGATCGCGTATCAGGCGCAGGTAAGTGTCCTGATTGTGGCGTTCGTTTTGGGCGGCGGATTGTTGTTGAAAAATCAGGTCGGCCAGTTTTTCCCAACCCTGCTGGCCGGTGAGCATGGCCACGCATTGTGTATGTTGCGGAGACTGGCCGGGATGCGCCCGCGCCTCTGCTTCCGCTGCCATCTGGAGATACGTAATGATCGTGGACCGCGCAGGTTGGTAAAAATCCAGCCGATGTATCTGGGGATTAGCCGGCAAATAACGCAGTTGGAAAGCATCGCGGTCACGCAGCGGAAAGCCATTGGGAAGTAGTACTATGCCCGTGTCGGGTGCCGAAAACTTCCCACTAACCTGAGTACTGTCTGCCGTGGTAAAGCCGTAAAAAACCTTGCGCTCCAGGCCTTCATACACCAGGTAGAGCTGGGCATTGGTGGTCTTGCCCTGCATGGCGAGCAGCCGCGCATTTTCTTCCGACACCTGACTGAAGAGACTGGTCTTACTCATCTCTTTTTCGCGCTGCTGGCGTCCAAACCAGGTCAAACCCACGAACACTATTCCCAAAACCAGTAAAAAACCACCGATAAACAACCATAACTGGCGGTTATCGCGGCGTTGTCCGGCCTTCCGGTCACGGTTGCGCGGCGTATCTACGGTTTTATTGACCAAAAACTGGTAACTGAACTGCCCGTTTGGCTCTCTTTGCAGACTGAGTTCGCAAAATTCGTCTTCAATAAAAAACGAATATTCCCGCGACTCTTTCACCGAAAAATCTATTTGTATGACCCGGAGGTTGCAGTGAATCATCACATGCCCACTGTTGTCGCCATGGTACAACCCTACCTTGTGCCGACCCCCGTGGCTATCCAGTAATACCCAGCCGAGTTGTGCCATGTGCGAAAAAAATGGGTAAGAAGCGTAAAACTTGCCGAATGAACGCCGTGTGCCGCAATTTGTGTTACACGTATCATCTTTAACGTTTCGTGGTCGCTGTGGTTGGGGATTTGATGAAATTTGCCCGTCCCCTAATTGCTTTTGTCAAAACGCACCCTCGGATCAGCCCGGACGTATAGTATGTCGCCGATAAAATTGCCGATAATAGTCATTACGGCACCCAGCATCAGAATCGCAAACAAGAGCGGATAATCAGAATGGTCATACGCATCCACTGTTTTCATGCCCATGCCGGGAAAATTAAACAAATACTCCACCACTACGGAACCGGCAAAAAGGGCCGGAAATACGCTCGCGAAAACCGCGATCATGGGAATCAAGGAATTGCGAAAAGCATGATACGTATACACTTTGCTCTCGTTCACGCCCTTGGCGCGGGCCGTCCGAATAAAATCTTCGGACATTACCTCCCGAATACTGCCGCGCAGCTGCAACGCGATCACTGCCAAAGCGTGTAACGTCAAGGTCAGGATAGGCAGGATAAATTTATCGGCATTCCCGGCTACCCAGACCAGAAACGGCTCCTTATCAGGATTGTAAGGGTCCAAACCAATACCATCAATCCAATGCAGACCCGTATGGCGGGTGCCGAACACCAGCAAGAGCAAACCGCCCAGCCAGAAGCCGGGCATAGCATGCAGCAACAGCAATAGCCAGCGATTCATCCGATCAAAACGCCCACCCCGACGCGCCATCGCCACCCCCAGCGGAATCGCAATGCGAAACGCCAGAAAAACGGCTATTCCATTGATAAGCAAGGTAGTAAGCAAGGAAAATCGCATGGTAGCCCAGACGGGGCGGCCCGAAAAAGAGGAATAACCGAGGTCGCCGTGTAAAAAAGCACTCGCCCAACGATGGTACTGATTGTCCAGGCCATGCCAGTGCAGGGCAGGCGTCCATTGTTTGGCGGGTTGCACATCGGTGTGCAAAGTGTGGGCAGCATGTGCTAAAACGGTCAGCCGGGATTGCAGCGCAGCTGAAACGGGCAGGTGCTGGCCCAGCTGTTGAGCGATCTGCGCCAGTGAATCCAGCGGAGCCAGCTGGCGGGCCTGGCGTACGTCAGAGAGCGCGATCCAGACTTGTCTCGTTTGCCGGGAAGTATCCTGACTGGCTGTATCTTCCGCATCCAGCAATTTTTCTTCATACTGCTGCACAGCGGACCAATTCCCACTTTGATTCAGCAATAAAAGCAAACGCTCACGGCGGTCGTAGGGGAAAATGCGTTCTACGGTATCTGGCCGGGCGGCAGTAGTGAGCGTAAAGTAAAAAATGGGCCGATCCAGGTATTTTTCTGCGGCGGTTCGCCTGATTTCCGCTATTTGCTGCCGGTAACTATCATCCTGGGCCCTGGTGGGTTCCTGGTCCAATATGCTATCCGTCGGCGCATATTTGACCAGGCCAAAAGTAATCATCGAGAGGAGCAGCAGCGTAAAAATGGCAAAAACCAGGCGACGAAGCAAATAGTGGATCATGTGTCAGCCTCTTTTTCCAATTCTTCGATGCGAATACGATAGACATACTGGGGAGTGCGGGCATACATACTGCGATAGAGCGAGAGGGCGCGCTGCCGGTGTGCCGCTGGCTGATCCACTATCTGGCGCAATTCAAAATGCACGGCGGCTTCTTCGCGTTCGGTACGCGCCAGGGCCAGCAGCTGATGCAGTTGGCGCAGTGCTTCGGGGCGGTTGCCTTCGGCAATAATGACCTGGGCGCGTAAAATATTGGACCCAAAAGTAAGGTCGGCATTGCCGAGTGCCAGCGCAATATCACGGCCCTCTTCCAGCAGCTGGCGGGCTACGGACAGTTCGCCGATATGCACGTGGACCAGCCCTTTTTCCACCAGCGAATAGCCCAGCACCAACTTGTTGCCCATCGCCCGCGCATGTTCGATGGCCTCATTATAAAAGCCAATACTGCGGGCATAATCACCTTTATAAAACCAGGTATCGCCCAGGGTATTCAAGGCTTTGGCTACTCCTTTTTTATAATTCAACGCCTTGCTGAGCACCAGATTTTGTTCCAGATAGTCAATCGCCCGGTCAAATTCGCCGATCACAGACAGCAGATCGCCGATCAAACCACAGGCAATAGCGGTCCCTTGTTTGTCGCCCAGTTCGCGCACGAGCAGCAGGTCGCGCTCGAAATTTTGCATGGCTTTGGTGTAATCGCCCTTCTTTTCCCACACCGAACCAATGCTGCCGATGCAAATCGTCATCAGTAGTTTATTACCCAATTCTTCGGATAGTGCCAGGCCTTTTTCGAGGCAAAGCAAGGCACTATCGAGGCTGTTTTTTTCTAAATAAATAATACCGAGATTGGTGTACAGGGTGGTAAGTCCCTGTTTATCAGCCGCTCGCTCGGCAATATCCAGCTGCTCTTCCAGCCAGCGAATGCCCTCGTCATAATTTCCCTGATTCATAAACGTCAGGCCGAGATTGGCGACAATCGTGGCATTCTCCGCCTCCCGATGCACCGAACGATTGATCTCAATCGCTTTGGCAAACCAGCTTTTGGCGGCCATATAATTGCTTTGCCGGAAAAAGAAAGTGCCGAGATTGCCATACGTCTTGGCCGTACCGATCTGGTCGGTGGCCAGCTCGAAACAGGTAATGGCTACGTCGAGGTGTTTTTTGGCATCCGTATAATTGCCCCTCAGCATCAGCAGCTGGCCCAGCCGACGGTTGGCCCGTCCGATCAGGTACCAGTCATTGAGCATTTTGGCCCGTTCCAGCGCACTGCGGTAGTCGGCCTCGCTCTCGTCCCATTGGCCCACCAGCTCGTGGACGGAGCCTTTGCGCAGCAAAAATTTGATGATTTTCTTGTTCTTTTTGCCCTTACCATCCAGATTTTGAATGAGTTGCTCATAAAATTTGAGTGCCTGCCGGTTCTGGAAATTGCGCTGGGCATAGCGGGCGGCTTTCTCCAAGTACTTATTGGTGTTCCGAATATCTTCGGCTTCGCCAAAATGAAAAGCCAGATCCACGTAGCGTTCCTCGGAATTGGGGTACAGCTGCTCGATGGCCTCGGCTATCAGTTGGTGCAGCTCGCGCAGACGCGTACGGAGTTGCATATCGTAGGCGGCCTCCCGCAGCAGCGAGTGCCGGAAAATATAACGCAACTCGTTCATGGCATACCATACCTGCCATTTTTCTGCCGTCTGGATTTGTTCGCGCAGCACCATTTCGAGGTCGCCATTGCGCAGCGCAAACTCTTCCTGGCGGGCCATCACGGCACTCAGCACGGGCAGTTCAAACTCCCGACCGATGACCGCTGCGGCTTTCACCGTCTCTTTCACCAGGCCACTCAGGCGGTCAATACGCGCCATCATGATCTGCTTCACCGAGTCGCTGATCTGAATATCCTCGTTGTGCAGCTGGAGTACGCCGTCCGTATTTTTCAGCAAATTGGCTTCCTGGAAATAATCGGCCATTTGCTCAATATAAAAAGGATTGCCCTGCGTCATGCGCTGCAGCAGTTCCAGCAGATCGGGATGCAATTCGCCGCCGAGCCGGGTCTGGGCAAAAGCCTTTAAATCATTGGGTTGCAAAAAATTCAAATCCAGTTCCAGCATGGGCACATCCAGCTCTTGCAGCACATTGGGCCGCAGGATGTGGGCGCGGCTGCCATCGTCTTCGTAGCGGCTGCTGGCCAGGAACAGAATCGGATAACCCCGCGCCCGGCGAATGAACTGGGCCATAAATTCCCGCGACATATCGTCGTACCAGTGCGCGTCTTCCAGTTCGATCACGGCGGGTTGTAGCAGCGATTCCGCCACAAACACGTTGGCCATAGCCGCCAGTGCATTCTGGTAGCGGCCCCGGGCATCCAGTTGTTCCCACAGCGAGCCGGGCATTTGAATACCCACCAGGGCCGCCAGTACGCTTTTGGTGCGGGCTATTTCCCGACGTACAGCATCCGCTTCCGGGTGGCGATTATCAAGCAGGTCATTTTGCAGTTCTGTGAAGTTATTTTCAAATAACTCCCGGTTACGGTCAGGCGTGTTTTCCGGACTTTGATCAAAATAATTTTTCAGGAAATAAATAAAAGGATTGAACGGCTTACGCAGTATCTGGTCGCTCTGGCAGGTGAACCAGCTGACGGTCATGGACTCGCGCAGGCGGCGACGAAACTCATAACTCAACCGGCTTTTGCCAATACCGGCTTCGCCAAAGACAAAGGCCACACCCGCAAAATCGCCAAACCGCAGTGGGCCGGCAAAAGAGTAGAGTGCATTTTGTTCGTCCTGGCGACCCACATAGCCGCCTACATAACTGGCTCGCCCCGACAAACTGCGGCCCGCCAGCGTATAAGTGGGAATATGCTGTTCAAAACCCTTGTATTGGGCTTCTCCCCGGAAGATGAATTTGAAATTCCGGTTGCGCTGGACATTTTCGTCGGCCATGACTTCCCCCCAAGCCGCTTTCATCATCAGGCGGGCACCCAGATTGACCCGCGCACCCACTGCCGCGTATTGGCAGCGTTCTTCGCTCCCGATCACGCCAGTAAAAGCCGTGCCTGCCGTGATGCCGATGCGATAGCGCGCGCCGGTCAGGTTGGCCAGATCACGCAGGTCATCCTGCACCGAAGCAATGAATTCGAGGGCCCGTTCCGTATTATTTTCAAAAGAAATGGGCGCGCCAAACAGGCAAAACATGATACCGCCTTTGTCGCCAAAGTCAATTTCTTTCAAATAGCCGCCAAAATTCTCCACCTGCTCCAGCACAGCAGAAGCAAAATGGTCGAGGGCAACGTGGCTGTCCACTCCTGCAAATGACAGGAACACGCTGACTACATTGCGGAACTCGCCCTTATTATTTTCCGTAAAGACCTCTTTAGGCAGAAATTCGGCCATGATCGCCGGATCGGGTGCGGGGAGATTTACCGGATTTTCCTGAATGTCTTTGGCATCGGTGAGGTCGCTGGGGGCCGTACTGCCCGAAAGCGGCTCCCGAATGCGCAGGTACCCGTCACCCAGGTCTTCTGCGGTCAGTCCCAACGGGTACAAATAGGCGGCAAACCGTTCATCGCAGACCATTTCCAGGCTGTTGGCGCGTACCTGGGCTTGCGAGCAGCCCTCGATGGGCAAGCCACGGAAGTAGTAGGATTTACGCTTATTGCCCACTACGCCCCACTCTACCTCTCCTTCCGACAGGCCGATTTTGATACCAATGTGGTGTTCGGCGAGCAGTGAATCTTCCTCCTCCTGCGCCCGCACAAAACGGTGCAGGGTGGACTGGGCAGCGTGAATGACTTTGCTGGCGATGGCCACCGCATCGGCGTTGGCGGCCCCACTGTGGTGGTTGGGAAAAATGGCCGTAAAGCTATCCCCGGCAAAATAGGGAATAAACCCGCCCTGGCGATAGACCAAAGCCACCGTGGGCTGAAAAATATGATTGAGCGCGTACGACAATTCTTCGGCGCCCTCCGGTCCTTTGCGCATGAGCGTTTCCGTCAGGCGGGTGAATCCGCTGAGGTCAACGAACATCGTGTAGGCGTACAGCCGCCCCTCGAGCAGGCCGTGGCGATAATTTTCCTGGATAAAATGTGGCAGGAAGTGTTTCAAATCAGCAGGCAGTGTTGATGCGGCGTGAAGTTACGATGATTTTTTATTCGCTGGAAGGCAGTGGTTGATAAGGGATGATAAAGGTTTATGAAAAGGTTGATAATCAATATCTTGTGCCAATATTATCCTTTAGAACATGCCTCTGTCATTTTTTGGCACTAATTATCTCCAAAAAAATAAGGCCATCTTTGAAGAAATCAATTGAAAGCCAACACATTTATAATTTGCTCCGCATTAGGAGCGGGATTGATTACATTGACCACATTTATTCATTGACCACATTAATTTAACATGGAACTTTACGCCCGCGAATTTGGTCAGGGCAGTCCGGTGCTGATTCTGCACGGATTGTTTGGCTTCTCCGACAACTGGCAAACCATTGCCAAAGGCCTGGCCACTACACATACGGTAATTGTCCCCGATCAGCGCAATCATGGCCGGTCGCCGCATGTGCCCGGCCATACCTACACCGATCTGGCGGAGGACGTGCGTATGTTTCTGGAAGAGCGCTGGGTGTTCAGCACTGCGGTCGTCGGTCATAGTATGGGCGGCAAAGCGGCCATGCAACTGGCCCTGAGCCATCCCGATATGGTAGAACGATTGGTCGTGGTGGACATTGCACCCAGAGCCGGAAACGATAATCAGGGCGATATTTTTCAGGCATTGCTGGATTTGGATCTGGCTGCCATCACTACGCGTCAGGAGGCCGACGCTTATCTGGCTGACCGCATTCCGGATTTTGGTACGCGGCAGTTTTTGTTGAAAAACCTGACCCGTCAAGATAATAATCGTTTTTCCTGGAAAATGAATTTGCCGGTACTTTGGCAGCATTACATGGATATTCTGGCCCCGGTGAGCGGCGAACCGTTCGATAAACCCACTCTGTTTGTACGTGGCAGTCGCTCCGATTATATCACCGATGCCGATATTCCCCTCATTAAAAAACTATTTCCGCAGGCCGAAATCGTCACCCTCGAAGAAGCGGGGCACTGGGTACATGCCGATCAGCCGGTCGCATTGCTGGAAGTCATAAAACGATTTTTGGCGTAAAAAGTGTGCGCTTGTAGTGCTTTACCAGCGGCTTTCGGCAGGAAATAACTTTTAAAACTAAACGGCTGATATTTTGAAAAGACAACTATTTCGCCGCACTACGGCTACCTAAACAGTTACCGGAAAAGGATGTTTTTTCAAAATAGGCCGTTTTTACCCCTAATATAATACTGAACAGATTATTTTTGATGTTCAAAAAATTCTCGTCCACAATTTAGTTTCGTCGTCATAACTCTGTAAAACTAGCAATTGCGGAGTTGCCGACTACTAAATCATTGCTTTTTATCGTTAACGCCCGGCTGTTGGTCCATCAGCCTGGCTTGCTGTTTCCAGCCTGGTTATTTTTCCAAACACAATTCTACGCTATGCACAAAATACGTTTCGCATTCCCGCTACTCTTCGGACTTAGCCTGTTGGTGGTACCTGCTCACGGGCAACGCCGCTACTTTGAAATATCCAAAAACCTCGAAATCTTCGCCAACGCCTATAAAGAACTCAATCAGGCTTATGTGGACGAGCTGGATCCCAACCAGGTGATGCGCCGGGGCATGGATGCTATGCTCGGTGGCCTTGATCCATACACCAATTATTTTTCTGAAACTGACATCGAAGGGTATCGCATTCAGGGTGATGGCCGATATAATGGGGTCGGTGCCGTCGCCAAAGACATTGGCGAGTGGGTGGTGATCTCCGAAATATATGAAGGCAGCCCCGCCCATAAAGCCGGTCTGAAGGTAGGCGACGCCATCGTCAGCGTGGACGGGCAGAGTGCCAAAGGCAAAAAAGAGGCGCAGGTGCTGGATTTTTTGCGCGGCTATCCGGGCACCGAAGCGGAGCTGCTGGTACGCCGTCCGGGAGAGACTAAGGATTTGAAAATCAAACTATTGCGCGATGAAGTAAACATCCCTAACGTGCCCCATTCCGGCTTGGTCGCCGAGCATATTGGCTATGTTAACCTGACGACCTACACACAGGATGCAGGAGAAAATGTGGCCAACGCACTGCGGGCGATGAAGAATAAAGACAAGGCCCTCAAAGGCGTCATTCTTGATCTGCGCGGCAATGGCGGCGGTTTGCTCAACGAAGCCGTCAATCTGGTGAATGTGTTTGTGCCGCAGGGCGAATTTGTGGTGAGCACCAAAGGAAAGGTGCCGGAATGGAATATTTCTTTTAAAACCCAAAATCCGCCGGTGGATGAAGATATTCCCGTGGTAGTACTGGTGGATGCCCATAGCGCGTCGGCCAGCGAAGTCACTTCCGGGGCCTTGCAGGATTTGGACCGGGCGGTCATCATGGGTCAGCGCAGTTTCGGTAAAGGGCTGGTGCAAAACATGAAAGAGATCGGTTATAATTCAAAAATCAAATTGACGACAGCCAAATATTATACGCCTTCCGGTCGCTGTATTCAGGCGGTGCGTTATAAAGACGGTAAGCCGGTGGATATTCCCGAAACAGAACGTGGCCAGTTCAAAACCCGGGGCGGACGCGCGGTCTCCGATGGGGGTGGCATTAAGCCGGACGTGGTTTTACCCCATGATACCGCCACCGGCGTGGTGAAGGCCCTGCTGGATCAGAATATTATTTTTGACTACGCCACGCAATTTGCGCTGAAACACACCACGATTGATTCCGTGGAGATTTTCGCGTTCAATGAGTGGGACGACTTCAACCGCTTCGTGCAAGGCAAGAACTTTACCTACCAAACCGTGGCAGAGCAAAAAATGGTGGAATTACGGGCCGCTGCCGCTAACGAAAATATTACGCTCGGTCCTGATTTTGATGATCTGACCAAAAAAATGGCTGCCGAAAAGAAAGTGGCGGTGGAAAAAAACAAGTCCCGCATCGTCCACGAAATTGAACAGGAAATAGTGGGCCGTTATTATTTTCAACGCGGCAAAGTGCGCAAGGGTCTGAAAAATGACCCGGAAGTGGATGAAGCCGTGCGTCTGCTGAATGATCCGGTGCGTTATAAAACACTGCTGGGCATTCAAGGCTAACAAATTGATTATCAATCAAATAAAAATTAGCAAATGAGTCATTCCGGAAATTCGGGCTGGCTCATTTGCTTTTATAAATGGAACAAAAAAGGCCAGCCCAAAGGTTGGCCTTACAAAAGCGAGGCCGCCCCGGATTGCTCCGGGGCGGCCTCTGTTATTATCATTCATTCAAATTCCATAATCAGAAAGGAACAGGGTTCCTCTTTACCCTTAGCGCAGTATCGTCACCGACACTACTTTGCTGACACTGGCCGATTGTACCCGGATGAAATAGACCCCGCGTCCATAGCGGCCACCATCCCACTGGAAGCGTGATTCTGCGGCAGATTTGCCATCAAACACCGTTTCGAGCAGACGGCCCGTTGCATCGCAAACGGTAATCCGCACGGCTTCTTCCTGTGGCAATGTCACGTCTATATTGATGATATCCGTAGCCGGGTTGGGCGCGCACAGCACTTTTCCAGCCTTAGCAGGCAATGGCGTAGCGACTGCTTCTTCGCGATTCTCCGCCTGGGATTGGAACAGGTTGGAGCAATCGTCGAAGATAGAAACCGAACCCTGATCGAGGACGTCGAAGTTATCGTCTTTCCACGCGCCAATAATCACGGTAGTGCCGCTTAGACCAATTGCGTAGCCAAAATTGTCATTTAATTCGCCAAAGGCATCATCTAATTTTGCCACCTGCAACCAGCCACCGGAACCATCAAAAATATAGCCCGAACCGGAGTGGAAACCATGAACATCATCGAAATGTGCGCCAATAGCGACTACATCGCCATCTGCTGCTACGCTGATACCAAACTGGTCAGCCGCCGTAAAGTCATCAGCAATCAAGTTCTCTACTTCGCCCCAGGCATTGATGCCACCTTCATCCTGAAAGTGTACATACACGGAACCGGCGTTTTGCTTGGCACTCACGTCATTCAGAGGAGACCCTACGAACAGGTTAGCACCGCTGATAGCCACGCTGGTACCATAGTTATCATCCCTTAAATAATCGGATGCGTGCAGATGCGCGATTTCCGACCAGGCATTGGAAAGATTTTCATTTACATAGACCGAGCCGGCGTTGATCCTGTTGCCTGCATAGTCATCCATAGGAGCACCGATGGCGGCAAAGTCTCCATCAATAGACACACTGGAACCGTAAGCATCCCCTGCCAGGCCATCCGAGGCCACGCGTTTGCCGATCAGGCTCCACACACTGGTCGCGATATTACGCTGGTAAATAGAGACCGAACCATTATTGCTGTTGGCAAGAGCACCCACTGGTTCGTCATTTGGTGCACCGGCAATAATGTAGTTCTCACTGATGTCCACTGCATAACCCAACTGGTCACCAGTCACTCCAGTTGCATCCACAAAGCGCGCTACTTGGGTCCAGGTAGCCGCCGTTGCGCCCTTGCGGAACACGTATATGCCACCGGAACCTGCTTCCTGTGGAGCACCGACCACAATATAATCACCATCAATAGCCACGCTGCGACCAAACCAGTCACCAGCACTGGAAGTACCATCAGTAGGGCTGATTTTTGCTACCTGGAGCCAAGTGTTGTTCACCCCACGTGCCAGCACATACACCCCACCGCTATTCATCCCCGGATTATCGTCGTAGTGAGCACCCACTACGGCAATATCACCATCTATGTCCACACTGCTACCAAAGTAGTCATTGGCCAGGCCATCGCTGGCGAGGCGGCGTACTACTGCACAATTGCCGGGGATAGCACCGCAATCAGGATCAGCTGCATCTGTAAGTCCGTCACAATCATCGTCAATACCATTACCGCATACTTCTGCGGCGGCCGGATTCACAGTTATCGTTCTGGTACAAGTGGCTGTACCATTCCCGTTAGAGGCGGTGTAGGTAATCACTGCACCGTTCTGGTAAGGAGAGGTAGCACCCGTAGTTGTCACCGTCAGGCCTGCCGGAACAGTAGCAGGTGCGGTGAACGTACCAGTAGCCGAACAGTTGGCCGCATTCACCGTCAACACGCTATTGAGCGGACAACCGACAAAGGTTGGTGCCGGGTTAACCGGGCACACATCGGAAGTAGCCGGGTTGCAGTCATCGTCTATGCCATTACCGCATATTTCAGCAAATGGGGTCACAATAATAGATTTGACGCAAGTGGCTACACTCGCACCTACGGTAGCCGTGAATGTAACAGTTTGCGCAGTACCCGTCGCACTGAGGGTAGAAACTGTAGGAATAACCGTAACTGCATTGCCACAGTTGTCGGTAGCAGACAAGCCAACCATAGCAGGCGTTACCGAAATGGAAGCAGGGCAACCCTGTGCGTCCTGAAACGTTGCTACAGCAGCCGTACAACCAGCCATAGTGGCAGTAGTGGCAGTGCAGGCAGTCGATTGTACCGTAATTTGCTGCGAACAGGTAGAATTATTAGTGCCATCGCTGACTACCCAGTTGATGACTGAGTTTCCAACCGGATATTGAGCCAGCAGCGTTGGTGTAGCATTTACATTAGAAGCTGTCAGGCTGGCGCAGTTATCCGATACCGTGATGGTAGTACGCGGATTGAAGTTCGGAGAGGAAGAAGAAATAAAGTTATTCCCCGGAACATCCACCACTACAGTATAAGGGCTACAGGTAAGTACCGGGGCGGTTTGATCAACTATGACAATCCGTTTGGTACAAGTAGCGGTTTGGTTACCTTTCGTTGCCGTCCAGGTCACTCGCAGCTGTTGTGCCAATGCCGTACTGACACTTTGCGTATAAGGCAGCGCCTGGGGAGTGGACGGATTGGGCGAGTCGGTATAAGACGAAGTGTAAGTCACCACCGGATCACTGCATTCCGAGGTAGCCGCAGGGCGATAAAGCGGATCATTCAGCAGGGCAGCAGTGAGTACTGCGCTACAGTTGGCCCCGGCAGGAACAGATACAGTAGCCAAAGGGCTGACCGGGCAATTTGTAAACACAGGTGTGGAATTGTTATTGACCACTACCGAAAAGGAGCAGACACTGGTATTGCCCAAAGCATCGGTAGCGGTATATCTTACTACCGTAGTACCGACAAAGAAACTGGCAGTACGCGCCGAAGCATTACCCGTTACCGAAGCCGTGGGCGTAAGTACCGGACCCGTGAAACTTGGTTGTGCCGGAGAAGTCGTGCAATCGGTCACTCCGGTGGGATCTGCCCAGGTATAACTGGCTACGCAGCCAGTGACGATATTAAACGGTGCCGGGCTGGTCGGACAGGTGGTGAAAGCCGGGCCGGTATTATCCACTATTGTTACTAAAAACTGGCAGGTCTCGGTATTACCGCTGGCATCCTGCGCCTGATAACGAATCGTGTAAGGAGAACCGGAAAGAGCAAAAGTGCTGCCGGAAGCAGCACCCAGCGTTTGGGTGATGGCCGGGACACCGGAACAGTTATCCGTTGCAGAGGGGGTGTTCCAGGTCGCTACCGGGTTGCAGGTAGGGCCATTGGTATTCACCGTAACCGGAGTACAGCTGGCGGCTGTGAAAGTTGGCTTCACATTGTCCGTCACAGTTACCGTGAACGTGCAAAAACCGCCTACGTTGCCACTGGCATCCACGCCATTGTAGGTAATGATGTTCGTTCCTTTCTGTAATGGTGTATTCAAGGTGAATGGCAACGGGTTGCCGCTATTGACATTGCTGTTGGCTACTGTTGCAGTGGTGCTTTGCAGACTGCAATTATCCTCAATAGTTGGTACAGCAATCTGTGGCGTAGCCGTACAGCTGTTAGCAGCAGTGAAAATAGTCTGATTATTCGCAGGCGGACAAATCTTGGCAACTGGTGCCTGTAAGTCCTGCACCATTACCGAGAACTGGCAGGAGGCTGTATTGCCCGAAAAGTCACTGACGGTGGCGCGCAGTACATTCATACCAAGTGGCAAACCTGTACCAAGCGGCAGACTTACCGGACCTCCACTGGTCAGCCGGGCAAAGGACATAATACCCAGATCGCAACCTGCACCACCACCCGACAAGTTCAGCTGCGTGAGACCAGTAAAGGAGGAGCCAGTCAGGGTATGAACACAAGTGTTAGTAGGCGAAACATTGACGTTCATAGTAGCCCCTATGCCACCCGGACAGTTAGCAAAAGTGGGCGCAACAGTATTTCTGACTTCTACGGTGTAAGAACAAGCGGTCGAATTCGGTCTGGCGTCGGTAGCCGTGAAGCTAACGGTATGGCTGCCTTCCGACAAGGTAACGGACGGACCTGCTACCACCACATTATCTACCCGGATCACCGGCGTGATTGGAGAAGTACAGTTGTCCGTAGCGGTTATTACCGGCAATGTATAAGAAGCGGTGCAGCTCGCTCCGGCATTCAACTGAACGGGAGTAGCAGAGGGTGGGCAACCGGCTGACAAAACAGGAACCTGATTGTCGGTCACAGTCACGGTGAAACTGCACGAAGCCGTCAGGGCATTCGAGTCAGTCGCTTTAAAATAGACGGTGGACATACCGGAAAAACGGTACTTAGACCCTGATACCAGCGTAGCAGGGACGCTAAGCCCGGCATCGGTGAATGGTCCCGTCAAAGTAGGGGCACCGCAGTTGTCGCTCATCTGAACGACCGTGCTGGGCAGCTGCAGATCAGCAGTACACACTCCCTGTTCGGTGTTGAGTTGCTGGTTGCTTGGGCAAACGATAGAAGGAAACTGCCCGTCGCTTACGACTATGGTGGCCGATTGTTTCAGCAGCAAGCTGTTATTGCTGTTATCGCGAACAAAATAAAACAATTGGTAAGAACCAAAAGCAAACAAGCCACCGGATTGATAATTGACGATGTCCGCTACTCCAAATGGCGAACGGCGAACTTCTACCCGGTAAACCAAAGCGGAAGCCAAAGAACAGTTATCCGAAATCACGCTATTGGCTGGCAGCGTAGGAGTCGTCCAGGTGACTATCCGACCGCATACGCCCTGGGCTTGTGCCGCTATTGCTTCATTAAATCCTCCTGCTAACGCTGGTGGATTGGTGATCGTGGGAATTTCATTGTCCACCACCGTCACATTGAACGTGCAAATACCAATATGGCCTGCTGCGTCAGTGGCATAATACACCACCGTAGTGGGCGGACCAACCGGGAAAAAAGCACCTGGTGTATGACTACCGATGATGCTGCCAATACCCAGACCCGGGTTGTAATCACCATCACAATCAGTCGCTACTGGCGGTGTCCAGGTAACAGCTGCCTGGCAATCACCACTCACGTTGTCGGAGCCTGCCGAGGAATTCACCGTTACAGAAGGCGGGCAGGTGCTGGTCATGGAAGGGGTTACCGAATTGGTTACAGTCACCAACTGAGTACGGGTGGTGTTATTACCGTAAGTATCCCAATACGTCCAAGTGACCGTGGTCGTACCGACCGGAAAACTGGCGGGCATAGCTGGGGTAGCCAGGGGAGTGATGGCTCCCAGACAATTATCCAGGCCCATTGCCGGAGTAGGCACCGTATAGGAGACGGGGGCATTACTACAGGTAGTCAGGGGAATAGTAGGAAAGTTGGTCAGGTTTTGCACCGGAGCCACTGGCGGCGTATTATCCCGCACCTGAATATTTTGGGTACAGGAAGTGAAATTACCGGCACCATCGGTAGCCCGCAGCGTAAGCGTGTAAGCAGGCGAGGTCACAATGTTGTTGCAGTTGAAAGAAAATACTGCCGGTGGCTGCGCAGATATAGTATAAATTGGTGTGCAGCCGGAATTGTCCGTAAAAGTCTTGATTACGGTAGCCGGATCAATAGTGCCCATAAAGGCAGTGCCATTCGGGCCAAGATCAACATAATAAGGAGTGGCACTACATGCCGGAGCACCCGCGTAGCCATTTACCGGCGCTACATTGTCTGTAACAGACACCGTATAAGTACAGGTAGTACTACGAAAGTTCGTCGTATTGGTCACTGTGGCCGTTACTTGCGCCGAAGGATAATTGGAGCAACCCACCGTAGCAATGGAGTAAGTAGTATTCAAACTACCCGCGCATCCATTATTATTGGCTACAATACCGGCATTGGCGGTAGAAGCGGAGCCCGCAGTAAGCGAAACCGTCATGTTCGGGCAAGCAGTGATTTGCGGCGCGTTCAGGCAGGATTCATTTTTATAAAACACCAGAGCACCGGTGGAACGGCCAGAAAAAGCATCCAGATCACCATCACCATCAATATCCACAAAAGTGGGTACAGAATAGTCGGTATTGCTGCTGCTAATATCCTTTGGATTAGGCGTACCTACATCGAGAGGGCTGGTAAATGGCGCAAAAGTGTTCGGAATGCCCCCATTATTCATATAATACAAAAACCGGCCATCGGCACGGCCAACAAAGCAATCCAGGTCACCATCAGAATCAATGTCCACAAAAGTGGGGGTCGCATTGCTGATACTTTGATTGAACAATGGATTTTGCAAGAGTACCGATACGTAAAACGGTACCATATTATCTCCGTCATTCCGGTAATACAAGATGGAATTGCTGGTGCTGCCCCGTCCTATGAAGCAGTCGTAGTCGCCGTCATTATCAATATCAATAAATGCCGGAGCAGAATTAACGCCTGCACTAACGTCGAAAAAAGGGTTACCGTCAATCGTACCATTTGCCGTAATTGGATCGGTCAGCGCACTGAACAGCGGGGCTGAAGCACTGCCCTCGTTCAGAAAGAAATAAATCGTACCGTCGCCAGCACCGGAGAAGCAATCAAAGTCACCATCCGCATCAATATCCACAAAGGCTGGTTTCGAGTAGTTACCCACATCCTGCCCATTCATGGGGTTAGCACCATTGGATTGCAGGACAAACATCGGCGCAGTTGCAGTGCCCAGGTTTTTATAAAACCAAATGGTACCATCTGTCGAGCCTACAAAGCAGTCCTTATCGCCGTCATTATCAATATCCACAAATACCGGCGCAGAACGGCCACCAGTGTTGGCAGTAATCAACGGGTGGTTCACTGTGTTCAGGTTAAAAGGCTGCGCATGGGTCCCAACGCTCAGCAACAAGAGGCCGGAGAGCAAGGTAAGCAGGAAAAGAACCGGCTGCCCGGTCAGGTAATGGGGCCGGTGCAGACTGGCACTGACGAAGAGGCTCTGCGGAGCCGCCACGGGGTAGTGGGTAAAAATTTTCATGAAGAAATTATTTAAACGGTTAATAGAACGTGGAGGGTGGATTAAAAAAAAAGTACGACTGGCAATGAATAAAAGAAAAGCAAATTCCTGTCTTTGCAGCATTCGGCTGCTCTTCCCGAGGAAGATGCAGAGAAAGACTGCAAAAAGGTCAAAGCATATATTGCCCTGCCTTTATTATGTTATCACTTATGAGTATCAAAAAGGAGCAGAAAAAGAATCCCCCGTCTGCGACAGGCACATACGCCCGCCTGGCCAGCAGAATAATGCTTAAAATAGATTAATAACAATCGGTGCAAGGCCCTGCGAGACAGGGGCGTGTAAGCATTAGGGATTAGAGACGCGGCGGTGAGTCATTAGAAAAAAAACCGGGGATTAAAATAATGGGCGTAAAAGTAGGCGAAACTATTTGCTTTTGTTAGCTGCGCAAGGGTATAAAATTTGCAAGGTGACGGACATCTACCATGTTTTCGGTAGCCATAAAGCCAAATCAAACACTCCAATCTACACTTTTCAGGGCAGGCAAATTACTCGTGTTTTTCAGTCAAAAATTTTTAACTTATTGTTAATCAATTTTTTATGTTAACAAAAAGCAAAAAAACACGATTAAGCCCTGAAAAGAGTATTCGTCCAAATCTGATTGTTATTTAAATATAACAAATTTCGGGCCTAATTGTCACGTACCTGTCACTTGGCTCATTTAATATTCAGACGCAGAGCCCCGGTTTTTACCGGCCAACCAGGAAAATGCCGCTCTGCTTATCCTAAAACAGCCGCAGTTGTGGCGACTTATGTTGCTCATGCAAATCCAGATTATAGGCGGGCATCTGGCGGCCTTCCAGGTATTTGCGTTTGGCCAGCCGCAGCTGGGCATGGATGATTTCAGCGATTTTGCCTTCTCCCCGCATCCGCATACCGGGCCGGTGATCGTGCAGGTTGCCCCCGTGCGTGTCACGGATTTTATGCAGCACCTTCTCAGCGCGGTCGGGCATGGCTTTGCGCAGCCAATCCTCAAAGATGAGTCCCACATCTCCGTTTAGCCGGACCATAGTGTGGCCCACGCCCAATGCACCAGCATCGGCAGCGGCCTTGACCAGGGCAAATATTTCGTGGTCGTTCAGTCCCGGAATGATCGGGGCCATCATCACAAACACCGGGATGCCCGCCTGCGTGAGCGTCTCCACCGTGCGCAGACGCTGCTTCACCGAAGCGGTGCGCGGCTCCAGAAACTGGCGCAGTTCTTCTTCCAATGTGGTGATACTGATGGCCACATGCACCAGCCGCTCCGCCGCCAGGGATTTGAGCAGATCGAGATCGCGCAGAATAAGGCTGTTTTTAGTGATCAGGCTGACGGGATGCCGGTATTTCCAGAATACCTCAAGGCATTGGCGCGTCAGTTCGAATTTCCGTTCCGCCGGTTGATAGACGTCGGTGTTGCCCGCAAACATCACCGGCGAGGCCTTCCAGTTTTTCTTTTTAAGTTCCTGTTCCAGCAACGTGGCGGCATTCCGCTTGATCAGGATTTTTTGCTCAAAATCCAGCCCGGCACTATAGCCCCAATACGGATGGGTGTTGCGCGCATAACAATAAATGCAGCCGTGTTCGCAACCCTGATAGGGATTCAGGCTCCATTCTGCCGGAATATCTTCGCTGAGGACTTTATTGAGAATGGTTTTGGGATGCGTTTCCAGGTATTCCGTTTTCAAGGCCGTCTCTTCCCACGCTTCGGTCGGCAAAGTCCAGTCAATAGGCTGTTCGTCGCGTACCACCTGCTCATATTTGGAAGTCGGATTGATCTGGGCACCGCGCCCATGCTGAAATGGCGTATTTTGTTGCAAAACGGATAGAGGCTGGATGAGCACAAATAAGATAAAGTCAGGCAAATTTAAAACAAAATATTTTAAATACTGTCCCAAATTATCTGTTTATCCACCCGTCAAGGAACGTGCAAAAGATAAGGTGGTAGAAACAACCTACCTGAGTTGTCATTCCGACGCAAGGAGGAATCCGCTAAGGTGTTGATTATCAATACCCCGCTACCAGATTTCTCCTGCCGTCGAAATGACATCAAAAGGTAGGAAAATGGGAAGTTATTTCTCACTCATTGCTAAACCGATAATTTTGCAATTTTTTCCGCCAATACCTGCTTTTCGCGCGGCAAATTGGCTAATTGCAGCGCCGTGCCGTAAGCCTGGCGCGTTTTTTCCAGGTCTCCTTTTTTTCGATAAAAATCGCCCAGCGCCGCATGATAAAGGTGATGGTCTGGCAGCATTTCGATAGCCAGTAAAGCATCCAGTCCTGCTTGCGCGCCATTGGCGTAACCCAGTGCAATGGCGCGATTGAGAGCCACAATGGGCGTCGGGCGGTGTTGCCAGAGCAATTGATACAGGTAAAATATTGCCTGCCAATTGGTTTTTTCCAGGCTTTCCGCCTGGGCATGGTAAGAAGCAATGGCCGCTTCCAAATGATATTCACTCACTTCGCCGCCCGCCGCACTACGGGTAAGATGCGCAAAACCCCGTGCAATCAGCGCCTGGTCCCACTGGCGGCGATCCTGATTTTCCAACAGCACAATTTGCCCATCCGCATCGAGCCGGGCCGCAAAACGCGAAGCCTGAAAACAGAGCAGCGACAGCAGGGCCTGGGTTTTCGGCAGCCCAACCACCGGGTGGGAGGCCAGCAGATCGGCCAGACGCAGGGCCTCCTTGCAGAGGTCGCGCCGGATCATTTCGTCGTTGGAAGTAGAATAATAGCCCTCGCTGAAAAGCAGATAGATGGCCTTCAGCACTCCATCCAGGCGGGGCGGCAAATCGGTACCCAGCGGCACTTCCAGGGCAATATGTTCGTGGCGGATTTTTTCGCGGGTGCGGTAGAGCCTTTTTTCGATGGTATCCTTGCCGGTCAGGAAGGCAGCAGCGATTTCGGCTACACTCAGGCCACATAAGGTTTTGAGGATCAGCGCGATCTGGCCTTCGGGAGCCAGCGCAGGATGACAGCAGGCGAAAAGCATCTGCAATTGGCTGTCTTCTATTTCTGCTTCCAGAAACAGCTCATCGAGCTGCTGTTGCGTACTGTTTTCGTTTTCTAAGGCCTGGGCGATGTTGGGCGCGATCTTCTCCTGCCAAATGCGGTGTCGGCGCAGCTGATCGAAGGCGCGATTTTTGGCCGTGCGATACAGCCAGGCGCGGGGGTTGGCAGGCGGGCCGCTCAATCGCCAGGCACTCAGGGCCGCCAGCAGCGTTTCCTGCACAATGTCCTGTGCGGTTTCTACCTGCGGAAAACCAAATAGTTTGGTCAATACGGCGACCATCTTTCCCGCCTCGCGGCGAAAAAGATGGTCCACCAATTGTTGCGGATCGTCGTCGGAACGGGTCATGCCCGCAAAGGTCAGTTAAAATTCTGCACCTGGCGCACTTCCACGCGTCCTTCCTGCTCAAACACCGGGCACCCTTTAGCCGCTTCAATTGCCTCTTCGAAGTTCTCCGCGTGCATCATCAGGTAGCCGCCGACTATTTCTTTGCTTTCCACAAAAGGGCCGTCCGTGATGAGGTGTTGGGAGCCATTGACGACTTTGCCGGTCGGAAAAAGCCCTTCGCTGCTCACGAGTTTGCCCTGCGCCGCGATGCCGCCAATCCAGGAATTCCATTTTTGGATTTCAGCCTGCATGTCTTCGGGCGAAAGGTTTTGGAAGGTTTCTTCGGAAGGAACGCCGCCGCGAAAAAGAAGCATGTACTTGTCCATAATAGGTTGATTTTAAAAATTGAAAAAAGGTGGTTGGTTAAAATTCAAATACAAGACGAATGAGAATTTTGAAACCGGACAAGCCCTGCTAACTTTTTTCAGGAAAATAAAATATTTGTCAAATACCGCCGCAACTTTACCGCATGGAAATATCTCTTCAAGGCAAAAATGCCCTCGTGGGCGGCGGCAGCGCAGGCATCGGGCGGGCCGTTGCGGTCGAACTGGCGGCATTGGGAGCCAACGTCACCCTGCTGGCCCGCACCGAAAGTGCGCTGCAAGCCGCCCTGCCTGATCTCGATACGACGCAAGGCCAGCAGCACGGTTACCTCGTAGTGGATTTTTCGCAGTCCGATCAGTTGGTGCAGCAGGTGAAAGCACTGTGTGCGCAGCGCGTGATCCATATTTTGGTGAATAATACCGGCGGACCGCCCGGTGGGCCCATAACGGAAGCCACGCCCGAAGCCTTTTTGGCCACCTACCATAATCATTTGATTTGCAATCAATTGCTGGCCCAAACGGTGCTGCCGGGTATGCAGACGGCTGGCTACGGACGCATCATTAATATCATCAGTACTTCGGTGAAAGAGCCGCTGGACAACCTGGGCGTGTCCAATACTACGCGCTGGGCGGTGGCGGGCTGGGCCAAGACCTGGGCCAATGAAGTGGGCCGATTTGGCATTACGGTGAATAATGTGCTGCCGGGCTACACCCGTACCGGGCGACTAAAAGAAATCGTGGAAAAACGCGCTGCGGCCAGCAACCAATCTGCCGAAATGGTGGAAGAGCAGTTCAAAAGCCAGGTGCCGCTCCGTCGTTTTGCGGAGCCTGCGGAAGTAGCCGCCGCCGTGGCCTTTCTGGCCAGTCCCGCAGCGGGTTATATCAGTGGCATAAATCTGCCAGTGGATGGCGGACGGACGAAGAGTCTGTAAATATAAAGAGGTAGTTACTGGTTATAAGTCAATTAGTTATCGGGTAGAAGTTTGCATTTACTATAACTAATCAAATCTAATCAGGCAATTGCTTTTAATGCCTGCACATCTACCGGCTTACCCATGAATTCATCTGCGCCGGCAGCCATCGCTTCCTGACGAATATCCATGGCACTAATCATTACGATACGGGTGGATTTGCCCGTAATTTTGAAGTCGGCAATATGTTCGAGTCCATATCCGTCGGGCAGATTATTATCCAGTAAGATGACATCCGGCTGGAAAGTAGCGGCCATAGCATAACCATCATTCAGGTTATGTGCACACTCCACCTTTTGAAAGTGCTTGAGCAGAGCCCGACGTAGTAGTCTGCAAACATCCACCTCATCATCTACGATCAGGAGTGTACGTTCATGGTCCATTGCAGGAATAGGTTGAAAATTATATTGTGCAGTCAGTAAGTTCATCCCAGTAGTTTTTTGGGGTTATTCTTTTGCACTATTTCAAGTAAATCTTCGTTCCATGCAGAAAAGACGGATATTGGGGCGGTTTTTCCCCAGGATTCCGCAAATGAAGATTTGTGTGTCCACAGATATGCCTAAGGTTGGGCAGCACTACATTGGCACACATTTCTTACTACCACGTTTTGAAACAATTATTAACTAACCGAAAATTCTTAATGTTATGTCTAACAAAAATTTGATCAGTGCCATTTTGGGTGGTGCTGCCATTGGTGCTGCCGTTGGTTTGCTCCTGGCTCCGCAGTCTGGTAAGGAAACCCGCCAGAAAATTCGCAAGGTTGGCAATATGTCTGCCGAACAGCTCAATGAACTGGTCGCACAAGGCAAGAATTCCTGGTATGAGGTGAAAGGTAAAGCGAAGGAAAGTGCAGGCGTTGCTGCCGATGAACTGGACGATTTTATCGGTCATATACTACAAAATGGCAAAAAATGGTGGAAATCTGCCAAAAACAAGGCCAGTGATGTAGCGGACGACGCAGAAAATGCCGTTGATCGTGCCGGCAACCAAGTCAACAAGATGGCCGACCGTGGTGCTGATATGGCAAGAAATGCCGGTGACCAGGCCAGAAATATTGGCAATCGCGCTGAAAACGCCGTTAATACCGGCGTAGATCAGGCGAAGCGTACTGCCAATGAGGTGAAAGACCGGATCTCGTAATATTTCCTGCTGCTGATAAAATGGGTCGGCAGTTTTCACTTACTAGTCGGGAGGTGCAGAGTATAGCATAGTGAGTTGAAAGATTTGCTGGCTATCTGCCCCTCCCGACCTATTTTACGACCACACTATGGAAATTATCAATGACGAATCCCGTTCCCGATTAGGGGAACTTTCTTCCCACATTATTGAATATCTCGACACCCGTTGGGACCTTTTTCTCCTGCAACTGACCGAGAAAGGGATGAATGCTTTGTCCAGTGTTATCTCCGGTCTGCTGGCGGTGCTTTTTGGCAGCATTATTCTCATTTTTGCCAGTATTGGAGTAGCCATTAGTATTGGCCGGGCACTAGACAATCCGGCAGCCGGTTATTTTATCGTGGCAGGCATATTTGTGGTCTTATTGATATTAGGTATTGTCTTCGCCCATGCTTATGTACGCAATGTGGTCAGTACCTCTATTCTCAAATCTATTAAAGACAGCGATCCCGATGAAGTCCCTTCCACAATATAGTGCTGAACGCACACGCCTGATGGCCCACCTTGAAAGGCAGAAAAATTTGATCAATGGTGATATGACGGATATAAAATCCTCTTTGAAACCGCTGACCCTGGCTAAACACGTTATTAGTGAGGCTGCCGACAGCTTCCGCGACAACACCTTCGCGACCCAGACTGCCCGACTGGCTCTCACTATATTGCCGCGTGGAATCCGTCACCCGTTGCTGGGTATTGTTGCACAAATCGCGGTGCCGCTGATTATCCGCAATTTGCCAAAAATATTGAATATGATCCAGGGAAAAGACGCCAGCGAGGTCGGTGTGGCTAATACCAAGGCTGAATTGATCGGCAATCTGCGGAAGAGGGTTTCCAGTCTAAGAAATCGCCTGCACGAACTATAGGTTTTTTAGGGGCATTTCAAACCTTCCTTTTCACCAAACCTGTAAGGTTTTTTGAAACCTTACAGGTTTAGACTTACAGGTTTAGATGGGTGCGAAAGTTTGAAATGCACCTGTTTTGTATTAGTGTGAATATAGAGGTAGTAAATATATGTGCTGACGCAATGCCTTTTTCTAATCGGGCAGTACGTCAGCACATTTTTTTATAGTACTTCTAGAATTTCTCCATTGTTTCTTTCAATACGCAAAAGGCCTTTTTCCGCCTGATAAAATATACGAATGGGAGTCGCGGCAGTAGTTACCCGAGGCCCGCTATCCAGTTGGTAAATATTTTTATAGACTTTCCCTTGTACAATCAGGCTATCCAGACAGCGGGAAGGGGTCGCCAAAGTAGAATCACAGACCACGCTGCCCGTAGCATCTACTGCTAATCCCAAATAGACATCTGATAATACAAAACCAATTTGCATTGTACTGGCCATAAGTGCAACGTAAGCAAATGCGCTATCTGGTCCATTCAAGGCAATAGTCAGAAATTCTTCCCGCTTATTTTCACAGCATTCTGCGCACGACCCTCCATCAAACTCTTGGATACTTTCTACTAATATTCGTAAAGTATCGCCGGAAGAGGATAAGAAATTCACTTTTTGTTGATCTGCATAAGGTACCAGCATTCTAACCTCTCGCCGAACGAGTTCAGTAGTACCTTCGGGTTCGTTCCAGCAACAGCCGGATAATAATGTGCAGCAAACAAATAGGGGTAAAAGGTTTTTAGTCATCGTTTATGTGTTTTTGAGAAGACGGTAAAAAGGCGCAAATGGTTAGTAAAAAATGAAAAAGCGGTTCCTTCCATTTCTGGAAAAAACCGCTTTTATAGAAAACCTAAACAAATATTAAGTACTTCAGCACAATTAGTTTAACCTGATCTTGTGTAATGTACTGGTTTTCATTGCCAATCCCGGTAAAAACCGAGATGTCGCTTTGCTCCACTTGCTTATTGCCTTTTGCTTTTTTACTTAAAGGCCTTGTCCACAATTTCCCCCTGTTCCTGTTCGTGTTTTTTCAGGAAGCCCGTGGCCGGAGAAGCAGCCGCCGAACGGCTCACCAGTTTCCAGCCATATTCATAATGATGGGTCGCTACATAACTCCACGCGCCCATATTGGCCGGTTCTTCCTGCACCCACAGTAATTCGGGCTGACCGTAGCGTTTCAGCAAAGCATCAAACTGGGTTTTCGGAAACGGATACACCTGTTCCAGCCGCGCAATGGCTACATCGGTGCGTTTCTCGTCTTGCTGGCGTTTGAGCAGATCGTAATACACTTTGCCACTACATACCAGCAGGCGTTTCACCTGCTTCGGATCGGCCTGGCGGTCATCCAGAATTTCCTGGAAATGGTTGCCCGTTTCGAGTTCGCTGATGTCGCCGAGGTTGTACGGCGCACGCAGGGCCGATTTGGGCGACATGACGACCAATGGTTTACGGAACGGACGCGCTATCTGGCGACGCAGCAAATGGAAGAAATTGGACGCGGAAGTGACGTTGGCGACGGTCACGTTATTTTGGGCGCAGCCCTGCAAAAACCGCTCGAAACGCGCCGAAGAGTGCTCCGGCCCCTGACCTTCATAACCATGTGGCAACAGCATTACTAGGCCGCTCATCCGGCCCCATTTGCTTTCGCCGGCAAAAACGAACTGGTCAATGATGGTACTGGCCCCGTTGACAAAATCGCCAAACTGCGCTTCCCACAACACCAAAGCGTCGGGCGTGGCCAAAGAATAACCGTATTCAAAACCCAATACCGCGTACTCACTGAGCAGCGAATTGAAAATACGGAACTTGCCCTGCCGGTCGCTCAATCCATCTAACCGATTGATTTCCTGATAGTTCTCGGAATCAATGATGCAGGCGTGGCGGTGGCTGAACGTGCCGCGTTTCACATCCTGACCGCTCATCCGCACGTCATGGCCTTCCAGCAGCAGGCTGCCATAAGCGAGCAATTCGCCGAGTTGCCAGTCTATTTTGCCCGTGGCGACCAGTTGCTTTTTCGCTTCTGTCAATTTGGCAATCTGCGGCAACGGCTTGAACCCCTCCGGGAAAGTCAGCAGGTGATTCAGTAATTTATCAATGATGTCGCGGGCAACACCCGTCTCCGGACTATCCTGAAAATCAACGTCATCGGCAGTTTTTTTCAGGGCTTTCCAGGCCAGTTCCGGCTCCTGATACGTGTAGGGCAGCGGATGCTGGCGCACCTGTTCCAGACGGGCCTGCAAGTCGGCCTTAAAGGTGGCTTCCATGTTCAGGGCCAGGGCTTCATCCAGATCGCCACGCGCCACCAGGCGGTCGAAATAAATTTTGCGCAAATCGGGGTGGGCCTCAATCAGTTTCCACATGGCCGGTTGCGTAAAGCGCGGTTCGTCGCTCTCGTTGTGACCATTGCGGCGGTAGCACACCATATCAATAAACACATCGGTGTTGAAGACCTGCCGGAATTCGGTGGCCAGTTCCACGGCATACACCACGGCTTCCGGGTCGTCACCATTGACGTGAAACACGGGTGCCTGCACCACCTCGGCGATGCTCGTACAATAGGTACTGGAGCGCGCGTCCTCCCAATCGGTCGTAAAACCAATCTGGTTATTGATGACCAAATGCACCGTGCCGCCGGTGTTGAAACCTTTGAGGCTCATCATCTGCGTCACTTCATAGACAATGCCCTGGCCCGCTACGGCCGCGTCGCCGTGGATCAGGATGGGCAGAATGCGGTCGTACATACTGCCGTACAGAATGTCGAGTTTGGCGCGGCAAAAACCTTCCACCACCGGATTTACCGCTTCGAGGTGGCTGGGATTGGGCAACAGTTTGACATACACAGACTTACCGTTGGCCGCCTGCGTCTGTGACGAGTAACCTTGGTGGTATTTTACGTCGCCGGAACCATAGGTCTGGTCCGGGACAGTCTTGGATTCAAAAGCGTTGAAAATCTGCTCGTAGGTCTTACCGACCACATTGCAGAGTACATTCAGGCGGCCCCGGTGGGCCATGCCGATCACCACTTCTTCCACGGGCACTTCGCTTTCGGCGGCCTTATTAATCATGGCATCCAAAGCGGGAATCGTCGCTTCACCGCCTTCCAGACCAAAGCGTTTTTGCCCGACGAATTTGGTGGCCAAAAACTGTTCAAAACCCACCGCGCCGTTCAGTTTTTCAAAAATACGCTTCTTTTTTTCGACTGAAAAACCAAAATCGGGGGCCAGATTGCGGCGCTCGATGCGCTCGCGCAGCCATTGTCGTTTGCCTTTATCAAAGACGTGGGTGCTTTCAAAACCGATATTGCCGCAGTAAATGGCCTTGAGCCGATCCACGATCTCGCGCAGTGTGGCATTCGGCATTTCCAGTTCGAAGCCTGCGGCAAAACGCAGATCAAGATCGGCATCCGTCAGGCCATAATCGGCCAGCGAAAGCCGGGGCTTGCGGTCTTTGCGGGGTTTAAGCGGATTGGTCGTGGAAAGGGTATGACCCCGGTCGCGATAACCGTGGATGAGACCGATGACGGCAAATTCCTTTTGTAGTTGCACGGCATCCGTAGGGGCAACCCTTGCGGTTGCCCTATTGTCGGTTGCCCCGTTATTATCGGCATGGCCATTCCCATTGGCGGAAGTGACGGCAAAATCGAATCCGCGAAAGAACGCCGCCCAATCATTTTCGACCGACTGCGGGTCAGCCTGCCAGGATTGGTACATGGAGTCAATATATTGCGGATGGGCGTTGAAAACGGGCGAATCGTCTTTCATTGTGTGCTGCTATTCGGACTATATGATTCAGGATCAATGGTTTAAACTAAATATTGGTTGGCAGGGCAAGTTTACCAAACGTCAAAAATTCGGTGAAAATATCCGCCCGACCAAAATCGGGTTGCAAAAATACTGTGTCGGTAGGGTTGGGGCGTGTTTTTTGGGAAAATCTTCGGGCTTTTGACATATTTTTTGGGTTGCCAGTGAGTATGCCAAGCCAAGTTTTTTGTTGCTGATTAAAAATTCAACCTTGTCGTGTGCAGTGTAAGGCTTATGTTTCTAATTACTCCTTTGTCGCGGCATTACCCACAGTACTTTTGAAATAGAATTCCCCTTCAAAACAATCTTCCAGAAAAAATTTCATCCAACTTTTTCTTTTCCAGCCAAAAACGCTACCTTTGCCCGCCCAAAAGGAAAACCCACTTTTTTTCAACTTTTATACCTTTTATTTTATACCACATGGCTCACCATCGTTCTGCACTCAAGCGCATCCGTCAAACTGAAAAACGCCGTCTGCAAAACCGTTATTACAAAAAAACGGCGCGTACTGCGATCAAAAACCTGCGCGAGCTGAAAGACAAAGCCGAAGCGGAAAAATTCCTGCCCAAAGTGGTCAGCATGATTGATCGCCTCGCCAAGCGTGGCACCATCCACCGCAACAAAGCCGCCAACCTGAAAAGCGGCCTGATGCGTCATGTGAATCACCTGGCCGCCGCCGTCGCTGCCTAAGCATCCCGTTTGCGAAACTTTTTTAAGTTTTGTAAATGTGCTTATTGAGTGCCGCATACGTTTTCGGAACTTTGGAAGTTTCGCAAACTGAGAACCTTATTCCAAAAAGTGTATCCCGTCCCCACGGAATACACTTTTTGCATTTCTGGTGCGCTGCTCTTTTTTGCCTTCCCAATTAAAAACCAGAACCTCACCACGGTCCATTTGCTTTTTTGCTTCTTGCTTTTTCGCTCATTTGCCCATTTGCCTTTTTAGCCAATGTCCACCAAATTCTACCCCCTCCGCGTGCGGGCCTTACGCCGCGAAACTGCCGATACCGTCTCCATCGCTTTTGAAGTGCCGGAAGACTTGCGGGAGAAGTTTCGCTTCACGCAGGGTCAGCACCTCACGCTACGCACCAATTTGGGCGGCGAGGAAGTGCGGCGTTCGTACTCCATCTGCACGGGTGCGCATGAGGACGAACTGCGGGTGGCCATCAAGCGGGTGGAGGAAGGCGTGTTCAGCGCGTATGCCAATCACCATTTGCAGGTAGGCGACACGCTGGAAGTGATGCCGCCGCAGGGCCGTTTTTTTACGCCACTCGATGCCACCCAGGCGCGGCTCTACGTTGGTTTTGTGGCGGGCAGCGGCATTACGCCGGTGATGAGTATCCTGAAAACCACGCTGGTTGCAGAGCCACACAGCCGTTTTTTGTTGTTTTATGGCAATCGCGGTTTTGATCATATTGTGTTCCGGGAGCAACTGGAAGAACTCAAAAACCTGTATCCCGACCGCCTGGCCGTACACCACGTACTGAGCCGCGAATCCTTGGGTAGCGACCTGTTTTATGGCCGACTGAATGGCGAAAAATGCCGCGCTTATGCCCGCCTGTTGTTTCAGCCCACGGAAGTGGATGCTTTTTTTCTGTGCGGCCCGGAGGAAATGGTGTTTGACATAAAAAACACGCTGGAAGCTCTGGGCGTTGCCGCACAAAAGATTCATTTTGAACTGTTTACCACTGCTCGTACCGGCACGTACCGGCGGGTTCAGCCGCCGACCGATGCGGATGGTAAGCAGCGATCTGCGTTTCAGGCTTCAATAACGGTTATCCAGGATGGCACCCAATTCGATTTTCAATTGCCTTCCGATGGCAGTACTTTATTAGATGCCGCGATGCGGGCGGGTGCCGATCTGCCGTTTTCCTGCAAAGGCGGCGTGTGCTCCACTTGTAAGGCCAAATTACTCGAAGGCCAGGTGGAGATGGACGTGAATTACGGCCTCGAACCCGACGAAGTGGCGGCAGGTTATGTGCTCACCTGCCAATCGCATCCAAAAACCCAGCGGGTGGTGGTAAGTTTTGACGCTTAATGCGCGTTTATGACGAAAGACTACGGTTGGCTTGGCTTGGATGTTTTATTAACCATCCTGCTTCCCGGTTTCTGGTTACTTTCGTCACTGCTATGTCCACTACCCTCCATCAACGTTTTGATTTTCTTCGCGCTGGTATCCGCAGTTTGCGGACTATGGGGAGCATTGCGCCCAGTTCCCGTTTTTTGTGCCGAAGCATCGTTGCAAAAATTGACCCTTCGCGCGCCCATGTCGTGGTAGAGCTGGGTGCTGGCGATGGTGTGCTCACCCGCTATTTGCTCCGTCGTCTGGGGCCACATGCGCAGTTGATCATTTTTGAAATCAACCTGGCTTTTGTGGAACAAATCCGCCGCGAAGTGGACGATCCACGCCTGCTGGTCGTCCATGATTCGGCGGAAAATATGGGCGTTTACCTCCAGCAAAATGGGGTGACCGCCGTGGACTATGTGGTGTCCGGCATTCCCTTTATTATGCTCCCGGAAGCACTGACGCATAAGATCATCAAAAATTGCCGCCGCTGGCTGCGCACGGATGGCTGGTTCATTCAGTTTCACTATTCTCCCCGACTGGTGGGTTTTTATCGCCGCGTTTTTGGCAATGCCGAGGTGGACTTTGTGCCGCTCAATTTTCCGCCGGCTATTGTTATTTCCTGCAAAAAATAGTTTAGGCTAATTACACTGATGTTATGAAAACCCTACTAATGTTGTGTCATTCAGAGGCGAAGCCGATGAATCTGATTACTTTGAAAATTATAGTAAAAAGGCTTTTCAAGCCTCAGATTCATCGCTACCGCTCTGAATGGCAAAAAACCAAAAGCATAAGTCTCTGATAATCAATACTGCAACAAGTCCAATATTTATGCTTACCTCTCGCCTCTTCACTTTACTAATTGCCCTCGGGTGCCAATTGCCAATTGCTTTTTGCCAATTACAATTTGTCAATCCCTTCATCGGGACCGGGGGCCACGGCCATACGTACCCCGGCGCAACGGCTCCTTTTGGCCTGGTACAACTCAGCCCCGACACCCGCCTCGATTTGCAGGACTGGGATGGCTGTTCCGGTTATCATTATTCCGATTCGACGATTTATGGTTTTTCGCACACGCATTTGAGCGGCACGGGCGTGGCCGATTATTGCGATATATTGTTCATGCCGTTCGTGGGCGGTGCGCGGCTGGAGCCGGATGAATATGGCGCACATTTTCAGAAAAAAAATGAACACGCCGAAGCGGGCTACTATTCGGTGCTGCTCGACCGCGACCAAATCCAGTGCGAACTGACGGCTACGGATCGGGTGGGCGTGCATCGTTACACCTTTCCGCCCAACCAAACCAAAGGCAGTCTGGTAATTGATCTGCGCCACCGCGATTCGGTGCTGAATGCGCATTTGGAAGTCCTCAATGACCGTGAAATAGCCGGTTATCGGATTTCTACGGGTTGGGCGAAGGAGCAACACGTTTATTTCGTGGCCCGTTTTTCGACGCCGTTTTTTAGCAGTATTGTGCTGGATATGGCCCAAAACCCACGCCTGGCGGAGCCTTCCATTACCAGCAAGGCCATTGTGGGATTGCTCAATTTTTATACGAATAATGAACCGATTGTGGTCACGGTGGGCATTTCCGGGGTGAGCATGGAAGGAGCCCGCCGGAATTTGGAACAAGAATGCGACCATTTCGATTTCAATAAAATAAAGGCCGAAACGCAGGCCAAATGGCAGCAGCAACTCTCCAAAATAGCAGTGGAAGGCGGAACAAACGATCAAAAAACGATCTTTTATACGGCCTTATATCATACGATGTTGGCCCCGAATATTTGGAACGATGTGGATGGTCAGTACCGAGGACGCGACAATAAAATTCATCCCAATCCCGGACACGATGTCTATACAGTCTTTTCGCTGTGGGATACGCACCGGGCGTTGCACCCGCTGTTGACGATTTTGGAACCAAAACGCACCAATGATTTTATTCAGACTTTCCTGCGGCAATATGAACAGGGTGGCTTGCTGCCCGTCTGGGAACTGGCGGCCAATGAGACAGATTGTATGATCGGTAATCACGCTATTTCGGTAATTGCGGATGCTTATGCAAAAGGCTTTCATGGTTTTGATGCGCAGGAAGCACTTACAGCAATGATCAAAAGTGCCAATCAAGATCGGCTGGGACTAAAAGAATACCGTACTCGGGGCTATATCCCAGCGGATAAAGAGCCGGAATCGGTGTCGAAAACGCTGGAATATGCTTACGATGATTGGTGCATTGCTAAAACGGCGCAAAAAATGGGGCTGGACAGTATAGCGAAAGAGTATTTTCATCGCTCCCAATCCTATATAAATTTATTCGACCCTTCCACGGGATTCTTCCGGGCAAAAACTAATGCGACTTGGTACCAGCCTTTTGACCCTTACGAAGTGAATTTTAATTATACCGAAGCCAATGCCTGGCAATATCGTTTTTCGGTGCCACAGGATGTAACTTATTTGAATGAACTAATGGGTGGGCCAGAAATGTTTTCGGCCAGATTGGACAGCCTTTTTTCAACCCATTCAAAGACCAGTGGGCGCGATCAAGCAGATATTACCGGTCAAATTGGTCAGTATGTGCAAGGTAATGAGCCAAGTCATCACATCGCTTATCTATACAATTATATTAATCAGAGCTGGAAAACACAGCAGCGAGTACGTCAAATAATGGATGAACAATACGCCAATCGGCCTGACGGATTAAGTGGCAACGAAGATTGCGGCCAGATGTCGGCGTGGCTGGTGTTTTCGGCGATGGGATTTTATCCTATAAATGTCCGCTCTTATACATTAGGTACACCGTGGTTTGAAAAGATGAGTATTCATCTGCCAAATACACGTGCGTTTACTATTCTGGCATCCGGCGCTAGTAGTAAAAACTGTTATATAAAAAACACGACCCTTAACGGGAAAAGTCTCTTTAACTTCTGGTTAGATCATCTACAAATGACGAATGAAGGTGGAGAGTTAGTTTTGGAAATGACTGATCAACCTATTCGTACTGCCCCTATGATTACTTCCAAAAGCCAAAAACGTATGGTGGCAACACCTTTTGTTAAAAAAGGTAAACGGAGTTTCGAGCAGCAACAGGAAATCTCACTTGGTAGCATAGATTCTACGGCAGTGATTTATTACCAGGAAGTATCAGAAAATGGAAAAACGTCACCAGTCAGAAAATATACCAACTCTATTAAGGTCAAGAAATCTGGTCGTATAGCCCTCTGGTCAGAGCGGGATGGACAAAGAAGTGCTACGGACACATTTTCATACCAACTATTAGATAATCAAATAAAGGCTATTCAATACAATACAATGTATTCCCCGCAATACACGGCCCACGGCAACGACGGCTTAATAGACGGCATTCGTGGCGGAGCCGATTTCCGTACGGGCGATTGGCAGGGTTTCGAGGGTGTACCGCTCGATGTGGTGCTTGATTTGGGTAAAAGCAAGAAAATCAAGCAGTTAACCATCGGTTTTTTGCAGGACGAGAACGCTTGGATATTTTTTCCAAAAATGGTGCAAGTGGAAATTTCGGACGATGGCAAAACGTTTCGTCCGGCTGCTTCGCTCGAAAACGAGGTGGCCGTCACGGAAAAAGGGACTTTACAAAAAGATTTTATGCTGGATTTGTACGGCAAAAAAGCGCGCTATGTGCGCGTAGTGGGAGTTGCGATGGGCGAGTGTCCACCGGAACATAAGGGCGCTGGGCATCCGTGCTGGATATTCGCGGATGAGATAATTGTGGAGTAAAGAAGGTGGAGAAAGTTGAGAGAAACGTTGAGGATGTTGAGAGAGCAAGTCCCTCAACATCCTCAGCAATTCACTTTTTCTCAACGCCTTTTCTCAGCGTTTATCCACCTTTTGGGTGGTAATAATCTGGCGACTTTTATCCTGAATCTGCACCAGATACATGCCTTTGGGCAGATCGAGCAGCGAATATTGATCGCCTTTGGTGTACTCAAATTCCTTCAGTTTCCGACCAACGATGTTGTAAACAGTCAAAAAACCGACTACGTCATTATTGTCACGCACGGAAATGTACTCTGCGGTAGGATTCGGGTAAACGGAAAAATCCGCTTTTGCAACACTCTGGGCTTTCGCCACCACCCCGCCCAGCACCAGGGCCAAAACAAGTAGGAAATGTTTCATAGGCTTGATTAAAAAGGCCTTCTGCAGGCCGGTTTTGAATTTTAAAACGGTGAACAATTGGGAGGAATAAAAATACGCCGACAAAATAGGGAGAAAAATTCATGCCGACTGCACAATAAAATCACAATTGGCAAAAAATTAACCTATTCAACACAATATGCAATTTTAGCGACACTCTGTGAACACCTGGTGAACACTTTGTGGCATTAATGACCGGGCATCCGGCGATACATATCCAGTTTGGCCAAGCCTAAGCGTTGGAAGAAATGCCCCAGCGATACTCGCAGAACGCCGAAGCCATACTTCATGCTGCGCCGGAAATTAATACTGGAGGCTTCCTCGAAGTATTTGGTCGGGCAAGTCACCTCGGCAATATCGAATTTCGCATACACAATCTGCGAAAGCATCTCATTGTCGAAGACAAAATCGTCGGAATTCTCGTTGAAATTGATCGTCTCCAGCACCTCCCGGCTGAAGGCCCGATAGCCCGTGTGGTACTCCGACAGTTTGTACCGAATGAGCAGATTTTGGGAGAGCGTCAGAAAACGATTGAAGACGTATTTGTACAACGGCATACCTCCACGCAGCGCGCCCATGCCCAGAATACGCGAGCCCAGCACCACCGGATACAGGTCTTCGCCGATGATATTGACCATCGCCGGGATGAGTTTCGGCGTGTATTGGTAATCGGGGTGGAGCATGATGACGATGTCGCCGCCGATGGCTAAGGCCTTGTTATACAGTGACTTCTGATTGCCGCCATAGCCTTTGTTCTGTTCATGCACGATAACATGCTGAATGCCAAGCGAATGGCCCAGGGCCGCCGTATTGTCGCGGCTGTGATCGTCGCAGAGAATCACCTCGTCCACCAGATCCAGCGGGATTTCCCGATAGGTTTTCTCGAGGGTCTTCGCGGCGTTGTAGGCAGGTAGCACGACAACGACTTTTTTTCCTTTATACATTTAGTAAATGTGCTAATCCCGAAGCGGGACAGGTTATGCTAAATAAAATAATGCTAAACCCCACCCCTAACCCCTCCCCCGAAAGGGAGGGGGACATGATCTTGGTATCTTCTATTCATTATGAGTACCTTGATAATAGTACAATATTTCTCCAAGGTACTGAAAACCAATAGATTGAAACTCAATGTAGTCCCCCTCCCTTTCGGGGGAGGGGTTAGGGGTGGGGTTGCTTGATAATCAACCAATTGGCTCGTCTTTCTTTTCCTCCTCTTTTTCCACCACCGTTTCGTCGGTTGCTTCCGTTTCCTCAGCCGTTTCCGGTTTTTCTTCCGCAGCCGTTTCCGCCGCTGGTGATGTCGCCGCACTGTTTTCTACGGTAGTGGCCTCTTCCGCAGGAGCATCTGTCGCTGCTTTTTCGCTTTCCTGCGCGGCTTCTTCCTCGCGTTGGGCTTCGGCGAAAATCCCCTTTTCTTTCATGAAATTGAACCACTTGATACACTTCTTGATGTCGTTGATGTGGACCCGGTCGCGGTCATGTTCGGGCAGGATGGCTGTGAAATATTCACGCAGCACCGCACTATTGGCATTCAGGTCGGCGGGCGGCAGCGTATCGTACTGATCCAGCATTTTCTGAAAAACATCCGTCAGCGCAATCGTGCCTTCATCGGTGTCCGTGTAAATGGCCACGGTCGCGATGGGCGTTACTTGCTGCTGGCGCACCGGCACAAAGCGGGTACGACCTTCGTGGCGGTCTTCGATAACGAGGCCATTGGCGCGGCTGGAAACAAGTTTGTGTACGCCTGGCACTCCGGCCACGACGAGGTATTTTTCTAAATTCATTTTTCAAAGTTATGAGTTATGAGTCATGAGTCATGAGCGCTTATAACTCATACCTTATAACTCATAACTCGATTTTTAAACGGTCATGATTTCTTTTTCTTTGGCAGCGACAATCTTGTCGGTTTGCTCCACATACTTGTTCACCAAATCCTGCAATTCGGTTTCCTTGCGTTTGCCCACGTCTTCCGGCAAGCCGTCTTTCACCGCTTTCTTGATGATATCCAGTGCTTTATGACGACCACCACGTACGCCGACTTTACTTTCTTCCCCGGCTGCTTTGGCTTTTTTTACCAATTCCTTCCGACGCTCCTCCGTGAGCGGCGGCACCATGAGGCGGATGGTTTCGCCATCGTTGTGCGGGGTCATGCCCATGTTGGACTTGATGATCGTGCGTTCGATGGGGCCCAGCATGTTGCGTTCCCACGGCTGAATCGACAAGGTACGGGAATCAGACACCTGCACGTTAGCAATCTGGCCAAGCGGGGTGGGCGTACCGTAATATTCGACTAGCAGGTCGGTGAGCAAGGTGGTGGAGGCCTTGCCGGTGCGCAGTTTCACCAACTCGTGATCCAGGTGTTCGAGGGCTTTTTCCATAATCGCCCGAGCCTCGGTGAGGGCTTTATTTACGTCTTCCATAATTGAGATGATTGGTTATCCGTTGCTAATAACGGGGGCAAATTTCGTTCAAAAACCGGCTTCCACGCGGGAATCGGCCATGAATTCGGGCGCAAAGTTCATAAATTTTCCATTTTTTAGTAAAAAGTAGGGCAAAAATGTAGTTGTGCGTACCTTCCCGGTGAATTTGCAGATAAGATGTCGGAATTACAGGAAATAAAAAGGACGTTATCGCGGATCGAGAAACTGGAGCGGGAGGTCAGTCTCAAACAATTGCAGATCAATAGTTTGTTGATCATTACCCAGGCAATTAATGAGAATATTTCGGCCAGGGATTTGTTCAAAATGTACAATTCCTTCCTACGCTGGGAAATTGGTATTCGCAAAATGGCACTCTTCTTCAAGGAAGCAGGCGCCTGGGAGTGTATGAGCTCGCTGGGGATAGAAGATGCTTTGCTGGAAACGGACATTAATTTAGAGCTCAACCGCTACCGTACCCTGCAAGGCCTCGAAAATGCCACCCATCCGCTCGTGCGCGAGTTTGATCTGGTCATCCCGGTGACGCATAAAGAAGTGCCCATTGCCTACGCTTTTCTGGGCGGCTTCAATGGCGAGGAAGATGTACACAACAAGGTGCAATTCGTGACGGCCATCACCAATGTGGTGGCGGTGGCCCTCGAAAATAAACGCCTTTTCAAACAGCAACTTCGGCAGGAAGTCATCAGCCGTGAGCTGGAAGTGGCCGCAGAAATACAGCGCACCCTCGTGCCGTCGCGTTTGCCTTCCGGCAAAAACTATCAGCTCTCCAGCATTTACAAACCGCACTTTGCCGTAGGCGGCGATTATTACGATGTCGTGGAATTTCCCGACGGCCAAATCGCCTTTTGCATCGCCGATATTACCGGCAAAGGCGTGTCGGCGGCCCTGCTGATGGCCAATTTTCAAGCTAATTTCCATGCCCTGATCAGCCGTCGTCCATCGTTGGAAGAAATTGTGCATGAACTGAATGCGGCGGTGTGGCGCGTCACGCAGGGCGACAAATTCATTACGCTCTTTTTGGCCAAATACGACGTGGCGACCCGTACGCTGCACTACGTGAATGCCGGTCACACGCCGCCACTCCTTCTTTCCAAAGGAGAAATCATTCCGCTGCGCAATGGCTGTACCTCGCTCGGCTGGCTGCCCGAACTGCCTTTCCTGGAAATCGGCGGTATCTGCCTCACCGATGAGGCCCTGATTTTTACTTATACCGATGGTCTTACGGATGTCCGCAATAAAGCGGGCGAAGATTTTGGCGAGCACAGCCTGATCGAGTTCCTGCGGCACCACAGCGAATTGTCGGCTAAGGAATTGAATACCAGCCTGTTGGCTCATATTGATATTTTTCGTGAACGCGAGCCTTATCCCGACGATATTACCGTACTCACCTGCCGGGTCTTCAAGTAGCACCGACCTTAGTCGGTATTTGATTGACCTGGCAGATAAATTCAGGACCGACTAAAATCGGTGTTACTATGGACAAAAACGAAACTTTCCACCTCCGCGTCAATGGGCAGTACGAATTCGACGTGCTGCCGGACGATGCCCGCGCCCTCGATCTCATCCCCGATGGCGACAGCGGCCAATTCCATATTCTGCACAACCAACGTTCCTACCGCGCCGAGGTGGTGTCCACCGATTACGCGACCCGCCAGTATGTGCTGCGCGTAAATGGCACTATTTACACGGTGCATGTTGGCGACCACTACGAACGGCTGGTGCAGCAACTAGGCCTTTCTATCGGTGGTACGCAGCACCTGAACAACGTGAAAGCACCCATGCCTGGTCTGGTGCTCCAAATTCTCGTGGAGCCTGGCCAAATGGTGCAAAAAGGCGATGCCTTACTCCTGCTCGAAGCTATGAAAATGGAAAACGTCATCAAAGCCGCTGGCGATGGACAGGTAAAAACCGTAGCGGTGCAAAAAGGCGCAGCGGTGGATAAGGGGCAGTTGCTGCTGGAGATGGAGTGAATTGTTAAGTATGAAGTATGAAGTATGAACGATGAAGTATGGACGAGGATGCATGTGCAAATGCTTTCGTGGCGGTTGGGGAGATTAACAGGCAAGTTCAATTTTTAGTGCCTAAATAAAAAACACCCTCTCAAGTCAGCATCCTGCCAACTCGAGAGGGTGTTAAAATGAACTATTTCATTAATAATTCATCATTACTCAAACCCTTCCCCCCGTCAATTCCTCCTGATATTTTTGCAGCGCATCCCATTCCTCGGCATCCGCCATGCGGGCCTGTTCAGCCCAGGTCGCAGGATTGTGCATCTGGAAGCGTGGGCCAGCATCGTCTATGATTTGTACCAGGTGGGCTTCGGCAGTATTGGCCAAGGCATGCCAGGTTTTGATACCGGCAGTGTGCAGCAGTTCCTCGATTTTTGGGCCGATACCTTCTACAATTTTCAGGTCGTCCCATTTATAGACCACTTCGTTGAAAGTAATTTTTTCCGGGGTCACCCGGGTTGGACCTTTTCCTCCGACTAATGCGGCGGCATCCCGGAGCGTATTGCGTTCGCTTTCCAAAATGATAAAGTCACTGCGTAATTTGGAAATGGTGGCCTTCCGGTCTTCCAGTTGCGCATCCGCCTGGGTGAGTTTTACGCGCAGGTCGGTGCCTTCGGCGGTCAGGGTGTTAACAGAGCCGTTCAGGCGTTTCACGTCAGCGTCCAATTCGGTATTTTTATCCCTTAGAGCAGCTACTTTATAATAGGTGTAAGCAGCCAGCCAGCCCAGCAAAAAGGGAATGATAGAGAGGGCCAAACCCATCAAAAGGGCCGACCTGCACTCAGGGGTCATTAGCAGTATAAAGTTGAGTATCATGATTTTGCGTTTTGTAATGATTAATTGTTGACGGTGATGACGACGCGACGATTCTGGTGGCGACCGTCTTCGGTAGCGTTGTCGGCCACGGGCTCTGCCTTGCCTTTGGAATCGGTCTTGATGCGATCTTTGGCGATGCCATTGCGGGCCATGAACTGGGCAATGGATTCCGCCCGGCCCCGACCCAGGGTGATATTCACCTCGTCGTTGCCCACATTATCGGCGTGGCCGACCACAGTAAAGGTGGATTTGTCCGCTTTGTGCTTGTCGCACAATGCTCTCAGGTAATCATCTACTTTCTGGTCTTTGTCTTTCACCGTCGAGTTGGTGGGGAAGAGAATAGTAACGGCATTATCGGCTTCGATGATGGCCCCTTCATTGGCCTTCAAGACCATTTTAAGCCAGGAAAAAGTGGCAGATTCACGGGCCGGACCGCCGTCCACGAGGCTGTCGCTGACCAGTTGAGCAGCGAGGTGCATCCGGCTCTCCGGTATTTCGGGCATCATCATCTGCTTGATGGCATCGGCGCGGGCCAGCCCGAGATTGGCAAATTTGGAGGTGTTCTTTTCGCTGGCCCGGTACTGGCCGGTGATCAGCAGGGTGTCGCCCTGCCCGCCACGGCCCAGCAAACCCTTTTTAAAATCTTTGAAACGCGGATCCGCGACGGGCGCCGCGCTGTTCCAAAGGAAAAGCGGTGCGCCGGAAGTCAGGGCAGCAGTTTCGCCGGTCATGGCGGTCGTCTCTGCCCCGCAGCCACAGCGGGCGCAGATGCGATTGACCGACCACGCCGTCCAGCCCAGGAATAGCAGGGCAAGCAGCCAAAGTGGAATTTTCATGTGCAAGTTGATTTGTCGTTTTACGAATAAAAAATTTGGTCAAATGTAGCAAGTTGGCCAATATTATCACCGCTCTGCAAAATTAACTTAGTGATTATTCTTGATGATTTTTCTTCCGCTGGCCGTGATTGGCAGATAAAACCTTTTTAATTACTCAAAAACGATTGACCTCTTTAGACTGCAATACAAATTCTTGTCAGTCAATCAACTGTACGCCCCATGTCCTGTCACCTTTTCCGCTTCTACTCGTCCGTTTCTGCCATTTTGTCAAAATCCGGCCATATTCCCCCACTGGAATGAAATGTGCAGCCTCCGCACTTTCGCCCAATGGCAAACTGTTATCTTTGCACCTCTTTTTTGGGATTTGATGGATGCGGACGTATTTCAAAAGGGCGATTTTTCGCCTATTGTCCTGATGCCTGAAGACCCTTTTTACATCTGAATTTTTGCAGCACCATGTTTGGACTTTTTAAAAAAATACTGGGCACGAAGCAAGACCGGGACTTAGCCAAGTTCCAGCCCGCGGTGGAGGATATTAATGGCTTTTTTGCAGAATATCAAGAACTCTCCAACGACGAACTCCGCGCCAAGACCCTCGATTTTCGTGCTCGTATCCAGGATTATCTGCAGGATATTGATGCCGAAATCGCTTCCATCAATCAGCAAGCCCTGGATGCCGAGGACTTTAACGACAAGGAAAGTCTCTTCAAAGAGGTGGACGAACTGCGCAAAAACCGCGACAAATCGCTGGAAGATGTGCTGAACTCCATTTTGCCGGAGGCCTTTGCCGTGGTCAAAGCCGTCAGTTATCGCTTTACCAATAATGAAACCCTCACCGTCACCGCCACGGATCACGACCGTATGCTGGCCACTAAGGCCGGTAAAACCTACGTGACTATTGATGGCGACCAGGCGATCTGGAAAAATAGATGGACGGCCGGGGGCGGCGAAGTGGTCTGGAACATGGTCCACTACGACGTGCAGTTGTTCGGTGGTATGGTGCTTCATGGAGGCAAAATCGCGGAAATGGCCACAGGGGAAGGTAAAACCCTCGTGGCAACGCTGCCTGCGTACCTCAATGCCGTGGCAGGCGAAGGCGTCCACATGGTGACCGTAAACGATTACCTGGCCCGTCGTGACCAGGAATGGGTCGGCCCGATCTACGAATTTCTGCTGCTCACGGTGGATTGTATTGACAAATATCGCCCGCACTCCAAAGAGCGCATCGAGGCATATAAATGTGACATTACTTTCGGTACCAACTCCGAATTTGGCTTCGACTACCTGCGTGACAACATGGTCATCGGCCCGGACGAACTGGTGCAACGTAAGCACCACTACGCCATCGTGGACGAAGTGGACTCCGTGCTGATTGATGATGCCCGGACCCCGCTGATTATTTCCGGCCCGGTCACTCGTGGCGCGGAAGATCAGGAATATGTGGAACTGAATCCGACCGTCAAACGTCTGCACGATGAGCAAGGTAAACTGGCCGGACAATTTCTCGCCGAAGCCCGCAAACTGTTTGCCGAAGGCAAAGTAGGTTCCGAAGAAGGTGGTGCCGGTATTGCTCTGTTGCGCGCTCACCGTGCTTTGCCGAAGTACCGCCCATTGGTCAAATTCCTCAGCGAAGAGGGAGCAAAAGTATTGTTGCAAAAAACGGAAAATGTTTATTTTCAAGAGAATAGCAAGCGAATGCCTGAAGTGGACCGCGCCTTGTTATTTACGATTGACGAAAAAAACCGCAACGTAGAACTCACCGAAAAAGGCGTAGAATTCCTATCCAAGTTTAGCAATGACGATGGCTTTTTCATCATGCCCGATATTGGCTTGGAACTGGTCAAAATAGATCAGGACGAAGAACTGGATCATGACGAAAAGGTCGAAGCCAAAGAGAAACTGTCGCAGGACTACGGTATTAAAAGCCGCCGCGTCCACGCGATCCAGCAGTTGCTGAAAGCCTATACGTTGTTTGAAAATGACAACGAATATATTGTGCAGGAAGGCGAAGTGAAAATCGTGGATGAGCAGACGGGCCGCGTTATGGAAGGTCGCCGTTACTCCGACGGTCTCCACCAGGCCATTGAGGCAAAAGAAAATGTCAAAGTCGGCGAGATCACCCAGACTTATGCCACGGTGACGCTCCAGAACTATTTCCGTATGTACCACAAACTCGCCGGTATGACCGGTACCGCCGAAACGGAGGCCAAGGAGTTGTGGGATATTTACAAATTGGACGTGGTGGTGATCCCCACCAACCGGAATATTACGCGGAAAGACGAACAGGATTTGGTGTTCAAAACCGCCCGTGAGAAGTACAATACGGTCATTGAAGATATTATGAAACTCCGCGACCAGGGCCGTCCAGTATTGGTAGGTACCACTTCCGTCGAAATATCGGAGTTGCTCAGTCGGATGCTGAAAATGCGCGGTATTGAGCATAACGTGTTGAATGCCAAGCAACACCAGCGGGAAGCCGAGATCGTGGCCGAAGCCGGGCAGCCGGGCAAAGTCACGCTGGCCACCAACATGGCGGGTCGTGGTACCGACATCAAACTCGGTGCCGGGGTGAAAGAAGTGGGCGGTCTGGCCATCATCGGTACCGAGCGTCACGAAAGTCGCCGGGTGGACCGCCAGTTACGTGGTCGCGCCGGTCGGCAAGGTGATCCCGGTTCTTCGCAGTTCTACGTGTCCCTGGAAGATCAACTGATGCGCCTGTTCCAAAGTGACCGCATTGCCGGGCTGATGGACAAAATGGGCCACAAAGAAGGCGACGTGATTCAGCACTCGATGGTCACTAAATCTATCGAACGCGCCCAAACCAAGGTCGAAGAAAACAACTTCGGCATTCGGAAGCGCCTGCTGGAATACGATGACGTGATGAATATTCAGCGGGAGGCCATTTATAAAAAACGCCGCAACGCACTTTTCGGTGATCGCCTTTCGGTGGACATCAATAATGCTTTCAATGCCATTACGTCCGAACTGGTGCATGCGCACCGCAGCGGAGGGGATTACGATACGTTTCGATTGGATTCGATCCGCGTCATCGGCGTGGACCCGGAAATGGAGCCCAATTGGTTCAAAAGTGCTTCTACGAGCACGGTGCTGGCGACTTTTCAGCAGCAAATACTGGACTTGTACGAACATAAAGGCAAACAAGTCGGCGAACGGTTACTCCCGGTTATCAAGGATGTGTACGCCCGCGAAAGCCACCGTTTCAAACGCATTATGGTGCCTTTCACCGATGGTAGCCTGGGCCTGAACATCAGTGCCGACATGGAGGAAGCCATTCAATCGGAAGGCAAGAGTATCATGCACGACATTGAAAAAGTAGCGACGCTGGCCTTGTTGGATGATGCCTGGAAGGAACATTTGCGTAATGTGGACGACCTGAAAGAGTCGGTACAAGGGGCATCTTTTGAGCAGAAAGACCCGCTGGTGATCTATAAAATGGAGGCTTACAACCTGTTCGAGGGCCTGATCGGTCATATCAACTCGAGCGTGACGGCTTTCCTGCTGAAAGGTTCGCTGGCGTTGGCCGATGAACAGCAAATCCAGCAGCGCACCCAACAGCAGCAACAGGTAGAAGCCCAACGCCGCGCTCAGGCCAGCCGCCTGCGCTCGAACAGCCAGCAGCCGATGACGGAGACCCAACAGGCCGCTCAACGCGCCGCCATGTCCGCCGGACAAAATGGTGGAACGGCGGTGAAAACGCAGCCGATTGTCAAGGAAAAAGTAATTGGCCGCAATGATCCTTGTCCTTGTGGAAGTGGCAAGAAATACAAGCAGTGCCACGGGAAGTAAACGAATTCGGAATACGGAATTCGGAGTGCGGAATTTATACAGCATCTCCTGTTTATAATGATCCGTCCATTTTACTTTGTGTAGGGTGGACGGATTTTCATTTTTTGGCCACAATATTATTTTTTCAAAAACTCCAGCAATGGCCCGATAAACTTCTCATAGGCCTCCACATGCGGCAAATGACCCACGCCCTCTATTTCTACCAACTGCGAATTTTTGATCTTTTCGGCAGTGCGTTTGCCCAGCGCGGGATAATTGCCCAAGGTAGATTTGACCTCTTCCGGGGCTTTATCCTTACCGACAGCGGTGCGGTCGCGCTGCCCGATCAGCAGCAGGGTGGGCATCTGAATATGTTCAAACTCATAAAAAACAGGCTGGGTAAAGATCATATCGTAAGTCAGCGCGGAGTTGAAGGCCACGATGGGATAGTTCTTTTTGGTAGTCAGCGCAGCCTGCATCCTGGCCCATTTTTCATATTCAGGCGTCCACTTATTATCGTAATAGTTCGCCATTTGATAGGCCTTGATTTTGGCAAAATCCTGTTTCAGTTCTCCTGCCAGCCAATCATCTACGGTCTGATAAGGCACTTTCAGTTTCCAATCCTCCAGACCAAGCGGGTTTTCCAGAACCAGTTTTTCCACCCGGTCGGGGTACATCAGCGCAAACCGGGTGGCCAGCATTCCGCCCATAGAATGCCCGAGCACACACACCTTTTGAATACCGATTGAATCTAAAACAGTTTTGGTATTTTGGGCCAGCAGTTGGAAAGTATATTGGATACTGAAGGGTTTGGAGGATTTCCCAAAGCCGATCTGGTCGGGGATGACCACCCGGTACCCGTTTTTGGCCAGGTCTCTTGCCGTCCGTTCCCAATACGCGCCGTTGAAATTTTTTCCATGCAACAACAGCACCGTTTTGCCATTTGCCTTTTCGGCAGGCACATCCATATAAGCCATTTGTAAAGGCTCGCCCTGTATTTGCAAACGGATATAGTGTACCGGAAAAGGGTATTCTACGTCTTCGAGACGAAGCCCTGTATCAGGCAAAGCATTTTGCTGGGCGTACGAGTTGGCAGCGAGCAATAGTGCCAGGCAAAAGAATATATTTTTCATGTGCAGTTTCTTATTTTTTTGGCAAATGGAAACCAGGCAGGACAAAAAAATCATGCCCCGCACCGCCAAAAATTTCACGGCCCAATTTTTTGCTGTTAATTCCCGGTTCTTTACACCTGCTTCCAAAAGTTGAAATACTATTACTGCTATGAAACAACTCTTCGTCCTTTGCCTTTTTTTCTGCCTGTGCAGCGCTTGCTCGCGGCGCTACCAGGCCCCGACCGATGAATCCTGGCTCCTCCAACCCATTGTAAAACTGGATGCCCACAACCCGGTGCTGCAACCGGATAGTCGGGCAGAGTTTTCCTGTCCGGTTCGCAAAAAAGATGTTCGTTGGGAGGAAAAAGACGTATTCAATCCGGCGGCCGTCGTGCGCGACAAGGAAGTATGGCTGCTTTACCGGGCCCAGGATCGGGTTGGATTGCCTTATGGCACTTCCCGCATCGGGCTGGCCAAAAGCCGCGACGGGCTGGATTTCCGCCGCAATGCCACCCCGGTGCTCTACCCGGATAATGATCCCATGCGCGTGTATGAATGGGAAGGTGGCTGCGAAGACCCGCGTGTAGTGCGCCGCGAGGATGGCCTGTACATCATGACTTACACCGCCTACGACGGCAAAATTGCCCGCTTGTGTGTGGCATCGTCCTCCGATTTGGTGAACTGGAAGAAACATGGCCTGGCCTTTCAGGATGGCAAATACCGTGATTTATGGTCTAAATCGGGGGCCATTGTCAGCGAATTGAAAAAGGGAGAGATCATTATGCGCAAGGTGGGCGATAAATACTGGATGTACTGGGGTGATACCGACCTTTTCCTGGCCACCTCGGAGGATGGTATTTACTGGACACCGATGGAGGATAAAAAACGCAACCTGTTGCCGGTGATGCAGCCCCGCGCCGGTTTTTTCGATAGCCGCCTCGTAGAGCCGGGCCCATTCGCGCTATGGCGCAAGACCGGGATTTTACTGCTGTATAACAGCGCAAACAGTGCCAGCAGCGGTGATAAATCTATGGCTGCCGATACTTACTCGGTGGGACAGGCCTTGTTTTCACCCAAAAAACCGGAACAACTTGTCGCCCGCGCCAATCGCCATTTTCTGACCCCGACCCAGAATTATGAAATGACGGGCCAGATCAATAATGTTTGTTTCCTGGAAGGAATGGTCTGGTTCAAGGATCGCTGGCTGCTGTATTACGGGACAGCCGACTCGAAAATTGCGGTAGCCGAATGTAAACAATAATTTGAAAACTGACCCATGAACACTACTCTAAATCAACGTATTGGGCATTTTTACGACCGCTCCACGCCCATTTGGCTGGATACCTGGGGCGAACACATGCACCACGGCTACTATGGCGTGGATGGCCTGGCCCGGAAAGACCATCGGCAGGCGCAGGTGGACCTGGTGGAAGAAATGTTGCATTGGGGGCAAGTGCAACAGGCCAGCCGCATATTGGACGCCGGTTGTGGTGTTGGCGGCAGCGCGCGCTATCTGGCAAAACGCTTTGGAGCCACAGCATTGGGTCTGACCCTCAGTCCGGTACAAGCCGAACAGGCGCGACAGTACACGCAGCGGGCCGATTTGCAGCATAGTGTCCACTTTCAGGTGCGTGATATGATGACTTTGGGTACCGACGATGGGTCGTTCGATCTGGTCTGGTCTATGGAAAGCGCAGAGCACATCCTGGATAAACAGTTGTTATTCAACCTGTTCTACGAAAGACTGGCTCCGGGCGGAAAATTTCTGATGGCCACGTGGTGCCACCGCCCTACTCCACCGTCTCTCTCCGGCAACGAGCAGGGTTTACTGGAAAAAATCTACCGGCTGTATCATTTGCCGCCTATGGTGGCGCGCACCCAATTGGTAGAATACGCTACGGCAGCCGGATTTACCGCCGTAAAATCGGTAGATTGGAGTCGGTCCGTTGCTCCTTTCTGGAAAGCCGTTATCCACACCGCGTTGCGCTGGAGCAGTGTGGGTGGCCTGTTGCGGGCTGGCTGGCCGACGATCAAAGGGGCCTGGGCCATGCGCTATATGAGCCAGGGTTACCGCCGGGGCGTGCTGGAATTTGCCGTGGTACAGGGCCAGAAACCGGGATAAAATCAGACCCTTGCGCTCCAGCTGCCCTTTGCTACCTTTGCGGCATGGAACAACCCACCTACGTACTGCTGATTGATTGCGCAGATCAAACCGGACTGGTACATCATATTACCGGCGTATTATACCGGCATGGACTCAATGTGATTGGTAATCAGGAGTTTGTGGAATACGAGCACAATCGTTTTTTCATGCGCACCAGTTTTTCCGGCACGGTGGACCCGGCGGCGCTGCTGCTCGAAATGCGAGAGGTGCTCCCCGCCGAGGCCAACGTGCAGCTCAGCCAGAAGCGGCGAAAAAAAGTCGTGGTGCTGGTGACCAAAGAGCAGCATTGTCTGGGCGAACTGCTGGTGCGCCACCAATTTGATGAATTAAATGCCGAAATACTCGCCGTCGTCGGCAATCACGATACGCTGAAAAAATTCACCCACCAGTTTGGGATCAATTTTCATTTGGTGCCCCATGAAGGCAAGACGCGCGAGCAGCACGAAGCCGCCATCGCTGAAGTGGTGCAACGCTATCAACCCGAATACCTGGTGCTGGCCAAGTATATGCGCATCCTGTCCCCGGAGTTTGTCGCCCGATTTCCACATCGCGTGGTCAATATTCACCATTCCTTCTTGCCGGCCTTTGTCGGGGCCAGCCCTTACCGGCAGGCCTACGAACGCGGCGTGAAGATCATCGGCGCCACCGCCCATTTTGTCAATAACGACCTGGACGAAGGCCCGATCATTGTGCAAAATGTGATTCCCGTGGATCACACATTTTCTGTGCATGACATGGTGCAATCAGGCAAAGACGTGGAAAAAATCGTGCTGGCCCGCGCCCTCAAACTGGTCTTCGACGACAAGGTGTTTGTGAGCGGCAACAAGACGATTATTTTTGATTGATTTTTATGATTTTATTCCACAGAGGCTCACAGAGTAAATAGAGGCTCACGGAGTTTTTGTAGATCTCAAAATATTCTGTACAGTGACGCTTTTTAAATCTCTGTGAACCTCAAGTCCTCTGTGAGCCTCTGTGACATCTACTATATTCCACATTTCCTATGACGATTGATCAATTACAACAGACAGTAGATGAATGGATTAGCACCATTGGCGTGCGTTATTACAACGAACTGACCAACACGGCTCTATTGACCGAAGAAGTCGGCGAAGTCGCCCGGCTGATGGCGCGGCTGTATGGCGAGCAATCGTTCAAAACACCCGAGGAAGCGGCTACGGCGCAGGAGGATCTGGCGGGCGAAATGGCCGATGTACTGTTCGTACTCGTCTGCCTGGCCAACCAAACCGGCGTTAATCTGACCGATGCGCTCACCAAAAGCCTGGAAAAAAAGACCCGCCGCGATGCACAGCGACATGCCACTAACCCAAAACTACAATAAATAATGGCCCGTATCCTACTCATCGAAACCGCCACCGATGTCTGTTCCGTCGCCTGCTGCGTGGACGGCCAGGTCGTGGCCTTAGTGGAAGAGACCGAGACGCTGCTGCACGCTGCATTGCTCACCATACAAGTCAAGGAGTGTATGCACCAGGCGGGCTTTCCGCTGGCGGCGCTGGATGCGGTCGCGATCAGTAGCGGGCCAGGCTCTTATACTTCGTTGCGGGTGGGTGCTTCGGTGGCCAAGGGCATTTGTTTTGCCCTCGAAAAGCCGCTCATTGCCGTGGATACGCTGCTGGCACTCGCGCAGGCCAGCCATGCCGCCGTGCCGGAAGCGACCGATCAGCCCACGCTTTTTGTACCTATGCTGGATGCCCGGCGACAGGAAGTTTGGGCGGCCGTGTACGATGCTCAGGACCAAATATTAGCCCCGGCCCAACCCGTTATTTTAGAAAATAATTTGTTTGAAAGTTTTATGGCGGAGTTTGTGGCCCAACGACCGGGGGCGCGGTTGGTTTTCTCGGGGAACGGTATAGATAAACTCCAGAACGTGCCGAAACCGCCGAATGCGGTTTTTTCGGAGGTAAAAAAATGCTCCGCTCGTTATATGGCGGAATTAGCTACACGATTTTTTCAAAATTCTGATTTTCAGGAAGTCGCATATTTTGAACCGTTTTATATGAAACCGCCCAACATTACTATTCCCAAAGCGGGATGAGGCGCGAGAAAATAGCATTGTTTTTCAATCTGTTAAAAATATCCTTCGTTTTCGTTTTCAAATCAATGTCTTTTAATTTACAGGAAAAGAATATATTTGTTTTTTCATATTGGAACTGGCACAGATTTTGGAATATCTGCATCGTCTGAAACGCTGACATTCACAAATTTAAAACATTTTATATGAGAAAAGCGAAAACGGAGATGGTCGTCTTGAAAAAGGGACAACAAGACATCCTTCTCGACTACGCAGAGTTACGGAAAGCCGCCCTGGTGCTCCGGGCCATGAACCACAAATTGCGACAGCGCATCATTGACCTGCTGGAAGAAAACCAGCGTATGACGGTCACGGATATTTATGTCAAATTGCGGTTGGAACAAAGCGTAGCCAGCCAACATCTGGCCATTCTGCGCAAAGCCGGTGTAGTACAAACCGAGCGCGATGGCAAGTTCATTTTTTACTCTTTGGACACCAGCCGGATCAATCAGATTTCGGAACTGGTCGAAGAATTAGCCGCTTAAGCACTGCTCAATCAGTAAAAAGCACTGGCTTTAATGCTGCATACGAGGGGATTTCACCCCTGTATGCAGCATTTTTTTTTGGGCCCATTTTAATAGGCGACCAATAAAATGCACCTTTGCCGCCCTAATTTCTTTAATTGTCATCACTCCTCCCCGCCCATGTTCACTTCTACCCCCTTACCGGCCATCAGCCAGGAAAAATTACGTGCCTCTTCCAGGGTTTTTCGAGCCCTGGCCCATCCGCTCCGCATCCGAATAATCACTGTGATCGGCAGCAAAGACACCGTTTGCGTAAATGAAATTATCGAGACACTGGGCCTCGAGCAATCGGTGGCCTCGCAGCACTTGCGCATTTTGCGACAGGCCAGTTTAGTAACTACGCAGCGCCAGGGAAAATTTATTCATTACGCTGTCAATCAGGATAAGATGCTGACGGTGCGTCGCGCCTTGCTCCACCTGAGCCCGGTAGCAGCCTGATATTTCCGACTAAAAAAATACCCATTCCGAACAGTAGTCCGGAATGGGCATCATAACGTCCGTCTCTGGCGGGCTTTAGAAAAACACGCCCAGGCGCAAAGAAAACAGCCCGATCGAGGCTTTTGATTTCTCATCTATCAAATCTCCGCCCACGACCTTTTGGACCCGGCCAGTGCCGGTCATATCGGTGAACTGCTGCTGAAAAGCAAAACCGGCGAAGGCCGTGGTGCTACTGGCAAATTCGTACTCAATGCCGGCACCCAGGCCCCACGAAAGCGAAATCTTCTTCACGTCATCGCGGATGTCTTCATCTTCCGTATTATTGTCGGTGCCCCGAATATCGCCCAGTGCTTTGGTCGCAAAGCCCAGCGTAAACACCGGAAGTTCGGCATAGTATTTCAGCGGATTATCCTCGCCGGTGCCGCCCCGCAGCTTCAGACCAAACGGAATCTCGATGTAGCGTATGCGGTAATGCAACTTGGCATCCTGATTTACGACCCGATATTTTTCGTCGCTCAGATCCGCATCCTTCCACAGGCTGGCCAGCGGGTAACCATTTTGGATCGTGCCACCCTGGTTGAAACCAAAGCCCAGACCCGTGATGATCGCGTAGCGGGGAGCAAAATAAAATTCACCCTGCATACCCAATTTCAGACCGAGATTGGTGCCTGAACCATCCAGTTTTTTATCGCTGGTGCTCAACCACGACCAGGTTGGGCTCACCTGCACCCCAAATCGAAAATTTTGATCTTGCGCGGAAACAAATTCCTGGCAGAAAACGAAGAGGCCCAGGGCCAAAAGTAATTTTTTCATAATAAGCAGTTTTTTTTGCAATTCGTGATAAAAGAGTTTTGGTAATGAGCAAAATGAAGTGGCCAAAATGAAGGTGGAAGCGCAAAGAAGATGATGACTATCAATGTTTTATAAAATTCTTCCTGCTTTCCGCCAAAGTCTGGTCACATAGATACGCGGATGAGTGCTTAAAGTCTCGCATTGGCAATTTTCATTTGTCGGAAAAACCCACTAATCGGGGGCGAAAATCGGGGTTTTTAGGCAATGTCCCGAATTTAGCCGTTATTTATTAAACACAAATTGTTTTGTTTTTGAAAATAAACTTACTTTTGCCTGCGAAAAATTGCACTTTTGGGGCGTTTTTCTGAACCCCTCTAAACCAAAACTGAACAGCAGCTATGGCCAAATCCAAAAAAGACACCTCCGTTCCCGCCCTCAATGCCCAGCAAAGCGGCGAGGATACCATCATCACGCTGTCGGGAATGTACCAGAATTACTTCCTCGACTACGCCAGTTACGTCATCCTGGAGCGCGCCGTGCCCGCCATCGAAGACGGCCTGAAACCCGTACAACGCCGTATTCTTCACGCTATGTACGAGCAGCACGACGGGCGCTACCACAAAGTAGCCAACCTGATCGGCCAGACCATGCAGTATCACCCGCACGGCGACGCAGCGATTGGAGATGCGCTGGTCAATATGGGCCAGAAAGAACTGCTCATAGATTGCCAGGGCAACTGGGGCGACTACCGCACCGGCGATTCGGCTGCTGCGCCGCGTTATATTGAGGCGCGCCTCACCCGTTTTGCGCTCGATATTGCTTTCAATGCCGACACCACCGTCTGGCAACTCACCTACGATGGGCGCAAACGCGAACCCGTCAATTTACCGATGAAATTCCCTTTGGTGATCGCCCACGGTGCCGAAGGTATTGCCGTGGGTTTGAGCACTAAAATCCTGCCACACAATTTTACGGAGATCATCAAGGCCAGCATCGCCATGCTCAAAGGCCGCCGGGTGGATTTGTACCCCGATTTTCCGACGGGCGGCATGATTGATATCAGCCACTACAATGGGGGCGCACGCGGCGGCAAAGTGCGGGTGCGGGCAAAAATCCGGGAATTAGACAAGAAAACGCTGCAAATTACCGAAATACCTTTTGGCGTCACCACCGGCGACCTGATCGAAAGCATCCTGAAAGCCAACGAAAAAGGGCAGATCAAGATCAAACGCGTCATAGATAAGGTGGCCAAAGACGTGGATATTGAGATCGAACTCCAGCCCGGCGTAAGTCCCGATGTGACCATTGACGCGCTGTACGCGTTTACCGATTGCGAGATCAGTATTTCGCCCAATTGCTGCGTCATCATTGAAAATAAGCCGCTTTTCACGGAGGTGAACGAACTGCTGCGCATCAGCACCGAAAACACCAAGGAACTGCTGCGCATGGAACTCGACATCCAGAAAAGCGACCTGGAAGAAAAACTGCATTTCGCTTCGCTGGAAAAAATATTTATCGAAAAACGTATTTACCGCGACATAGAAGAGTGCGAAACCTGGGAAGCCGTCATCCAGACCATTGATCGCGGTCTGAAAAAATACATCATCACGCCGCGGGAACCGGGCTATGCGAAGGAAGCGAAAAAAATTAAGTTGTTGCGGGAAGTGACCGAGGAAGACATCGTGCGCCTCACCGAAATTCGGATTAAGCGTATTTCCAAGTTCAACTCTTTCAAGGCGGACGAGGAAATTGCCAAACTGAATGACGAGTTGCTGCAGACCATGCACCACCTCGCGCACCTCACCGAATATGCCGTCGCTTACTTTGAAACGCTGCTCCATAAATACGGTAAAGGCCGCGAACGCCGCACGGAAATCCTGACTTTCGATACCATCAAAGCGACCGAAGTGGTGGCCAATAATGCCAAACTCTACGTCAATCGCGCCGATGGTTTTCTGGGCACGGGCCTGAAAAAAGACGACTTCGTCACCGACTGTTCCGACATTGATGACATCATTGTTTTTCGGCGCGATGGCGTGATGAAGGTGGTGAAAGTCGGCGATAAAGTGTTTGTGGGTAAAGACATTATACATATTGCCGTCTGGAAAAAGAACGACGACCGCACCACTTACAACATGGCTTATGCGGACGCAGGCAGCGGGCGCACCTACGCGAAACGCTTCAACGTGACGGCCATTACCCGCGACAAGGACTACCAATTGGGTTCCGATGTGAAAGGTTCGCGACTGCTTTATTTCACTGCCAATCCGAACGGCGAGGCCGAAACGATCAGCATCACCCTCACGCCCGGCTCGACCGCCAAAATCAAGGTCTTCGATTTTGATTTCGCCGAATTGGCTATCAAAGGCCGCGACTCGCAGGGCAATGTGATCACCAAATACCCGGTAAAATTGATCCGCCAGAAAGAAGCGGGCAAAAGCACGATCGGTGCTCGCAAACTATGGTTTGATACTACGACTGGTCGCCTGAATAACCTCGAACGCGGCACTTTGCTCGGTGAATTTGATACTGGCGACACCATTTTCATTCTCTACAACGACGGCTCCTACGAAGTGACCGACACCGACCTGAACCAGCGTTTTGAGATGAAAGAAATCCTGTATGTGGGCAAATTAACCCCCGAACTGGTAGTCAGTGCGGTCCACCTGGATGGCCATAAAGGCTGGACGATGGTGAAGCGTTTCAAAATAGAGACGACCAAAGTAAAGGAGCGGTATTCTTTCCTGACCGACCACCCGAAATCGAAGATTCTTTTTGCTTCCATCAAGGCCAATCCGCGCATCAAATACACCCTGAAAGTGAAGGGCAAAGCGATGGGCGGCGAACTTTCCTTAGGCGATTTCATGGACGTAAAAGGCTGGAAAGCCGTCGGTAACCGCCTGAGCGATCAGCCTTTGACCAATGTAAAGGAAATCGAAATGAGCGAATCGAAACTGTTGCCGAAGGTGGAAACGGCCCCGCAGGTGGACTTGTTTGGGGAGCCCGACCTGCCGCAAAAACCAGCTGAACCAAAGAAAACACCGCCGCCTGCCACGAACGGGAAGAAGATTTTTAAAGCCGGTGATACGATTGAATTTGATTGAAGGGAGTTGCTGATTTGAATATATTTGCCCTCTTTCGACATCGGAAAACCTTTTGTCTGACCAAAATATATAAATAAAAATAATTTAAATTGTGCCTATTGCGCAACGATTAATTTTTGAACAATGCCATCGAATTGCAGGAAATAAACGCCCGGTGCAAAGTCTTCCATATTAGCGTGATCGGTATTAGAGCCAGATTTTACCAACTGACCTTTCGCATTGAAAAGGCCAAAAGAAAGTACGCGGCGACCAAAATGCAAGGTGCCGTTGGAAATTGGATTTGGATAGACAGGCGTGGTCAATGCTGTTTTGATATGCAGGGAAGATAGGGTATTAAAAAGCGGATTATCATTAAAGTTGGCACCCGACAAAGCCGGAGAACCAACAACTGGCCGAAAATCCGGCATCGTGGCGGCAGCCAGCGGATTGATCAATACCGTGCCAGTAGTGAAAGGCACCGGGTCAATATTATTGGCCAGTGGGCCAGGCGTTTTTATCCAGGCGTCCAGAGCGAGCAGTTTGGGCAGGCAACCGTTCGCTCTGGTGACTTCCACGAGGCCATTAGCCACGGTATCTCCGACATTGTTAAAGGCAGCGTCAGTATTGACAATCAGGTTATTACTAAAAAATATTTGCTTGCTACCCTCATCTACCGGCGTACTGGGCGTTACCAATGCCAAGAGTGGCGGATAGTTGGTGCTGCGCAGGGTGCTATCGCCGTCCACCATCAGGAAATTGCGGTAGCCCATAAAAATACTGTTCACAATCCGCAGGCTGGAATTGCGGCGGATACGGGCACCCCGCCGAAAATACGTTTTGCTGTTTGTATTCAGGCTGGGATATGTGGAACCGACCGGTACCGGCCCAATCATCGTATAATTGGTAAAAATACCATTGGTGTAAGGCGTGGCCACTGCCGTGCCAGTCGGTTCGTTGTCGCTTTCAAATCCTTCAGCACTTAACAGACCATCAAAAACCGCACTGGGCAGTTCGTAGTAGGCAGTATCCTGTACGCCAATGCCGAATTGACTCTTCCCGGAGTAGCCGCCATCGGTATCGAAATTGTCGTCGCTGACTTTGAAAGCAATTAGATGGGAAGAATTGACGGTGCCACCGAGCCACGAAAACCCATCTCCAGTTCCAAGTGATACCTGGATGTGATGCAGTTCGGTGGCGGAACCCACGGCCCCCAGCGTAAGGCCGTTTACTTGATTGGTGATGACGTATCGCAAGCCGCCAAATTCGAGGCGCAAATAGCGGATAGTGCCAGAATTATCGTCGGAGATAGTGCCACCGATTCGGCCCAGGTTGGCATCAAAGAAAGCAGTAGTAATCGGTAAAGAGACATTGTTATTATCCGTGCCATTCAGCCGATTGTGGGTGGCTTGGCCAGCAATGTTTAAGCCACCCCAATCGCCGGGCTTACGTGCGCCAACGCCTTTGGCTGAAGTGATAACCACCGGGTCAGTGGCCGTACCCAGCACTTCGATCTGGCCGCCACGCTCCACGAGGATAGAAGCGTAGTTTTTGGGCGTATCAAACGCGCCTCCCTCCGCACGAATGACCGTGCCCGCCGGAATGATGAGTTTGCCGCCTTCCCGCACCACCACTATGCCTTTCAGAAGGTAGGTTTGGCTGGCATCCAGCGTCAGGGTGCTGGTGATGTCTTTTATGCCGAGCACGGGCAAAGAGGCCAGGGTAGCGTCCAGGGTAGTCAGGTCGGTTGGTTCGGGATAGACGGTGGTTTCGGGCGTCCAATTGGTCCAGTTTCGCGTCCAATCGGTCGCTATGCCAGTATCCAACGCACCGACATAAGTGGTTTTCATAAAGGTAAAATTCGTTTGCGCCGGGAGAGTGGAGACGAATAAGCCAGAGAGAATAATAGAGAGTAAGACCGTGGTATTTTTCATCAGCAGACGAGCGTTTTCGTTTTTGGAGGAAAATTACCAATGGGGTATTAAGTAAATAATAAGTTGTCCTCTATGGACGCGCCCATTAAAAAACTTAATATTCCCGGAGAGCCGATAACTTCCTTACTTCACTTCCCGCCCTTTCCATTCAAATTTCTTGAAAAACAAACTCGCCGTGCCTACGCCAGCAATGTAAACGGTGTGCAAAAAGAACGATGGCCAAAACCAGCGCAGCAAATCCCTGCGTCCAAAATAACGGCACATCATTCCCAAAAAAAGGTAGTCTGCGGTGACTTTGAGGGCCAACTGAAAGATTAAAATGGAACGAAGCGACATCCCGATTTTTATCGGGAGGGCAAAAGGCAAGGCCAGCACGTTGAAAATAATGCTCCAGCAAAACAAAAACACGGAGGCCAAAGCCAGCCGCACCGGCCATTCTGGCAGCGCAGCATTCTTAGTGCCCCAGCGCAAACGCTGTTGCAGAAAAGACGGCCAGTCGGATTTGGCTTCGGTGAAAACCGTTGCCGCCTTATTTTTCAGGAAAAAAATGCCGTCCGGATACTGCGCCGCTACTTTCTGAATCAGGAACATATCGTCGCCGGAAGCGTGGTTTTCATTGCCCGCAAAGCCGTTCATTTCCTCAAAAATCTGCTTGCGGTAGGCCAGATTAGCGCCGTTACCCATCCGCTGAAATTTATAATGAATCCCAGCACCCGTAATGCCCATAAGCCCCAGAAAATCAAGCGTTTGGAAGCGTTGCAATAGATTCTGGTCGTGGTGAAATACAACGGGTGCCGTGAGCAGTTGCACGGGTTTTGGTGCTAATTCAAACACCGAAGCCACGAGCCGCAGCCAATCGGGGCCAAATACGCAATCTGCATCCGTGGTGACCATTATTTCGCCTTTGGCCCGGGCAATGGCGACTTCGAGGGCCTTTTTTTTGAAGGCTCCCTGTTGCTCATTTGGCGTAATAAAATCTGCTAGTTGCAGCAGCCGCACCGCCGGAAAACGCACAGCAAAATCGCGCACGATGTCTGGTGTAGCGTCTTCGGAGTGGTCGTCCACCACGATGATTTCCAGCAGTTCCGATGGGTAATGACCGCCGAGTATAGCGTCCAGGCCACCGCCAATATTGTCGGCTTCGTTGCGGGCAGGAATGATGACGCTAATAGCCATTTTGGGGACAAAATCGGTGGGAGCCACCCATTCCGGGAGCGCGCGCCAGCCCCGCCCATACACCAGCATGAGGCCCGCATAAGCCAGGGCAAACAAAATCGAGAGAACCGTAAGAGCAGGAAGCATAGTCCGAAAAATGCGACAACGGCCCGCTATTCCGGCGTTTTTGACCGTAAAATATTTTTTCGTACCATCACACACACCGCAAATTTGCCGGAATTGCACTTGTTTCCCCCCTTCGTGACTACTTTTGCTGTTTCAAAATAAAAAGTTTAAAATGTCGGTTCATACTGACCAACATATTAGCCACATTATCCCATTGACCACATTTAACACATTGACCACATTTAACTTATGGAGCCACAGCGCCTGATTTCCCTGAAAGCCAACCTGCAACAACAACGGGCTACCACTTACGAGCGCATTATTCGCTGGATGTGGCGGCTCATCATAGCGGGACTGGTCATTATGACCATTGTTTTTGTGTCCATCAATTTCATGGCCATTCCCTCGTTCCGGGAGTTGGAAGACCCCAATTCTGCCTTGGCCAGTGAAGTGCTGGCCAGCAATAACGAGGTGCTGGGCAGGTATTTCACCGAAAACCGGGTGCCGGTGCCGTATGAGGACCTGAGCCCCAATCTGGTGAATGCCCTCATCGCCAATGAAGACGTACGTTTCCGCGAACACTGCGGCATAGACGCGCGGGCCGTGGGCCGGGTAATTGTGCGTACGCTTTTGCTGAGCGACCAAAGTTCCGGTGGCGGTTCGACCATCACGCAGCAATTGGCCAAAATGCTCTACTCCGACCGCGATTTTCGGGGCTTGGGCACAGTGCGCCGGACGATGAAACTCTTCTACATGAAATTGCGCGAATGGATCACCGCCGTGAAACTCGAACGCAGTTATACCAAGGAGGAAATACTGGCCATGTACCTCAACCAGTTCAATTTTATCAACAATGCCTACGGGATTCACGCCGCTTCCGAGGTGTATTTTGGTAAAAACCAATCGGAACTGAAAGTGGAAGAGGCGGCCACGCTCATTGGGATGCTGCAAAATCCATCCTATTTCAACCCGGTGCGTTTCCCCGAACGCAGCATTCGCCGCCGTTGGACCGTGCTGTCGCAAATGCGTAAATATGGCTATCTGAGTGAGGCGCAATTCGATCAATACAAAGTGAAACCGCTGGATATGAGCAAGTTCACGCGGGTGAATTTCACCGATGACAAGGCCCCCTACCTTTGCTCGGAGTTGAAAAAAGACGTGAATCGCATCCTGGAAGCCGAAGAAGCACGTCGCCCGGATGGCTCGAAATACAACATTTACAAAGACGGTCTGAAAATCTACACGACCATTGATCCCGTCTTTCAGCAACATGCCGAGGCGGCGGTGCAGGAGCAAATGCGCAAGTTGCAAAGTCGTTTTTTCACCGTTTGGAAAGGCCGCGACCCGTGGAGTTATAAGGGTAGCAAGACGAAATCGGAAGAAATCGAAGACCGCAAAGAACGACTAAATGACCTGTTGCGCGATGGCGACCGTTATCAGGCCTTGCGGCCAAAATTCCTGGATGCGCTGACCGAACAAATACAGAAAAAATATAATTTCGACCTGCGCGATGCCGACATTTCACGCATGCTGAAAGAGGAAAAAACGCCGGGTTCTACCTCTAAACTGTTGGCCGTCAAGTGGATCACCGTGGAACAGGCGGCCGCCTACCGCAAAATAATGGGTGGACGCGAATGGCCGGAAATCAAAAAACAATACGCTGCGCTGCAAGTCGCCATCCGTAAACAATACAATGTGAAGACCAAAATGAAGGTCTTTACGTGGAACAGTCCGCGTTTTGAAAAGGACACCATCATGTCGCCAATGGATAGCCTGCGCTACCACCGCATGTTCCTGCAAACCGGCGTGCTGGCCGTGGACCCGACCAATAGCGAAATAAAAGCCTGGGTGGGTGGCATCAATTTCAAATGGTTCCAGTACGACCACATCCGCACGGATCGGCAGGTGGGCTCCACGTTCAAACCGTTCGTGTATGCTACGGCTATTGCGCAGCAGGGCATCAGTCCGTGTTTTGAGGTGTACGATCAGGCGGTGACTATTCCGGCGCACTATCAGAACTTTGGTTTGTCCACCGATTGGACGCCTAAAAACTCGACCGGCACTTATTCCGGGGCACGGATGACGCTGAAAGATGCGCTCAAAAATTCGGTCAACTCGGTCAGTGTCTATCTGATGAAACAGATGGGCGATGTGCAGCCGGTGATCGGGCTTTGCAACAACATGGGGATTGATTCAACCCGACACCGCATCCCCAATGCTCCGGCTATTTGCCTGGGTGTCTCCGATTTGACGGTGATGGAAATGGTGGGCGCATACACCACTTTTGCCAACAAAGGCATGTATGGTCAGCCGTATGTGATTCGGAAAATTGAAGATAAAAATGGTCGTGTGCTGTACCGCTCGGTGCCCGACGAACGGGTGGCCCTGCCCCAAAATGTGAACTACGTAATGACTCAAATGCTGAAATACAACGTGCAGGGTGCCCCCGGCATCAACAGCCTGAAAAGCGATATTGGTGGCAAAACGGGTACAACCGACGACTTCAGCGACGGTTGGTTTATGGCCATCACACCTCGTTTGGTAGTCGGCACCTGGGTCGGTGGCGAAGATCGCTGGATACGCTTCCTAAACATCGGCGACGGACAGGGGGCACGAATGGCCCGTCCTATTTGCGCTTCCTTCATTGGGCGTTTGGAAAAAGATGCCAAATCCGGGTATGATTTTAATTCCAAATTTACCCGTCCCGCAGGCGATCTGGGTATCGAGGTCAATTGTGCCGCCTACCAGAACGGCCCTCTCCCGACGGGTGGGGACGATGAAGAATTTGCGCCCGATATTTACAACGATCAGGCACCCACCGACGAAGAAAGTGTGCCGGTAGCCCCCAAACCCGGTGACAAAAAAACACCCGCCAAGAAGCCGGATGAAGGATTTGGAGATCAGTAGGGTAAAGGAGCAAATAGGCAAGCAAAAGGCAAAAAAGCACCCCAAACCTATGCACTCACTTTGCTTACTGCCTTTTGCTTTTTTGTTTTTCTTGCTTTTTTGCCCTTTGCCTTTTGCTAATTTGCCGCTTACCTTTTCGGTTCCATCTTCGGCTCGCCCCAGCGAATCGCCACGCCCTTCCGCTTTTCGTTGCCAATGGTGAGTTCCGAGGAGTAGTTATAGACTTGCTCAGACATGCCATTATTGGCTTTTTCCTTTTTGATTACTACCTTGATCGCAGGGTGACCCTCGGTGGCCGGAGCCTCGTAGGTCCAGGTGTCGCCCTCTATTTTTGGGACTGCCCAGGCGTATTTTGTGCCTTGCTGCTGGCCAATGTCCTGATAGAACAGGCCTGCTCCGGCCTGCGATATTTCCAAATCCCAAAATGGCTCGGTACCGCTGCACCAGAACTCGAAAGGAATGCAGGTATTCCAGGGATTTTTGGATTCTACCGCGTCAATATCTTTTATCGTCAATGTATCGCCGACCAGGGTGCCACGTACCACGGCATACACACTTTTAGCAGGGTAACGGATGGGCGCGACAGCCTGTCCGTACAGCGAATCGAGTATTGCATTGGGAATAACTGTGTACAATTTACCCGTGTTGCAATCGCGAATCAACTGGGCAGTGGGGCTTATTTCCAGGGAGCCACGCACGATCTGCGGAGCGTTTTTATCCACCTGCGTGGGCGTTTGCAAAGCTTGGTCGCTGTTGCTGCAACGCTGGAAGAAAAGCACGGAAAGAAGCAAAAACAAAGTCTTTTTCATCGGAATTTTTTTAAAAGTAAAGCCTGCCAACGGCGCAATAACAGCAGGCAGATTCGTGCCAGATAGCGGGTGCAGCGTACAGGGAGTTCAAAAATCGCCTTACCTTTGCCGCCGCTCTTACCAATCATACGCCAGTATCTCTACGTTTATTTTTAGGGATAAAAAACATGGATCACACTTGTGGGCTTTTAAGGCTTTACAATTGCCACTTAATTTTTTGAAAATCAATTTTTTAGATTTTCTCAGACAAATCATTGTTCATCAATTACTGCAACACTATGGTTGGGAACCTGACGCAAAACGGCGCCAAACTCAAACGCATTTTTATTGAGCCTAAACTGCCGGAAGGCCTGGCGACACTCACCGAACTGGCGCATAATCTCTGGTGGTCGTGGAATCACGATGCCATTGACCTGTTCAAAAGCATTGATCTGGAAAAATTCGAGGCCGTTAATTACAATCCCGTAGCCCTGCTCGACGAACTTAATATCGAGAAAGCACAGGAACTGCTCAATCAACCGGATTTCGTGGCCCGTTTGAAACGAATCTACGACGAATTTCGGGACTACATGCACAATGCGCCTGCTAAAACGGGGCCGCAAATTGGATACTTCTGTATGGAGTACGGTTTGCACCAGAGTATGCGCCTGTATTCCGGTGGTCTCGGCGTACTGGCTGGCGATTATCTGAAAGAAATCAGCGACCGTAATACTAATCTGGTGGCAGTCGGTTTGCTGTATCGCTACGGGTACTTCCAACAAGCCCTTTCCCTGCATGGCGAACAAATCCACCTGACGGAAGCGGCTAAATTCACCCAACTGCCGCTGCAACCTGTCCGCGATGCGCAGGGCGAATGGATCAAAATCCACCTCAATCTGGCTGGTCGTACGGTGTGGGCCAAGGTCTGGGTCCTGCCCGTAGGCCGCGTTTCGCTTTACCTGCTGGATACCGATATTGACGATAATCGCTGGGAAGACCGGAGTATCACCCACCAATTGTATGGCGGCGATAACGAAAATCGTCTCCGGCAGGAATTGCTGTTGGGCGTGGGCGGTATGCGTGCGCTGAAAGCCATCGGCTTGGAGCCCGATCTGTTCCATCTCAACGAAGGCCACGCGTCGTTTCTGGGACTGGAACGCTTGCGCAACTTCATGAAAGACAAGGCCATGACCTATCCGCAGGCTTTGGAAGTGGTACGCTCCACGCAACTATTCACCACGCACACGCCCGTACCAGCCGGTCACGATACCTTCTCGGAAGCCCTGCTCCGCGAATATTTGTACGAATATACGTACGCGCTCGATCTGCCCTGGGAAGACCTGGTGGCCCTCGGTCGTGTGGATGGCAAAAACGCCACCGAACTGTTCAATGTAAGTAATTTTGCTATACGTACTTCGCAGGAAGTCAATGGCGTAAGTCGCTTACATGGCGAGGTGAGCCAGAAGATGTTCAACGAACTCGACCCCGACTACAACTACGCGGAAAGCCACATTGGTTATGTGACCAATTGTGTTCACTTTCCAACCTGGGTGGCCCGCGAATGGCTCGATCTGTACACCAAACATTTTGGCGACGATTTTTGGGAAAACCAAAGCAGCCACCAGGTGTGGGGAAAAATCCACGAGGTGCCGGGTACCAAAATCATGGAAATCCGTCGGCTGCTGAAAAAGCGGCTGCTCGACTGGGTCCGCCATACTTTGCAGGAAGACCTGACGCGCCGGGGCGAAAACCCGCGCAGCACTTTCGAGATCATCAATTCGCTGCGTGACGATGCGCTGGTGATTGGATTTGCCCGCCGTTTTGCCACGTACAAACGGGCGACACTGCTGTTTACCAATGAAAAACGATTGGCGGAAATTGTCAATAGCTCGACGCGCCCGGTAGTGTTTCTGTTTGCCGGCAAGGCGCATCCCGCCGATAAAGCCGGTCAGGAATTTATTCGCCTGATCCACCACACCACCAAAAACCCGCTGTTCAAAGGCAAGGTTATTTTCCTGGAAAATTACAGCATGGAAATGGCCAAACTGCTGGTGCAAGGCGTGGACATTTGGCTGAACAACCCCACGCGCCCCAAAGAGGCCAGCGGCACTTCGGGCATGAAAGCCGTGATGAATGGCGTGATGAATTTTTCCGTGCTGGATGGCTGGTGGTGCGAAGGCTACCGGCCCGGTGCAGGCTGGGCATTGCCGGAAAAAAATACGTTTATGGACGCGGGCCTGCAAAATGAACTGGATGCCGAGACGATCTATAATATTCTGGAAAATGACATCGTGCCGTCCTATTATGAACAGGATAAAGATGGCGTAAGCGAACGCTGGGTGAGCCATATCAAAAATACCATTGCCGACATTGCGCCCGATTTTGTGATGAAACGCATGGTGGACGATTACCAGTCACGGTTTTATTCCAAACTTTGGAAGCGCAGTCAGGAACTGAAAAAAGACGACTACAAACTGGCCCACGAACTGGTGGACTGGAAGGCGCGTATCCGCCGAGCCTGGGAAGCCATCGAACTGACGGAACTGGAAGCACCCGATACTTTCAACCGCTCATTGCCGCTGGGAGAGCACTTTAAGGCATCCGTTACGCTGCATATCCAGGATTTGTCGGCAGAAGATTTGGGTGTGGAAGTGGTGTTCTATCGCCGCCAATCCGAGACGACGCTGGAACTCATCAAGGCATATCCGTTGCAGTTGCAGAAACAGGAAGGGCCACTGGCAACGTTTGTCTGTGATATTCAGCCACAAAAAGCGGGCGTGTTTGAGTACGGTTTCCGCTTGTTTCCATGTCATCCGTTGCTGGCCCACCGGCAGGATTTTGGTTTGGTGCGCTGGCTGTAGTTTTACCACGAGGTTTTTTCTACCACGACGGCACGACGACACACGACGTAAAAAAAGCGTAGTGTTCGTCGTGTCGTCGTGGTGTTTTAATGGGACAGAGCAAGAAGCATCAAGTGGGTGATAGTGGTGGCATGGGTTACGCGAATTTTTTAAAAAAAAAAAATTAAAAAACCCAGACACCACAAAAAAAAGGATAAAAACAATGTCAAAATATTCAAAAATTTTTT
>JANPIV010000002.1:0-15600 GCA_031425155.1 Saprospirales bacterium | reverse complement strand
TTCGGTATCCGTCGTTTGGGTGCCGGTACTGGCTTCCCGAACAACTCTCCGGGTGTAAACTTCACCTGTGCCGACGTCGGTACGCAGGAGGTTGAAATCTGGGCAATTGATCTGGCCGGTAATGCGGACTACTGCATCGCTTTGGTTAATGTTCAGGACAACAACGGCAACTGCCAGCCAACTGGTAGCAATGCCACTGTGGCCGGTGCGTTGAAAACCGAACTTGGAGCAGGCCTGGAAGAGGCTGACGTGGAAGTGAGTGGCTCGAACGCAAGTAATTCACCATTCACGATGACTAATCAGTCGGACAATAGTGGTGCTTACGTGTTCGCGAATGCTGTGCCGATGGGTTCGAATATGACCGTTACCCCGACGCATGACAACAACCCGCTGAACGGCGTGACGACCTATGACTTGGCTTTGATCTCGAAGCACATCCTGGGTCTGGAGCCATTGAACACTCCATACAAGATGATCGCTGCCGATGCCAACAAATCGGGTTCCATTACCGCTCTTGACATCGTTGAGTTGCGTAAAATGATCCTGGGCATCTATCAGGAACTGCCGAACAACACTTCGTGGCGCTTCGTGGACAAAGCCTTCGTGTTCCCTGTCCCGGCTAACCCATTCTCGACGACGTTCCCAGAGAACAAGACGGTTGCCAACATTCAGGCCAACCAGATGAACGATGACTTTGTAGCGATGAAAATCGGTGATGTGAACGGAAACGCCATCGCCAGCAGCCTGCAATCGTCTGAAGATCGTACTGCCAGCACCCTTTTGTTCGACGTAGAAAACCGCGCGGTGAAAACTGGCGAAACTTTCGACGTGACGTTCAAAACGGCAGAAGCTGCACAAGGCTTCCAGTTCACTTTGAAACTGGACGGTCTGTCAGTGGCTGAAATCGTAAGCAACGATAAAGTATCTACCGAGAACTTCGGTGTGTTCCAGAATGCCCTGACCGTTTCGGTGGATGGTGCTCAGGAATTCACGGTACGTTTCCGTGCTGCGAAAGCCGGCAAGATCAGCGATCTGTTGAGCGTGTCGAGCGGCATTACGAAAGCCGAAGGTTACAACACGAAGGGTGAGCGCCAGGAAGTGGCTCTGCGCTTCAACGAAAATGGCACGAGCGTCATCGCTGGTGTTGGCTTCGAGTTGTACCAGAACCAACCAAACCCATTCGTGGGCCGTACATCTATCGGTTTCAACCTGCCAGCCGCTGCTACGGCTACGCTGACAGTGTATGACGAGTCTGGCCGGATGATCTTCACCCAGAAAGGTGATTTCGCCAAAGGCTACAACTCGATCCCTGTAGAGCGTTCGGTACTGAATACTTCGGGTATGTTGTACTACAAACTGGAAACGGCTACTGACGTAGCTACGAAGAAAATGATCCAGAGCAAGTAATAGGACGTAATTGGAGGGTAATTGAGGTGATTGTATTAACTGCCTTAATTACCCTCCTTTTATAAAAGGAATGACCCAGATTGCGGTGCGCACGAGCCTAAATTTATCTGCCGCCACAAGGGTGTACCAGGCACCGATTTTAAACATACTTTAAAATCGGTTTTTGGGATGGCCTCTCTCCTGAAGTAGGAGGGGGGCTTTTTTTATTTATATCAATATTCAACGATTAGGTAATCTGCACTCTTCAATCAAAAAAACGATTGATGATTGACGATTACATGATTGTTGATTTTTGATGTTTACACAAGATCAATTGAGTAAGGAGCCGGAAACAGTGGTAAATGCCGCAGGAGATAAGCCGACACAAGTGCCTTGTACCTTTGCATTCTTTCTTCGTTACTCCGAGCGGCAGTAACTTTATTCGTCACTCCCCGCTACCACCACCACAATTTCTCCTTTTATCTCTTTTTGGGAAAAGTGCATAATCAGCTCCGCAATAGATGCGGTTTTTACTTCCTCGAACATTTTGGATAGTTCGCGGGCCACACAGGCAGGACGCTCCGGTCCGCAGAAAGTGGCCAATTCCTCCAGGCACTTCAGGAGGCGGAAGGGCGATTCGTAGAGCACGAATGTATGATCCAGCGTAGCCAGATATTTTAGCCTGGTCTGACGGCCCTTTTTATGGGGCAAAAATCCTTCAAAATGAAAAGTGGAACAGGGCAGACCGCTGGCCACTAAGGCCGGCACAAAAGCGGTCGGCCCAGGCAGGCATTCCACCCGGATGCCCCGGCGGACACAGGCGCGTGCCAGCAGAAAGCCCGGATCACTGATACCCGGCGTACCGGCATCAGACACAAGTGCCATCGGCACCCCGGCGGCCAACTCATCCACCACCCGTTCTACTACATTGTGTTCATTGTGAGCATGGAAGGCCCTTAACGGCGTTTTGATGCCAAAATGATCGAGCAGACGACGACTGGTGCGGGTGTCCTCCGCCAGAATGACCTGTACTTCGCCCAGCACCCGCAGGGCGCGTAGCGTAATATCTTCAAGATTGCCAATGGGCGTAGGGACGATGGTCAGCATGGGTCAGTTATTGGTTGATTGGTTACTGGTTTATTAGTGGGCCAACGGAAAAATCAGGCCATCTAACTTCCTCTTAACCAATTATGTAATGGAATAAGTATAGTTTTCCATGATGGGATTGGCGAGCAATTTCTGGCAAGCCGTATCTACTTTCTGGCGCGCTTCGGCCTCAGAATCGGCTTCGAGGGTCATGCTGACGTGCCGACCGATGCGGACGTCGGCAATGCCGATGAGATCGAGGTGTTTCATGTTGTTCACTACGGTTTTGCCCTGCGGATCCAAAAGTTCCTTATGGGGCATAATGTCAATTTCGGCCACGAATGTCATAGTTGTTGGCTGGTGCTGGTTAATTAGTTAATTCGTTAACTGGTTGATTTGTTGGTGATTACTCGGCAACCACTTGTTTTCTGAACAGAAGTGACGCAAAGAAGTAACAGACTATAATGGCGGACAATGCCAGTTCTTTTAAAAAGAAAATTAATATTCCAAATAGCACCACGAAGAGAAGAGGGAGGCGATTGCTTGCCCAGTCGAAACGTTTGATCTTCATACCAAACATGGGAATTTCGCTGACCAGCAACCAGGACAGCAGCGCCACCAGGCCATAGAGTAACCACGGATTGGCCAGCATTTCCCGAATACCGAAGTGATCATTTTGCACGGCCAAAGCCAGCCCCAGCACGAATACCGTACACGCCGGGGTACTTAGCCCAATAAAATAATGGCCTTGCCGGGTGTCCAGATTGAACTTGGCCAGCCGCAGGGCGGAAAACATGGCTAAGACAAATGCTGGTAAACCCGCTGCGCAGACGTAGCCCAATATTTCCGGCGGAGCCGTCAGCCAGCGTCCCACATGGGCGCAGGTACCACGCGTTAGCATCATGTAAATCATCGTGGCTGGTACCACACCAAAACTTACCACATCGGCCAGCGAATCAAGTTCTTTTCCGAGTGGGGAACCCACCTTCAAGGCGCGCGCCACCATGCCATCTAAATAATCGAAGATAAATGAGCCGAGCGTGAAAAGTGCCGCCGTGCTTTGCTCGCCGTTGAGAATGTACAGGATGGCGCAGCAACCACAAAATAAATTGCTGAGAGTGAGGAAGTTAGGAATATGTTGGCGCATAGAGAGAGGGCGTTGGCAGGTGACCGGCACACGCGCTCGCAAAAGTAGGTTTTTTGCCGGGATTGGCATTTCGCTAAATTGCAGTAGCCCGCTTTTGATGAGGTGCTGCACAAAAACGCTTCCGTAACGTTAGTGCAAGTAAATGATGACCCGATAGTTTTCAACTATTTGGCTCTGTACGCCGTTCCCCATGCGATTTAAGGTTTAAAAGCGAATACTTTAAGAAAAATTTGACATACACCCCAACCAACACTTTGCGCCGCTAAAGCGTCTTTCCTACACTGTTCTACCCATTTGGCTACCCTATTCTAAAAGTACGGGCAAATTGGTGAACTGTATTTTCCATAAAACACCTTAATTGCGCATCTTTTAAAAGAAAATATTTTTCGGCCTCCTGTTTACCTCCCGATGTCAACAACCTGCACCATGAAAAAACTCCCACTTGTCTTATTTTTTGCCTTTAGCACACTGACGGTGCTGCTGGCGCAGGCCCCCAGTAATGATGAATGTACCAGCCCGATTGTTCTATCCGAAGTGGTCAATCATTGCAGCTCAAAGGCGGCTTACACCAACGTTGGAGCTACCCCTTCCGGCTATGGTCCCGCCACCTGCTTTGGCACCACAGAAAACGATGTGTGGTTCGCATTTACGCCGGTCGCTACGGACGTGACCATTACGGTGCGCGGTGCTACTACGCAATCACCTGGCGGAACCCTCAAAAATCCACAAGTTTCCATCTATTTTGGCACTTGTGGCGGCACGATCAGCCAGTTGGAATGTCAATCGGGACCAATCGCCGCCAATGTAGCGGAGGCTTATCAGGGTGGACTGTTTGTCGGTTCGACTTACCTCGTGCGCATACAGGGCGCGGGCGGCGAAACGGGTACTTTCCAGTTGTGTATCAATAATTACAACCCGCCGGTGGAGCCTGCATCCGACTGCCCGCAGGCGTCTATTTTATGCGATAAATCGGCTTTTGTGGTGCAAAAAGTAACGGGAGCCGGGCAAAATATTAGTGAGCTGACCGATGCAGACTGCTTTTCCAACGGGGTACCGGGCAACTATGAGAGTAACTCGACCTGGTTTGTCTGGACTTGTTCGCAATCCGGTACGCTGGAATTTACACTCACCCCATTGAATGATGCCGATGACCTGGATTTTGTGTTGTACCGCCTGCCCAATGGTATTAAAAATTGTCAGGGCAAACAGGTGGTGCGCTGTAATGCTGCTGGCGACTTCAATTTTCCGAGTCCATGTATGGGGCCGACCGGGTTGCGCAATGGGGACTCCGACATTAGCGAAGATGCAGGCTGTCAGGACAATGGCGATAATGCCTGGTTATCGCCTTTTGGGATGGTAGCAGGCGAATCTTATGCCTTGGTAGTCAATAACTTCACGTCCACTGGCAATGGTTTTAATCTGGAATTCGGAGGAACCGGGGAGTTTCTTGGCCCCGAAGCCAAATTCACGACCGACCCCGCTGCGGTTTGCCTGGGAACACCCGTTCAGGTGGTGGATGCTTCCACTTTCACGCTCGGCAGTATTACGGAGTGGAACTGGAGTTTTGGTGCGGATGCGGTGCCGCAAACGGCGACTGGCCCTGGCCCGCACGATGTGCAGTTTAATTCGCCCGGCCAACATCCGGTCGTGCTGACCTTGAAAACTAACCTCGGTTGTAAGATCACTTCTATTCAAAATACCCTGATTTACCCCGGGGTGGAGGTGGATACCGTGATTGCCGCGCCCGACTGTAACGGAACGGCCAATGGTGAAATCAAGATCACCAATATTACAATGGGCACGCCGCCTTATCAATATAGTTGGAATGGGGGGCCTTTCCAGGCGAATAGTACGCTGAGTGGCCTGGGCGTTGGCAGTTATACTTTGGTGATCAAAGATGCTAATGATTGCGCCACCGACCTGACCATTGATGTGGCCGAACGCATTCTGACCGCCGTGCCTGCGGTGACAAAACCGCTGTGTTTTGGCGATGATAATGGCATTGTTACCCTGAATGTCACCAATGGAAAATCTCCCATCCAGTTTGATTGGGGCAATGGATTTATTCCCGAAAATACGCAGGGTGGTTTTGCCGCAGGCAGTTACACAGTACAAGCCGTAGATGCGGTGCTTTGCGAAGGCACTTTCAACGTGACGGTGACGGATAATCCGGCCCTCCAACTGTCGCTCGATACCTTCGATATTTCCTGTTTTGGGGCCAATGACGGCATGGCGCAGGCCAATCCGGCGGGCGGCGTGGGCAATTTCACCTACACTTGGTCGGATGGACAAGCGGTGCAAAAAGCCAACGATCTTGGTCCCGGCCAATACAGCGTAACGGTCCACGACGGCAATGAATGTACCATCACCGGCAGCGTAAATATCATCGAACCCGCCGATGTGGGCATTGATTTATTAGGCGTGGTGGATTTGCTGTGCAATGGCATTCCGGCAGGACAGATTGAGGTGATCGGTACGGGCGGCAAAGGCGGCTACCAATATAGTACAGATGGGGTGAATTTTATATCCAGTTCACCGCTCACCGGCTTGCCCGCAGGCGATTATTGGGTAATTGTAAAAGATGCAGCGGGGTGCATAGATTCGGTAATGGCCACCATTCAGCAACCGCCTGCGCTGACGGTGCAGGCTACGCCCAGCGATACGACGTTGGAACTGGGTTTTTTAGTGGACCTCAGCACGGTTACTACTCCGTTTGGCCGTCCAGTGACGTATGAGTGGACACCTACTCTTGGATTAAGTGATCCCACCGACGATGATCCGACGGTGCAAGCCACTCAAAATCAACTATATGTGGTAAAAATTACAGACGAAGATGGTTGTATGGCTTTGGATACGGTGCGCATTCTGGTCGAAAAGAACCGGCCTATTTATGTGCCCAATGTATTTATGCCGGGTAAGTCGGAACGCCAAAACGATCATTTTACTTTGTTTGGTGGCCCGGCAGCCCAGAATATTGACCTGTTGCGGGTGTACGACCGGTGGGGCAGCCTCATTTTTGAGACGCAAAATATACCCCTGGGGGAGCCTGAATTGGGCTGGGATGGTACTTACAAAGGCGATGAAGTAAGCGGCGTCTTTACCTTTTACGCTTCGGTGCGCTTTATTGATCAGGAGCAGGTGGAATACAAGGGCAGTGTGACGGTGGTGCGGTAACGTCTCAAGCCGCCCGACGGATGGCAGATTCGGCTTCGACCAGATCAAGCGGCAAGTACAGGCGGGTGGTGGTGCCTTTTCCAGGGTTGCTTTCCACACGGAAGCGGCTACCGATGGCTTGCATGCGTCTTCCCATGTTCTGCAGGCCGTTGCCGGCTTTGGCCGTTGCGGCGGGGTCAAAACCCCGTCCGTCGTCGCGGATTTCGATTTCCAACCCTTCGTTATTCAGGATAAAGCTGATTTCTACCTGGCTGGCAGCAGCGTGTTTGAGAATATTGTGCAGGGATTCTTTGACGACCAGAAAGACGTTGCGCCGCTCTTCGCCGCTCAGGGGTAGTTCTGGCAAGGGATCGGGCATATCGAAGTGACAGCGCAGGTCGGAGTCCTCGAAAAAACCGGTGGTATAGCGTCGGATGTAGGCGGCGAGGCTGGGCAAGGTGTCGTTCCGGTGGTTCAAGGCCCACACGACTTCCCCCATTTTTAGCAGCAGTTCTTTGGCCGCAGCGGCTATTTTGTCGAGTTCAGCGGGCGGGTCCGGCGTTTTTCTTTTCACCACTTCGCTCAACAACGAGATTTTGGAAAGGCCGGAGCCGAAGTCGTCGTGCAGGTCTTCGGCGATGCGCAGGCGCTCCAGTTGTTGGCCTTCGAGATGGGCGTTGAGCGCTACGACTTTGCGTTCGCTTTCGAGGCGCTCGATTTTTTCCCGCTGGAGCTGTTGCTCCTGGACGGCGAGTCTCTGCTTCTGGCGAAAGCTGCGGCGCGCGAGCCAGAGCACAACGAGCAGGGCAAGAATGCCCGCCAAAGCGCTGAAAATCATAATTTTCTGGATGCGCTGCTGGTTTTCCAGCTCGCGGATGGCCGCTTCTTTTTTAGCGGTTTCGTGCTTGGTCTGCATATCGGCCATGTCGCGGCTGTACGTGGCTTTCGAGAGCGAATCGTTTATTGCGATATACTGAGAAAGGCGTTGATAGGCCGCTGTGGGGTCGCCGGCCAGCAAAGAAGCCTCGGCCAGGGATTTCAGCAAAACAGGAAGATGGATATTCGATTTGGCTGACCGGGCATATTCGATCGCTTGCTGAAAGTTACGGACGGCTTCGGGATAGTTTTTTTCTTTGCCCGCTACTTCGCCCAATGCATGGCAGACGATAGCCGCCCCCTCCAAATCCGCGACCGCCAACTTCAGTCCCAATGCGCGTTGCAAGTACTGCCGGGCTTGCCGCAAATCCCCCTGTTCAAGATAAATCGAGCCTAAATTGGAGCAGGCCAGTGATTGTCCGAACGGGTGCCGGATGGCTTCGAACAGGTGCAAAGCTTGTACTAAATACTGCAAAGATTTATCGAAATCCTGAAGCTCAAACCACCCGCTACTGATATGGACCAAGGCGCGGGCCATTTCCACTGTGTCGCGCTGTTTTTGGTAAATGGTAAACAGCTCTTGATTGGTTTGAATGGCTTCCTTTGCCATGCCGGTGCCGATTTGTAGGATGGCAATGTTGCTCAACGTGTGAGCCACCCCTTTTTCATCGCCCAGCGAACGACGCATCTGGAGCGCGGTGAGATAGGCTTTCATCGCCGCTTCGTATTGACCCGCGTAGTAGTGACAGACGCCCTTGACCTGGTGGGCTTTGGCAATGAGTGCCGGGTCGTTGATTTTTTGGCCCAGATCCATCGCCCGGTCGGCATAATGATTTGCCGAATCCAGATTGGTACGGTAGAGTACTTCGGCGAGGTCGAGGCAGCGCGCTGCATTGGTCGAATCATTAGGCATCCGCGTTATCAAACGGCGTAAGCTATCTACCTCGGCGGTTTGAGGAAAGGCCAGCCAAGGCCAACCGATCAGCAAGGCAAGTAGGAAGTGGTTTCGCATAGCAACACGGGATTGAGTGATCGAATGTATTGGCTATCATGCCCCTAAGGTCTGCTTTATTTACCAGAAAAGTTTGCAAAAACAAAACGACGCCATCTCTGCTTAAGCGCAGAAATAGTGTCGTTTTGCCAACGCGCTATAGCGAGTCGGACGGTGAGCCAAGAATTTCAGGACATCATCCCATAGGGCAGCTCGAATCGCGGGACGCAAGCGCAGATTTTCGTAATAATTACCGCCAACTGCCAGCAAATGCCGCCAAAAGCGACGAGCGTGAACAAGGCAAAAGGAAGGGGGGATGCGGAAAGATCAAGCAAACGCTGTTTCATTGTTTTCAAATTGAGTAGGTGAATAAAAAGTAGATTTTTATGCCACAAAGATCGGGTCAGATGATCGGGGCGGTCAATCACCCTTTTGTGGTAATCGGGAAACAATGGTTGGTGTTGGCAATCATTTATTTACTGCTGCCCCCACCGGACTTTCCACGGCTGGTACTGTCTGCAAATACGCCCAGATCGCGTCTACCTCCTCATCGCTCATGGCGACCAGCCGGGGCATAGCCGGGTTGAGCACCCGCTGGTCGGGGCGCTGGCCGCTCCGCACGGCCTTAGCAAATTGCGCTTTCGTCCAGGCGCCGATGCCCGCCGTTTTGGAAGGCGTGATGTTGGCCGTCAGCACCGGCTGGAATTCCGCATCGTGGAGGGGGTTGCCACCGCCAAGATACCCTTCCGATTTTTCGGGTTCCACCGGGTCCATCGTCTCGAAGCTGCTGGAATGGCAGCCATAGCATTCATAACGGCCGGTGACCAAATATTTTCCATACGCCACCTGGTCGGACGGCGGCGGCGCCACGACGGGCTGGCCGTCGTACGGCAGCGGCTTGAACACGCCGAACTTTAGCAGGGCTTTAGCCAGAAACGCGTATTTCGGCAGCGGCGGGTCGGATTCCGAAGCGGCCAGCAAAGGATCGTCGGAGCGCAGAAAAGCGATAATGGCCGCCTGGTCGGCATCCGACAGGTGCAGCGAGCTCATGAAATAGCCCGCCGGGTGGCCATCGCGTTTCACGCCGGTGCGCATCAGGTAGGCGAGTTCGCCATTGGTGTAGCGCGGCAGGCCTTTGGTGGGATGCTGCGTTAGATTGCGCGCCCAGAGCTCGCCGAAGGGATCGTCGGCCCGGGAAAAGATACGGCCGCTCAGTTTGCCGTCGTCGCCCAGGTGGCAGAGACCGCAATGGCCCACCACGAGGCTGCGGCCCAGGGCCAGGGAAGATGAATCGGTGGGTAGGCGCAGCTCGAGCGAACCAGGGCGGTAGCTGGGTAAAGGCGACCATTGCACCCAGGCGGCAAAACCCAGCAGCACTACGGCGACGATGCCGATAAAAATGGCGAAGTAGCGGAAGACTTTTTTCATGGCAGACAAAAAGGTTGGGTATCCCCGGGAGCGCAGCCCGGCGGCTGCGCTCCCGGGCACAGGGCGTGAGAAATAAAAAAGGAGCGGTTTTTTGGGATTTAGGCAATTGGGCATTTTGCTCAGTTGCCAGTGGGCGGCGACATCAACGGCGTGGATTGGTCCAGTTCGAGCAACCAGGCGCCGTTGGTGCGGGCGAAGACCATGCTGCTCACGCCTTTCCAATGGATCGTATTGCCTTCCATTTGGGCCGTGCCGCTCAGATTGACCAGCACCAAGGCGGTGTTGGCGTTCAGGAACCGCACGCTTTCGACTTGGAACTGGATGGCCTCGGGGCTGGGTTTCTCGACCTTGATCATTTCGGTCATCGCTTGCCGGATGGCCTCGCGACCGACGGTCTTCTGACCGGTGTAGTCAATCATCAATGCATTTGGCGCGTACAGCTTGATCATGCTTTCCACATCGGCGGCGTAATAGGCTTTCAGGCCTTTGTCCACGGTGGCGCGCACAGCGGCCTCGTCGGCGGCGGTTTGTGCGGTGGCGGTTTGGGTCAGGAGGCCGAGGCCGAAAAGGAGAACGAGTTGACAAAAGGAAGTTTTCATTGCAAAAGGAAATTGTGTTGGTGAAAAGATAAAAGGTTGGCTTTCCGTTTCGAGACCTCGGAACGGTTATTATTGAAAATCAACTGTTTAAACTAAAGGCGGAATAATTGGGAACGCTGGTCGGGCGGTGGAATGAATGTCACGCCCGGCGTTTTTGATGGTACAAAGATCGGGGTGTCGCCAGGGGCTGCGCAATCACCCTTTTGTTGTAATTAGTGCATACGGAACACTTTGTTCAGGGCCTCCGTGCGCGTTTGCACGTGCAGTTTTTCGTAAATGTTGTGGATGTGTCGCTTCACCGTTTCGATACTGATAAACAGTTCGGCAGCGATTTCTTTGTACAGGTAGCCTTTGGCAAGCAGGTCCAGAATCTCTTTTTCGCGGGCGGTCAGAGTGGCCAGTTCGGGGTTGGGCACGGCTATTTTTTGGAACGAGGCCACCACGCGGCGGGCAATTTCGCTGCTCATCGGCGAGCCGCCGTGGTACAGGTCACTGATGGCTTCGAGCAATTTTTCCGGCGAGGTGCGTTTGAGCAGGTAGCCGTTGGCGCCCGCCCGCAACGCGTTGAAAATGTGCTCGTCGTCCTCATAAACGGTGCACATGGCGATCTGGAGCATAGGCATTTCCGCCTTCAAAAGGCGCACGGCATCAATACCGCTCATGCCCGGCAGGTGGATGTCCATGATAACTACATCGGGCGACCCCAGCCCCAAACCCTCCCCGGAAGGAGAGGGGCGTTTCAATAGGTCGGCCACGGCGTCTTCGGCATTGTCGTAGGCCTGGACGCAGGCGAAGCCGGGCGCATCGGCCAGGATGGCTTCGAACGATTGGCGGATATCGGGATCGTCTTCGACGAGGGCAACGCGGATGGGCTCCATTTCGGCTGGTTTTGTTGGGACAAAGGTAGGGATGCAGCCAGCTACTGCGCTATCCCCCGTTTGTTGTATTGTCCAGTTGGAGTGGTTTGGCTCTCCTTCGCCTAAAAGGCTTCGGCGGGTAAAAGTTTGATGGTTTGAATATCTGCCGATCAGTCAGTTGAATTTCATCTTCCGTCAAAACCACGCTGTGCTGAATATAAAACTTACCCTGGAGCAACCAGTTCTTCCCAGTACTCCACGGCCCGCCGCGTATGCGGAATACAAATAGAGCCACCCACCATGTTGGCCACGGCGAATATTTCAAAAATCTCGTTCGTGCTCACGCCCAGTTCGTGGCATTTGCCGAGGTGATATTTGATGCAATCATCGCAGCGCAGCACCATAGAGGCGACCAGGCCGAGCATTTCCTTGGTTTTTACGGGTAATGCCCCTGCCTGATAGGTCTGATTATCGAGGCTCCAGAAACGCTTGATGACCTTGTTGTCGTTGGCCAGAATGCGCTCGTTCATGCGGGTGCGGTAGTCGTTGAATTCGGAGACTAAAGACATCAAATAGTTATGAGTTATAAGTGATGAGTTATGAGCAAGCGAGTTTCATTAAAAATAAAACCTATTCCACTATTTCCACCTTGTGCAGGAGGCGTATGCCAAAGGAGACTTCGACCACTGTGTTGCGGATGCGGCGTTCGGGGATGGTGATATTCGCGCCACTGCCATACGGGTCAATCACATTGGGAATAGCGGGCTGGCGGTATTGATTCGTAATATCCGGGCAGATAGAGAGTGTGAGTTGCCCGCCAATCAGTTCACTGAGGTTGAATTGCAACCCACCGCCGATAGAAAGGCCAAACATTAATTTTTTTACATATTCATCCTGCGGGTCGTAAATGTTGATGTAGTTAAAGCCATACTCATCGCTCAAATCCTTGATGTTGCTGCTCAAAGTATAGTCGCCGCGTATTGCGCCAAAGTAGAAATACCGCATACCATTTGTTCCGAGCGGAAATTTCTGCTTGGCTCCAATCGCCAGCGAGAGGTTGTTGAAGCGATATTCTTTGGAAAACTTGCTGTTTCCTCCCGTAAAAACATTGGCGAAATTATTGCGCACCGCACTGCCTTTCACGTGATACCCGATCTGTAAAAAACCGGCACTCTTGTCGTCTTCGTTATTCACGGACTCGATGGCCAGCGCGACATGGTACTTGAAGAGCACCTGCCGGTCGCCGCCGTTTTCCCATTTTTGGGAACCGAGCGTCGGGCCGCCTTGGAGGACATAAGCGGTGGATTGGGCAGAAAGTTGGCCAAAGAAAAAGGCCAGGAGGAGCAGCGTAGAAAATTTTCGCATGAGATGGATGGTTGAAGAGTGGGCAACCCCACCCCTAACCCCTCCCCTGAAAGGGAGGGGATTTGATCTGTGGTGTATTTTATTGATTTTCAGCACCTTGGGGAAGAAGAGAAAATGTAATTTTTTATTTAATCTCAATACGCCCCAAAATACCTCCGTAGGAACCACTCGACTGCCAGAAAACCGGCCAGCAGGGCAAATATCCATTTCAGATTAATCAGCGGATTGGTTTTGGTGCTCTGATAAACCACCGGCTTGATGGTGCCTTTGCTTTTTATTTTATCGGCAATACTGGCCAGGTCCGCCGGAAAGACCATCTCTCCGCCAAATTTCTCGCTCAATTGGCGCAGCGCACCATGGTTGGCAGCCGTCTCGAACAATTCGAGTTGAATCGCGCGCACACTGAACTTACCGTCGTAGGTCAGATTTTGGCTGTTAAAACTGGTCGTGGCCTTAAACGTATAATTGCCCACCGGCAGAATACCGGCATTGAGGGCGTATGCTTTACCCAGTTTATTAAAAGTATAAGTGAATTCCTGCCCTGCGCTGTTGCGAATGCTCATCGCCACGTCGGATTCATTGGTCAGTTCGTAGTTGTCATTATAAAGTTCCGCCCCAAACAGAATTGCCTCATTTTCATTGAAAATGCTCTTGTCCAGATTGACCCGGAACTTGCGTTTATCTTCCTTGACAGACAAATACTGGAAAGTTTTGCCGACCAATTCATCAAAAATCTCATGGTTCTGGTGTTGCAGGTAGTCGAACAAGCGCCATTCCCAAAAGCCTTCACCGAGAAAAACGCCGGTTTTTACGCCATTGGTTTCGCCTACGGCCAATAGTGGCTGGTCGGTATCCACCTTACCAATACGTTTGTACAACAGTACCTGCGCCTGCGGGGTGGCCGAGAAATTGCCAAACGGCGAAGTGATCGGATTGAAACGCGGCAGTTCCTGGAGCACGGAGGGGTCCAGGGCAAAAGCCGCAAATTGTGGACTCACTTTGGCCTGTACATCATCGCTTTGTTTGCCATCGCTCTGCACATTGACCAGGCCTTGTGCCTTCGATAAAGCAGAAAAATTCGTCTGCATCCCGGCGATGAACAGGCGGGGAATACGCTTATCGTTCAGGGTATTCAGGATTCCAGAAAGGTCATTGGTGGCGGAAGGCAGGTTGTGCAGCACCACAAAATCGAATTTGCTCACATCCAATCCCGCATCCCCAATATAAGCCAGACTGACCTGATAGTTCTTATTCCCTTCCAGTGTCTGGCGAAGCGCGGTCAGGTCAGGATGGGCACTATTGGCCAGCAGCAGGATTTTTTGCCGGGCGTCCAGCACATCTATCAGCACTTCGCGACTGTTGTTCACCGTTGAGGCTTCGCCGGGAAGTTTGGCGACGGACACCAGATATTGTACTACGCCCGGCTGGTCAGCCTCAATCTGCACTTCTTTGGTAATAAAAAAATCATTGCCCGTTACATTGATCGGTATGCTTTGGATCTGGCGGAATTGGTCGCCATTCACCTTACTCACCGTCAGCACCGTCTGCGCGCCCGCGCAATTCGTGGCGGCCACGTCAATTTGCATCGTGAATTTGTCCCCCAAATAGGCGAGTTTATTGGTAAAAACCCTTTTGACCAACAAATCCTTTTTGGGAGTCGCATCGCCCAACGCCACCGTATAAACGGGGGCAGCCAGCGCAGCATCCGAGTAAGCCGGGTTGCTGCCTTCATTATATACGCCATCGGAAGCCAGCACGACCGCCCCCAGATTCTGACCGCCATAGAGATCATAAATGCCACGTAACGCCTCGGAAAGGTTGGTAACTTTGTCTTTAAACTCAAAATCTACACCCTCGCGCACATTATCGCCGAAAGCCAGTTCGTGAACTTCATATTGCTCCGCCAACCCATCGCGCAGGGTCTGCCATTGCTGTTTGTATTGCTCCAGGGCCGGGCCTTGCAAATCTGCAGCCACACTTTCCGACTGATCCTGGGCCAGCACCACAATGGGTTTTTTGGTCTCAGTGATCAGATTTTTCAGAATCGGCGAAAGCAACAAGGCACTGAGAATGGTCACTACTAACCACCGCAGCACCCCCAACGCTATATGAAGCCGGGGAGCCTGGTCGCGGAAAGTCGTGTCGCGGAAATACAGCAGCATAGCATAGCCCAGCCCCAGCAGCGCGCAAAAGATCAGGAACCAGGCGGGATATTGGAATGAAAGGTTGAGCATGAAAGTGTCGTCGGGCGTTCATCTCTCTAAATCCGTTTTTTCGGGGAGAGACGTTTTTTGCAAAAACGGAATGCAAAGTTGGGGAAATTGTTGCGAATGACCACGTTTGAAAACAGATTACTGGTTGTCCAGTTGCTCCACGGCCAATCCCACCGCCCGCATTCCAGGCAGCGAATCGCGGCGCATAAATTGCGCCACCGTCACGGTATGTTGTCCAAGTTGGTTGAAAAAAGCGTGCTCTTGCAAGGTTGTTCTCAGACTATGGTTGCTGCCCGAAGACTTTCCCATCGGTGAACCACCAGTATCAAACAGGTCGAAAGAGCGCACTTTGGTCAGTTGCTTGCCATTGTGATTTTGGGTAGAAAGCCGCAGGTAGATATTTTGCGACGTAAATTGATCGTCGTATTCAAAGTCCAGATAGAAGGTATAGCGCTTCGACGTGTCTTGTACTTCAAACGTGAATCGCAGGGAATCGCTG
>JANPIV010000001.1:0-72414 GCA_031425155.1 Saprospirales bacterium | reverse complement strand
ACATTTGGATGGTTCAATCATGCTAGAAGATTAAGTAAAGATTACGAATTCTGCCCCAGAAATAGCCAAAGCATGATTTACATAGCATCCATCAGAATAATGCTAAATCGTCAAAAATAGGTTTTAAAACAGCCTCTTAGAGCCGGTGAGTAATTCCATCTGATAAATGGCGATCTCATTTAGTTTGTGCAAACGCTCATCGGGTGCCAATCCTTCCTTAATAAAGTGGGCGTTCAGGTTTTCGAGGTTGGACAGGACCAGCAGTTGCTCGGTGGTGGCCTCGTCGCGGATATTGCCTTTGAGTCGTGGGTTAGCCTCGCGCCATTGTTTGGCGGTCAGGCCAAACAGGGCAAGGTTCAATATATCGGCCTGGCTCGCATAGACGATGCCTTCGTGTTTCGTACCGGAAAGCCGGGGCGGAATGAGGTGCATTTTTACTGCATTGGTATGGATGAGGTAGTTCACTTTGGCGAGGGTACGTTTCAGGTTCCAGTCCAGGGCCTCGCGGTGGTCCGCTGCTTCCTGTTCCTTCAACCGTTGGAACTCCTGGATGAGATAGAGTTGAAAGGTAGGACTTAGCCAGTAGCAAAAGTTGATGGCAATGTCTTTGTGGGCAAATGTACCACTGCCATAACGCCCTGTTTTGCTGGCTATGCCGATTGCGCCGGTGGCCTCCACCCACTTCTTGGGGGTCATATTGAAAGAGTTTGCGCCTGCTTCATTTTTAATTCTAACGAATTCGTTAGAATTAAAACTTGGGTTATGCAACTGCTCCCATACACCCAGAAACTCAATAGTGTTCCTATTGCGCATCCAGCCGTAAATGGCAAACTCATCATCAAAATTTTTCATAATATCAGACAGAGAAATGTAATCTTCCACGTTTCCCGACTGCGGCAACAAGGCAATCTCTCCGCCTTGCACTATGATTGTCTTTTTTGCCATGTGCTTTTGTATGGTATAGATAGGTTTGAGTGGTTTGAAAAAGTTTGATGGTTTGAATGCCGCTTAACCCTTGGCCACCACAGCATTCAGGGTATCTATTCTTTTGCGGATGGTCTTGATATTTCCGTCAAATCTTGCCTGTATGTCCTGAAAGTCTACGGGATACATGACTTCGATTTGCCGAACCACAGCTTCGCGCAGGGGTTTGTTATTGCGCCATTCGTCCATGCCCAAGCCTTCCAGTTTCAGGCCGGTTTGTTTTTCCAGGGCTTGTTTTACCACGCGACTGGCCACGATTTTACCCACTGCTTCGCCGGCCAAGAAGGCATCCGCCTGTGTCAATATCTTGATAATCTCATTGGCTTCGGCGCGTCTGGACGACAGTAGTTCCTCCAATTGTTCTTCCAACTGCCTGACCTCCTCGATGGCCTGATTTCGCTTGTCGGCTTTTTTCTGCTGGTGCTCGGCTACTTTTTCGCGTTTTGCCTGATCCCCGCTTTTCCAGCCCTGCTCCACTGCCTTGATAAAGAAACCGCCGACGTTTTCTTTGATCTTCTCCTTTTTTAGGTTGTCGATGGTGCAGGCAATGCCGTTTTTCACTTTCTCTGCGCCGTGGTCAGCCAGCAAAGTGTGCCAGGTGGTTTCGGTGATGCCCCAGACTTTGACTTGATCCAACCACGGGCCTTCGGTGGCGGTCGCTGATTCCCGGTTTTTATCGGCTAAGGGTTTGCTGGACTGGGCTAAATTGGCCGAGATGAAAAAAGTAATGGCGGTTACTCTTTTGCCCTGTTTGTGCTCATCCATGCGGAAAGCAATGTCGGTATTATGACCCAAATCACCCTGGGCCTTCAACAGTACTTTGTCCTTGAAGTGATTGTATTTCAGGTATTCGGAGGGTTCTATCGCGAGTTTGGTCCTTAAATCTTCGAGGCTGAAAAACCGTTTTCCGATTTTCTCATATTGCTTCAATAGTTCGTACATGCGGACCGAATAGACGCTGCTGAGGCCCCACAGATTGCGGATGTCGTATTGCAGGTACCTTTCTCTTAGTTCCAGCAAGTAAGGCTTTAATTCGTGGTGAAACTGTACGCTGATGTAGTTGCCGTCGCGCGGCTCCTTGAATCCTTGGGCACCCACCAACAAGGGCATGGCGTACCATTTTACGCCCTCAGGAGTTTCCCGCTCGATCTCGATGACCCTGGTCAACAGTTTTTTGGTGGCCTGTTTTACGGAGGCGTAGTTGTAGCCATGATCTTCGAGGTTAAAATCCTTCAAGAGATCGCCGACGTGTATATTGTACAATTGAAAGTCTGCATCGCCTGGTTTGACCATGGTCAGCATCTTGGCGAAAACCCGGGTTTCCCAAATATCAAACTTGTATCTGGCTTCTACCAGTTCATTCGCTTTCCTGACCAGTTTCACGGTGCTGGTAGGGGGCTGGGTTTTCGTTGCCTTTTTCATCACAGGGCGATTTAGTGTGGCGCAAATATAAAAACCACTATAAAAATTCAAAGTGGTTTTTTAATTGCCCCTTCTAATGATGGGGTGGTCGTTTCCGTAGTTTTGGTGGCTTTTGTTTCCGTAGTTTTGGTGGTAATAAATATCAAAACATCGCTGGAATGGTGTCAGGCAACTTCGGGCTTTGGGGTTTAATTACCTGTAAAAGGCTAACTCATTGATAATCAATCTACTTTGGAATTACTGTTATCTATGTAAATCATTGATAATCAAATAAATAGGCAAATAAGTGGTATTATGATGGGTTTTATTCCATTTAGGTCAGGCTTGAAGTTTCCGTAGTTTTGGTGGTCGTTCCCGTAGTTTTGGTGGCTTTATGCCGTAGTTTTAGTGGCCGGAACCGCAGTTTTGGTGGCCTGTTTCCGTAGTTTTAGTGGCCGCAGCCGTAGTTTTGGTGGCTTTTAATGTTGTAAGTAATTGATAATGAATTATCTGCAACGGCTGAAAATACAACAGTTGTTAGAAAAGAGAAAATAATAACAACAAGAGGTCGGCAAACCCTTCTTTCGGTTCTTGTTGTTGTTTCTTTTTTTTAGCCAAAAAATCTTTCAAAAACCTTCAATAGTGGCCAGAAAATGGGTTGTTGTGGGCTTCACCGGGGCCAGATTGGGGCATTAAGTGCCGGGCGGCGAATAATATTAGCGTAAATATTATTTATTATTTTGTACTTTACGAATGAAATTGTTCTGGTAGGGCCTGTTTGGCCTAGATTCAAGATAAGGACACCAGTTTCTCCGGGAAATTCGCAGTTCGGAATCGATTTTAGAACTCGCACCCGTTCTGTCGGAATCCGTCCCGCCCTACCCTACTGCAATTATGGTTTTGGCAAAGAGGTGCTGAGGCTCATGTGGCTTTGGTGCTTGGAGTGTTAGTCGGGTTATTTGGCGTAAATATTATTTACGCTAATATTATTTGTGGAAATATTATTTATTATTTTATGAATGAAATTCTTTCGGCAGGGCGCATTCGGTACTGGGTATGTCGGAATGCGTCCACGTCGCAACGCCCGTTACGGCATACACTGTAACGTGGACAGGTCCCGTCAGGATGACAAAAGCGGCGTACACCGAGGAGTAGAACACGTCACAGAATAGGCCGCTTTTGTCATCCTGTCGGAATCCGTTCAAGTCACTGCCCTACACTACTGTTTGTGCAAACATTGTGCGAGAGCCATTTGGCTACCGTGGCCTTGGTTTTCAGGCGTAAATAATATTTACGTAAATAATATTACTGTGAATATTATTTGTTATTTACTCTTTTTGCGTGGTGAGCAGTTCGCGGGTATAGGCCGCCTCATTTATTCTGCTTCTGCTGTACTTTGAATGAAGGTGCTCCACTCTTGTACCATCACACCCCGTTCGACGCGGGAGGAGCCGATTATGGCGCAAACGAACGGGGTTGGGTTGTGCTTTCAAGATGCCAAGTGAGCCTGAGCCGCAGTACTTCCAAATTTTGGACAAGACGTTAGGTGTAAATAATATCAGCGTAAATATTATTTACGCTGATATTAAATATTATTCTGTTTCTGCCCAGCTAATCGGGTAGTGAAGCCAAACGAGCATTTCTCCTTCGGGAAAGCATCTTCCAGTTTCATTAGCCAGCACGGAAAGTGTGCAAATAAACACCAGAAAGAAGTCGCGCTAGCGTACTGATAAGTCCTTGGGCCTTGCCAAGGTATGCGGTGGGGCAACTCTGATTTGACCGATGGCTTACCGGCACGAATATTATTGGCGTAAATAATATTTAATATTGCAGCAAAAAAGTAAATAATATTGGCGTGAATAATATTTATTATTCGTACCATTGCACCTGCATAGCAAAATGCTTTTAATGATATGAAAATCGCAATCTCGAATCTCAAAGGAGGGGTAGGCAAGACGACCATCAGCCAGAACCTCGCCGTCTGCTTTGCCCACATGGGTTTTAAAGTCTGCATCGTGGATACCGATGCCAACCAGAATTCGCTGGCCTGGTCCGGGGTCAGGAGTGATGACTTGCCTTCGATCACCGTAGTAGGGGCCACTGATACCAAGGCACTGGGTAAAACGGTGGATAATCTGCACCGTGATTATGAGGTGGTCATCATTGATGGTACGCCGTCACTTTCGGAAATGACTACCCGGATCATCGTGGCCAGTGACTTGCTCATCATTCCTATCCTGCCCAGTGCCCATGATTTCCGGGCAATGAAGCCATTTTTTGAGCGGTATGAGCAGGCCAAGGAGTTCCGCGAGGAGATTCCGGCCTTCTTCCTGGTGAACCAGTATTCGGCTAATGCCAACGTGTACAAGAACATGCGGGAGGCTATCAAGGGGCTTGGTATTGAGGTATTGGCCACGACCGTCAACAAACGGGCGGCCTACGTGGAAACGGCCATTGACGGCAAAGGTGTCTTTGAATCCCAAGACCTGAAAGCCAAGGAGGAAATGGTGAATCTCACGCGTGAAATCCTGGCAAAAGCAGAAATCTTCCACCTTATCAAACAGGAGGCATAATATGTCCAGCAAAGCAAAATTCGATATGGGCAACCTTTCCCTGCCCACCAAGCCGACCGTGGTGAAAACGGAAGACTCCCATGATATGACCGAAAGGGCGGTTGAAACTATTCACCGCCAACCACCAGTGCGCCAGGAAGAAGTCAAAGCCGCAGTCATGGCCACCAAAAAAATCAGTTTTGACTTGCCGACTGATAAGTACCGATTTATAAAACTGTACTGCCTGGACAAGGACATCACCATGCGAGAATATTTCATGGACCTGATCGAAGCGGACTATAAAAAGAGGGGCAACAAGTAAGGGGCGAATGAGCGATGAAACGAAGGACTTGCGCAAAGGCTGGTTTAACCGTTTTCGTTGGAGTATTTAATATTGGCGTAAATAATATTTAATATTAACGCTAATAATATTTATTATTTACTCGTCCGTATTGGTCAAGTGCTCAGCTGGGGCTTACGAAGTGGCCAGCGAAACCGCAGGTAAGAAAGGAGTCTCTCGTAATGGGTTTACGGGAGGCTCCTTTTTTTGCGCCCTGTTTCAAAGTTTCATTTTCCCAGAGCAATAGGGTAGAGCTGCTCCTGCACTTCTTCTATGTAAGAGGTTTCTATGTAGGCGTGTTCGCGGTCGCTGAAGGCCAGGCGTTTGACGGCGGTGTTCGGGCCATCGGAGACCACAAACCAATGGGTGGCCAAGTAACTGACCGGGACGCGAAACGGCTGGTCGTCATAGGGACTGCGGCAGGCACCGAGTTGAATCAGGGCACCATCTTCGGGCCGCTCGAGATAGCGTTCGACGGTCAGGTTGGCGTGGCGGGAAATGGGTGTCTTGCGGACCAGTTGGCGAGTGGTGAGGTCGAAGGCTTCCGGCAGGCGGTAGTTGAGCAGGTCCCAGCCGATTTGTTCATCGTTGGGCAGGGCCGTGTCGAAGTCGTGGCGCAGGGGTGGGGTAGTGGGTTGGGTGGCGGTGAAGGCCAGGAAGAGGGGAATGGCGAGGATGGAGGCTTTTTTCATGTTTATAGATTGTTGGTTTGAACAAATGACTTCACGGCGTTGACTACGAATTGGGCAGCCGGACCAATTTCGTGGGCCTGGGCTTCGCGCTGGCTCAGCACGTTCAAGTGGGGTCGGGTGGCATTTTCCAGTTCGGGGTAACTGGGGATGGCGCGGATGGTGCCAAAAGTGGTTTCGATCTTGTGGATGATCTGCTGGAACTGGGCCATGCCGGGATTCACAAAGTGGCGCTCGGCGGCGGCGTTGATGATGAAGGTTTCGAGAAAGGAGGGTTCCATGTTATTCGGTTATTAGAAATCAAGAAAAAAAGCAAATTGGCAATAGGCAAATTAGCAAACCGCAAATAGGCAAATGGAGTGCTAAATTAGTAACTTAAAAATTAAAACAAATTGCTGATTACTACACCACTAACCAATTGACTAATAACCAATAACTACTTAAGAGCGTATTCACTGGCGATCTGGCTGCGGGTCTGCCGGATCAGGATACCAACGCGGCAGTAGCGGTCGATGGTAGCGGTATCGTCGGGTGGACAGAGGCGAATGCGTTCCTGGTTTTGTTCGAGTAGGGCGGTGAGTTTATAGATGTTGAAGCGGGCCAGGGACTGCCGGACTTCGGTGTCCAAGGCGGTGGCATCCTGAACAATGGAACTGCCTTCGAGGATAGCCCACTGTGGGGAAATGGGCCAATCTTTTTCGGCTTCTACTAAGTCCTGGGACAATTGCCGGAGAGCCGGAGAAGGATGATGTAGAAAATTATACTCCGTCAGAGTTTTCTTTTCATTGATGAAGCCTAAACACTCTTTAACGACCTGCCGGTAAAGGGCGTTTCCGAACAGTTGTGGGAGGGTGGTCGGGTCGCCAAGGTTGCTCAGCAGGTAGTCAGCGATGGTAATGCCTTCGTCGGCGAGGGGCTGGCCACCATGCTGGATTAATAAGCGGATAATATCGCGTTCGTGGGCGGGCTCGTCGGGTAGGGTAGTGGCGGGCAGCGAAGATTCGAGCGGTTCGGTGCGGGTGGCTGGTCGCTGGCTGGCGACCAGTTTGATGACGGCCTGGGTGAGGAGGTTTTCCGGGACTTGCACGAGGTCCGCGCACTGCCGGATATAAAGGCTGCGCTTGATGGCATCGGGGATTTTGGCGATGCTTTCGGCGATACGGTGGATGGCTGCCGATTTTTTGACGGGATCGTCCTGGATGTCCGGGAGGAGCAAACCGACCTGGAACAAGATAAAATCCTGGGCGTAGGTGGTTAGGTAGTCACGGAATGGCTGAGCACCCACTTTGCGGATAAAACCGTCGGGGTCTTCGCCTGCTGGCAGTAGCACGATTTTGATATTCAGGTCTTGTTCGAGGGCCAAATCCAGTCCGCGCGTGGTGGCGCGGAGGCCGGCCGGATCACCGTCGTAGAGAATAATGAGGTTGGTCGTGAAGCGGCGAATAAGTTGGAGTTGGCCAGTGGTGAGGGCCGTGCCGCAACTGGCGACGACGTTTTCGAGGCCAGCCTGGTGCAGGGAAATGACGTCAAAGTAGCCTTCGACGAGGATACATTCGTCCTGCTGGCGGATGGCTTGGCGGGCCTGGTAGAGTCCGTAGAGGGTTTTGGACTTTTGGTAAATGGGGGATTCGGGGGTGTTGAGGTATTTCGCTACATTCTCCGTTCCCATCCCCGATCCCGTTCCTAGGGATGTCGCCCTTTCAGGGCTGGTGGGGTTTTCAGGGCTGGTGCGCCCGGCGAAGGCGATGATTTTTCCGCTGAGGCTGTGGATGGGGAAGATGATGCGCTGGTGGAAGAAATCACGGGTGGCGGCGGTGTTGCAGAGACCGGCACGGCTGGCGTGGGGGATGGAGTAGCCGCGTTTGCGGAGCCAATGCAGCAGATCGGCGGGACCGCTGGCGTACCCGAGACCAAACTTTTCGATGCTGGTGGCGTGGATGTCGCGCTCTTGCAAATAGGCACCTGCCACGGCCTGGCCCGGCGCGGTGGTGGTGAGTAGCCAGGTGTAGTATTTCCCGGCAAAATCCAGGATGATGTGCAGGGTTTCGGCCTCATGCTGCTCGGCGGCCTGTTCGGGGCTGGGCTGGATTTCGATGACTTCGAGGTGGTATTTTTTGGCCAGCCAGCGGGCGGCTTCGTGGAAACTCAGGCTTTCATGTTCCTGCAAAAAAGCAAACACGTCTCCGCCCTGGCCGCAACCAAAACACTTGAAGATGCCTCGGACGGGATGGACGTGGAAAGAAGGGCTGCGCTCTTGGTGGAAAGGACATAGTCCGACGAGGCTGGTGCCGCGCTTGCGCAGGGCGACAAAATCAGCGACCACGTCCTCAATGCGGGCGGTGTCGCGGATGGTTTGGATGGTGGCGGGAGTGAGCATGGTAAAAAGGGTAAGTGAGGAAATAGGGCAAATGAAGGGCAAAAAGGCAAAAGAGCAAATAAGGCAAAAGAGGAAATAAGGCAATGAAGGGCAAAAAAGTAAAAAATGGCCAAATATGATTTGGTGCATATTTTGGTGCATGCACCAGTTTGCACCACTTTGCACCAAATTTTGCCCTTGCACCACTTGCACCAGAGCGTAAAAAGAGCGAATTGCGGATTAAAAATGGGTGTTGATTTTCAAGTAGTTATCAAGTGGTATTATCGGGTTCAAAAAATATGGTTTACGTAAATAATTAACCTTCAAATACTTAATTCATTGACCCTTAACTGGCCTGAAAGTGAATCAGAAAAGGGGGCTGCACCAGTGGTGCAGTGGTGCAACAGCCCTATTTATCTATTTATTAATTGATTTTCAATGAGTTGTAAAACATGAAACCTCTGCACCACTATTGCAACCTGCACCATCTTGCACCAAATTGAATTTTGCGCCTCAGTTGACGTCCAGGTCTTCAAAAGGCAGGGTGCCAAAGCCACGTTTTTCCTTCCAGGCGGCGAGTTTGCGACTGATGGTCCATTTTGACCAGCCCAGGTTCATGTCCTTGCGGATGTTCTCAAGAGACATATTCTTGTTGTGGCGGTGGAAGATACCTTCCATTAGTTCATCTTCGGACACAGTCTGTTCCGGAACGGTGAGGTGTTCGATTTCCTTGGTGAAGCCGATCAGGTTCCAGCGCAGGAGTGCACTGCCGGGTTCCTTGTCCAACGAGCATTCGATCACGTTGTTTTCATCGTAGAGCACGGGCCCGTTGCGGCTAAAAATGTGCTTGATGTAGCGAATGGGTTTGTCCTTGCGACTGGCGGCCACGCCGATCAGGTTCTTGCAGAAATTCACCAGGTTTTTGCTGCCCTGCAAATCCTTGGACTGCAACAGTTCGGAGGTGTTGCGCTTGGGCGTGTGGGCGATGACGACCACCGACAAACCATGTTTGCGCTGGAGTTGCAGCATTTTGGCCATAAAATCGGCGGCGATGTCGGCATCCTTGTTTTCCTTGACAATCCAGGTGATGTTGTCGATGATAACAAATTGGGGCTGGTGTTTTTCGATCTCGGCTTCTACCGCAGCGATCATGCGTTCGGGCGCGGCGCGCAGGTCGTAACAATCGGGATTGAGCACGGTACGAATCAGATTTTCCCCAAAGAGGTACATCTCGCCGGTTTGTGCGTCGCTGTACCGATCATAGAGTTCCCGGTTTTCCATCTCGAAGTCAAAGATTTGCACCTTCATCGGTGCGCATTCGTTGGGAAAGAGGTCGGCCCGCTCGAACAGGTTGGTACCTTTGGCGGCGGCAATAGCGAACTGGATAGCGAGGGCAGTTTTGCCGGTTTTTTCGTCGGAAAAGAGGATAGAGACTTCGCGTTCGCGGATGAGGTCACCGATGATGCGGCGTTTGGGGCTTTCCTGTGCGCCTGCAATGATGGCATCATCCATCAGTGAGGAGTTGAGGAGGCTGTTGGGACTGTTGATGCGGCTGGCGCGGTTGAGGCTGTTCGCGATGTCGAAAACATCGCCCTTGTGGTCGTAGAGATTTTTGATGCTGGCGGCACAAACGTGGATCAGTTCGCGCTCCTGGAACAATTCGAAGATGAAACGGCTCCATGTTTCGATATGGGCAGCGGGAGCGATTTTCTGGCTGAGTTCGCTGATACGGGCGGCCCCACCGACCGCAGCGAGGGTCTTGTTTTGGCGCATGTACTGCACCACGGTGAGTTCATCAATTTGTAACTGCTCGGCATCCATCGCGAGGATGGTGCGATAAATGGTCTGGTTGGTTTCGAGGTAAAAAAAAGCGGGTTTGGGCAGGTAGGTACGAATGGTGTGCAACACGGGAGCCGGACCTTTTTGGCCGGTACGGTGGTCGCGGCTGCTGGACAGGATAGCACCGAGAATGGCCTCTTCCAGTTCGGGTGCATGTGGCGGCAGACCGCCGAAGGCAATAGCGGCGAGGTTCTCTTTCTCGGCGCGAATGGCGGTCAGTAGTTTGAGTCGTTGTTCTTCGGGAATGCCACAGGATTCGAGGATGTTTTCCAGGCGGGATTTGTCGTTTTGGGCAACGAAAGGGCGGGATAGATGCTTAGCCATAGGGAAAGTAGTTGAAGGGATACGTAAAATAGGCCCCGTAATTGGGGCAAAATCTGCGCACGGCTGGCGGGTAAATAGTTAAAAATAACCCTTCGAATCAGTGTCCCAAACCCTTATATTTGCAATGGCTTTTTTGCATGCAAGGGATTGAAAGACATCTCCTGTGTGTTCCGGGGGGAACAGTTGGCTACTGCTCCCCCTTTGTTTTTGGGTATTGGTCTGGGCCGTGGCACTGGAAAGACTTCATTTTGTCATACAACCTCCTTATATTTGTGATGCAAATAGTTAGCACTGACTCAGTTCTAACGTGATTAGAAGCCTGGTGCAAAAGATTGCATCGGGCTTCTGTCTTTACTAGACACTGGATGCGGTTTACCTGGCATCCCAGCCCTGCGGACTGGGTTAATGATGTCGCCCTTTCAGGGCTTTTGTAGAGAGGGTTTTAGAAAGGTTAGTTAAAAGGGTGGGTGAACCCGCCTTCGCCTAAAAGGGCTACGGCGGGTAAGGTAGAGTGTATAGTAATTTGATTACGTATAAATGTATTAGACTCATTTTGATAATAAAGTAACTTAATTTCGTATTTTGATGTTAAAATAAGCCTATGAATTAGGCAGAATGCCAATTTTAATACTAAAAATATAGATTTGAGGCATATAATAACCGTTTTATACGGGTTTGATCGTTATTATTGAGCGATCACGACGTAGCGCAAAAAGCCGGTATAAATCGGGTTTTCCGGTTGCTGGCTGCGGCGGTCAATGTCCCAGGTGCGAAATTTCTCGTGGTAGTGCTGCGCATCTTCGCCCTGGATTTCCCGGATTTCGGCCCGTAGTATTTCGATCTCGCCGGTGGGGTCTTCGCCTTCTTTCACCTTCTCCCATTCCTGGATTTCGCGCCGAATGCTCTCGTAGCGGGTAATGTTAGATTCACCGACGCGGCCACCCTGTTCTTTCAAATCCCGGATTTTCTGGCGGGCTTCGCGGTAGCGTTGGCTGCGGACGGTGTAGTCGTGTAGCAGCAGGCTGATGCGGCGATTGATGGTGGCGATACGCGGGCTATGCTGGTAGGTGACAGAATCCTGCCCGCGACCGTTGCTTTTCCCGCTGCGGGTATCTTCGTCCACGGGCCGGACGTGGGCTTCATTCAAATAAGTGCCTTTAAAATGGTGGGTGATTTCGGGGGTGATTCCATCGTTCAATTCAAACTGGACATTGGAATGAATCTCTATATCCATTATATTTTTTTCTAATAGCAGGCGGTTGAGGCTGTCGGGCGTGATGCTGACAAAGGAGAGGTCTTTGAACGCGAAGGCTTTGCCGGTATGCACGGGCAGCACCTTTTGCACCTGGACGTCGGCTTCGTCGATGTGGTGGAACTTGCCGCCATCGAGCAGCAGGAGCCGTTGTTGGCTGACTTCGAGGCAGTAGCCTTTGCCGTGACGGTGCTCGGTGCCAATGCGGTATTCGTAGGTGACTTCCAGTAAGTCGTTGGATTTATGAAACTCGCTGTTGATGTGTTTGATAGTGCCAAACAAGCGGTTGTAGGAAGTCCAAAAACCATGTTTGAACAAGGGTTGCAGGAACACAAAGCACAACATGGAGACGCAAAAGAACAGGGTTTCGTGGCGCAGGTTGCCGGTCTCGAAGCGAAAGCGGTAATCGCCGGGGATGACGGCGGAAGATTTTTTGAAGGGGTAGAACAATTTCACGCCCTGGACGGTGAGCATATCCAGCACAATATGGCTGAGGTAACCCCAGAAAAAGAACCAGGTGTTTTCGAGTTCGCCGTGGATGGCGCGTTCGCAGAAGGCAAACAACAGGGTGAGGACGAGCAGGGCAAAAGCGGAATGGGTGATGGTGCGGTGGCCGTAACGTCGGTTGATCCAGTAGCCGAGCGGCCCGGCCATTCTGCCGATGGGGCTGTTGGTGTTGTCGATGTCGGGCAAGGTGGCGGCGATCAGCGTGGTGGCGATGTACCAGGGCGAGGCGAGGAGGTTGATGCCGCTGATGGTGGCGGCGAAAACGCCGGTGAAAACGATACCGCCGATTAAGTGGTTGGGGAGGGTCATGGAGGAGGGTTGAAGGAAATGAGCAAATAGGCAAAGGGCAAAAAAGCAATAAGCAAATAGGCAATAAGCAAATAAAGCAATGAGGCAACAAATAATTACTTCGACTCAATACAAAGCACTGATTTACAAACCAATTAACCAATAACCAATTAACCGATAACCAACTAAATATACCGCCGCTTGGTCTGGGCAAAGATGGGCCTGCCAAAGATGAGAAAGAGCAGGGCTGCGCCACCGATCAGTTTGTAGGCACCGGTGTCTTCGTCACCCAGTTCGCGGCCCACGTAGCGGAGAATCATCAGGCTGGACAAAATGAGGATAAAAGGAATGGTCATGTCGATGTCGGGTGTAGCGGCGGTGTGGTTGATCTGGCGCACCACTTCAAAATCAATCTTGTCTTCCTTGCCGTAACGTTCGCACATTTCGAGGATAAATAGGGGAATGCCGCCCGTCTGGTCGAAGATGTGGTTTTGGTAGGCCTGGAAATCGCGGATGCGGGCCTGAAAATCGTGTGATAATTTCCCGATCAGTTCCATGCTTTCCGGGCGGCCCAGGGGTTTGAGTTCGATGCGCTGGAAATTAGTTAGCCAGGTCGCCTGGGTGATACGGATGGCGCGGGCCGCCACGATGAGATGAAAGTGATTTTTCAGTCTTTCCAATATCCTGATGGCGGTGGGCGTGACGTGGTCGGCGCGGTCAATGATGAGGGTGTATTCGAGTGGCTGGGTAATGGTGGTCAGTACTTCCAGCATTCGCTTTTCGCTGTCCTTCATCACTATCTGGCCCAGCCCTTCGCGGTCGAGCAAGGGGTTCCCATTTTTGTCTTGATTCTTATACACTGCGGCGACCACGGCTTCTTTATCCTGGTCAAATAATTCGAGAATCAGTCCGGCCAGAACCTTCTTACCACCACTCATATCGTCCACCCGCAGCACCTTCGGACTTTCGTAATTATCCAGCAAATGAGACTTGCCCACGCCTTGCGGACCCACGATCAGCAGGTTCACTTTTTTGGCACTCAGTTCGGCGAGTTTGGCCAATTCCTGGCGTCGGCCAATGATGAAATTGGTTTTGTCGCCGCGTTTGGTAGGCAGCACATGGACCTGGGGTGGCGGGAAATAGTGGCGGTAGAGCCGTTGGAGCCAGGTTCTTTTGTCAATCCGATGCACCGCTTCGCGCAACTGGATTTCCGGAATATGGGCATAAATTTCGGTGGTGGAGACCTGCGAGTGGCCGAGTAGCCGACTCACGGTCAACAGGCTCACGCCTTCATTCACCAGGCGGGTAGCGTAACTGTGGCGAAACGAGTGCGGGGAGAAAAGACCTCTGGTGATCTTACGGATCTTCTTTTCGATCTGGCGGGGGTTCATGCCGCCTTTGCCGGTCTTGCTGCCGCGCCCGGCGGGGAAAAGGAAGGTCTCCGGGTTGCGGTCTTTCAGATCATAAATGTATTGGGCGAGGGTATCGAGGGTGCGGGTTGGGATCGGTACGCTGCGCCAGATTTCTTTATCTCCCCGTTTTTTCAGGCTCTTGACGTGCAGCATGGATTTTTGAAAATCAATGTGGCTGATCTGGATATTGATCACTTCACCTCGGCGCAGTCCGCAGTCGAGCATTACCAGCATGACCAGCCGGTACTTTTTATTTTTAGTAGCAGCCAGGGCAGCTTCCTGTTCTTCCAGACTCAGGAATTTGAGTTTATGGCCAGTATCTATGTCTGCGATCATGGGGGAAATTGTTTCTGGAATTGTTTTAAAATCTCTATCTTTTTGGAAAGAATAGAACTCGGTAAAGTTTGGGGAATTTCTCTGGAAAATAAAATCTTTTTTGCCCGGCGGGGGGTCTGGGGGGGTGTCTTAATAGCGATTTTGACACCTTTTTTTAGATAATTTAGGGTGTCAATTTATAGAATGATGCTTTTAGGTTAAAATAAAACAAAATGTATTAAAATAATAATTTTTGTTTTAAAATAAATCCGGTGGTGGGAGTGGAATTAGGCGGGTAAATATTGTCAGGAGAGCAGGGCAGGACGACTATTGGTGGTGGTGCAATCGCTGGAGGTGGCTTTGCCAAAAGCACATAAAAAAGCCGACTGCTGGGGAAGCGGTCGGCGGCTTTGCGCCTCATGGCGCGAAGTGTAGTTGATATAGTCAAGTTGGAAACCGATGCTGTTGATCGGTCGGCAGGGAAGAGAGGGGCAAAAAAAAGTCGCTGCAAGTGCTTACGCACCGCAACGACTAATAAACCCCAAAAAACCAAATGAAAACTAGGCAAGTGTACGGACTATTCCAGAAATGGAGAATCAAGTAGGCCTAAAATATTTTCAGGTTGGTCATCCGGGCGGCAGTACGCGAATGCGAAAATCAAAAGACCAATAGTCATCGTCCCAAAGCAGATGGTCCTGGATACAGGCGACGGTGGCGGCGGGCAGTTGGATAATAAGTTGCCAGTGGCCGGACTGCGCTTGGTGAATGTTCCAGGTGGCGGCAGTGATCGGGCTGGGGCAGTTGGTGCCGATGATTTCGCAGTAGGTGGAATCGAGCGGGTAGGGCGTGGTAATGCAGAGCAGCCCGGTGCTGTCGTCGAAGGTGGTTTGGTCGGTCAGGACGAAAAAGCGGTCTGGTTGGGCGTAGGCCCACAGGCCATCTTCGATGCTGTAATTTAACTGGATGGTTTGGAAGGGCGGAGGATCATCGGGTGGCGGGTGGCAGTTGGCCAGTGCGAGGAAGCAGAGCAGCAGGATGGAAGTGGATTTTTGCATGGCTTGCGAAGGTTTGAATTATGGTTGCTGGAAGCGAAGGCGGAAGGTAAAATCGAAATGGGCGCGGGTAACAGTATCGGGGAACCAGGCTTGGAGGACGAGGTCGCCCTGGTAGTGTGCCTCTGGCCCTTGATAGGGAGTGATGGTCCACCGTAGTACCTGATCGGTCATGGTGACGGGCTCGAAGTAGGTGGTATCCAGATCGAGCGAGGAAAAGAGGGTCAGTTGATGGTCGTTTTCGGTAAAGCAGTAGAAGCGGGCGACGTCGCGGTAAGTCTCGCTTTGTCCGTCGGGGTCTTCGAGCACAGTGATTGGTTGGCCGTATTTAAAATGGAGGGTAAAAGGGCCGGATTTAGCCGGGGAAATAGGCTCTTTTGTGCAATGGAGCAGGGGAATAGCGGCCAGAAGGATGGCGGCGAGGGTGGCTTTTTTCATGCTTGGGCGGGTAGAGGTGGAAGGGAAAAACCGAACAGGTGCGGGTTGGCTTTGCCCGCACCTGTTGCTACACGATAAGGAGTCGGAAACGTGGCGGCCGGGTGGCCGTCCCACCAGATATTCTCCTGGTGAACCGTGTCCCGGTGGACGCACGGTTCGGGGTGTCGTGGCTTTTCTGCATGCTGCCTGTATTCTACTGATAAGGTAGCCGCGAGAAACAAGGTAAAAAGCCGCTGGATAGATGAGCGGCTTGCAGAGCGGGCGAGGCCCTGCGTGGTAATTAGTTATTGGTTAATTAGTTATTGGTTTTATAATCATTTGATAAGAATCAAATATTGCTAATAGAGCGCAGCGACATTCCAGTATTAGTGGAATTGGCAATGAAAACCAACACCTACCGTGGCGCAGTCATCTATTCCTAAAGATGTCTAATTAGATTGTTTTTCCAGTGGGGCTTTGCGTCTATGCGTTTGGTCGGGATGCTGGATCGAGTGACCTGGTATGGAGTATAGACGTGCGGCGAAGTTCCAAAGATAGTAGAATTTTAGTAGTCTCCTAACATTTGGCATACGGATTAAAAATAAAGGGTTGCCCGCGCAGCGGACAACCCTTTATGCAGGTTTTTACCTGGTTTTCCCCTTTATTCTTGGTCGTCTGTATCCTTCTTTTTTGGGGTGGCGGGTAGTTGTTTTTTCTTGGCGGCGGCGATCTGTGGTTTGAAATTTTGGTTCGTCACCACTTTGCTTCCGGTCTCGTGTTCGTAAGCGTTCAGTGCTTTTCCAGCGGCCCGACCACCTTCTTTGGCCACTTCCTTATTCTCATCAAAACCCTGCGCGTCTTTTTCCACTGCTTTATTGCGGGTCGTCGCTTCGCCAAGCATGGTAAAAATCAACTCAATGTCGGTCATGTGATCGCGTAAATTTTCACTTTTCAACCCTTTGACCTTCTTGTACTCAGAAGGGATCAGGCCGAAGGTGGCGTGACTGATTTCAGCGGTCAGTATGGAGTATTCCATGCCTTCTTTGACGTTGCGGTTTTTCCATTCATCGGTGAGTTTGCCGCGAACAGCAATGGTTTGGATACGAGTTTCAATCCAGGACTCGTCGTAGCCAAGATCGCGATAATACTGCCGCGCCCGTTCGGCGGCCAATTCCGGGTTTTCAATTTCCTGGATGCGTTCGTAGCCAACTTGCGCCAGCCACAATTTGAAGGGCTCTGCATTTGGGGAAGGAATGGATTGAACAATGCGCAACATTCCTTCCGTGTTGGCCACCTCGGTCAATCTGTTACGGCCATCGGCTGCAAGCATTTTCAACTGTTCGCAAAATGCGAAGGGTTGATTGCTCTCACTTGATGAACGTCTTTTCAAGTCAGCCCAATAACGGTTTGCCTGATTACTTTCTGTAAGCACTTTTATGACATCCACGACTGCAAACCACCATTCTTCTTTATGCCAGATACGGCGGATTTGCTTTTCTTGAAAAATGATGATTTTGTGTTGATCTTCCATAATCGAATTAGATTTTAACAGGATTTTAGGTGGCGAAAATAGATGGAATTCATGGGAAACGTCTGGATAAAAACACCGCCGCGCCAACCTCCTTTTATCAGCGCGGCGGCTCAATTTTATTCCACTTCTACTACTACTTCGCTATGCTGCATCAGGAACGCTACGGCTTTGCGGGCGGTGCTGGCGGCATTGAAAATCAATTCCTTATCGCCTTGCAGTTTAGCAATCCAGTTTTGCAAATAGACCTCACTGCTAGCCTCGGTTTCCCGCTGCTGGATGCCAGTGAGGGCGCAGAGGAACGAGGCACCGATCTCGGCGACCAGTTCTTCTTTGGCGTAGGGTTCACTATTGAAATTTACCGATTCCAGGCGGTTTAAGCGGCTTTCATGGCCGGTCCAGTGAATCAGTTCATGGAACAGCGTAGCGTAGTACTGCGCTGCGGAATCGAATTGCCGTTGGTAGGGCATATTGATGCGGTCGCTGGATGGGAGGTAACAAGCCCGATCTTTAATCGTATGCACGATGTTGGGAGGATAGGGCAAATCCTGCAACAGCCGGGCGGCTCGTTCGGTGGGGGAGGACGTTGGCAGGGAAGGCAGGGCCACTTCAATGCCCACAAAATCGGCGACATTGAACACGTAACTATACTGGATGTAGCGTTTGCGCTTGACTTGAACGCCACTTTCCATCAGTGCGCTGGCTTGCTCCGGGCCGAGTTTGCGCCCTTGTTCGTCCCAATACAGGTACTTAAAAAAATAGACCTGCTCGGATTTTGCGCCCTTGCGAATGTGGCCACCAGCATCACCGACTTGTTTGAAGGTGGCCCAAAACGGATACTCAAAGTCGCCAAAAGTCAGCATAATAGAATTGATGCCCTGGTAGATGTGTCTGGAAAAATGATTGGCAGGCAGGCCGTAGGCCGACCAGGGTTTGTGCCAGGGCACCAGGCCATTTTCGAGGGCGGCGATGATGCGGTCGGTGACTTTTTGGTACAGGTCAACGGTCGGGGTGGGGGATTGGGTGGTCTTTTTCATAGTGCAAATAGTTAGGCTGATTAAAAAATGGGTGGGTGTTAAGAGAAAGCCGCCCGGCGCGGAACCCGCACCGGGCAGCGGGGTGGGTCATTGCAAGACCAAGTCAAAATAGATTTGGAAGGGCTGTTTGCGCTCGCGGAAAGCGGCGACGATTTCGCCGGTGAGCACAATTTCCCATTTCCAGATTTTCTGGCCATAGAGGGTTTGTGCGCTGGTTCTTTCGGCAGCGAAACGGGGAAGGATCGGCCCGCCGTTGTGTCGGCCAAAAAGGATGCTGCCGGGGGCAATGTCCAATTTGGTAGTAAACTTGAAAACGAGGCTATCGGCCACCGCGCGAAAACTGGCCTGATAGACATTCAGACTGCTGGCCCACTCAGCGGCGGGAACCTTGATGACCCCGGCTCCGGTGCCGTCGTAGTTTTCCTTAAAAACCAAGGTTTGTTCTTTCCAGATTCTGGGCTTTTCGGTGACTTGGTCGGCATAGTGCAGGGTATCCGGTTTGGTAGTAGTGGGGCTACTTTGGGCAATGCTGACCAGCGGCAACAGCATCAAGAAGAGCGGTAAAAGGCATTTTTGCATGATAAAAGGAAAGTAAAGAGTGAAAAAATGCCGGGCAGCCAGGGCTGCCCGGATGGAAACTAGGCAGGCTCGGCGGCGGGCTCCGGGCCGCTTTCCTCCTCGGCGGAAGCATTTTGAATCGGCGGCGTATAGTGGCGGGAACTTTGGGTGAGCGCATCGCCGGTGAGCGTATCCTTCCGCCAGATGGGTAGGGTAGTACCGATTAGTTCATTCAACTGGCATTCCGGGCCGGTGAGCCGCACGGCGGAAAACTCACAGATATAGAACTTTTTGCCCCTGGCCTCTTCGGCTTTACTTACCTTTTCAATGGGCTTGATGGTCAGGGCGACCTGGCAGATATTGGCCTGCTCGTAGTACAGTTTCGGGACCAACTTCATGAGTTCATCCACGCTATAACCGTGCATCAGCAGGTTGCAGACGATGCGGGCCTCGTTGAGGTAGAAGAATTCGGCCCACCGCTTTTTGCCCATTCCGAGAATGTCGTCGGTAAAGAGCCGAAAGGCCACCGGGCGAATGGTAAACGGATCGCCTTTTTTGGTCATGGGCGTTTTTTCTTCATCGGTGAACACGCCGAGGCCGGCATCAAAGCGGGTGACCTTGGGATGGCCGGGGAAGTACAGGACATTCAGTTCGCCGGTTTCGTGGTTCATGATGTCTGTCACGTGGTTGGGGGGATTGGCTGCGGTTGCGCTTTGCTTTTTCATGGTAAATTTATTTAATGTGTTTAAAAAAGGGGATAGTGGTCCCTGCCCACCCGGAGCCGGACAGGGACGATGATGAAATGCAGACTTAAGAAACCTTAGGATCGTTCGAGGATGACCGGGAACAGTTGTTTCAAGGTGACCTGGGCCTCATAGATGGCATCGAGCACGGTGATGACTCCGGGGCAATAATCGCCCTCCGGCTCGACCAGTGGCGTATCCCTGGCCGCGTCCTGGGCTTTTTCCAAAATGGCCCACAGTTGGAGCACCTGCCATTCTTTCTTTTGGAAAGCGGCGACTTCGGCGGCTTCCTGTTTCTGTTGTTGATAATCGGGGGTGACACCGACCCGAGACTGAGCGAAAAGGGTTTTAGCGTGGCTCATAAAAAGTGCAAATAGTTAGATGATTAGTTCGATAACACTATAAATTTACAACAAATAGTTGGTAATACCTAATTATCAGGTAAAATAAATGAAAATAAATACAACTTATAATCAACAAAATATTTGATGATCTGGCAGATTTTGACTAATTTTATAGAAATTCTGCTTATGATCTTACTGCTCACCGGCAGCCGCCAACTCACCGCCGCACAAACGGTGGACCTGCTCGAAAGGGGGCTGGAATTCCTGCGCCAGCAGGGGCACCCAGTACCCACACTGCTGCTGCATGGTGGGGCGGCGGGTGCCGATGCGCACGCCGCAGCCTGGGCACTGGCGGCGGGGCTACCAACCGAAACGCTGAAACCGGACTATGACCAGCACCAGCACAAGGCTGCGCCGCTGCTGCGTAACACGCAACTGGTGGCCAGGGCGGAAGTAACGCTGGCGCTGTATGCGCCGGGCCGCTGGCAGCGGGGCGGCACCTGGGATGCTGCCCGCAAAACGGCCCTGGCTGGTAAACCACTACTGGAACTGGAAGCGGACAGCCTGCACCAGTGCTACACGCCGCCGCCGCTGCTCCTGTGCTAAAAATGGACTTTTCGGAGCCCTGGCGGGCCACCGCTACCCGTAGCAGCCGATTTTGTTCCCGGCGAGGGCGGCACGCTGGCCCCAGCCTCGGGGTGGAGCGGCTGGCGGGCGGGGCAGTGGGAGAGGTTAGCGGGAAGGGCTGGCCTTCCATAAAGCGTTTTTGCCGATGATGGCCTGCCCTGGGGCTATTTGGCGGGTTGGCCCGGCGGCCATTGCGGGTGGGTTGGCTGGTAGCCCTGCCGCCGAGCCGGGAAACGCCCCTGGGGGTTGGGGGAAACGATTTTTGCCGCTGGGGGTGCAGGGGGAACTGCTGCCGGGACTTTTGTGCAGAGCGGCCTTGGAGCGTTGGGCGGTTTGCGTCGGGGCGGCTGCCGGGCGGGCAGTGGGTTGGCTTAGTGGTAGGGTGGGCCTTCCATAAAGCGGTTTTGCCGATGGAGGCCTACCCTGGGGCTATTTGGCGGGTTGGCCCGGCGGCCGTCCCGATGAAAAACCGGGATGTCACTACGTTCCATTGCGTGCGTTGGGCGGGGTCATAGGGGGGCGGCCCCCTATATCCTTGGCAGCGGCGCAAGGGGCCGCCAGAGCGAAGCCCCGTAGCCGTGCCAGCAGCCCGCTCGTCGGGCAACTGCATCGAACCAAAGGAAACACTGTTTGCTGATTTATTACCGAATATAGTTTGGTGCATCCTTTGGTGCATGCACCACTCTGCACCACTTTGCACCAAATATGGGCCTTGCACCATATGCACCATATTTAAAAAATAAAAAAATAAAAAAAAATAAGAAGGGGGGGATAATAGTGTAAATAGTTAATTTATTGATAATCAATTAGTTAATTGAATAATGGTGATAAACAGTGGCAAAAATCCGCTCGTCGGGCAACTACGTGCAGATAAACGAAACACCGATTGCCGATTCTGGTGCCATTGGGCGGGCGGGTTTGGGTAGGCGGGCCTTCCATAAAGCGTTTTTTGCGGTTGATGGCCGGCCTGCCGCGTGGGGCCGGTTGGGGGCGGGAGCGGGTATGGGCGGCATCCCTTTTTTGGGGGCCGACCTTAGCCGCTGCGCGTGGGCTGGGGCAAGAGGCAAAGGGCAAAAAGCAAATAGGCAAGGAGCAAGGAAATAAGAGGCAAAAAGCAAAAAGGCAAGAAATAAGAGGCAAAACTGCAACTGCGAACTGCCGACTTCGGTGCTACTGAGCGGGCGGGTTTGGGCAGGCTGGCCTTCCATAAGGCGTTTTTTGCCGCTGATGGCCTGCCTGCCGCGCGGAGCCGTTTGGGGGCAGGAGCGGGTGTGGGCGGCATCCCTTTTTCGGGGGCCGTCCCTGACCCGCTGCGCGTGGGGTTCGCCATGCCCTACACGATGCCTGGCTTTAGTAGCACGAAACAGTGATTGCTGCTTCCGGTGCCATTGTGCGGGCAGGTTTGGGCAGGCTGGCCTTCCATAAAGCATTTTTTGCGGTTGATGGCCTGCCTGCCGCGCGGAGCCAGTTGGGGCAGGAGCAGGTATGGGCGGCATCCCTTTTTCGGGGGCCGTCCCTTAGCCGCTGCGCGTGGGCCGTACGAGCGAGGCAGGGTTTGCCCGACAAAGGAGGGTAAACCCTGCCGAGGCGAGCAGGGTATAGTGGGAAAAGCCATGAAAAACAACGAATGCAGCCCGGCGTCCCCGACCGCAGGGAAGGGACGCCACTACCACGATGCCCGCTACGATTACCACCACACCCCGGACTAGTCGGCGTGGCCCTTTTCGGGCCTTGCCGACTGCCGGGACAAGCGCAGCACTGCACAAGGGATGTGGAAGGGGCGGCTCCTTCGCCGCAGACGCGGCCCCTTCAGGCCGTGGCCGACCGTTCAGGGAGCCTGGAACAGCCCGACCCGGAGGGCGGTGGTGGCCGCTGCGCCCAACCGGATGCTCCGTAGCGGCGGGAGCGACTTTGGGAGCGGACGCGCGGAGGGGCAGTAGGGTAGGGGGCAAAGCGGTGACCGCTGACCGGAGGGATGGGCCCAATAAGGGGAAAAGACAATGAGCAAAAAGAGCAAAGGGCAAAGAACATGATGTAGACGGATTCCTATGGAAGGACAAAAAACATAACTTCTGTACGGAGCGCAAAAAGACCCTTATTTGAGCCTGTTCCCTAGAAATCTATGGCCATCAACTCCTTCGCCAGGTCTTTGCGCTCTTTGGCCAGTTTTAGGAGAAATAGGACCACGTCCACGTTCCAACGGACGGAGCCGCTAATGGCTTTGCCCCAGCGAATGTATTGGATGTAACTTTCGCTCATGTCGAACTCCTTGGCGGCTAACTGATTGGCATTGATCGGTAGCCACTTGTCGGCGGCTTGTAATTTCTGGAACAAGGCAGCCATTTCGGGATCGTTGGACGGGTTGGATTTTAATTTTTTGGCCATAGAGTTTGCTGTTTAATAAGCCACAAAAATGCAAAAATAATTTTACGAAAACGAACTTTTAATTAACTTTTTATAGAAAAATAACAGGAGGCGCAGCACATTTCGGTGCGCTGCACCTCCTGTCAATTGCTGGTGAAAAGGCTACCAATATTTTGCCGCTCTGCGGCTCGCAAAAGAGTTACACTTGGCTACTAACTACTTCGCGTACAGGTTGGCGATGATCTGGTTGGTGGTCACATTGAGTTGGAGCAAAAGGGCAGCCTCTTGAAAATACACGTAGTAGGTCCCCGGGAACAGCACTTTGACGGTCACTTTTTGTCCACGGGTCATGCCGGTGTTGTAGCGGTACAGGTTGCGGGCATCGGGCGAGTAGTAGGCTTGGTATTTATGTTCTGCGCCCCAGGTCAGGTAAGGGCCGATGTCGGTAAACTTCATGTAACCCCAGGTGGGCTGGCCCTTCGGAATATCTTGGACGACGTGCCGCCAGTTTCGGACAGTAGGCAGGCTGGACCATGCTACTTTGGCGGCTTTTTGAGGATCAAATAATTGAGAAGAAAATAAGGTCTGAGTAATTGGTTGGGCGGTTTGGCCGTAGGCGGAGAGGGTGACCGCCCAGAGGACGGCCACGAAAGTGGCTTTTTTCATGCTTGGTGTGGTTGAATTAGTGGATGGGTGCGATGTGTCCGGCGGCTAGAATCTCTGCTTCGAGCACCTGGATGGCGAATTCCGCCTGGCGAATGGCAAAGGCTTTTTCCAGGTACTTGCGTTTTTCGCCGAGATAGAAATCAGCGGGTATTTTCACTTTTTGGAACTCGTCGGTATAGAACTGGTAGAGTTGTTCATCAATCTGGAATACTTCGCGCTGGTGGCGCAGTTGGCCGATCATCAGCAGGCGACGCTGAAACATCTGCCACACCTTCTCTTTCTCGCGCTGTGCATCGAGGGCGCATTGATCGGTAAGCGACAGTCTTTTCACCTTGCGTTCCTCGCTTTTGCGCAGGTTCTGTTCCACGGTGGACAGGCTGTAACTGATCGTCGGTCGCAGTCGGTCGCCCTGTCCGGGATACAGTGCCGGTACGTAGCCGACCCCGACCTGCGGCATCCACTGCATCCAGTGGCCACGCTTCGTGTCCTGGAACTCCTGCACCTGGGCCGCGCATTGCCGGGCATAAAAGGAATCGATGGCGGCAAGGATCTGCGGGAGCGCGGGAAAGGAATCGGTCGGGACAGCGTCGGGCTGTTGGGCCCGGACTACGCCGGTGGCGCAGAGCAGGCAGCAGATGACCAGGGCGCGGATCATAGCGATTCGAGGATAAGTTCGCGTTCGAGTTGCTCGCGCTGGTAGTGGTCGTAGTCCACGTCGAGGTAAGCGAAAACGGTGCGTTCCAACTGTTCGTCGGGCATTCCGGTTGGGTCAATGTGGCAGTCGCGGAGGTAGTGTAAAAACTCGGTGAGCGGTGGATAGTCCAGTTCGACCGATTCAAACTTTTCGGTTTGTGGGAACTGGGTGGGAGTGGGGAGGAGGTAGGTGGCTGACATGGCTTTTTTGCAATTTAGGCCGCCGTCTGGCGGGGTTGAGTGAAGAGGTTTAGAAAAAGGTTGAGAGGTTTAGAAAACCCGCCGTCGCTTAAAAAATTCATGGCGGTTAAGAGCAATTTCGGCAGGGGAAAAACAATTTAAAATATTGATAATAAGGCTAATAGCGAATGTAAATTGGCGAATTTTCCATGCCGCTTTTGCCCCTGGTTGCTCCAGTAAAGTTCGTGTATTTGTTGTTGAAAAGCAAGAAAAATGTGTATTTTATTATGTTAAAAAGCCAGCGGGCCGGGACCAAACCCGACCCGCTGGCCACTGACTACGCGGGGACCCCGCAGGAGGAACAATAGCCCAGCGGCAAGCGGCTGAGCGTACTACAAAACCAGCAATGACCATAGCGACCAGAAGCGAAACGACCCCGATGCAAGGTGAGACTATGCCGATCACGAGCGAAAACAAGAGCAGAAAACATAGCGAAAAAGGCCCCTTGGAAAAAGCCGGGCAACGATGCGCGAGCACTGCCAGCGGGCACCCAAGGGGGACACGGGGTGGGTGGCACTAAGCGCAAGGGGCAAGGGAGGAACGGAACCTCGCTGCACGGAAGGCCCGACATTCGCGACGCGGCCCCCTTTGGGCCGCACGGACAGGGGTTTCGGGGCTGCACACGCAGGGAGGTGAGTACCGGACTGCGTCCCCTTGCGTGTGTGCAACCCACCCCGTAACTTGCCCTGTTGCTGGTAGATGCCAACCCAACCCAAGGGCGGAGGTGGATGCTTTTGGTTACTTACTTCGCGGGGCTAAAAGGAGACGGAAACTAATTCAATTTTTAAGTGCTTGAAATCTGTTTCTATGGTGATTATCTGTTAACGGGCCACTTTTCCCAGTGCAAATTTATGTAATTACATTGTTATTTAACATAATCTTAATTATGGAATAATTTTTAAAACCAATTTGTCCAAAAATTCTTCCAACTCTTGGCAGAGACTTGGCCATTGCAGGGCTGGATTCAGCCGGACAATGAAGACAAGAAAACCAGACTACCTCAAACTTGGCGGAAAAAAATAACCATGCTGATCCGTACTAATAATATAAAAGGATCATGCGTTTAAATAATGTTGGCTTTACGCCTGGCCGATGCTGATGGAAATCATTAAAAGGCGATGCGCCAAGCGGCACCTTTCTATGTTCTCCGTATCGGAGTCCACAGCGCCCATACGTTGTTTTTTCTCCAATATGCTCATTTCACATTTCAAAATAATCACTTCATTTTCTATGGTGGGCTCAAATATCTGAGCCAATTGCAAAAGGAAATTGGCGGCGGCACTGATGTCACCCCTGGCTACCAGGTGCTTTATTTCCTGCTTTACGAGAGGGATGATCAAATTGTAATTCTTTTCCATGATAGAGAAATTTCAGCCTTCGGCTTTGTGGAAAAAGAGGTGATGGACGTCTTGTTAGCAAAAGTGTTTTGCCATTTTAAGGTCTCGTGCCTGATTTCCGGTGTGATCAGCGGTGCGAAAAGGATAAAAATTAAATATATGTATAAATAATGTACATTTTAATTTATTGAAAACCAATTATTTAAGATAGATGAAAAAATTAGTCAAAAAAAAATTGCTCGAAAAATGTACCGATTCTGCCTTTTACGACCTATTCCCTAAAAGCATTAAAAGTGATAAATGATAAATTCTCTAGCAAAAATCCATCTCATGCCAATCGCCCCGGTTACCTCGGAATGGCCCAGCCACCCAGGAGAGTGGTGGGATTTATGGGAAAGATTCCGTAAGCCAGTTGAACGGATATATTGCAGCTTTCCCTCCATAGAAGGCACCTGTACTATAGGTGAAGTTATAGACTACACCACGGATGAATTGGTCAATTCATCCCGGACCACAGAGATGGATGGCAATGGCATTTTTCGCTTTGCCAGAAAGGTAGCCCGCAATTTTTGCCTGCGCGTTAAGGTGAAACAACTCCAAAATAATGGTATGGGCGATGCTATATCAGATTATTACGCGCAGGTACTCACTGATTCTTCCGAATTTAATCTGTTTGAATTAGCGGAAGAAGACGAGATCACGACAACACCGGAGGAATTGCTTGCTATTATTAAAGATCTATGCTCGAAGGAGCAGTACACCATTCTTTATCTCCATTACTACAAGGAGATAAGTTATGTCAAAATCGCAGAAATACTACAAATGAAATATAATACCGTGAAAGGCGAAGCGCGTCGGGCACTGGGTAAAATCTTTAAACACCTCACCAACAAACGCCCGAAAAAATGAAAGTAACTTGGATAAATAGACGAATTCTGTCCTTCCAACAATTAAACGCAAAAAAATCGGAAGGTCATAATCTTGCTTCTCTCCTTAAAGAAGCGTTTGCAGAAGCAGACCCTGGGGAGATTGAGGAAAACATCCGTCAGATACGCGGCAGTCAAAAACGAAGAGCCTTGCTGTGGCAATATGCTTCCGTAGCGGCTATCGTGGGGGTGTGCTTGTTGGCGGCTTTTCTGCCATATTCAAAAATGAAATCGACAACGATGACGGCAAGCGAGTGTATTCATCAAATGTTACGCAACGAACACGGGAAAAGCCTGAAATCAGTAACATTTTCTACCAAAGTGACAGCAGGCGGACCAGACTTGAGTGGAAATGCTAGTTTTGCGCTATTTACCGCAGCCGGAGCATTGAACGATGATGTTGAAGCAACTAGTATATCGTATGATGCAGGCACTAGTGTAAGGAAATCTACTGTATTCACTCCCAAAACACTAGTGGAGGAAACTTACATTGCAGACAGTGTTTCCATATTAGTTGCAAAAGATGTGGCCGATGCATATATGGATTTGACCGAAAATATTTTAGAAGACAGCCAGCATCTTCTGCCAAACGTTTACTGTTTAGGTGCTGTGTCTGTATTAGATGGGAATTTGGTTCTGGATGAACAAGGAGATACTACGACTTTATTTATTTTCCAGTTAAAATGTGATTTTTCAAGCAATGTGCTGTCAGATACCATACTGACTGACTCATCTGCTCTCTGCAATGGAGTAACTGCTTTAGAGGGCGATTCTGTTTTTATGGATACGGCACTAGTGAAATTGTACGGGAAGCACTTCACTACTACAACTACCAGTACTTATGAGTCTGTAGATTCGTGCAGTAATACGGTCAAAGATCCTAAACTTATGGTCTCTGTCCCCGACGTGACAGTTTCATCCATTAGTCAAGTGCCAGTACCCGACCTCGCCAGCGTAACGACTAGTGATAATTGTGGCGGTGCGGTAACAGTTGTCTTTGTGAGCGATGCAATTACCAACCAGACCTGTGCCAACCGCTTTACAGTAACCCGCACGTACACCGCCACTGATCTGTGCGACAACAGAGCCCTATGCGTGCAAACGATCACAGTGAATGACCAGACCGTACCGACCATTTCTTGCCCGGCCAACGTAGTAGTCTCGTGTGTGGGTCAAATACCACCGGGTAGCCCGGCTGCCGTGACGACCAGCGACAACTGTGGCGGCGGCACAGTAGTGGTGACTTTCAATGATATTATTTCCAATCAGATCTCTGCTAATCGATACACTCTTAAACGCACCTACCAAGCAACAGATCAAAGTAGACGTTACACCCAAAATGTCACGATGAATAATCATGAACAAATGTCGCAAGATTCCAGTGAAGATTATACAGTAGGTGATGTTGACGACCAAGCAGAAATGAAAGCGTGGATTGAGCATTTTGGGTATGCCGAGGTCAGCGACCAATGCTATAATGCGGTTTTAACCGAACTCATCTTTACTCCTGAAACACTAAGGCACGATGGTGATAGCAGTTTCACGCGCACCTATGAGTTCAGGGCTACCGATATGTGCAATAATAGTAGTTACGGCCATGCCGATTTCTGTATGGAGGACAACACGCCGCCGGTCATCATTTGCCCACCCAGCAATAATCGCTTGACCTGTGAATATGACCTGCCTGCACCTGATATTAGTGCAGTAGAAGCCTGGGATGACTGCGAAAGCAATGTAAAGGTGATGCTGACTATTGCCAGCATTGATACAGGTTGCCCGAACTATACAATGACGACCAACTACTGGTTCATGGCTACCGATGAATGTGGCAATATGAGCACCTGCGACCAACCATTTCAGATCGTAGATTTGTTGCCACCGATCTACACCGGGCCGGATACCATCGACGTGGGTTGCGTGGATGATCTGCCAAGTTCAGGCGATATCACCGGCATCTTGGCACCGTACATGACCGACAACTGCTACGATGTCAGCTCTTTTGGCCAGCATAATAGCGGTAATTCAGTTAATTATGAACTGAAAGCCAAGGATCTTTGTGGTAACTGGACGGATAAATTCATAGTTACCTTTGTAGGAACTGGGGCTTGCCAACCGCTTTGCACGGCTCCGCAACCGATTTGGGGTGATCTGGCCGACATCATCAACGGAACATCTACGACCTCGGTCATCGAACAATTTATAAATGGATACGGTGGCGTAACGGCTGGAAAGCTTGGCAAATCCATTACAGCCACTAGCGCGGACTGCTTAAATAATCTATTACCTGGCTCTGGCTACCTCAATTATGTCCGCACTACTTATGGTATAGCAAATAACATAGTTGCTAAATCGTACGAGAACCGATTTACAATCACCCGAAACTATCACGCAATGGATGCCTGCGGTAATGTGTCACTCTGCACTCATGTCATTACTGTGCTCGATCAGAGCCCGCCGAGTCTTGTTTGCCCACTCAACGTAACACTCTCCTGCGCTGGCCAGGCGCCGCCTGCAAATGTGGATAACGATTGTTGCAGTGGGCTGGTGACCGTGACGTTTTGCAGAGACTTATCAAATCATAACAGCCAACAACGTTTTTCCTCGTTACTGAAAGAAGATGGTACGTTGAGGAATAGATTGGCGGCGAACATAATGTCAACGCAATTAAACATCTGGTATAACTTATCACACAATAGCCGTAACCTCGGTGAGCAACAACTGGCTTGGCTACCTTCCTGCCTGGTAAGTCCTGTCGTGTTAGACGAGATGGGAGTTGCCCATTCTACCGTACAAGACTTACTAAACCTATCAAATGACTATCTCTCCGGTGCGGGTTTCTTTCCGCAGGGTTTTGGTAATCTGTTGAACGATGCGATGCAAAACCTTAATAGTTATTGGCAAAACTGTCAGGTAAAAGACCCTTGCTCCGCTCAAATACGTGACAGCACTCCTAATCTATTTGACATTGGATTAATGGCCGATCCTGCTTATACTACATATCGTAATAATGATTCCAGAGGGCGACGATATCGCTCTGAAAAACGTTAGGACATGGACAAAACTTAAGCCTGGGCGAAGTGCCCAGGCTTAAGTTTTGTCAGGTAGTTGATTCCCCCCATCAATTTCGGCTGCTTAGTAAAGGAAAGCACTTCGGCTTTGGCTAAAGGCTTACAAATTTCGTGTTTTTGCATTTTTTTTCTTATCTTTATACGGGGAAAATTAAAAAGGTTTACTGCATACAGTAATTAGATATGTTATTTAAAAACACACATTTAATTAAAGATTAATATATTTATAATATATTGAAAATCAATATTTTGACATAATGCCTCCTTGCAATTTTACTATTCAGACTGCTTCCGCTGCAACGTGTTGCCGACAGGAAAAGGTTGGAAGACGGGAGGAAAGACAGAAAATACGTGTTTTTTACTATCATAACCCAGATATACATTGCGGCAGATTCCACGTCTAATATTTTCTAAGCTCACTTGCTACGGCTAGTGGGCTTTTTTTGTGTTTCTAGCCAAATGAAAACAGAGCCAGCGAGGGGCCTTGTCCCACGACTCACGACTCCATTAATTCTTTCATTCAACAATATCAGCCAGATGTTTGCTTGGCTGGCCAAACCTTGGATAGGTCTCACAGATTTCGAGCGCAATAAGGTCCCCTACCCTGATAAAAAAAGGAGCGTTTTCGGAAACTCAGCCCTCTCGCTTTTTATCTATATCTGTAAATCTCTTTTAATTGTCCAACAGAACGGGCCAACTCCACCCAATTCCCTGCGCAAAGTAAAACATGGGCAGCCGCCCGGTGGGCTGGCTGCCACGTGGACGCGGAGGTACGGAGCGGCGACGGGGTAGTGAGCCCACCGGAAGCGCGGCGGTGATCAAGCGCAGCAGAGAGGAGCAAGCCAACGCGACGGAGTGGCAGACGGGGGCAGGGGCTTTTTGGCCACCTGCACGGGCGGCCTTCCCGGTCGCACTTGGCGGCGGTAGGTAGCCATTATCTGACTGAACAGTAGCTTATGTTTGACATTCAATCTCTACTAGAAGACAAATTGGCATAATTTTGCTCAATGAGTAAAAGAAAGCATATTGTTTTAAAAATGGCGTATTTATTGAAATAAAAAATAGCATATTTCTTAAGAAAAGAATTTTGGTGTTGATATAGAATCGCCAAAATCCCTTTTTGTCAACACTATGCCCGATAACTACGAACATCTGAAATTTCTGATTGAACGGTTCGATCACTACTACGATAGCGTCAACAACAAGGGTAACGCCATGTTAGTGATTAACACGTTCAGTATTGGCGGTGTGGCCGCCTTTTATACGGCACTTCAAAACGATGTGAACTGGTCGCCTAGCTTAAAAGTATATGGTATTGTCCTGTGCCTTTTGTGGACAGTGTCGCTATTTTTCACTTCCTGGGCTTTGATGCCTTACCGGAAGTCTGCTTCCAAATCACTGATTTTTTTTGGAGGAATTGCCGGCTTGACAAAAGCAGCGTTCACGCTCCGAAATTCGGAGCAACAGGATGACGCTTTGATGCAGGATATGCAACATCAAGTGTACCATCTGGCGCAAGGTCTGGCTTTGAAATTCAAACTGCTGGGCTGGGCGACCTATGTACTTTTTGCCTCCTATTTGGTCTTAGCGGTCGCATCCATTGTATTATTCACTAATCTAAAATAGTAATGGCATTTTATCAACCTTACCTCGACCAATTGCGGGGGGTTATGAACCTAGGTGTGCAAAAAGAACAGCGCGCTTTCCCACACATTGGCGACTTATCCGAACAACAAATAATGCAGAATATCAATGAGGGTCTGTTGCGGCTCGACAGGCAACCAGCCCCACTACAAAGTGTGGCAGACCTGTTTGGCATCCGGTCTTACCAGCAGCCAAAACTGGGCCCACACCCGGACTTTACCCATTTGCGGTATTCAGAGACGATGACCGAAGAACATTACATCGTCTCGCTATTTGTAGATGTAAAAGGTTCCACAAGTTTGTTCAAACGGTTGACGAAAGAGCAAGTGCATGGCATCGTGAACATTGTAAATCGTGCGGCGACGCATACGCTGACCCTCTTTGGCGGGCATACTCAGCGTATTATGTTCGACGGCGTGTTTTTCTACTTTGGCGGTAGGAACGTTCCACCCAATCAGACAGTGATGGATGCCATCCACGGGGCGACCATGTTCTGTTATTTTATGCAAAATGAGGCGCCTGCCATTTTTGCGGAATATGGTGTGGAAACGGTAACCGCGCGGGTAGGTATTGATTTTGGGGATGCCAACGATGTACTTTGGGGCTTACATGGCACGGTGGATTGTGGGGAACTGTCCACGACGAGCCTGCACACCAGTCTGGCGGCCAAAATGCAATCCGAAGCAGCCCCCAATGGTATTGTGCTGGGCCAACATATGCGGGACCGGATGAAAGACCGGGCTTTGCCATTCTGCAAGGCGCATGAAAAGCGGCATATTTTTCAGGCTAAGGATTTCAACTACTCCCAATATCATTTCAACTGGGTTAACTATATGAAAACCGTGTTGAAAGAGGCGGCACGATTACAGCCAGATGGAACGCTCCTGATTGACTCGGCGCGGGCTGGTATCGGGCTGGCGGTGGCACCCAATGTACAGATGGAACAACTGGGGGCGCAGCTCAGACTGATGGAAGGGGGTACAGGGGCTGCATTTTTCGCACCGAGCGGCAAGATCATAGATAAGCCAACCTCCATCCCGGTTCCCAAAAACTCTTTTTACAACGATGGTAAGTGACCAACCTTTTTACAGCGAGTTCGATGAAAGAATGGACTTGCTTATCCAAGAGATGGATGTAAAGCAGGAGTACCCGCAGGCATCGGTGCGACGCACAAGCAGTACTTTGTTCATCAAAATGCCATATAAGAATCCGGGCTGCCGTTGCACCTATCACATTGGTGCTTTCTATCGACCTAATCTTTCTCCCTGGGTATTTATTATCGATCCACGCATTCGGCCATTTGCTGACATTCATATGTATGCCGACGGCCACTTATGCCTGTACGACCCGGCACATATTGGTTACCGAAAACGCTTTTCGATGGCCCGCGAGATTTTGCCTTACACGTTCAAATGGATACTCTACTACGAGGCCTGGTTGATGAATGGCCACTATTGGAGTGGACCAGAAACGGCGCACGGAAGCCGGGTGACGGAGGCGGAACTAGGGCTTTGGGGAAGAAAAAGGGCGGCATAGACTTGGCGCGATTACATCAGATGCAGCATTTGCTTCCAATACGGTGGCGGCAGATTAAAATATTGATCAGCAGGCCGCCCGCTAAGGACGGCCTGCTTTTTCATCTCCTACCCTACCCCATTCTTGCATAAAGCCCTCGATCTTATTGAATTTTTATTTGGCCATAGTAGTGTTCTACAAAGCCGCTGGCCAGGGGGGCAGTCAGTTTCCAATGATAGCGACCCGGTTTTAAATTGAGATCACTATATTTAAAGCCCTCGATAAGCCTGATTTTCTTGTTTGTCTCAAAATATTCATATCCAAGATCATCATAAATCAAAAATGAATACGATAAGGCATTACTGGGAAAGTTAAATTTCAAATTTTTCAGACAACTTACGGCGAGGCATTCTTCTACTGCAATAGAGCTTGAAAAAGATTGAAATGCACTCAACTCATTTTGCGACATAACTAAACTAGAACCACCTGAAAGTGCCGGACAGCTATCTCTGGTGATCAAGTAACTCATAGCATTGATAGAGGCGGGCAGTTTGATAGTATCATTATTAACCCAACCAGTGATCAAGTCTGTGGCCGTTACGTTCGCGGTATTGTCCAGATTACTGCTGGCCAGTGTATCAACCGGATAGGTGGAGTTGCCCACACAACTAGGCACCAGGGGCACTCCTCCGGAGGGCGATAATCGGGCAATAAAAACATCAAAATTCAGCACTTGGCCTGTCCCTATCCAAGCAGAACGGGTACCACCTACCCCAATGATATCTTCGGTATCGGTACAGTTGACCAGATGACTAATGTAGTCATATTCGGCACCTAACCCAAAAGTCTTTTGCCAAGGCGTGATTGGACTGCTCAATGATTCGTCCAAGCTGAAAACTACAGCGTCCATGGCCGCCAGTTGGGCTTGATCCCCGGTGTTCGCATAAAGCGTACCGTAAAACCCAGAGGTTTTTCTGGGGTATAACAGCATACGGCGACGTTCTGTTGGTGAATCATATCTTCTCAGCTTAGGGGGAGGCGTGGTACCGATTTGTCCATTATCAGCCCGCAAAGTCCAAAGTATTGGATCGGAATTCGTAGTGGTCAGATTGTTTACCCCTGCGCTGTAGAGCCGATTATTGTTGGCATTATAGACTGTGCTTTCACAAATTTCGACTGTATTGCCAAGCCTCATGCGTCTGGCCCAAGTAATATCTCCGGTACTGGATAGTTTCATCATCATACCATCAATATCCCCTACGCCTGTCGTTATTCCATAAATACCACACGATACAAAGTAGTTACCACTTCCATCACTGGTAACATCATAAGCGTTATCGGGACTTTGGCCAGCTATATTAGCGGTGTCGTACTTTTTTGCAAATCCTACGGTACCGTCTGGCAGCACGTTTATTGCTACCACGTCCGATTCGGTAGATACCCCCGATCCCGTAACACCAAGCAATACCACCCCGGAAGAAGGCGTAGCCTCAATGGCTACGCCTACATCGTTGAATAAGGAAGCAGTCGTGGGTTCCCCAAAATGTTTAGACCAAACGACATCACCGTCCAATTCCAGTTTTACCAGCAAAATATCCCGCTCCACGCCAGTGGAGTTATTTCTCATATACGTATTAGTGAATCCAACGCAGTAATAGTAACCTTGGTAAAACACAATGTCCCTGAATTCTTCTTCCTTATTGCCGCCTATTGCCCAAGCCCAACGGAGTACACCCTGTGGAGATATTTTGAATACCAAGGCATCTTTGAATGAAGACGCACCATGATTGACTGTAGTGGAGTTGACATATCCAACTACTACGTAGTCACCGTCCGGGGCCTGGATTATCCGTTTAGCTTCCTCCTCCCCCGGTCCACCAATAGCCTTTAAATAGCGCACTTGTGCGTTTGCTCCAGTCGTTAAGAACAAGGCAAGTAAGTAGGTACAAATTGCAATCCTGTGCATAAGGTAGTGGTTAAGAAGAGTGAAGGAAATTTTAAGAAGGATGTGCTAAAGTGCTTAGGTCAGATTTTGACAAAGGTTCGCGAGACCATTTTACCTTGGTATTGAAAGACCAAGCTATAAGTACCCGGGGCCAGGCTTTGTACAGGTATGGCCCGGGTCTCGGCCGACTGCACCGTTCCGCTGGAGAACAAAATGCCCGTCGCACTATAGACCTGATACGCTATCGGCTGCCCTCCCTGCCAGTCCAGGTTGATTTGATCGCTGGCCGGTGATGGGTAAACGTAGAGCGGCAGCCAGGCATTTGGGGACTGGGTCGAGGTGGGCAACACAACGAGGTTGGTCACGCGGTTGGTCACGATCGGGGCATTGTAATCAAAATAGATGTGTGCCCGGTTCTGGATTTCGTCACCGATGGACAGATCGTTTTTTGCCAGCAGTGCAAACTGCACAAATCCCTGGCTCCCAGCTTCATCCTGGGCCACCGGTGGCAGATCAATATTATCGAAGGTGCATTCCAGAATCCCCTGGCCCCGCAGCTGCCATTTTACGGGGTGGCTCGAACCGAGCAGTTCCAGGGATTGGATCACCAGATTCTGGTCAAGGGTATCGCTGATACGGACGCGCAGGGCCGCTCCCGTCCCCGTATTCTGAAAACGGACGGTATAGACCAACCGTTGGCCATTCAGCACCATTTGCGGGCTGAGGGGACCAGCGGGGGCTACCAGTTTATCATTCGGGTCGTAGGAGTCAACAATGGTGGCGATGATGTCCACCTTGTTGTCCGCCAGATCGGGGTCATTGCCCGTTGCGGGAAAGATAGTGGCCGTGCCAAGGTTGGTAGTGCCCTCCACGGCATCAGGCGGCAAGGACAACTGGACGAAAATGCTGCCCGCACCAAAAACCGGAATAGATGGGGCGGCCCAAGTCAGAATATTGTCCACCACGGAAGTAGGCGGCGGCTCGGCACTGACAAATTGGAACGGCGGGTTCAGCGTCAGTGCCACCGTACCGCCAGACACGGCGGTGCCCACGTTGGCATAGGTCAGCACCCACTGGCTGGTATAGCCGGGTTTGGGATCGGTCAAGCCTGCGGCAGCAATGCTTTGATCTATTACGCCCGGTGTAAGCACGATGCCAAAATCATAGTGGTCGCCCGGGCTGGTGATTGTCCACCCGGCAGTGCTTGCAGTGTAGTAGTCCACGGGTGGTTTTACTTGGAGCAGGCTGCCTGGGGAGGGGTCATATACAAACTGGTATCGCCCATCCGTGCCGGTCAGAGCGGTATGCTGGCCATCCGAAGTATAGACGATAGCCCCCGGAATCGGAGCCTCATCCGGATCAGGCAGGCCGTTGCCGTTGGTATCCACAAAAACTTTTCCGCCGAAAGCGGGTAAGTCGTTGGCTCGCCAGTACAAACCATTGTCCATTCCTGCTACGACGAGCGTTTCGTCCACGTAAGCGGTTTGAAACACGGAGCCGACCGGGAACCCAGTCCAATTGCTCCAACTGGCTCCATTGTCCAATGACATTTGCATTTTTTTCCCCTGGAAGCCAACGTACAGTGCATCTTTGACCTTGAATAAAAACGTGCGCAGTTCCAAATTGATGTTGTTGGTATCGGAGATGGCGTTCTGCCAAATAGTTGTCCAGTTACCGGTGGTATTGCCTTGATACAATCGCTTGGTAGTCAATAAGTAAATGTCCTCTGCTGATACTTTCGTCCGCAACAAAAATTCATTGGAAGCAGGGGGCTGCGGCACGGGTAGCGGGATGGGCAGCGGTTGCCACGTGTCGCCATGATCGTTGCTGAAAAAGGCCTCATCAGAGGCACGGCCAATCACTACGCGTTGCGCTTCGGCATCTATAAAAATGGGGTCGTTGGCTACCGGACAGAACAGCCCTTGCCAACTGGCTGCTCCGTCACCAGAGTGCCTATATTTTGTAGGTCCGCCAAAGGCATGAATATATCCATCACCGCTAGCACTAATACACTGCGTATATCCTGCACCCTGTACGTAAATTTGTTGTTCTGTCCAGGTGGCTCCACGATCTTTGGAAACCCAGGTTCTATTGAGCGTCGGCACTATCACCAGGTCACCGTAGGCGACTATTTCCCGAGGTAGGGACAGGTAATTATCCGGCTCACCAAAGACTTTTTGCCAAGTCTGCCCGGCAGTGTGCGAAACGAATAAGCCATGCTTGGTGCCCGCGTACCAGTCGTCGCCGGAGCGGGCAAAGCAGGTAATAAATGCCTTGTTATCAACGCCGTTGACGGGAACAAAGCCTTCGCCCAGGTTGGTCGAAACGGTGGTCCCATTTCGGTTGCCATTGACCAGGTTTCCGCCTGCTACCATCCAGTAGTCTGGTCCACCGGGAGCATACCCAGCCGCAGCACTGGGCGACCAACTCGCCCCCAAGTCGTCGCTGTGGTATAGAATACTACTATCCTTGGCCTGATAAAAGATACGGGTAGCGATCATATCAATGAAAAAGTCGGGATCAGGGGTAGCCTCGGGTAGCATAATGGTAGTCCACTGTTCCCCGGCATTTTGCAAGACGAGCAGGCTTTGGTTGAGTGATCTTCTGACCACTAAGAGCGAACCCAGCACCTCTATCCGGGGGTAGTTGGGGAAGGTATCAATGGTCCAGTTGGAAAAGTCGGTGCCCGTATAGAGATAGCTGTATCTGCTCGCCGCATAGATGCGGTCGCCGATGTTTCTAAGCCGGTAAATGCCCACCAGGTTGTTCGCCCCATTTTTCATAAATTTCCAGGTCAGGCCGTTGTCGGTCGAATAGATGCCCTGCTCGTAGTTATCTACCGTGATCAGGGTGTCGCCCTTGGCTAAGAAATGGTTTTGGGTCTGGTCGGTATAACCCAGGATGTTGTCGCGCATGAGCGACCAGGTGGCACCGCCATTGATGCTGCGGTAAAGGCGATTTTCCACCCCACTGCTTGCATTGGAAGACCAACGGGGCACCAGGGCATACAAGATGCTGGCGGAGACCGCATGGATGACAATTGGAACGGCCACATCGGCGGGGCGCAGGGCCAACAGACTGGGCGAACCGGGTACGAACGACCAATTCACGCCCTCATCGGTAGTCTTGTACAGCCCGGAGGTATTGAGCAGGTAGCCCACCCCGGCGGCATGGTCCATGGAGATGACATCGCTTTGGCCGGGAACGGGTGCTTTGGTCCAAGTGGACTGGGCTATGACTGATAGGCTGCACAGGAGCGCGACCAAAGACGCAATAAGGTGTTTGTGTGGCATGGGTGATCGGTTTTTGAATAATGGCTGTGGGGCATTTTCTCAAAAAAGTTGGCGTTACCGTCGGGCATTTTTCACGATCTCTTCCACCCGCCGGACGTTCAGATCGTAGAAGTTGTCTTCTTTGGTCAACACGGCCACGCCGATGTTTTTACTCCCCGGTGTACTGTACCCCAGGATGGTCCGTGCATCTGCAGCATCTACAGCCCAGAAATAGCAGCCGTTGGCCACGACAGCCGAATGGCTCAGCCTTGTGCTGCACAAAATGGCCAGTCCGGCATCCTTGTGGAGGATGGCACTGTCTATTTCTGCCAAAGTAGCCACCCGCCAGGGCCAGGGATAAGACTTTTTGATTTCTGCTTCGGTGATGGTGGTCTTGCCATCTTTCGCTTGCACCAGGAAGTCGGCGGGGATCACCAGGGTTTTTTCCGCCAATTTGCCCCGGTTGGCCGGGTCGAAGGCCATATAGGCCAGGTTGCGCTCCCCTTTGGCGTACAGGGCCAGCATATCCTGTATATTCTCGACGGCAAAACTGAGGTCGGCGGTGGTGAGGTACCAGCGGTTGTTCTCATAAGCAGCCCGGCAGGAAAAAAAACTGGGGTAGGGTAATATTTGGTTGCCCTGGTAGGGTCGGACATTCTTCAATGCAAACAGCCAGACACTCTGTTTGCTGTCGTAATCCGGTCGGCCTTTTTCCACGGTGAAGGTGGTGATGTCTTCTTTCGAGAGGTGGATGCTGGCATCCAGAAACTGATAATTCACGATGTTGAAGACCATGACCAAGGTCTCTTTTTCATCTTTGGTGGAGGCTTTGTTCTTGAAAGCGGCAAACTCCTGCACAGTCATAAAATCTATCTGCTCGGTCAGCCGCCAATGCTCCCGGATGGGGGCTTGGATCATCTGGTTGAACTGGACCACGTGCTTGCCGTAGGCCCGGATCAAGTCCGGGTTTTTTTTGAACTTTTTATCGTTGGGCAGATCGGTGGAGTCTATTAGCACGACGATCAGCCGTTTGCTTTGCTCGATCACGTTGTCGGCCTTTTTGTCCCATAGTAGGGTTTGGGCCTGGGCGGAGTAGGAGGCCAGCAAAAACAGCAAAAGGGATAAGTGGATGATTTTGTGCATTTTAGGTTGGTGTGTTTGATTGTGGTTTGGGCACGTAATAATGCGACGGCGAACTACTACACGCGAGGCGCAATCAGTTCGCTTTTCTAGCAGTCTCGCGCAAGCAGGAGGAAAGTAAAAAATTCGCCTGCTATGTATCACCATGCTTTTTTAAATCTAAATATACTAAGATAAAATTACTCGCCAGTAGCAGAATCCATAAAATTACTTGTACTCGACTCAATCTATTAATAAAATGTAATAATATTATAAAAATCATTAAGTAAAAATTTCCATATATAATGAAATTATGAATTTCATAATTTCCCTTAATATAAAAATAGTTACTGTAACTGGTAGGCATTAAAAAATTAAACCAATTTTTTATGTTAGCAATTGAGCATAACATTAGCGAAAAATTTACAACACGACGAATAAATAATTGTCTCATTAATTACCTCCTTTTTTATTCTTTTCAGATGTTTTTTCCGCCTCTTTTAGCAACATTTCAGTTTTTATAAAACTATTTGCATCTTGTTGGGTATCTTCATCAATAGTCTGGTGTGCTTCAGTACCTGGGCCAGAGGTTTTGTCGGTCATATTATAATTCATTATAATTGTTTTGTCGTTTCCTTCCTCTGGTTTTGCTGGATAGCCATGGCTTCCTATTGAAGAAGCACGCGATTGGTAATAATTAACTACGGTTTTCACGTTATCTGGTATTTCCAACGGTTCACCTAATAAGCTAAATGCTGCATCCACTGGAACTAACAGATCAACTTGTATTCCTACTGTTTTTAACATTTTAGCGAGTTGGTTAGCTGCTACTCCACCCATACTATATCCATAAAGAATAATAGACTCTCCTTCGTTATAATTTTTTTTAATCCAATCGAAGGCCGTACCTTGAGATGGATTCCAAGGTGCTACGTTAAAGGTTTGTACTTCATACCCCAAATTATTTTCATTAGAAAATTTTTGTATGTCATCTGCTGTTTGTTTGGTAGTTTCAGTAACTCCAGTACTGCTTAAATCAGCACCACCAAAGACAACCACTTTCTCCAACCCATCTAAATCAATACTGCGGATTACATCATTTTCAGCAAAAGAATATGGAGTGTTCCAAGGAAAATTTTTTCCAATCGGATCCACGCTCAAAAACCGCCCCAAAGCCGGATTGTAAATCCTAAACCCATAATCGTACTGCGTCAAAGTACCCCACCCGGACTTATCCGCTTCCTTGCCATTGAACCCATAGCGGTAAGCCGGTGCGCTGCTGGTATAGCTGCGATTGGGCATGGTCATGCCAAAGGGGTAGTACTCCTGGGCCGAGGCCACAATGGGCTCGTAATAGTTAGCAAAGGCATCGGAGTCGCCGGTATCCACGCCGGTGTGGCCATCGGTCACGGTGGCCAGTACATTGCCGAGATGGTTGGTTAGTTCGTACTGTTTTTTGCCAATATAGCCGGTATCGATGCTGCCCGACGAAGGTACGGGAAATACCGTATAATCCGGTCGGAACAAACCAAGACGGGCGCTGCCATACAGGCTTAGTTCTGTGAGTTTCAGCGTACCGGTGGCCAGTTCGTAAGTGGCCAGGATATTGCCTTGCGCGTCGCGGATGTAGAAGGTTTTGGTAGTTACCACACCAGTGGTAAAGGATTTTGATACGCGGTGCTGCATGGCATCATAGCCAAACGCCAGTACATCGGTGCCACGGGTCACGGAGCGTACTTTACCATAAGAACTCCAACTAATGGCGGAGTTTTGCGACACATCGCCAATCATATTCCCCGCTGCATCATAAGTGTAGTTGTTCGTATTAGTCTGGTTATCTATATCTACGGTATAGTTGCCAGTATATGTAGGGTCATCATTGACTTGCAGGAGTTTATTATTAGTCGTAGCATACTGATAAGTCAAATTGTCCATATTCACTTGACTGATAGCCCCATTGCGTACATAAGTCTTGATGTTACCATTGGGATCGTAGCCAATCCGCTCACTATAGGCAGTGAGTTTGGTGGCGGTGTTCCAGTTAAAGTTGGTGCCAGTCCGTTCCCAGGCATCCATTTCCCGTAGGCGGTTGAGTTGGTCGTAGCGGTAGGCATAGCCCGTAGGCTGGGTACCTACATTCTTGAGCTGCTGGCTGATGTGCTTGATATTGCCATTAAACAAGCCGGGGCTGTCCTTCGTAAAATTGTTAGTGGTCAGCGTAGAGGTCATTTCAAAAGGCTGCGCAGCGGTACCGATCTTCTTGTAGTCGTTGTGGTGGTAGGCAATGGTAAAGGCGAAGGCATCGCGGGCGACGAAGGTGTTGACGGCGGTTGTACTGGCAATGTACCCGTCCTGACCCATGTCGTTCAGGGGTTCCAGGGCACTGGAGTTCACGCCTTTTAGCCAACCCTGTAGGGTATAGGCATAGTTCAAACCCTGCACCCGGCGTTGCCCCAGTATGGTGCGAGCCAGTGGGCCGTGCTTATAGTAGGTGTAACTGGCATCGATGTCCCAGACCGAGCCATTACTACTGGTCTCCGTTTTGGTCAGCCGGTTGTTCAGGTCGTAGGTGTAACGATGGATGAACTGGTCAATTTTCGTTTTTTGGTAGTAAAAATTATTCACCTTGCCACTGACGAGGTCGTAGTCGTAATCCAACCGCTTGAAGCGGTTGGTGTAAGTGAGGTCGCTGTAAGTGCCCAGTTCCACGATGTCCTGCACCAGAATTTTCACATTGCCAGCAATATCATAGCTATAATGGGTAGCATAGTTGTAGGTAGCGTCGCTGTTGTCGTTGGTGGCCTCAAAGGTCACGCTGGCTACCCGCTTGCGCAGGTTGGTCCACTCGGCGGCGGGCAGGACAGTGATAGTGCTGGCAAAAGACGGCGTGTTGTCGTAGTAGGTGCGCGTCACGTCCTTGCGCAGCGAAGCGGGGGCAAAGTTGATCCAAGTGGTGAGGGCCAGGGAGTCTTTAGTAATCGTGCTGGACATAGTGGGCTGCCCGGCACCGTAGGTCTTTTCGCCTACCTCAATCACCCGTCCCAGTGCATCATAGACCGAATAAGAGAACAAAAGTGGGCTGGCGGCGGCTTGCCGGGCATCCTGGGAGACGACCAGACGGCCCAGTTTGTCGTACCAGTAGCGGGTGGTGCCGCCGTCAGGCGTGGTTTGCTCGGCCACTTGGTTGAAACATTCGTACTTATAGGTGGTATTGAAGGTAAGCGTGGCCGGGTTGGTGCTTAGGTTGACCCCGGCGGGCGGTACGGTGCGGACCAGGTTGTTGGCCTGGTCATAAAAATACAGGGTGTAGTGGTATTCATTCAGGGTCATAGTGGCCGTGAAAGTCTCGAGCGGGGCTAGACAGGCTTTTAAGTAGCGAGCCTCAAATTCTTTGCGCAAAGTCTCCAACTGCGCCTGATAGGCATCTTGCGCATTTTGTACGGCAATGGCGAGTTGTTCCGCATAGCAGGCAGTGTCCAAAGCAGCGGATGGTAATGGGGTGCGTGGGCATAGTACCAGTGCAGTCTTACAAGCAGGGTTGGTGGTATCCGTACATTTGGTCAAGAAATTGCTGTATTCTGTCCAGGTCAATTGCATACCGGTCTTACTATTCAGGTAAGCCGTCAGCATTTTGTTATAGGTGCCAGTCGGTAAGCCAGGGCAGAGTACATCAAAAGCGGTTTTCAAAGCAGATATTTCCGAACAGGGCTTACAAATCCCACAATCCAGCTGGGGCGGCAGGGTGATGACCTTGTTCATAGCCTTGCAACCGTTGACACAGTATAGGGCCAAACTATCCAATTCGGGCTGGGTGATTTTTACGTCGCTAAAAGAATTGAGATAGCTGACCAGGGTAGGAAACGTAGATGAACCGCCGTTAAAACAGTCTTTGAACTTGGTCAGGTTGACACATACGCAGGGTTCGGGCTTTAGTTGGGTGGGCCGCCCGCCATTCGTGGCTCGCGGAGCCTCATAGGGGCCGGGAAACCCAGCCAGGATGGTGTTACAGAGGGTGTCACAGGCACCCGGTGCCATACCCTTGATAGCAGCACCAACATTGGTGGCATAGGACGGCACTATGCTAACCCCGGGTGGCAGGGTAGTGGCCCCATAGGGGTGCGTCGCATCGCAGCTGCGCATACAGATCGCTTTCAGAATCGGGCGCAGGGTCAGGGAGTCGGCGGCAGGGTTGCAGGTCATCTTCATTCGGCTGAACCAATAGTCCACCACCATCTCGCAGTTGTCGTTACAATTCTCTTGCAAGGCCGCATTGGCTAGGGCCTGCTGCTCCAGCAGCATAGTTTCCGGGTTGGTCCCATTGGCGTAGGGATCGAAGACCGCCCAGCGTTTTACCTTGGGGGCGTAGGGATTGCTACTCGGATAGGTAGTGCAAGTCGGCACTCCCACACAAGCATAATCGCCGCAACCAGTGGCCATGTATTTGCTAAATAAGGCATATTTACGGCCCAAATAGGCATTACGGAACATCTGCCAGTACAGATCTCGATCCGATTTGCAGGCACTGGTAATACTCAGCGTACAAGGCAGCACCCCATCACAAAGGATAAAGCTGGCGATGACGCTGGTCAACGGATAGCTTAGGCAGGCGTATTCGGCGGTGTTAGTCAAATAGTCCAGCATCTCGCTTTTGTAAATGACACCGGCACCTCCACCATTAAAAAACGGGTCGTTGTTGATGGCATTGAATAAGCCCAGCGAATCGGCTGTCTTGTAGTTGGTGATGGCCCACATCAACGAATCGCGCGTGTTGCTGGCGGCCTGCGCCGTGCAACGCAGGTAAAGGCAGTATTCCGGGTGGTATTGCACCAGCGATTTGGCCCAAGAAGGTTTCCAATATTGGACAAACTCACAAAGTGGCAAGTCTTGCGGTAAATAGCCAATGCCGTCTAGGATGATCGTGTCCAATTTACCGAATTCGTCCTTGTACTGGGGAGAGGGCAGTTTATATTTGTTGGTGTACAATACAGACACCAGCAGTTCATCCACCACGCAATTGGCAGAATTGTCGGTCCGTGCATACTGTCCACCCGGTGAAACATCGGCCAACAAAACCTGGTAATACGATTCGCAGCGGTTGGGGGAGTCTTCGCAAATAGTGTTACACTCTTTTTTCACTTCGTCGTACACCTGGCGGGCATGGAGGGTATCCTGCTTGGTGGGCGTACCGCCGTTGGCAACGACCTGTTGGATATAGGTGGTCAGATAAGCGTCGGAAGTGGCCCCCATCTGCGTCAATTTGGTCTTGCAAGTAGCGCAAGTCATCAGGCAGTTAGGGTCTATTTCCTGTTTAAAGTCGGTCAAAAACTGGGCTTCGGTCTTGGGTACACAGGCAGCTTGGGCCAGATATTGCGTGGTGTAATAATCCACGGCTTCCTTGCTGGGAGTCAGCACCTTGGTGATCTGGTACTCACCGACCTGGGTGAAATTGTGTGAAAAAGAATAATTTATGCCAACTGGCGCAAGGGAGCAGCTAAGATCAAATATCTTGTTGCCGGGCACATTGGTTTGGGTATAAACGGTCGGAGCGGTGAGGCCGCAGTTATCCTCTACGGTGATCTTTACGTCGTAATAGCAATCAAAACACAGTGAGGCCACCATACATGCTTCGCGGTAAGCAGTATCAGAGACGGTATAAGATAGCGTAGAAGAACCGGGGTTGGTTACCAAAAGTGTGTAACTAGACACTAAGGTGTTATCTTTCAATACATTATTGAGTAGGTCACGTTGCACAGAACTCGCCCCTTGCCCTGTTTGTAGGGGCAGTAAGAGCAGACTATCCGGCTTATTGCCAGCCAAGGCCGTGGCAATGGTGCGGCCGTGTGCATCCAAGTAGCTCACGCTATATTGGCCGTTTGGATCACGTACCATATTTTTTTGGTAATGAGTGGCATTGCCTACATTGGTGCCAAAGAGACGGGTCAGTTCATTTGGGGAGGGTTTAGCATAAAAATATTGGGTTTCCCGGCCAGGGCTTGCGCCCAAGCGGAGCTTGGCCCCCACTCCGCCTTGCCGTTTGATGCGCCCGGTCAGGTCAGGCGTATATTCCGTCACCGAGAAGGGATACTGCTCAGCATCCGGGATAAATCTATGAAAAGATTTGTTAGAGTTGGAGTTGGACGAAGAGTAATACCAAGCCGGGCCGTAGGCGGTACTCATCGCCCCGATGGTAGTACCGTTGCAATCGACACCGCTATCCAGGTCAAAATCGCTTTTGGAATAAGGCTTGGGAGTAGCTTGCGTGTTGCGGGCAAAAAAGGGATAGTATTCTATCTTCTCCGCATAGCCGTTGGGGGGAGTCGGCATCACTTGCACCGCCGGACGGCCTTGATGATCATAAATGGTTTCCTGCACCAATACCGTAGTATCGGCCCGTGACAAGGTAACTTGTTGTCGTGAACGTAATGAGCCATCAAAGTAATTGACCGTCTCCGCATTCTTGCCATCCTCAGCAAAGGTGGTTTGTACTTGCCAATTCAGGGTGTTTTCATGAGCGGTCGCATTTTGGTATTTGTGGGCGAAACTACTCAATAATCCGCTCAAGCTTTGAGACGACCACTTCGTTTCCTGGCGCAGCCCATTGGGGCCGATCCTGGCCCCACGTACCCGATAGAACACGTACCCGTTAGGATAAACCATCGGAATTTCGTGCGTATTAAGTTTCGTGGTTATCCGCGTCGCGTTGTTTTCAAAAATTGGGTTAAAGCCTTTTGGCGGTGGAAAAGAGGTAGTGGTAATCTTGCTAACTAAGTCGCTTAATTGATCGTAAAAAGTCCATTCCAAGTCGTATTCTTCGGCCCCATCCAAAGTGGACCAGTTCAATACCAGACGATCAGAGCTGGCATTTAGGACACCCGTAAAAGTACTCACGGTGGTGTTGCAGGTAAAGGCCAGCATACGGGTTACTTCAATCTGGCCCTGCACCTTAAAGATAGCCGGAACAGAGCCGCTATCTTTCCAACCAGCTTGCGAATACTGAAGATCCAATATAGTCACCCTCATTTGGTGGGCGTCTTTCAAGCGAATGATCTTTTGGTATGGGTTTATGGGATCTTTGGGATTATAGCCGATAGTCAGCCGTTCGAACACGGAAGTGGAGTCGTTGTTGGCATCCCAGCGGTCCACCCGCAGGGTGATCGTACAGGTGAATTGCTCTTTTAGCAAAATCCTGCTGTATTGATCCAACTCGAATATAATGGTATTCTGTACCCCAATAGTTTGCTCCACCTGCCGCCAGGCAGGAGTGAGGAAGCGATCATCCTTAACGATAAAAGAGGCGCCTTTGGTGATACGATCCCCAGAAATGTCGTTGTAATAAACGTCAACACTGGCTTGCAGGCTACTGTGCAGCGACAGCAACGTGGCCATCAGCAATACGGTTTTCCCGAAAAAAGTGGACGTGGCAAGTGTAGCGCAGTGATTGATTAGTTTCTTCATTATGGGATAGCTTATTGGCTTACTTATTGGTCAAGGCGATTGAAGAATTGATATTTCTGATAGTTTGGGGCCAGCTTATAAGGGCTGCCGGACCGCACTATGGAACTGAATTTAAGTAGCGGCTCGGTCAGTGCCAACGTAGTAATGGTAACTTCCAGACGAGAGGCCGCACTTTCATCTGCGGTTAGGTAGTTAGAGTATTCTTCCCCATAATAGGTGATGATTTTTTCTATATTATAAAGGCTGGAATACATTATAGCCGCCGAAGGCTTGGCACTACCTTCTGCATACACTTGCAACGTTTTTCGGCCGCCCATCCCATTTTCCAAGGTCAGCCGTTGACCGCTTTTGGCAATGCCCTTTAAAAGCGTCTCTGGATCTTGCCTAGTGGTGGACGTTTCGCTATCCTCCTTGTCCAAAAGCACATAGTGGTCATCGTGGTTAATCACCACGATCAGTCCCTTCTCGGTAACGATCTCCAAGTTGGCCAACTTGTAATATCCTTGACCTGCTTTGCCTACGGAGCGGCCCGTCATCGTCTCGCGGGGCTGAACATCCTGATCGGCAAAAAAGTCAAAACGCAAGGCGTAGTTGTACTCGCTTTTTTGCTGGTAGGTTTTAATCAGTTTCTGCAGTTCTTCCGTAGCGGTTTGGGCGGTGGCCCACCCAAACGTAAGAACGAACAAGAACGACACCAAAAAAAATCTGCTGTATAGCATGACCAATAGTAAGTTTAGTTGGGTTTTAGATAAGACCGACCTTCTTTGATGGTGGCTACTCCTTTTTCCATTTCTCTTTTTACCCGTACCAGCAGGCCGGCATCGTCGTACTCATAGAAAGTGGCGTAGTTGTTTTCGTCCAGTTCCGCCATAAGACGGTGCGAGAAGGGATCATAGGCAAACGAACGCATATTGCTGTCTTTGGGGTAGATGCGTAGGTCATCGAAATAGGTGATGGTGCCAGCGGTGCCACTCGAAAAAAGCTGTAAGCGAAGACCAGTAGATGTGTTGAGCATGGTGATACGCACCTCTATCTTTCGCCACCCGTCAATGATGGGTCCACTAGGCAATGCAGACATGGAGGTGGCATCCTCAGCAACTAGCAGTTGCGGCGGGTTTGCGTCGGTGGCATCGCAAGGCAAGCCATCGGTATAAACCCAGACACTGGCTATGTAGTCCACGGGGCCACTGGCAAATGGCTGGAATGTACCGAGGCGGCCGCCGGGGCCTAAGGCCCAGCGCTTTCCATCTGGCGCTTGATTCAGCAGATTCCCGGTCGGCAAGTCTTTGGCAATACTTATCTCCGCATAAGGGATTGCGTCAACCTTCAAAGAATATCGCCCCGTATGAGCCCGGTCTTTACTAATTGGCACTGGGTTGTTGTTGTTGGTAAAACCTGGTAACTGGTTTTCCTGGCAAGCTCCGGTACAGTCATCTATACTCGTCTGAGAATCCTCGAAGCTTTCATAGCCGATTTGATTCATTTTGCTGTTGGAGGCTACGGCCAGTGGCTTCTGATTTTTGAAGGCGAATAGCGCAGCAGAATATCGGTTTAGCGCGTCTAAGTTTTCGAGTTCATTGCCGGAGCGGTCGTATTTCGTAGCGGTGTTAGAACGGGTCCACACTGTGCCGGGAGTCTCGTTCCAAGCACTGCCGGAATAAGTCCAGAATGGACTAAAAGTGGTATAATACCCCTGCTGATTGATAGTAGCGGCGGCATAATTGCGAATGCCCTTATCATCAAAAACAAAACCTTTGTATGGCCGCCAATTGCCTTTCAACCCGACAAAATAGGGATTGATTATTTTATCAGTCACATCGGCGGTAGTGCCACTACAAGGTTGATCGGTACAAGTGTAGCAGTTGAACTCATACTTTAGGGTAGTACCATTGTATTTAAGCACTATGGGGCTGCCGCTGTAAGTGATGTCTTCCGGCTTGAAGCGTATGCCTCCGATTGGATCCCAGATAGAGAGGATGCAATTGCCCACTTGTGCTTCGTATAAAGTGACGAGTCCGTAGGTTGGTTTTGGAGTAATGCTGTTATAATTCGTTGCGCTGGAAGCTTGCCCATTTAGGAAAGGATAAGGGCAAGGAGTTACCCCCAAAATCGCACAAACAGTGGTATTTTGATTGGGTGTAGTATACCAATAGAGGTCAGTGGCACACAGCCTCGCGACTAAACTATCTGGATCGCCTCTACCGGCGAGCATACTTTCCACACAGTTGGTGACTCTTCGTTTGCTGGGAATGGGCCAAGTGTTGGCATAAGTATTGGCCTGGGCGTTTAATACCCTAGTCGTACCGCTAATCGAAATCTGACCCCCAATCCTCGGGCTAACCAATGACTCTACGGTACCAACCGAAGCCGTCGCCATATTCCGCCGAACGCTGCGTTTCACCTTTAACCGCATATTGGTAGAGTAGCTGATATTCGCCAGATTCCCGTCTTTGTCCAGCAGGTAGTAGCTGGTGCCTACTTTATTGACATAGTACACCTGCTGATAGGGGATGAAAAAGAAGTTTCTGCGCCATAAAATCACTTCATCGCCGTCATTGAGCAAATTCCCAATGTTTGGCAGGTTGGAAATAAGACCCGCAGTCACGGTGACGTTGGAGTAAAAAGCATCCTGGTTTTTGTAGGTTTGTCCAATACCATCGTACACCCAATGCGCTGGATAGTTGAAGCGATACACCGGTTCATTGAATTCATTTTGCAGCCTGGTTAAGAGTACCTCTCCGGTTTCGCTATCAAAAAGCAGGTTATCAGTAGTAAGGGAGGAGCCATTTTCCATTTTGGTTACTTTTTCCAAAATGCCAAACCGCTTGATAAATTTGGTGGTTACCGAAGTCCGCAACCTAGTCTGCTCTTGGTGAAAAATGGGTAGTACGCTAGGAAATGGGATGGTAAAGAAGAAAAAGAAGGCAATATCAAGGCCCGCTGCCACGCCAAATCCTTTAGACTCAGTGTTTTCCTCCGACATTTCCTGCCACATATCTACGTCCAGGCCAAGGGTGCCATTAGCAATGCTGCCGTTGGGCTGAACCACTTCCACGTCATTTTTCAAGTGCAGGGTTTTGGCATAAGGATCATCCACCCGATATCGGTATTCGGTCGAAGCGATCAGCCCACCACCTTCATTGTAGGTTTCTTCAGTTCTAGGTTTGCCGTGCATATCGTTTACCTCCACGGTAAAACCCTGGCTCATGGTCAGGTTGTCTTTGGCAAACAATTTCAGTATTTTGGCGAGCGCAAAATTTTTGTCTCGTTCCGAGTGGAGGGTCGTATAAGCCGCTATCGTAGGAAATTCCCTGGCCGTGTAAAACTTATATTTACTGTAGCCTGTCGCTGTACGCTTTACGTTTGCCCTAGCCAAGTTACGCACCGTTACTTCGCTGTAGCCTACGGAGGGTGCTGGATAGAGAGCTTCGCCCACCGGTTTTTCTTGGTACAAATAATTTTTCGGCCCCAACAATTGCTTGTCGTCGTAACTTAGAGGTTCTCGCCACAGATTTTCTTCATTGCCAATGATTGGCTCGTAAGAGGCTACACCACTACTGATCGAGATGTCTGTACCGTTGACCTTTTCGGTTTTGGTGTAGAAGTATTCCTGGCCATAGTTTGCATCCTGGTGGTCGTTGGCTGCCCCAGCCATATTAGCCCATTTGTCCACGATTTCCACCTTGCTAACCCGGCTGCCGCCACCCAGTTTTTGAAAAGTAGGATTGCAAAGCCGTACCCACGAACGTGGGCAATCCACGATCTTGGAATAGCCCAATTGCATCCGGTCTTTGTCAAAACCGGATATAACATCTCCTAAGTCCTGTAAGATTGGTAGGAGGCCACGAATTCTTTTAACCAGAGGTTGGTTCGGGTTGGGAGGGTTGCTGTTGTATGCTAAATCTGGCAAGCTCATGCGCAGCGTCTGCAAAGCCGCCTTGGTGATAGGATTCACCGTGACATTTTTATCACCACTTACCCCGGTCAACTTAAGTACCGCCGTTTTTCCATCGACACTCAAGCCAATATCTATATCAGCTTTACTGAAAGTCGCGTAGCCTTGGATGTATTCTTGATGACTTGGATTAGAGGTAAGCTGTACTAAACAATTAAAAAACAATTTATCCACCCCCTCTAAATACCGTGCTTTGAAGGCTGCTGGCGTTGTAGTCGCAAAGGGCAAGTTGAGGTGTAAATAATAATTCCCATTGTCGGCAGCTGTATATAAATTACTATTAATGGCAGCAGTGGGGCCGGGAAGATTGGCAAATCCCTTGACAAATATGTGTTGCCCAGCCCGTTTGTCTTGCACATAGGCATAGTCATCAGATTCATAATTGACCGTGATTTCTCCGCCAGAGGGAAGCGTGATTTTGTTTAGATTCCAAGCCCGGGCGTAAGGATTAGTTAGGCTCGTGTCCTGGTAGGTGTATGGAAAATCAAGGTTGGGTATGCTAGTATAGGCCGCTTTAGGTTTTTTGTAAGTCCCCCAGCGATCGGTGTGCATCATGTCGTAAGCGAATGTACCATCACCAGGGCTGGATTTTTGGTAATAGAACTTATACTTGTTCATGCTACCCCGCTTATTCTTGCCATAGGTAAAATATACCTCGGTGAGGGTCAGCTTCCCTTCGGCGGTTGCTGTAATCATGTGGTTCGGCATACCTGGGCAAAGAGCAGACCCCTGCGCCGTTTCGTACTTGAAATACACCGTTTTAATGGGTACAGCATTATTGTTGTTCAGTAGGATATCCGTCTTGTCATACACACGGATGCTGTCTAGTTTTTGCAACTTGGCATCTAAAGCCGTCCCCTTCTTGATCCCGTTCTTGTCCACTCCCAATCCGTCTTGTCGGTCGGAGGTGTAAAAGCGAACAATCATGTTTTTTGATTCGATGGAATGCATATACCACAGCTCACGCTGGCCGGACACATAACTGGCTTTATCATCTTTATCATCGGCTTTTCGCCCTGGATTGTAACGAGCCTGATTGATTCCTACGGGGGTACGCCAGTAATAAACGCTGTCCATTTTCCAGTAGTTGAATTTTGTGGCGGAACCGGCATCATCATCAGAAATACCATTGCCGGTATAATCCACATAGTCTGGTGAAAGCACACCGGTCAACAGATAAGAGGCGGCATAAGGAGGCAGGGTTTGGGCTTCATAGTATCTATCTCTCCCACGTGTGTTTAGGATAGAGTTGTCCGGTTGTGCACCGGTACTGACATAATTGGCTAACCCAGTGACGGGATTTCCCTGCGCTTTATCCACGCTAAAAGTCACTTCCTCTTGGCGCAAGTTATAAACCGGAATACCATATACGTAGCGAGTTCCCCCATTTTGGGTCACAGTGATCTCGCCAATATGGTGGCTTGGATAGCGCAGGCGGGAACGGTTGTTGATATTGTCATAGCTACAAGAAGGAAGTACGCTACCAGTCCGGCTATAGCTTTTAACATTTTTGTCCAAGCCAAACATTCCGGCTTCATAAGCACTCAGGTAGGAAAACACTTGATTCCGCTTGTCCCGTCCTGACTTTTGAATGTTGGTATTTTGTATCTTACTACCAGTATTAGCCAAGTTGCGCTCTTGCACCAGCTCATTGGTAGCACTTACATTCGTACCCGTCTTTTTTAATTTCACGTAGGAAGGCAAATCGGCACCAATCGCCGTGTAAAAATTAGTATTAGCCACTGGTGTCTTATCGCCAGCATCCTTAAAATACACTGGCTCAAACAAGCCAGCGGCTTGTAGCTCGGTAAACTTAGCCTTGTCCTTGAACACATTATCATCCACCCAAGCCCCGCTTCTGGCATTGGTAGTGGGTACGTTCACATCGACACCGGTGTGTGTACCAGCACCAAGGCCAAACTCCAGCCCCAGGTTGAAGCCAACCGAAGAGTTATTGGAAGGCACCTCGCCAAATACCCCGACATCGCCCCGCATTGCCCGGAACTGGGCCGCCATGCCTTGACCAGTAGCGTTGAAAAGATCGTAGGTTCCGTAGGCGACAGGCAATTTTTTCATTTTGGCGGTATAACCGACGTTGCTCTGCTCCTTGTTGAAATCCATTAACGAATTTCCATTTTTCACCCCGGCTGTACTGTTCAAATAGCCAAATGCTGGTCGGGAAAGGCTGTTAGTGGCCAGATACTGCCTAGAGTAATATCCACGTCCAAAACCATGGGGATGCACGGCGGCTATTTCTCCCCCCATAGTAAATTTTAAGGAAGCTGCTTCGTTGAGCAGAGGCATATCCGGTACTGGTGTGTAAGTGGTGGAGCCAAAAGAGATGCCGCCGGAGAGTTGCAAAGATTTAACCCCCTTGTCCGTAGGCTTAGTGGCATTAATGGACAAGCCCAATTCTTTAAGGCCCTGCCTGGAATTTAGTCCACCTATCCCAACACTCAAATTATTGACTGTATTTACTTTTGCTTCTTTGGTATAACCGATGTTGGCCGAAATATCAAATCCTGCTTGACTGTTGTAATTGATGCCGATGCTTGCCTTAGGTCCAAGGTTTGCCGTTTTATCTTTACTGGATTGGCCAGTGGAAAGCGAGGGCGATATTCCAAACTCAAAGCCAAAACCCCGGTAGTTATTATGAAAAAGGCCAACACTACCCGAGCCGCCAATTGGAAAACCAACCACTTCCACTCCGCCACCCGCATTCAGTCCAATCGTGACGTTGTCACGCATACTGAAATCGCGTTTCACCACATCGCCCTTAAAATCATCCGGCAGCCCACGTAGATCCCGGTTGATGGCACCCGGATTGAGCGTCCATCCCAGACCTACCCACGAGGCTTCTTCATCCATACCACTTCCGGACTGGTAGGCAAGATTGACGGGATACCCTTCGACATCAAATAGTGGAATGTTGTATTTGAAATCGCCGGTGAATAAATCGACCATATCTGACGTGCCGGCCGGCTCGAAACCAGCCATTTCAGGCTGGCTTGGGCCAGAGGTCAGCGCTGATAACACCGTTGGGGCGATAGCTTGATGGAGCAAGCAAAAAACGAGCAGTACGGCAATACGTTTGCTGAGGGAATAGCGGAATTTCATAGGTATTATTTTAGATTAGGGATTTGATTGATTTTTGAGCCTTCAAATTGAAAAGTGAGCAAACTGGCAGAGAATATTTTATCTTGGAAGAGCAGGGTAGCCTGTTCACCGTCTTTCAATGTCCTTGCCTCAAAAGCAGTGAATAACAACAGATGCTTATAAACTCCTCCAGTTTGTATATGGTGATAGAATGTACAGGGTATCGTGTCATTGGCAATCACTAATTTCAAATCTGCACCTAAGCGATAATTATAGTAATTCGCCGTCTCTTCTTGCTCCTCCTTGGAAAAATTGCGCTTCAATAGGTCTTGAATACCCCGCTCATCTTTACTTCCAATTTTTAATTGAAAGTAATGAAATCCCGAGTAGTTTGCTTTGTCGTGAGGATCGTTATCGTCTTTATTCTTACCTTGACACTCCACCAAATCCGGCGGCTGATAGGTAGCGGTTACAGTGATATCTCCTTCGGTGCGGGTAAAAGAAAAATCGGCACTATGTTCACCTAAATATTCCGCCAATTTGGTACAAGGATCACCATCCGCCCAGCAAGCAGCAAGAAGCCCGCTGAAAACCGACATAAAGAAAAATACCGTAATTGAATAGCTTCGCTTACTTCGCATAGATCGGGCTTTATTGCGTTTCATAGATATACTCGAAGTAGGCTGGACTTCCATCTCCATTAACTACTTCCATTATATAAGGAGCACCATGCTGAAAGCCTTGGGCAGCAGATAAATCAAGATCAATTTTGTTCATTCCCTCTACTAATGTAATAACTGGAAGTTCAGCGTCTATTGGCCGTCCCTGTCCGTTAATAGGAATAATTTTGTATCGAAGGTTTTTCTGCTCGTAGCGGTTATAATAAGCAAACCTCACCTGTCCTTTGTGCGCTAAGTAGTAGCTACCGTCCGGTACAGTTTTCATCATGCAATAGGAGCTTTCCTCTTTCTGGACTATTGTCTTATCAAGTTTTTCTATGGTAAACTTCCATACTTCCGTCACCCCTAATTCAAAATTCCCCGCCTTAACCGATACCTGCCAAGCATAGGTTTTGCCGGTTTCCAACCGGATCGCGTCCCCCGGATAAGGCAGGACGGTGCCGAATATGCCACGCCGGTGCAGGAGGGGAATATTACGCTCTAAGGCTTCGATGACATCCTGTCGCTCCTTTACCTCAACTAACCGCAAGGTGTACTCAAATGGTGTGGTGCCTGGTGGAAATGGTGGCTTCCAAGTCAGGAGGGGTAAAAAGGTGGTGATGTTTTCACCGTCGTAGGGGCTGATTAGCTCTGGTGGACTAAAGGGTCGTACCGATTCCTCCTGGCATAGTTCGCCCAACAATGTATTATTATTAGCCGTCATTACCCTGTAACAGACGATATAGTCGCCATACGAGAATCTTCCTGTGTTGCGTAAAACGCTAGTCGTGGCTCCAGTACCATACTGTATGCGGGTGCTGGAAGCATTGAAGGCTGGGCGGTTGCTACCTTGTAGCAAATTGAAAACGGGGGAGGTTGCCGACAGAATCATCTGGTGCTGGGCATCCTCTACCGTCACTTCCAGGGCTACGTTGGCTACTGATTGCGCTGCACTGATGAGGTTGACTCGCCAAATATCCTCCAAGGAAAAGTAGCCTTCTTGATGCGGCAGCGGTACGACCGTGACTTGCCCGATAGCCGAAAAGGTGGCTGTACATAGCACATATAAGATAGCAATATGCCTCATGTGATAGAATTTCAAAATTGATAGCCGATGGATGAATTTACATAGAACTGATTTCTTTCCCCGCTGGATACACCGATTAAATACGTCCCGCCAAAACTTGTCCTACACCTTTTTCGGACATTGAACTGTACGCCACCTGAACCGCCAACCAACATTCCAGCACCGTAAAATCTTTTTACCACTTGAACTCCCTGTGACACCTGCAAGTTTTTGAACATGAATGACTGGCTTATATCCACGTTGATGTCGCGTACCGATCCAAGATCATATTTGTCCAAACCCACGTTAGCCAAGCCAGTGATTAAGTATTTATCGGAGGAGTACGTCTGCGTTAACATACCATACCACAAGCCAGTGACCACACTCGTATCTCCATACTGCGATTGGTCGGAATAGTTGGTCAGTTGCAGCATGGACATCCACTGTCCTTTTTTCCCGCGCTTGAACATCCATTGTGTGCCTACCGTGGCCAGATTCAGTTGATATACTGCCGAACCAGACCCTGGCGCATTTTGCTGGTAAAAATTTGGGCTGTAACTCGCCCATGCTCTACTGCCGTGTTTATTAAGGCGGTACGAGAATTCTCCCGCAAACTGGTTTTGTTGGATGCCTGGCATAATTTCGGTCGTGCTATTCGTTGCTCCCTTGACGTAAGCCACCTTCGCCTGACCACGATTTTTTAGAAATTTCTGTTTACCCTCTAGTCGAATTGCCTTCCGGTTGTTGAGTAAAAATAAATTGCCCAGCGTAACAAAATTATCTCCAATTGTCTGATAACCAACCGTATATTCTGAATGTCCTCTTTTCCCCTTCCATCCGAACCGTGCCAAACCGGCTAAATTATTTCTCCCTTGTGCAGTTTCGTCGTACAAGTTTCCTAGCAACTCTTTTGTGGATGATACGCCAGTGAAATCGGCTTTTGAAATGCTTCCCAGCATCTCGACAAAAAACTGTTCAGAAATCATGTACCGAGAATCCAAAGAGACTAAGACATTGTTTTTGGGGAAAGTAGCATATATAGAATCACTCGTACTCGCCTTGACCCGTATGGAGGAAAACCCCACATGAAAATGGGTTTTCTCCGGCATACCGATGCCAGCTTTCACTTGCAGCACTGTTCTTCCTTCGCCCGCTAAACGTAGATTACGCACATAATCAGGGAACTGTTGTCTTTGTCGTCCCTCTTTCCCGTAGGTCACTGCCGCATAGTAACCAGCGTGCCGCACTTCCATAGATATTCCGTGCAACGGTATGCTTGATACATCGAAAGGTGAACCCCGCAACTGGAAGGAACCTATTTTGAACCTGCTGACATGCAGTAACAATGACTTCCAATTTTGTTTTTCGACGTATTTGTGCAGTGATCCATCCGCTATTTCATCTTCGAAGATTTTTTGCTGGTCCAACACCTTGGCTCGCCATTCTTGAAGGGCCTGTTGGGTTTCGTTCCATTTGGATAAGCCTACATTGTAAAGAGAATCTACTCGACTTTCAGTCTTTTCAAGGTATCTTTGCAAACTCTTCAAACTGTTCAACAGCATAACATCGGCTTTTTCTTGCATTGTCCCCATTAAGGAATCCACCCGATGATTATGCTTCCCCTCTTCTCTCCAATCCTTTAAGGTGTCCAACAATGTTGTCTCGGCATTATTTCGCAGGTTCTTAGTCAACGAATCAATCCGGTTGATCAAGGCATCTTTACCGACATGATATGCCTCGCTTAACAAGGCCATACGTGATGCTTCCACGGATAAGTATTCCTTCACAGATTCTTTTTGCCCGCTCAGTAATTCTTTGTACGATTGCTGCACGGCTCTTTTGCTAACTTTCTCCCGATATTTATTTAAAAAAGCCTCTTGGTCAAACTCTATTCCTACCCTTGATAGGCGGCTATTCACCTTGTTATTCTGAACAATCAAGTCGCCGTACATTCCTATTGGCAAACCTGCAATTTCCAAGTGATGCTCCAGTCTTATATCTGAGTATAGTCCATCTCCAAAGTAAGAAACGGATTGTCCAGATGCATAAAAATTGCTTACCTCTATATTAGACTTAAATGTTGACATTTTATTCAAGTCAAGCGTACTTCCAAAATTGTCGGACATTAATTTATTCTTAATGGCTGATATCTTCGTTGAATCCACTAATCCATGAAAATTTGGCAAATCAATATCTATTGTGTCTGCTGCATAGGATGTAGCAAACAAGTTTGGCATAGGCACAACGGGATACTGTCCTTGGCAGATGCACCATGTGCCAAGTAAGCATAAAAGCATTAGTAGTCGCATACGCACTACGATTGATGCTTAATAAAAATTATAAAATATACAGGAGAAAACGGTTTTGGCGGGTACAGAGAAAATGAACCGAAGGATTAAAGTTAAACTTTGTTAACACAAGGTATAAACAGTTTTTTAAACAATAACTAATTTTAATGTTAATTTTTTAGAGCAAATAATAAACATTAGATTTACAGGGCGAATAATGGGTTAACACAACAATATTCATTTAATTATAGCCACTAGTTCCCGGTGACTTTCATCACGCCGACCAACTCCACGCTGCTGCTAGTGCGGGCGGCCAAGTTCGCTTTGGATAAACTGTACCGGGAAGGGTATCAGTACAAGCGGGCGGGGGTTATGCTGCAAGCGGTGCTTACCACTACTTCCACGCAGACCGCGTATCAGTACAAGCGGGCGGGGGTTATGCTTTCTGGTCTGGTGCAGGCGGCAGAAATGCTGCCTACTTTGTTTGATGGGGTGGACCATGACAAACATCGGCTGCTGATGCTGGCCATGGACCAGGTGAACCAGCGATTTGGTCGCAATGTGGTCAAGACGGCCGGTCAAACGACGGGGGGCGTGACTACTCTTACCCACCAGGGCAAGTTGTCGGCGGCCTATACGACGCGCTGGAAAGATGTGCTGTCGGTGGAAACCCGCAGACGGCGAAGAATTTAGAAAAGCCTCCTGTTGGATAAACATGGTTTTCTTATACCTGTCTTGGTACAACCAAACCCGCAGCGGCCAAGCCTTCGCCAGATAAAACGTGGGGAGCCGCCCGGTGGGCTCACTACCACGTGGACGCGGAGGTACGGAGCGGCGACTTGGTAGTGAGCCCACCGGAAACGCGGCGGCCATCAGGCTGCAGCCGTGAGGAGCAAGCCAACGCGACGGGGGTGGCAGACGGGGCAGGGGCTTTTTGGTCGCCTGCACGGGCGGCCTTCCCGGTCGCACTTGGCGGCGGTGCATGGCCAGGCTTTATCACCTCCTTCTTTTCGGACTAATTTTGTACGGATGAATCGCGTCTAATTTACACTTTTATGTGCTTTCCAATATGTAAATGGGTGCCTGAAACTTTGCAAAAGAGTTATAAAGAATATTATATGGAATTTTTGCGATATTGCCAGCAAATATGCACCTATGCCTGCTGAAAACGAATATGGCTATAAAATCCGCCTGTTGCGTGTTATGCGTGACATCATAGAACGGCCTTACGGCTACACTAAACAGTATTTTGCCGAACGATATGGTGCTCATGAAGACACGATCAAAAATGATTTCGATACGTTTGGAGAACTGGGCCTCGAACTGGATTGGGATCATAAACGTCGCTATGCTTTTAAGGTAAACAAGCCATTGAAAAAAATCAGTGGCCTGCTCTTCTTCTCTGAGGAAGAGCGAGTACTGCTATACGACGCAATCCACAACCTACGCACCACCCCGGAGCGGCAGGCACATTTAATCCAAAAGTTACATTCTCTCTACGATTATAGCCGCCTGGGTTTTGCTTACCTACGCAAGCCTCACTTGACCAAGGTAGATCTACTCGAACAAGCAAAGGCCGAGAAACGTCAGGTCATTCTGGAAGGCTACCGATCTTCCAATAACAACCTGGTGAGTGATCGTTTGATTGAGCCTTTCCACATTGTGCCCGCCGACGATATGCTCCATGGTTTTGATGCGGACAAGCGGGTGATTCGCCATTTTCGCCTCACCCGATTTATAAGGGTCAAATTGACCGATCGCCCCTGGCAGAACGAAGGCTCTCATAATATTATGAAAACCGACCCCTTTCGCATTGTCACCAATAATCAAATCACTGTGCACCTACGCTTGAGTGTAGGGGCTTATAATGAACTAATCGAACGTTATCCGCTCACCCGCCCCCATATCGAAGAAACCGCCGACCCCAATTTCTTTGACTTTCAGGCAGATGTGAACCATAATTTTTATGGCCTGACCAATTTCATTCTGGGCTTTTATCAGCTCAATATTGAGGTATTGCATCCTCCTACCCTGCTCGAGCATCTGCGGGCAGAGGTGGGAAAGATGAAATTTTAGAAAAAAATGGGTCGGCCTTAGCCAACCCAGGAATCCTAAAAGGTGCGATTAAAGTATTGATTCACAAGAATCTACTTAAATTTCAATTCCTAAAAGGTACGATTTTCAAGACAAAAATAATCCATTTTATTAAAAATTGGAAATGTAAAGTCACAATAATCTACTTAATGGATATATATTTGCCCCTATTCGATTAGAAGGTATGAAAAAATTTGTTTTCATTGATGAAAGTGGTAGCCCGCAGTTTTATGCCAAGGGACGGCGACCACTATGGATTGAACCAGATTTTGTCCCGGTTATGTTCCTTGGTATGGTAACCACTCATGACCGACAGGCATTACGTCAGGCAGTGATGGACTTTCAACGCCGGGTGTTGAGCGATCCTTTGCTTAATACCATACATTCAGTTAGTAAGCCTGAATGGTATCTTCATGCAAGTGCTGACCATTCGGACATCAAGCTGAAAATGGTTGAATTTATCCGAGATTTAAGCGGGTTTAAATTCCATGTTGTCATTGGTCGGAAATTACCGGAAGTATTTTTCAATAAACAAAATGGCAGTGCCACTGAGTTCTACTTTGATCTTTTGTCCAAATTACTAGAATTGGATGGTCTAGAGGGAAACGAAAAATTCAGCCTCTATCTTAGCCAGCGACAGAGCAACACCGAACAGCGTTTCTCAGCAGCTTTTGAAAAAGCATTAGCTGCAAAGAGCCGTGAAACTGGTGGAAGTGCTTACTCCTGCACTATTGTCCGAAGCCAAGATTTTCCTGAAATGAGTTTGGTAGATTACTTGATGTGGGCTCTGCAAAGGTATATCCTGCAAGGAGAAAAGCGCTATTTTAGTGCTTTAGAGAGACATTATAGCAGTATTCTGGATGTATATGAAGAAGAAGGCAAGGGCCGGCTTTACAGTCAAACTAACCCATTCGACTTAACACAGGCGAGTATATTCACCTTAAAATAAAAAACAACTCTCCAAAGCACCGTCCCGAATACTCAGGAGCCTCCACAGGGCGTGGGTTTATGAAACTTTGGAAAGTTGTTGTGACAAAAATACGGCTATTTGACAGCCTATACTCCAAATTTGGAGTATTTTTTTCTAAATCCTTACGAGGGGGTGGGAAACCATTTCGGCAGCCTGCCTCGACCTTTGCCACACATTTAAAGAACACCCACTACCTTATGCAATTCAAGATTACCCTGCGCTGCCTCGACGCAAATTCCGTGCTGCCAATAAATTACCAGTATGAACTATCGGCCTGGATATATAAAGTCATTCAGCACGCCGATGCGGATTACGCCGCCTTTTTGCACCAGCGCGGACACATGACCGGACGCAAGCAGTTCAAACTGTTTTGTTTCTCCCAACTAAACGTACCCAAACGCCACATCGAGGGCGACCGACTGCATATTGACAGCCGTGAAGTCTCTTTTGTAATCGGTTTCTATCTGGATCGCACCGCCGAGGAGTTTGTAAAGGGTTTATTTAGCGAACAACAACTCCGCCTGGGAGACCGTATCAGTCAGGCGCGTTTCGTGGTGCAAACGGTAGAAGTGTTGCCTCTTCTGCTACCAACGGACAATCGTCCGGTGCGTATCCACCTACTCTCACCGCTGGTGGTGGCCCGCAAAAAGGAGAATGGCCATGATGATTACTTAAACCCTGATGATCAAGATTTTACGGCACTATTTTGGCTTAATCTGATGGAAAAATACCGCGCGGCTACGGGTAGCGAGCCGCCCTCTTGGTGGGATGCTACACGCTTTGGCTTTCGGGTAGTAGGCGCACCGCCGAAATCAAAACTGGTAGTGATCAAAGCGGGGACTCCGGCGCAGACGAAAGTAAAGGGCTATTTATTTGATTTTGAAGTAGATGCGGCGCGGGAGTTAGTGGAATTAGGTTTGCTGGCTGGTTTTGGGCGAATGAATGGGGAAGGGTTTGGGTGCGGGGTGGTGGCGGCAGGCGCATCGTAGGAAGGTCTGGAGAATCAGCATCAACGCAAGGGCAGTACCCGGACACGAACCTTGGCTATGTCCAAAGTGATCAAAGCACCTTGGAGTAATTGTTCTTCAAATTGCTGAAAAACCCGAATTATAATGTCTCTCATCTTTTCAGGCATGACATCCTGTACTCTAACCTGAAACACACTGGGAGCAGCAGCATTAGTAGCCGCCAGAATTGTACCGAAATCTAAATCATGTGTAAATACCACATAATCATGCACCAAGGCCCAGCTCATAATAACATGATCGGGTGCTGTTATCTCCCCTACTTCGGACCAATGCCGGGTGGGAAAACCAGCACTTTGCAGAATCTCCACCCAATCAGGCGACAGATTCATGTCAAGAAGAATATTCACGCGCTGGCAAGATTAACTTCTACTTCCTCTGCCCGCCAGGCGGCGTACATGAGTGCTTCTTTGATGTCATCCGCTTCCAAATATGGATATGCCTGGAGGATTTGGGCAGTAGAATACCCGGTAGCGACTAAACCTACCACCGTGCCCACGGTGACGCGCATTCCCCGGATACAGGGCTTACCGCCCATTACCGTTGGGTCAAAAGTGATTCGGGTGAGCTGTGGAAACATTTGAAAACATTTTTACAAAGGTAAGAATTTTTTTGGAGGGGGTGGGAAATGGGTTCGGCAGGTAAGGGGAAATCTTTGCAGAGCAGTATTCAAAAATGAGATAAAATCAATATTATGCCAATATTCAATTCTTATACTGGTAACGCTATGCTCAATAATGCGCTTCTTACTATTGAGGCGTTAGCAGAGTTGAGCAGTGTACAAGAAATTACTTCGGAAGTGTTGCTTGTCCAATTGAAAAAGCATGACGTAGGGCGACTGTTCAAACGGATGAAATGCTACACCATGCTCTTTACTAAGAATGGTCCGTTACATCAGGATGCAGAGAAAGGCGAAATGATTTATCGCAGCTTGCTGACGTGCATCCTTCAAAACGTGGAACTAGAAGGATCTTTTCAATGCGAACTTTCCGGCCTGCGATTCACTACGCCTTTCTCGGAATTTTATACCCAGACCTTATTGGCACAGGGTTTCCCGGAGAAAGATGTTTTGAAAAAAGACCGCAGCATCAACCGCTGCTGGTTTCCCCTCATTGGCGGACTGGGGTCGGATGCCCAAGCCCTCCCACAGGCGAAGTTTGATATTCGCATTCACCCGATTTGCTTGGTAGTGATGCAGTTCTTACCATTTTCTGCCATTCTCTACAAAGGAGGGGTACTACTTTTTGACGCTGTCAATGAGGAAATTGCGAGAGAATTTATCCAAGAAAATGTAGAAATGGTACTCAATCGTGCAGAAGTGAAAGCCACTGGACAAACTATTGAGAACATCAAGGATTTCAATAAGGGACACTACCTGCTTCGTGCTATAAGCTTATACCAAAAGAAAGAAGGCTATAAGCATGACGACCGCTATACTGACATCAACCTTTGGAGTTTTACCAACTCCGGTACGGGCGCAAGTTGCGAGATTGACCGTATCCCGGGTGCTGTATTTAAGAAAGCCTTTCATCTGTATAAGAAAACTGATTGCCGCCCAGACCTCGAAAGGATACTGCAATTCAATGCGCCACCCTTTTTGGATAGTTTGCAAAATCTTTCCGATTATTGGGGTCTCTATCCCAGGAAAGATTTCGGTGGGGTGGGCATTCCTTTCTTCGAGGAGTATCAGCGTCTCATTGGACGCGATAAGCACTTGGAATATGCACGTTATATTGCTGGATTAATTGCCCATGTAACCTTAACTAAGGGAGATGAAAAACTGCTGGCCAAAACCGATGCATACAACCAAGACGAATACGCGCCATTTTTTCAAAAAATACTGATGCAGGCAACTGAGCGCGACGAATGGTCGCTAGCTCATCATTTAGACATTCTTGATTACCCGGACGCGATGCCCGTTAGCAGTTCAACCGCCGGAATGTTCAAAAAAGTGCATTTCTATTTTCAGAAAAAAGGACAATGGGAAGCCATCAAAATGGTGCAACCATCAGCAAATTTCAATCAAATTAAAGCGGGTCAGGCCTGTGCTTTTATTATTCGATTGTTGGAAATGGATGAAGCGAAAACAGGTAAAAGTGGTAGTAAAAAGTTGAGCGACCCGCAGAATTATCAGCATTTTTCGCTGCAAAATCTGTTGGTGCGTCAATCTGCGCAAATTACTTTGCCCCAAATAGCGGCGTTTTTCGCCCGTAATGGCCAACTAGTTAACTATGGCTTGAACTTCTTACTGCGCATTCACTTTGCTCAACCGCAACCATCTCCAATTCCCGAAACTTCGCTACCCGATGCTGAGACTTCGCCTTGGCTCGAACGGCTGGATGCCTTCGCAGAATTTTACCTGAATTATTATGACGAAAAATACGCGGGAGACTGGCGTAAATTTCACAAACATGTCCTTGTGCCTTTTCCGCAGCAAACTGGCGCATTCCTGCGCTGGCTGACCGATGCCTTTGAGCAAATGCGAGCCTTCTACAAAGAGCAGAAACAGGTATATCCGGAAATGGACCAATTTGAGGATAGCCTTTGCTACGATGATGCCGGGTATTTTAATGCCGCCTTCACACGTTTCGCCGTCGAGTTCTCTCTTTCCCGCAAACTACAACTTCAAACTTCTCTAACATTTTAAAACCAACTTTTTATGGCAACGCTAAACAACATCACTGGCTGTCTACTCATTGACGCACGGGCAGCATTTCTCAACGGTGCGGGCCTCGGTAGTGGCGAAGACCGCAATAAGGTTATTCCCAAAACTTTCTTTGAAAACGGTGCGGGAGGAAGACGGGAAGAAGTTCCCTATGTCTCAGCACAAGCTTGGCGGCGTTGGCTTCGCAATACCTCTAATGAGGAAAATGGTTGGACACCTAGCGATTTGCAGGCAATTGGGCAATCCGAAGGTAAAGGTTCAACTAATAAAATTGCTACCAACCTTAACCCGATTGACTATCCGGAAGATGATCTTTTCGGGTATATGAGAAGTGGGACGGGTAAAGAAGAAAGTGTACAGCGCACTTCCCCAATGAAAACCTCTATCCTTAAAGGTATTCCCGGCAAGCGGACACTAAATGTTGATGAGGCTTTTGTGCATCTCAAAGAAGGAACGCCGCTTCCCTATTCAACGCGCTTCTACTCAGCGCATTTGGAAGGCTTTTTTAATCTCGAATACTCCCGATTGGGGGTTTATGACAACATGGGTAGCCATGTTGAATTGGAGAAAGCATTAGTGGATAAGCATCAAGGCGACCTTGATTCGAAAAACATCTACAAAAACTTCCCACGTTACACCCTCAAAAACGCCGAAACTCTGCGCAAACAGCGCGCCGCTGGCCTACTTAAAGGCTTGGTTATGTTGCGTGGTGGTGCCAAGCAAGCCGCTTTCGGTTCTGACGTAGCCCCAAAAGTGCTGATACTCGTCGGCATAGAAAGTGCTAACCCGGTTTTCAACAACCTTTTTGAAGGTAAAAGCGAAAAGCCAATGCTAAACCTCGCTGCCTTGCAGGAAATCGCGCAGGACTATGCCGCAAAATTGGCGAGCAAAATCTACATCGGCATTCGCACTGGCTATCTTGAAAATGAGGCGGATATCAAAGCCCTTGATCCCGCAATCTTCGTCGTAGGCACTCCGGCAAGCATTGTTCAACAATTCACCGAAGCACATTTGCAAGCATGAAAACGCTCCTAGAAGTCCGGTTTCGGGGTTGGACAGCCACCCCCCGAATGCCGTTCGTGCTGTCGGGCAACGCTATCTGTCTGCCCGTACCGTCCTACTCGCTAGTTCTGGGGCTAATCGGCTGCTGTCTGGGGCGACCCGTTGAGCCGGAAGAGGTGCGGTTGGGCTACCGCTACCAGTTTGACGCTAATGCCACGGATATCGAAACCCGGCAGCGACTGGAATTTGACGGCAAGCGCGTAAAGGCACACGCCAAAGGCACAGACGCATACCCACGTGAATTCCATGTCAACCCGCGCCTGACGCTTTGGCTTGACCGATTAGATTGGGAAGATTTTTTCCGGTTCCCGGTGGGAACACCTGCACTGGGTCGCTCACAGGATTTGCTGGAAATTGACAGAAAAAGCATTCGGCAAGTAGAAGTGGAGTCCATTGCGCAAGCCAGCATTGGAGGTTGTATGATACCTTTCGATCCACAGATTCGCATGGCTGGCCAACTGGTACAATTGGCGGAAGCTTACCGCGAAAACGAAGTCATCGGAAGTGGCCGAACGGCTACACATTCGCGCATTTTCTTGGCCGTACCAGCAGACAACGAAGTGTCGATAGGTTTTGACAATCTTTTTCAAACGCCTGAAAAAAAGTCTTTTTATCTTCACCAATGGGCCTGAATTGCTATGAACCCTTTCGCATTTTTAGCCAAAAGCAACGGCCTATTGCTACATGAACATACAGAACATGTGGTGCGTGGGGCGGAGAATTTGATAGCGCGACTACCTTTTTCGCCGGAGGAAAGAGCGAATTGGTTACGCCTTATCCGGGAGTGTGCAGTACTCCATGATATTGGCAAGGCGCACCGGGACTTTCAGACCAACCTACGGGCAAATGACAACGTGGTCGCTATCCGACACGAAGTAGTATCGCTTTGGATTTGTGTGGCTTTTCTGGAAGGGTTGAGCGAAGAACACCTTTTCGCCATTGCCACCCACCATAAAGGCGTAATGTATGACCGAGCGGACTACCCGCGCAGTCGATTGAGCGAAGGCTTGCCAAGTGATTTGGCAGACGAACATATTCCACATGACTTACCGCTATTGAACCAAATGCCGGAGTTTTTAGGCATCTGGAATCAGCATTTTAAAACAAATTTTCCTGTTAGAACCACTACTGTGGATTCATTGCCAGAAATTCGTATTCCTATAATCATGTTGCAATTGCTAGATAAGTCGCGGCAAAAACGAGTAGCACCCGATCCAGCCCGTCGTCTGCGCCTAGCGCAAACACGTGCTTTGTTGATTGCTTCCGACCACATCGGTTCGGGGCTGCGCCATGAGGATTTGCCAAATTGGAAACGTTTGTCTCCGGCAGATTTTAAACCAGCGAAACATGAGTTTCGGGCTTTTCAACGTAGATTGCTCAACGTACAGGGTGATGTATTGCTCTATGCCCCAACGGGTTCTGGCAAGACCGAGGCGGCACTTTGCTGGCTGACTGCCAACCAACAGGAAAACGCCCGTTTGTTTTACCTGCTGCCATACACAGCGAGCATTAATGCCATGACTCGACGTTTGGAAAAGGTTTTTGGAGCGGAACGAGTGACGGCACTACACTCCAAGACTCTCGACTTTTTTTATGAAAGGCTGGAAAATGAAAGCGACAATTATGAAGAAAAAACTGTTCGCGAGCGTCATGCCGAGAATGCAGACCAAGCGCGTTCCATGCGCTCCTCCTCCAAAGAGTTATTTTATCCAGTCAAGATCGCAACACCGCACCAAGTGCTGAAACATGCGCTTATGGGCAAAGGCTGGGAAATGGGTCTGGTTGATTTTCGGAAAGCCTGTATAGTGATTGATGAGTTTCATGCCTACGATGCGCTGCTGACCGGCTTACTTTTAGCAACGGTAAAGTGGTTGAAGTCTCCGCAACTCAACGCACGGATATTCTTTATGTCGGCGACGATACCGCAATTTTTACAGGATTTGATTATCAAGGAAATATTCGACGGTGACGGCTCCAAATTTCACGCTCCCGAAGAAAACGAGCCATCTGACCGCGCCGTGCTTGCCCAAAAGCGTCATCAACTCTTTTGCCAACCGGGAAAATCGCTTAGCGATGCAGTCAAAGACATAGAAGATTTACTGAAAAAAAAGAAGAGCGTATTAGTCATCGTGAACAATGTGAAGACTTGTCAAGACCTCTTTGAACAAATTAAATTTGGGGGTCCTAAGATGATGCTACATGGTGGGTTTCACCGTATTGACCGTAACGAAATTGAAAAGGCCATTACCAACGAAAACCCTGTTAAACGCCCTCAACTACTAGTCGCCACACAAGCAGTCGAAGTAAGTTTAGACATTGATTACGATATAGCGTTTATTGAAAATGCGCCAATTGATGCGCTTATTCAACGGTTTGGCCGTGTCAATCGGGCTGGAAGCAAAGAAATTGCGCCTGTTTTTCTTTTTGAAAACGTCATAGGCAATGTAGAGAAAATCTATGACCGTGAGGTAATGGATAAAACCTGGCAGGTGTTACAAGCACTGGATCGGCAGCACCTTTCAGAATCGGATTTAGTAGTAGCCTGTAATCAAGTTTATGAAGGTGGTTACAACGAAATACAAAAAGCCGATTTTGATAAGGGATTTACTAATTGCACTATCAATGGATTTTTTGAAAACCTCATCGCCGGACATTGGCAAAGCTGGGTGGAGGAAGCCATCGAAAATGACAACAAGAAAGTGGAAGTGCTTTGCGAAAACCTATTGTCCCAATATATGGAATTCAAAGCGGAAGGCGACTTTATCCGGGCAAGCCAACTATTGGTTTCGGTGTATTGGTACCAAATTAAAGGACACATCATCAAAGACCAAAAGAATGATTTACTAATTGCCACCAACTTGGATTACGTACCAAAATTGGGTTATAAAAAAAGAGAGAAAACTGCCGCCGCTAGATTTTGGTGAAACATCTTAAATTACTTCTAATCCATGTCCTCCTACATATGCGCAAACCATTCCACCCATGCAAATCACCGCCACCCTGATCGCCTATCTCCACACCTGCCGCCGTAAACTCTGGCTCCACGCCCACGAAATCCGCATGGAGCAGACCAGCGAACTGGTGGCCGAAGGCAAACTGATCGGCGATACGGCCTACGAACGCCGCTCGGACAAATATACCCAAGTCGAACTCGACGGCATCAAAATAGACTTCTACGACCCGCGCACCCGCACCGTCCACGAGACCAAGCGTGGCCGATCCATCGAATCGGCCCACCGTGCTCAGGTACAATATTATCTCTACAAGTTGGGTCAGCATGGTGCAGCCGACGCTTCGGGTTTGATTGAGTACCCCGATCTACGCAAGACAGAGCCAGTATCCCCGCTCACCGACTCCGATAGAAAGGCTATCATGGGCTGGGAATTGGAAGTGCAGCATATCGTAACGCAGGAAGACTGTCCGCCCGTCATTCGTAAGCCGTATTGCAAGCAGTGCGCTTACTATGATCTATGCTACATCGGTGAGGAATAGCGCACTTTTATAATTCATAATTTACAACTCATAATTCCAGTGAAAGACACCTACTACCTTTTCAATCCTGGTCGTCTGGAGCGGCAGGACAACACGCTGCGCTTCATACCGAAAGACGAACACGGCCAGGAGCAGCCGCCGAAATTCATTCCCGTCGAAGGGCTGGAGAACCTCTATGTATTTGGCAGTTTGGATGCGAACAGTGCACTCTACAACTTCCTCGGCAAGCATCGGATAAGTGTACATTTCTTCGATTACTATGAACACTATACTGGCTCTTTTCAACCCAAAGAATACCTGCTGGCTGGCAAGATGCAGGTGGAGCAAACTCGCACCTATCTTAATCCGAAACGCCGCTTGCACCTGGCGCGGGGCTTCATTGAAGGCGCATCGGCCAATATGGTCCGCAATCTGAAATATTATGGCGGTCGGGGACGAGATTTGAACCTTCAACTCCATGCACTGGATCAGTATCGAGCGGGCTTTGCTGATGTGACCGATGTAGCCGCGCTAATGGGCCTGGAAGGCAACTGTCGGCAAACTTATTACGCGGCTTTCGACCTGATTCTGAATGAATTCGAGTTAGGCGGCCGCATGAAACAGCCGCCTGGCAATGAGATAAATGCCCTCATCTCTTTTGGCAATATGGTTTGTTATACCCAGGCACTCGATGCTATTTACCACACCCAACTCAATCCGACCATCAGTTTCCTACATGAGCCAGGGGCACGACGCTATTCGCTGGCTCTGGACGTGGCTGAGGTGTTCAAACCTATCCTAGTGGACCGGACTATTTTTACGCTGGTGAACAAGCGAGTGCTGCAATCCAAACACTTTGACAATGCATTGAACGGCTGTTTCCTCAATGCTGCTGGAAAGCAGATTTACCTGCGCGCTCTGGAAGAGCGTCTGGCGGAGACGATCCAACACCGCACACTTGGCAAAAAAGTGAGTTACAAATATCTGCTCCGCCTGGAATGCTACAAACTGGTCAAGTATATTCTGAGGATAGATCCAGCCTATCAGCCATTCAAAATCTGGTGGTAAATTTTAAAGAACTATGAACTATAAAGTAGGAACGATGAACGGAGTTTCGCATCATTTCTTGTTTATAGTTTATAGTTCATACATAATAATTTTAGATATGTACGTTATTCTGGTTTATGATATTGGAGAAAAACGGGTAGGCAAGATGCTTAAACTGTGCCGACGCTACTTGAACTGGATTCAAAATTCGGTGTTTGAGGGCGAACTCACGGAAGTGAAATTGCGCGAGTTGCAGCATGAGGCCAGACAAATGATGAAGATGTCGGAAGACAGTTTGATCGTGTTCCGCAGTCGCGAAAAGAAGTGGCTGGACAAGACGGTGATCGGGAAAGAAAAGAACGAATTGGATAATTTTTTGTGAAAGAAAAGTCGTCGGTAGGCTTGCCGGGCATGATTAAGTACACTATATTGGCCTCTTAAATACTACAAACGTCAACCTAACTTGCTCATTATCAGCATGTCGTCGTTCTCCTAGCTTTTTTGCCCTATTACCCTTCGACGACTTTATACCCTAAAATTATTGCATTTTCGTTTTTTAAGTTGTTGACTGTCAGTATATTATAAATTTAATTGCTACGGCTTCTAATCGCACCATTTTGGAATTGAAACTTTAAAGATGAAATAGCAACAAAATACCTTTTCATGTCTTCTAATCGCACCATTTTGGAATTGAAACCGGTTTTGCCCGTTTTGGTTTTCAGCGTCAGCGAACCTTCTAATCGCACCATTTTGGAATTGAAACTACCACGCTGCTCGACCAACTGGACATCGCCAAGATCTTCTAATCGCACCATTTTGGAATTGAAACCTGCTGCCCGTATAGGTAGTGCCCAAATCCGACCCCGCTTCTAATCGCACCATTTTGGAATTGAAACCTTTTCAGCATAGTCCTTTTCCAGTTCCGCCGAATCCTTCTAATCGCACCATTTTGGAATTGAAACCAAAGTGGCCGTGAGGTTTTTGACCGGGTTGCCTTCTTCTAATCGCACCATTTTGGAATTGAAACTGTCTTCGTGGTGCAGGTGATTGAATTGCAGGACACCTTCTAATCGCACCATTTTGGAATTGAAACAACAAAAGATCGTGCGTAGCCACGGGGTCAATCTGCCTTCTAATCGCACCATTTTGGAATTGAAACCATCGGCTATAAGCAGGCAGGTTTTCACGTTACCGCTTCTAATCGCACCATTTTGGAATTGAAACTGGCCATGTTTGCCGCCATGCTGCGCGGCTACCGGACTTCTAATCGCACCATTTTGGAATTGAAACCTTTCGGTCGTGTAGGGCACGGTGCTTTGCATCCGCTTCTAATCGCACCATTTTGGAATTGAAACATAGTCGGTCTGATCGAGCGTGAAGCACAGGTAAACTTCTAATCGCACCATTTTGGAATTGAAACTTGTAAGCGTAAAACCTGTTTGCGGAACAGACGAACCTTCTAATCGCACCATTTTGGAATTGAAACGTAATCAGTTGCCCCGGTTGCTTTTACGTAGGTATTCTTCTAATCGCACCATTTTGGAATTGAAACATCTGGGCCTGGGCCTGCGTAAGCAGGGGTAAAAGGCTTCTAATCGCACCATTTTGGAATTGAAACAAAGTCGGAATGGCCTAAAACTATAAATGGCCTAAGCTTCTAATCGCACCATTTTGGAATTGAAACTCCCATGCAGGCCGATTCGGTCACTCCTTACAAAATCTTCTAATCGCACCATTTTGGAATTGAAACAAGAAATTACAATTCGTTTCACCGACAATCTACCCCACTTCTAATCGCACCATTTTGGAATTGAAACTGGAGTTACTGTACTTCTGGCATGGTGGACTGGCATCTTCTAATCGCACCATTTTGGAATTGAAACTGGATGACCAACATTGTGGACTTGCTCAAAACCATCTTCTAATCGCACCATTTTGGAATTGAAACATATTGCAGGTGGCATACTGCTGCTGGACGTACTGGCTTCTAATCGCACCATTTTGGAATTGAAACTGGCAAAGGAGTAGTTGCGGTTGGCACCCGTGGCGCTTCTAATCGCACCATTTTGGAATTGAAACTGACGGTTGCGCCATCGCCGCCCGTGACGGTTGCGCCTTCTAATCGCACCATTTTGGAATTGAAACGCGGTAGCGGGAAAGAAGATGATCGCGGCCAGTTCGCTTCTAATCGCACCATTTTGGAATTG